>CAYVBQ010000036.1:0-35542 GCA_964449775.1 uncultured Melioribacter sp. | reverse complement strand
TTAGTAATACTAGAAAGTGTGTACGATGTTGTGCTATTTATGAATTAGCTTTTAGAAATTTTAAAAATAGGAAAATCATGATTTGGCTTATACCAGCTTTACTAAATCCGGTATCAGAAAGCACTAGAAGCTTATTCATTAAGAAAGCATCCGCGCAAGTAGATCCGCTTATAATTTCATGGTCGAACAATCTAATCCCGTTTCTTCTCTTTCCAATTTCACTTTTCTTTATTGAGTTGAAATTCAACACCCAATTCTGGATTGGCTTTGCCGGTTCTGGAACAATCCAAATTATTAATACCGTTCTTTACATGCGGGCAATATCAAAGGGGGAAATCTCCACCGTAATGCCAATGCTTAGTTTTACACCATTAGTCTTACTTATCACAGCACCGATTCTTGTTGGAGAATTTCCCAGCTTATTGGGATTAGGTGGGGTAGTTCTAATTGTAGTTGGTTCTTACTTGCTGAATATTGATCTAAAAAATATGAGTGTATTAGAACCTCTTAGAGCAATAATCAGAAACAAAGGCACAAGATTAATGTTGATTGTGGCAACTCTTTGGGGAATATCCGGTGCGTTCGATAAGATGGCTTTGAACAATTCTTCTGTTTTTCAATACATAACTTTCCTCAACATTGTTGTTTTTATCTCCACAACAATTATGGTAATTTCTCAAAAGAAATTTGATTTAAAAAAAATTAGAGAAGCAAAAACAAACTTGTTCATGGTTAGCTTCTTAACAACATGTTCTTACATATTCCATTTTGCCGCAATATCTATGACCCTTGTTGCGTATGTTGTTTCACTCAAAAGATTAACCGGAATGTTCTCAGTTTTAATAGGAAGTTATTTCTTGCAAGAGCCAAAAATGAAGCAGCGTCTCGGTGGTGCCACTGTTATGTTTATTGGTGTGCTGATGATTATCTTTTCTTAAAAGGATTGATTCCGATCCCGCTAAGAACGGAAGAAGAATCTCATACAAAATAAGTAAGAGATTCTGCGTCTCTACTTAGAGTTGAACTTATAATTGTAAGTTTATTCAGAGAAAAATATTTCCATCATTTCTTCCTCCGAAAAAAGATTAGTACAAAATGAACATTCCTGTCATGTTGATTGTTCTGACTAAAGGATGTAATGTTTGTTTTAGCTTCACTCTTATATATATTTGAGCGCAATTATTTCCATTCAATAAGGCGAATTAGATGGGTAAAACTTATGATATTGCCATTCTTGGCGGTGGTCCAGGCGGTTATGTCGCCGCAGTACGGGCTGCACAATTGGGTTTTAAAACTGTCGTAATTGATAAAGATAATCTTGGCGGTATTTGTTTGAATTGGGGATGCATTCCTACAAAATCTTTACTAAAGAATGCCGAAATTTTCGATCTGATGAAAAATCATTCCGGTGAATTTGGAATTAAAGTGGAAGGATTGAGTTTTGATTTTAGCAAGATCATCAAACGGAGCCGTGATATTTCAGATCGCATCACCAAGAATGTCGAATTCCTTATAAAGAAAAATAAAATTGATCGCATACGCGGATTTGGGAAGTTAACATCGAAAAACCAGATTGATATTTTTGATAACGATAAGAAGAAAATTGATTCCATCTCCGCCGATAAAATAATTATTGCCACCGGAGCGCGTCCTAAGACATTTCCGTCAATTCCTGTTGACCGAAAAAACATTGTTACATCAACCGAAGCGATGAACCTACCGGCTCAACCAAAAGATTTAATTGTCATCGGAGCTGGAGCGATTGGAATTGAGTTCGCTTACTTCTATAGCGTGCTCGGGACAAAAGTTACAATAGTGGAAATGCTAGATCAAATTCTTCCTGTTGAAGATAAGGAAGTATCAGATACGCTCTTGAAAATTTTCAAAAAGAAAGGAATTGAAATTTACACCTCAACAAAAGTTGAGAAGGCTGAAGTTAACGGTAATGAAGTTGTAGTTTCTATCGAGAAGGACGGTAAAAAGATTGAACTCAAAGCTGAAAAAGTTTTAAGCGCAATTGGTGTTACCGGAAATGTAAAAGGATTTGGATTGGAAGAATTAGGTATTGAACTTTATAAGAATCATATCAAGGTTGATAAAAGCAATTATCAAACAAACGTTCCCGGAATTTTTGCGATTGGAGATGTAATTGGTCCACCATGGCTTGCGCATGTAGCATCATCGGAAGGAATTCATTGTGTGGAAACAATCAAGGGGTTGAATCCTTATCCTATCAATTACGATAACATCCCGGGATGTACATATTGCATTCCTCAAGTTGCAAGCGTTGGATTGACCGAGTCCAAAGCGCGCGAAGCCGGATATGAATTGAAGATAGGAAAATTTCCATTCATGGCGAGCGGGAAAGCTTTCGCGGTTGGGGAGCGGGATGGATTTGTAAAATTAATTTTTGATGCAAAGTACGGTGAACTTCTTGGAGCGCATATTATCGGACCCGAAGCAACCGAGTTGATTGCCGAACTCACACTCGCAAAATCTTTGGAGGCGACATATGAGTCAATCGTTAAGACAGTTCATGCGCATCCGACATTATCAGAATCAATAATGGAAGCGGCGGCTAACGCGTATGGCGAATCAATCCATATATAGAATTTTTGATTATTGCGATCTCGGCAGGATTGATTATAAACAAGCATGGGACTTGCAGAAAGAAGTTTTCGATCTTCGTTATCGTAACGAAATTAATGATACATTATTTTTGCTCGAACATCCTCATACTTACACTCTTGGTAAAGTTGCTGATAAAGAAAATTTAATCAGTTCGGAAGAAAAACTTAAGGAACTTGGCGTAAGCGTTTACGATATTGACCGGGGCGGAGATATTACTTATCATGGTCCGGGTCAGATTGTTGGATATCCGATAATCAAACTGAGTGATTGGAAAGAGGATACACATCAATACTTGCGTGGACTTGAAGAAGTTATCATCCAATCATGTGCTGAATATGGATTAAAGACAGAACGTAATCCAGAATATACCGGAGTTTGGATTGGCGAGAGAAAAATTGCGGCAATGGGAATTAAAGTTAGCCGATGGATAACGATGCACGGTTTTGCATTTAATGTTAATACCGATCTTTCATTTTTCAACGGTATCATTCCGTGCGGCATCAAAGACAAAGATGTTACTTCGCTTCAGCGGGAGCTTGAAAGAGAAATTAAACTTGATGAAGTGAAAGGAAAGTTGATTGAAAAGTTTACAGAAGTATTTGGTTACAATTCACATTCGGTAAAAGAAAAAAATAATTATTTGAAAAATCTTTTAACCATTCCTTTGTGAATTTCAGCTCAAGTGGAAATTATTTTTCACCGCAGAGACACAGAGACGCAGAGAGGGAAAATATAAATGGCAAAAGAAAAAATCGAAGCAACAATAGATAAAAGTAATGGTTCAACTCCAACCGGAAAGATAGATTCATTTGGCGGGATGACGAAAAACGAATTGATGAATGTTCTTCGTTTAATGAATCTTTCCCGTACAATGGATAACAAGGTGATGAACCTTCTTAAACAAGGTAAGGCATTTTTTCATATCGCCGGCGCAGGACATGAAGCAACACAAATCGCTTTTGGTCTTGCGATGCAAAAAGGAACTGATTGGGCGTTTCCGTATTACCGGGATATGTGTTTCATGCTGGCTCTTGGTTTGAAACCGGAAGATCTTTTTCTCGGTTTTCTTGGCAAAGCCGATGACCCCATGACGGGAGGAAGACAGATGCCTTGTCACTGGACTTCAAAAGAATTTAATGTACCAACTCAATCGAGTCCAACCGGTACACAGTTCTTGCAAGCTGTTGGTGCGGCAATGGCAATGAGGAAGAAGGGAATCAACGGTGTTGTTTATGTAAGCAGCGGTGAAGGGACAACCTCACAAGGAGAATTTCACGAAGCTGTCAATTGGGCATCACGAGAAAAATTACCTGTTGTATTCGTTATTCAAAATAATAAGTGGGCAATTTCGGTTCCTGTTCAAGATCAAACCGGAGGAAAAAATTCTTCTATCAGCGAGATGATGAAAGGTTACGATAATCTTTGCAGAATGGAAGTTGATGGAACTGATTTCCTCCAAGTTAATGCTGTCGCACAATCTGCGTTTAAGTATGCGCGTCAGGGCAAAGGTCCGGCACTTGTTGAAGCACACGTTGTGAGGTTGCTCTCTCACTCATCTTCAGATGATCAGAAAAAATATCGTCCGGATGAATCGTTGAAAGAAGATTTGAAGAAAGACCCGATTGAACTTTTTGCAAATGTTCTTTTGAAGAAAGAAATTTTAACTGAACTTTCTTATAACGAATTCAAAAAAGAAATTACATATCATGTAAATGAAGCTGCCGATTGGGCATTGAAGCAAGAAGATCCTAAACCGGAAACTGCAACACAATTTGTTTTGGATGAATCCGGTAAACGTGACCGGCTTGAATATGAAAAGATGACTCATGAAGGTAAACCGGTTGTTTTAGTTGATGCAATTAATCATGCGCTTCGAGAAGAGATGGAACGCAACGATAAAATTTATCTTTTCGGTGAAGATGTTGCAGATGGAAAGGGAGGCGTATTCACCGCAACAAAAGGTTTATCAACAGCATTCGGAACTGAAAGAGTTTTTAATTCTCCACTTGCCGAAGCAAGTATAGCCGGAATGGCAATTGGAATGGCTCTTGGAGGATTGAAGCCATGCATTGAGATCCAGTTTGGAGATTACATTTGGCCGGCATTCATGCAGTTCCGAGATGAGATGGTCATGTACCGTTACCGGTCTAATAATTTATTTGAAGCGCCTGTTGTTACAAGAGTTGCTGTTGGCGGATATATCCACGGCGGATTGTATCACAGCCAGAACATTGAAGGATTTTTCTCTCACATGCCGGGATTATTAATTGCATATCCATCGAATGCTGCTGATGCGAAAGGATTATTAAAGACCGCTCTGCGTTTAAATGATCCGGTTCTATTCTTGGAACACAAAGGATTGTACCGTCAAAGTTATGCGACTTCACCGGAACCGGATTCGGATTATTTAGTACCGTTCGGGAAAGCAAAAATAGTTAGAGAAGGGAATGATCTTTCGATTATTACTTACGGGGCTATGGTACATGAATCGAATTTTGCTGCTAAAAAACTTGAAGATGAAGGATACTCCCTTGAGATTGTTGACATCAGAACAATTGCACCGCTTGATGTTGAATCAATTTACAAATCGGTGAAGAAGACTGGCAAAGCAATCGTCATTCACGAAGATACTATAACTGCAGGATTTGGCGCGGAGATTGCGGCGCTCATTATGGAGAATTGTTTTGAGGTGCTCGATGGACCTGTGAGGAGAATTGGCGCTTTAGATGCACCTATTCCATATCATCCAAAATTGGAGTATGCTGTTCTTCCAACAAGAGAAAAAATATATAAATCACTTAAACAATTGTTAGATTATTAAAAAGTAACGCAGATTTCCAATCTGCGTATGAACAGGTTGAAGATTAGTTCTACAAATAAATAATTGTTGGCTTATTAAATAGTAGCGTAGATATCCAATCTGCGTATGAACAGATTGAAAATCAGTTCTACAAATAAATAATTGTTATCTTATTAAATAGTAACGCAGATTTCCAATCTGCGTGTGAACAGATTGAAAATCTGTTCTACAAAATAATGGAGAAGTGAAGCGATGAAAGTTGATATCGTAATGCCCAAGATGGGTGAAAGTATTAATGAAGGTACGCTGATCAAATGGCATAAGAAGAAAGGTGAGAAAGTTAAAAAGGATGAGATCATTTACGAGATAAGCACCGATAAAGTTGATACTGAAATTCCATCTCCGGAAGATGGTGTGTTGGTGGATATTAAAGTATTTGAACAAGAGACAGTTGAAGTAGGAACAATCGTAGCAATAATTGAAACGAATGGTGATCAATCTGAAACCATTGAGAAGAATATTGTTATTCCGAGAGAAGTCGAAGTGCCATCAACCAGACAGGTCGGTGGAGAACTGATCGAAGTTCCGATGCCAAAGATGGGTGAATCTATTATGGAAGGAACGATTTTAAAATGGCATAAAAAAGTTGGCGACAAGGTGAGACGAGATGAGATAATTTTTGAAATAAGTACAGATAAAGTTGATACCGAGGTTCCATCACCAGTGGACGGTACACTTGCAGAAATTTTATTTGGAGAGAATGATACTGTTGCTGTTGGAGTCACAATTGCAAAAATTTCTACAAGCGGCGGAATTGTTAAACCGAAACAGTTAATGCAAGAGCACGATCAAGATCAAGAACATGTGCAAGATCCCGTCAAAAATACGCCGGGCAAGCAAGAGCAAGAAAAAAAGCATATAAATATTTCCAACCAAAGAGAACCGATTGTTACATCAAACAGGTTTTACTCGCCTTTGGTTTTGAATATCGCTCGTGCTGAAGGAATTTCTATGAGCGAATTAGAAACTATTCCTGGCAGTGGTATAGGAGGAAGATTATCTAAAAACGATCTTCTCAGTTATATTCAAAACAGAAAGAGCGGAAGTGTTTCATTTTCAAAAGTTGAATCAATTCCAACACCAAGAGTAGACGCACCAAAGTTTACACCCGGTCAACGCGTTGAAGTAATCCCGATGGATAATATACGGCAGCGAATTATGCATCACATGATCAATAGCCGTAATACTTCAGTTCACGTTACGGCGATTATAGAAGTTGATATGTCACGTATTCACAACTTTATCGAAAAGAATCGTGAAGCATTTGCCGCTAACGAAGGGATCAAACTAACATATATGCCATTCATCTCATTTGCTGTTATAAGAGGACTTAAAGAATTTCCGTTGATGAATGCTTCAATTGATGGGAATAATATTTTAATGAAGAAATATATCAATCTCGGCATTGCGGTAGCTGTTGAACCGAATGGTTTGATAGTTCCGAATATCAAAAATGCGGATGAAAAAAATGTTCGCGGACTTGCTAAATCAATTGCCGATATCGGCAACCGCTCACGAACAAAAAAACTTGTTCCTGATGATATTATGGATGGAACATTTTCAATTACTAACTATGGCGTGTTCGGTTCTTTGTTTGGAACGCCGATAATTAATCAACCGGAAGTTGGAATACTTGGCGTTGGTGCTGTAACTAAGAAACCGGTTGTTGTTGAGAACGATGGTGTTGAAAGTATTGCAATTAAACCGATGATGTATTTGTCTTTGAGCCATGATCACCGTTTAGTTGATGGAATGCTGGGCGGAAAATTTTTGAAATCAGTTAAAGATACATTAGAAAATTTTGATACAACAATAATTTAAGAGCAAGAGCCCGTCAAAAATACGCCGGGCAAGCAAGAGCAAGAAGGAAAATTTTAATGATTAACCAACACCAGAAAAAATTTGCTGAGACAATTGAGAACGAAAGACCTGAATTAGGCAAACGTCCCGATTGGTTAAAAGTTCGTCTTCCTACCGGAAAGAATTATAAAGAAGTTCACGAACTTATGCGCAAATCCAAATTGAATACTGTTTGCGAAGAAGCTAAATGTCCTAATCTTGCCGAATGTTGGAACAGAAGAACAGCAACATTTATGATCTTAGGTGATACGTGTACCCGAAGCTGCGGTTTCTGCAATATCAAAGTTGGAATACCTAATGAACTCGATCTTGATGAACCGAGACGGGTAGCGGAATCGGTCGAAACGTTAGAACTCCGGCATGTGGTAATCACATCGGTTGACCGTGATGAATTGAGAGATGGCGGCGCGTCAATATTTTCTGAAACTGTTCGATTGATACGCCAAAAAATGCCGGAGACAACAATCGAAATTTTAATACCGGATTTTAAAGGTGAAGAAGAATCGTTCAAAATTATTTTGCAAAACCCGCCCGATATTCTTAATCACAACTTAGAAACAGTAAAGAGATTGTATCATGGTGTCCGCCCGCAAGCAAAGTATGAACGCAGTCTTGATTTGATTCGCTGGTTCAAAGATCACGGACTTAGGACAAAAAGCGGAATAATGGTTGGAATCGGCGAGACAAAAGAAGAAGTTATTGAATTGATCAACGATCTATTCGATCACGGCTGCGATATAATGACAATCGGTCAATATCTTCAACCAACCAAAAATCATTTGCCGGTTCACCGTTATGTTACATTGGATGAATTCCAATTCTATAAAGATTACGGATTGCAGCTTGGTTTGAAAGCAATAGAATCATCACCGCTCGTTCGCAGTTCCTATCATGCAGACAAACATGCAGAACTTGGAGTTAAATAAATTTTTTATCTTTCCAACGTAGAGACTTGCCGCGGCAAGTCTCTGCAGAAATATTTCGGTTCGACAGACATAAATACGTACCGATGCTACATCTCATTTTAATAGAATATTATTCACAAACGAATTAGTTTCTTTTACAATTATCTTATTATATGTCAAAATACCAAAACAAATACCGTATTGAATCAGCACGGTTGAACGTTTGGGATTATGCGAATCCGTGGTGGTATTACGTTACGATTAATACCAAAGACCATGAAGAATGGTTTGGTAAGATTGTTAATGGTGAGATGAAAATAAATGAATTAGGAAAGGTTGTTGAAGAAGAATGGTTGAAAACTAAACTAGTAAGGACTAATGTTGAATTAGATTATTATGTAGTGATGCCGAATCATTTTCATGGAATAATAATATTAAACGAGAACATCCCAAACGAGACTCGCCGCGGCGAGTCTTTACAAAATAAAACTGATAAACAATTTGGCAGACCAATCAAAAATTCGTTGTCGGTAATAATTAACCAATTCAAAGGTTCAGTAAAACGCTGGGCTAATAAAAATGATTTTAATAGTTTCTCATGGCAGTCGCGTTTTTATGACCGTATCATTCGTAACGAGAAAGAATTATTTAACATCAGAAAGTACATTGAAGATAACCCATTGCGGTGGGAGTTTGAGATGAATCAACCCGAGAATTTGAATATTTAGTTTGTTGTACATAGAGACCCGTTGAAAAAGAAGTGTATTCTTTGTAGGTTTATTTTAATCAAAGAAAAAAAAGAATCAAAATAATGGTATTGAATTATAAAGTCCTATTAAGAAAAGAGAATGAAGGTGGATATACTGTTACGGTACCAACCTTACCGGGCTGTGTTACATATGGTGCAACGATCGAAGAATCGTTATTAATGGTCAAAGAAGCTATTGAAGGATATATTGAAAGTCTAAAGGAACACGGAGAAGATATTCCTTCCGATGATGGTGTTCTAGAATATAACTTAACAATCTTGGTTTAGTATTGAGTAGTTAGTATCGAGTATCAATAATCCAGTTTCTTCTAATCATTCAATAATTCTTTTTTGTTCATGCTCTTGCTTGCCCGGCGTATTTTTGACGGGCTCTTGTTCTTGATCGTGTTCTTCTTAATTCCCTCCTTGAACTTCCATAAATTTTCCTTATTTTTCGTTAGGGCAGTCTTAGAATAATTTTTCTCAAAATTAATTTTATCTTCTCAAAAATAAAAAAAGTGATTGACGAGTGGTGTCTTTTGAGAGAGATAGCTCAACAAGCATTGAAAAATAGTGATTAAACGTATCTTAACGATCACTGAATTGAATGAAAGGGAAAAGCAGTTGGCACGTTAGTTCCTATGAATTCGTATCTAATCTCGGCTTAAGATGAAAATAATATTAATCGAAATAAATCATAAACAGAAATCCATAATGAAAGGTTACGGCCATAAGCTGTAACCTTTTTTATTTTTCAAACAAAAGGTGAAAAATATGGCTAAAGTGAAAGGCGATATCTTAATTGATATCGAAAAATGTAAAGGATGTGAACTTTGCGCAGTTGCGTGCCCTCAAGAATCGCTCGAACTATCACGCAAAATCAACTCTAAAGGTTATCACTATATTGTAAAAATAGAAGATAACTGTACAGGCTGCACTAATTGCGCTCTGGTTTGTCCCGATGGTATAATTAAAGTTTACCGCAAGACAGAAAAAAGGAAAGAACAAATAGCAACAATAACTAATGTAACTGGCGACATAACAGTAACGGTGAACTCATGAAAGAACTTAAATTGATGAAAGGTAACGAAGCCCTTGCCGAAGCTGCAATTCTTGCCGGTTGCGATGGTTACTTCGGGTACCCGATTACTCCACAATCAGAAATATTAGAATACTTGACACAAGATGCTTTACAGAGAACAGGTATGGTTGTTCTTCAAGCGGAAAGTGAAATTGCTTCAATCAACATGATTTACGGCGCTGCGGGAACAGGAAAGAAAGTGATGACTTCCTCTTCATCACCCGGTATAAGTTTAATGCAGGAAGGAATATCATACATTGCTTGTGCTGAACTTCCTTGCTTGCTTGTTAATGTAGTGCGAGGTGGTCCCGGATTAGGAACTATTCAACCATCGCAAGGTGATTATTTCCAAGCAGTTAAAGGCGGCGGACACGGCGATTATAAATTAATTGTTCTTGCACCATCAACAGTTCAGGAAATGGTTGATCATGTTAAACTTGGTTTTGATCTTGCTTTCAAATGGAGAAATCCGGTTATGATCTTAACAGACGGTGCACTTGGACAGATGATGGAAAAGGTTCAACTTCCTGATCAATTGCCAAGATCAACTGAAGATCCGGAATGGGCAACAGTTGGTAAACCGAAAACGCGTGAACGGAATTTTATTACATCGCTTCATATTCAGCCGGACCAAATGCAAGAAGTTAATCTTCATCTCCAGAGAAAATATAGAGCTATTGAAAAGGAAGAGATTCGATTTGATAAATTTGAATGCGATGATGCAGAAATAATTCTAGTTGCGTTTGGATTGGTTGCACGTATTTGCCAGAAAGCGGCACAACTTGCCCGCGAAAAAGGAATTAAGGTTGGTGTGTTCAGACCAATAACGGTTTATCCATATCCTTATGATGAATTGAATAAACTCGCTGATCAAGTTAAAGGGTTTTTAACTGTTGAGATGAATGCCGGTCAAATGGTAGAAGATGTTCGTCTTGCGGTGAATGGGAAAATACCGGTGGAGTTTCTCGGAAGAATGGGCGGCATCGTTCCAACTCCGGAAGAAATTCTTCATAAGCTCGAAGAAAAATTTGTAGGAGAAACAGTATGAACGAAAAAACAATGACTGAAGAACAACACTTTTCAGAGGTGATTGCCGAAGAAAGCATTTGTACAAATGATAATTTGGTTTTTGAAAGAACCGAAACTTTGATTGATACTCCGATGCATTATTGCCCCGGCTGCGGGCACGGTGTTGCACATAGATTAATTGCAGAAGTAATTGACGAACTCGGTATTCAAGATAAAACTATTGGTGTTGCACCGGTTGGCTGTTCAGTATTTATGTACAACTATATGAACATAGATATGACGGAAGCGCCGCATGGACGCGCATCTGCTGCAGCTACCGGAATCAAACGAGTGCTGCCTGATAAATATGTTTTTTCTTATCAAGGCGATGGTGATCTAGCAGCAATTGGAACCGGAGAAACAATTCACACTTGTAACCGCGGCGAAAATATTTTGATAGTTTTTATCAATAATGGAATTTACGGAATGACTGGCGGACAAATGGCTCCTACTACTCTACCCGGTATGAAATCAACAACAACACCTCACGGACGCGATGTTTCCATAATGGGTAATCCTTTAAAAATTACGGAGCTAATTGCTCAACTTCCGGGAGTTTATTATTGCACGCGGACAGCAGTTAATAATCCGGTGAATGTTCGTAAAGCAAAGAAGGCAATCATGAACGGTTTCAAATATCAAGAACTTAAAAAAGGATTGAGCTTTGTTGAGATTGTATCCAACTGTCCTTCAAATTGGAAAATGACTCCGGTTGATTCTAATAAATGGATGGAAGAAAATATGCTGCCGTACTATCCGCTGGGCGATATTAAAGTACCTAAAGCAGAGAAGGGAGAATAATTATGCAAGAAGAAATGATCATTGCCGGATTTGGCGGACAAGGTGTTTTAACGATGGGCCAAATTCTTTGCTATGCCGGTGTAATTGAAGATAAAGAAGTCAGCTGGATGCCTTCGTATGGTCCAGAAATGCGGGGCGGAACTGCTAACTGTATCTCAATCATAAGCGATACTAAAATAAGTTCACCAATTCTTACAAAGTTTGATACGGTAATTGCGTTAAACCAACCATCTTTGGATAAATTTGAAAAAGCGATTAAGCCGGGTGGACTTTTAATCTATGAAGCCAGCACAATTTTAAATCCACCCACACGAACGGATATTGAAATCGTACCGATAGAAGCAGCAAATGAAGCGACTAAATTGAAGAATTCTAAAGTGATGAATATGATCATTCTTGGTGCGTTTCTGCAAAAGAAACCAATCCTTAAGATGGATAACATTATCGAGGGGATTAAAAAAGTTCTTCCGGAAAGATATTACCATCTCATTCCACTTAACAAACAAGCCATTGAAAAGGGGATGGAACTCGCTGAAAAGGCAACTGTTACAGCGTAAGAAATCAAATGTATTAAATAAAAAGCCGCAGCTACTTGCGGCCTTTTAATACTAGAAAATTTTGAGGAAATTCTCTTTCATATCTTCACGCTCTAATCTTGTAAAATCTTCAAGCATGATTAAAAGATAGTCTCTATCAAGTAAATTTTTATGCTTTCTTGAGATCTCGTGTAAATCTGCTGTGTCTTTTGGTCTTCCAGCAAAAAGCTTATAAAGAATTAAATCTTCTACAGTACAAAACGGAAGAGAAAGATTTCCAAACTCTTTTCGTTTACTTCTTTCTACTACTTGTTTATCAAAACCGGTTAGCCCCGCCGCAAAATCAATTCTCATTTTAGTTTGCTTATCAAAAACCGGGAGAACGAAATATTTTTGAAAAAATGGAATTGGGTTAGGAAGGAGAGGTTCAAAACTCTCGATAATTTGTCCACCAATACTTTCTATGTTCTCCAAATTAACCAATAGTGCTATATCTATGTCATTTGTGGTTCTTTGGATTTTATGTGAGATTAACGCTAGTCCACCAATTATGGAATAAGGGATTTTATGATTGGAGCAAAACTCATCTATACTTTTTAATGCTTCTTCAAACGGGTTCATTTTGAAATAACTGGTTGAGTTTTTTTCTAATTTCAGATTTCTCGAGTATCTCTTGTTGAATAGTATCTGGATTTTGTTTGTATTGTATGGCAACTTCGCGGACGTAACTCATAAACTCTAAAAAGCTTGAATCAGATACTTCTTGGTGAAGTTCCGCCACGCGGTTCAACCCTTCGGCTCTTGCTTTATACATTTCTTTCTCTGTCATTTCTATAAGACGAAAGTATCTCTCAATTATTATTAAAAGTAATATACAACATTATTAACTCAACTTAATCTTGGTTTACCTAAAGTTTCTATGCCACACAAAATCAAGATTTCATTAAGGGTGGTTCTAAAAACTTCAATATTTTCTGCGGACTTTGCGTTCTCTGCGCTTGCCCGCCGATTTTTGGCGTGGTTAAATTTTTACAAAAGATAGTTTTTAGAACCAGCCTTAAGAAGATAAGTGATTCTTTTAAGTTTGTTCTTAAAGAAGAAACCAATCTTGAAAGTGGATAACATTATTGAGGGAATTATAAAAGGTTGATAATCGGTTGATTGTCAACCTTTTTCTATTTGCAGTAACTCATTAGAAATGCCCATATTATACTGTCCCAAAATTTCTTTTTGTGAACTGCGAAGTAATCTTTTGTTTATCCCACTCATTGAGTTTTTTTTGTAAAGCTTACAATTGGCGAATAAGAATATACAGTACCATCAAATGAACGGACTCTCCAGTAATAAGCAACACCGCTGGATAATCCGGTTAAGTTTGCACTCACAGTATTGCTTCCGCTTATTGTTTTAAAGCTTGCTGTATCTGCCACTACACAAACTTCGCTATCATATCAAGCAATGATTGTTTCGTAAACGGCTTTGAAATATAATCATCGCAGCCGGCTTCTAATGAATTTATGCGGTCTTTATCAAATGCGTGTGCCGTTACTGCTATTACCGGTATGCGCGAATATTCCTTTGACGCTTTTAATTCTTTTGTCAGTTCCAATCCGTTCTTTGTTCCTTTGATTGATATGTCCATCAATATAATATCAACCTCATTGTTTTTTAATATTTCTATAACTTCATCGGCAGAATCGGTTGTTAATGCGTTGTAACTTTTTGAGATAAATCTTTTTATTGTATCCTGGTTTATTGAATCATCTTCAACCAAAAGCACTAACCGGTCTTTTTTCGTTTCCTGAGTTTCAACAACATTGGCAATTTTTTCCGAACCAGTTTTTTCTTTAACAAATTGAACTACCTTTCCAAAATTAACTGTAATTGTTGTCCCTTCTCCTTTTTTACTTTCAACTGAGATTACCGCATCGTTCAAATGCAAAAACTTCTTTACCAAAGAAAGACCCAGACCAACGCCTTCGTATGCTCTTCCGTAACCCATTTCCTCCTGACTGTTTGGCTCGAATATATGATCTGTATACTCTTTGGTCATTCCTATTCCGCTGTCTTTTACATCAACCATTATTTCATCACTACTGTTTTTGTATAGAATCACTTTAACAAATCCTTTCTTTGTATACTTAATTGCATTATCTATCAAGTTGGAAATTGCTTGAGTTACTGAATATTCATCGGCAAGTATAGTAGAGTCTTTGCATCTGTTTTCGAATAACAGTTCGAGGGATTTTGATTTTGCGGCTGTTTGAAACTCTCTAACCAATCTTTCACAAATTGATGAGAGTTCTATTGCTTCGGGACTGACAGGTAATTCGCCGGTTTGGAGTCGTGAATAGTTTAGTATCATATCAACCGTTCTAATTATTCGTTTGCTTGAATCATCAATTCCATAAAATAATTCTTCATCTTCCTCTTTAATGTGCTGTGCATATATATCTTTAATTAAGCTCGTCATTCCTAAAATACCGTTCAATGGGGTTCTTATTTCGTGGGACATATTGGCTATAAATGCATCTTTAAGTTTGTTCGCTGTTTCGGCTTTTTCTTTTGCCTCTATCAATTCACTTATCATCTTTTTCTTTTCGGTAATATCCTCTCTGACAGCAACGAAATGAGTTATTTCTCCTTCATTATTAACGAGAGGGGAAATCGATACGGATTCCCAATACAATTCTTCATTCTTTTTTTTATTTAAAATTTCTCCCTGCCATAAATTTCCGGAAAGAATAGTATTCCACAATTCTTTATAAAATTTATTATCGTGATAACCTGATTTCACGATACTCGGTTTTTTACCGATAGCTTCTTCTCTTGAATAACCGGTTACTTCACAAAATTTTTCATTTACATATTCAATATTACCTTTTTGATCTGTTATAATAATTGAAGCCGGACCTTGCTCAACGGCTCTGCTTAATTTGCGAAGTTCTTCTTCTGCAAGCTTACGCTCGGTGATGTCTTCTATCACTAAGAGAGCTTCTTCTTCTGCAACACGTATTCCAGAAAGCGTCAGATTGAGAGTCAGCTCCCCTTTACCGGGAATGGAACATGTGCACTCCAAATTACGGAACGGCATTCGCACAGCGATCGCATCCCTGCACTTCTTCGAAAACCCGATAGTCTGAAGCACTGTATCAACGGTTTTGCCAACGACTTGCAGACCTGTTACGTTGAATAGCTCACAGAAACTTCGGTTGACAGAGAGAACTTCCGATTCCCCGCCAGACCCACTGAGGCGGGCAGGCTTTCCGATGACAAGTAAACCTGATGGAACCGTAGCAACAATGTTTTCTGTGAAGCGTTTGCGTGCCTCTAAATTTTGATGCGTCCCCTCAATCGCTTCAGCCATCCGGGAGAATGAGCGTGCCAGCAAGCCAACCTCATCTCGTGTTGAGACCATCGGACGCTGTGAATAATCGCCGTTAGCAATTGAGTTTGCCGCTTTCGCTACCATTGTAATTGGCTTTGCAATCTTCTTCACAGTCAGATACACGACGACTAAACTTGCGAGCAAGCCGAGAAAGAACACAGTATAGATAGTGTTCAGCATCTGTTCTTTTCCACGCGCCGATTGGATTCTGTGCTCTTCAATTCTTCGGAAAACTAAGTCAAAGAATTCCGTTGTCTTCCGGTTCACAGCATCTCCAAACGTGTAATTCATTATTTCCATCAGCGCTGCAGCTTCCGGAGAAGATCGCGGGCGTGGAATCGCGAAGATTTGATTCGCATACACATATATGGAGTCTAAATCGGCGGAAATCGAATCGGCTATGGCAAGTTTGTTGCTTGAAAGTTCGAACTCACGCAGTTTTTTCTGGTAGTTCTCAACTCGAGCACGCTGCTGTTCGAACATGAATCGGTAGTGTTCTTTTTCCGTGATGATATAGTCGTTAGCGTACATAATAAGCTGTGCGATGCTGAACCTTACGTTACCTGCCGCACCCTGTTTTGACGCCTCTTTGTTGGTTGCCTCAAGATTCTCAATTATACTGTTGTAGCCTTGGATGGTGATGCCAATAATCGCAGCCATCAGCATGAAGAGGATAAGGAACGCAAATGCGATCTTTCGCCCTATGGAAAAGCGATAACTCATCTCTCTCTCTCTCTCTCTCTTCTGCAAAAAATATTCTTGCATTGAGGAGATTTCGGAAGAAGTTCTTCAACTCCCGCAGGCGGGATATTAGGTTTTGTATAGTAGGTTTCATTTGTTCATCTTCCTAATTTATTTGTCTTCGGTCTAGGACGTGAAATAAAAAAAATTTAACACGTGAGATAGAAAGTACCAATATCTCGCATTATATAATTCATTTATCTCACGTGTTAAATAAGGTTTTTATTTTTAAGAATATTATTTCACGTCCTAAATTCGCCATACGTAACTTTGAAATGCCCGCGGCGGCGGGTTGTTTTTCCAATTGTAGATAATCTTCGGTTAAACAGTACCGGACGTAAATATCGGAGCCATTAGTAAAACGCTTCAGGTACGCGTTCTTACCATTACTGCCTGAGTAACTCAGCAAGCGCTTTCGGATGTTTTCAATATAATAAACACTGAATTCTTGAAATATTTATGAGTATAGAATAATACCAGTTTTTTTTGCTTCAGTAATTATGAGACTGTTAGAGTTTTCCCATTCGGAAATAGCATAGTAAAGAATATCAAAGGGTTTCTTAAATTTTTTCACCAAAATCCATTCAAGCCCATCGGTAGCTTTAGCTTTTTGAAAAATATTTTTAGTTTCAAATGCATTAGAAAAAATTAATAAATCTATATCACTATCATCATTCGGCGTTCCATTACTATAAGAACCGAAGAGAACGATTTTGTCAATCTGAATATTCTTCTCAATAAAAAAATTAATAATTGTTTCTTTTATAGGGTCAATTTTGATTTCAGCCATAACAGAACCTCTTTAGAGATAGTAAATATTTCTGAAGTTGTTTCAAATGTAAAGTCTTTTGCTAATTCACGCAAATTTTCAGGATACCGAACAGGAACACTTATTTTATCAATCTCTCTTATAGGAGCAAGAATATTTTCCGGAATATCAAAGATAGTTTTAGACTGAATTTTTTCAATCAGATAAAGAAGATGATGAGTTTTTGGCGGATTATCTTCGTAAGTCTGCGCATAAACAGCTTTTACTGCTTTTTCAAGTGAAAGGTGGATCATAAAAACTGCATAAATAAAGCGACCGCTATTAAACATAGCTTCGGCAGTATCCATATCATATTCAGCTTGTAAAAGCCATTCTTCAGCCGGTTTAAACTTTTGAGTCATTTTTTCTAAGATTTTTTTTACAAATATAACAATTAAATAATGATTGCGGCATCTCCCTACCGCGTTATCCGCCATTGCACAAGTTCTTCAATCCGCCATAGTCGGACATAATAAGTTTCATTTGGTCATCCTCCTAATTTATTTGTTTTCGATAATTCGCCATACGTAACTTTGAAATGCCCGCCGCGGCGGGTTGTTTTTCCAATTGTAGATAATCTTCGGTTAAACAGTACCGGACGAAAATATCGGAATCATTAGTAAAACGCTTCAGGTACGCGTTCTTACCATTACTGCCTGAGTAACTCAGCAAGCGTTTTCGGATGTTTTTCGATGAGCCGATATACAATACATCGGATCGATGCTTCGCATACTGAATCTTGTTGGCACTACTCAACTCATACACTCCGCCTTCGGAGTGAATCCGGTTATATTGCCCTTTGGAAAGCTTTACGTAATCGCTGAATCGTATATCCTTTCCATAGTAGTGAGCAAGTCGGGATTTGTAATTCGGAATGTTCAGAAGTTTTCTGCAATTACAGATCACTCGCACTGAGATGTGTATGTCGTAATGCTTTCGGAGAATAGTTTGAATGTCTTTATCAGACACTGCTTCGTCGGATTCATCAATCACTTTCTTAATTACAGTTGCAAAGAACCTTTTCCTGGTAATGAAGAGCTCTCTCATGCTTACAATTTTTCCATACTGGGTCTGGAGCGGTAAAACAGAGACCAATCTTGATAGTCTCGATCTATCAAGCCTATGACATGGAAACAGTGAAAGGAATTGCTTAAACGTCGAAGGTTTGATATCCGATTCTTTTCCGCTCTCCCAAAACTTCTTCTGAAACTTAAGAATTCCACCGACAATATGTTCAGATAGTTCATTTCTCGTATTAATCATTTTAACAATAACTGCGTTGCGGTTCGTTTCATTTATGGGATATCGCTTCAACAGCCGTTGATCTGCTATCTCCAATCTCAAATCTCCATTTTTCGTTATAACCTTCGCATAAAAAGAGAGGCGCTTTCCTTGACTATCCTCTGACCCATTGAATTTCCGCTCGATATACCTCACATATTTCTCTAAAGGCATCTTAAGTATTTTCGACAATGTTATTTTTGCAATCATCGAGCCATGCAATGGAGATGAATTTTTTTTCAGGTGGTGAGATAATAAAATGGTAATTGTCATCCTTTATTTGTGTTTCTATCTCACCCCCTGAATTAGATCTTTTTGGGAATACGTATCTCCGCTATATCTCTCCTTACAATTTTGCTATGCAACTGCTCGATTATTTTTTTAAGCAAGTTTCTCGCTAAAAGTAAAAATAAAATGAAGAATTCTATTATTATCTTAGTATGAAATATTGTTAAATGCAAACATAATTTATAATGTTAGTATGTTATCAAGCATACTTAAACAATAGATGCATTCCTCGTCATTCTTTACGTATAACGTCCGTATAACAAAGCACATAACTTTCTTTATCACGAACGTCTTTTTTACTAAAGAGAAAAAGACTATTCGATTGACAGTTTGATATACTTCCACTGTGATAATTAGATTACGTTTAACTTATAAACCTCTCAACTTATTTTGTGCAATAGGGGAAGGGCAATAAGAGTGCCGACTAAAAATTATTTTTTGGAAAGATTTCACTTTTTAGAACATCGTGTTGCTGTTTTAAATTGAAAACGAGTACCGAATTTGAACAGTGATTATGATCAATAATTCTTCTTAGTCAATGAATAATTAGTGACTTATGAAATCAAATCTTGTAAGCCGATTTTAATAATTATGTAAGTCGATTTGTTTATTCCGTTGATAGCATTATTTTTGTACCGAAGAAAATTAAATGGCGCGTTCGTCTAGTGGTCCAGGACGCCGCCCTCTCAAGGCGGAGATCACGGGTTCGACCCCCGTACGCGCTACTCGAAGGGAAATCATTTGTTTCCCTTTTTTCTATTTCATCATTCATAGATTTAATTTTTCGTTTTCATATTCGTAAATAACAAACAGGATTTATGGCACGATACGAAAAACATATCTTCATTTGCGAAAACAGAAGAGATCCCAATGATCCTCGCGGTTGCTGTGCAGATAAAAATTCATTAGAAATTCGCGATCTTTTTAAGAAACGGCTAAAAGAATTGGGACTTAACAAAAAAGTTAGGGCAAATGGCACGGGATGTTTAGATGCTTGTGCGTTTGGACCGAGCATAGTGGTATATCCCGAACAAATTTGGTATGGTGGAATTATAGCTGAAGATGTAGAAGAGATAATTCAGAGTCACCTCATCAATAATAAACCGGTGGAAAGATTGTTTATTAAAGAGAAGAGATTTCTAAAAGATGGTTAACGGCTCACAAAAAAAATATGCGAAAAAAATCTTTGATCTTCTTGGAAAGGAATATCCGGCTGTTCGCCCGGCACTAGATTATTCTTCGCCGTTCCAATTACTCATCTCAACAATTCTATCGGCGCAGTGCACAGATGAACGTGTAAACATCGTTACTAAAAATCTTTTTAAGAAATACAAAAAACCGGAAGACTATCTTAATGTATCGAGCGAAGAACTTGAGAAGGATATTTTCTCAACCGGATTTTACAGGCAAAAAGCTAAAAGTATTCGTAATTGCTGTAAGCAACTTATTGAAAGACATAATGGTAAAGTACCAAAAGATTTTGATGCACTTACTAAACTTTCGGGAGTTGGCAGAAAAACAGCTTCTGTTGTTGCCGGAAATGCTTTTGGAATTCCAGCCATTGCCGTTGACACTCATGTGAAAAGATTATCTAACTTGCTTGGTCTAGTAAATTCGACCGATCCGGGAAAAATTGAATTACATCTGAAGGAACTTTTACCTGAAAGTTATTGGATTAATTCTTCTCATTGGTTGGCATCGCATGGAAGGAATGTCTGTTTTGCCCGCCGTCCGCAGTGTAGAGAGTGTGTGCTTGCTGATATATGTCCGTCATACAACCCGAATTCGAAAAAGAGTGGAGTAAAAAAATGAATGCTGATATTATGAGAGATAGAAATTATTGTTTGGAAATTCTTCAAGAATATACCAAGAGCGATAGCTTATTGAAACACGCCTACGCGGTTGAAACTTGTGTTGTAGCTTATGCCGAAAAATTTGGTGAAGATATTTTGTATTGGGGGAATGTAGCATTACTTCATGATTTTGATTACGAAAAATATCCAACAGCGGAAGAACATCCCTTCAAAGGAAATGAGATTCTTCATGAGAAAGGTTTCGCTGAAGAATTCCGGAATGCAATTATGTCACACGCGGATTACACCAATATTCCACGCGATACTCTTCTAAAGAAAACTCTTTTTGCTTGCGATGAATTAGCCGGATTTATAACGGCAGTTGCATATGTACGACCGAGTAGAAGTGTTGATGAGGTTGAAGTGAAATCCGTTCTCAAAAAGATGAAAGATAAAGCATTCGCTCGCGCAGTTAATCGTGAAGATATCATTAATGGAACTGCTGAACTTGGTGTTCCTTTAGAAGAACATATTCAGTTCTGCATATACGCAACGAAAAAAAATAGAGAAACTTTGGGATTGTAGACATTGAAGAAAGACTTGGAACTCTTGGTCTAAAAACTCGATGAACTCCGTTTTTTAAGATTCTTATTAATTGACTTGACAAGTGAATGTATCTTACCTAAATTTTGCACCGGAAAAACGGAGAAAAATTATAGAGAGTTTGTTTACCGCTTTTGAGTTTCTTATTCTTGCAGAAAAATTTAATAACTAAACTTATATTTCATTAGCGATGAAAACTAAATTCTCTTTATTATTTCTCTTTTTTGTTTTAAATCTGATTGTTTCGGCTCAGGACATCAAGGTACTCTCCTCAGATTTAAACTCCATCATATTTGAATATAATCCAATCTACGGCGATACAACTCTAATCTCATCCCAAGGGCAACAATTTGTTAAGGTGAAATTACTGGGTGGCTTCGTTGAAAATATTTCGAAATCCGGTTCGCCTCAAGTTCAGGTTAGGGCATTAAATATTGGTGTCCCATCTGAGTATGGAAATACAATCCAAATTATAAATTCAACTTTTTCATCTATGAGCGGAAAGTATTTACCCAATCCTCGGTTGGAGAAAGACTCTATTGGCACAATTGAAAGATTTATCGAGGGAGAAAATTACTTAGCAAATTCAAATCAAGATGTTGTCGCATTTGGCGAATTTGGTTTAGTCAGAAATCTTCCCGTCCAGACTATAAAAATTTATCCAATTCAATTTGATGGTGGCTCTAACACTATCAAATTTCTCAAAAAAATTGTAATCAAAATCTCTTTTTCTAGTGCGGGTTCCAATCGTCAACTAATAAAAGACGATATGCTTGAATCAGTAGTTCTCAATTGGGATGCAGCAAAGAATTGGGGTATCAGTCCAATCAAACTTCAAAAAACTTCTTCTTCCGTACTTGCTGATGGAGATTGGTACCGGCTAGAAACTCCAGAAGAAGGTATTTATAAAATTGATAGAAACTATTTACAGACCCTAGGAGTGAATGTTAGCAGTCTCGATCCTAGAAAATTAAAGATATTCGGTTATGGCGGCTATTCCTTACCGGAAGACGTTGCAATTTCTAAAAGCGGCAGTCCTATTGAAAATGCTATTATAGTAGTTGGAGAACAAGACGGAGTATTTGATGCGGGTGATTATATTTTGTTTTACGGAAGGCCGACTGAATTTTGGGAATACAGCCCGGATCAACAAAAGATAGTGCGGATAAAACAACCGTATGCTAAAAAGAATTATTATTGGCTTAATATTGGCACAACGAGCGGCAAGCGAGTAACGGAAAAACCTTCTTTAAATGTTACTAATGCTTCTCTTCAGCTATCAACTCTTGCATTTAAAAGTTATGATGGGGACAGCACCAATATTGGGAAGACCGGGCGGGATTATTTTGGAGACTATTTAGATTATTCACCCAAAAACAATAGTAGAATTTATTTAAACACATTAAATGGAATTTTACCTAACAATCCGATTAACTATAGATTCAGGGTTGTAAACAAATCTCAATCAATTATTCCTTTTCGTATCGAGGAAAGCGGATTACAAATCTATTCTTCTAATATCTCTGGAATAGTAAGCTATATTTTCGGTATCGAAGATGTAAATAAAGCGGTTTATTCCGGATCACTATCGCAAGAAAGAAGCAATCTAAAATTTTCAATCTCATCCAGCTCTTTAGACGCTGTGGTCTACATTGATTATTTTGAAATAGAATATCGCAAGACATTGAGCGCAGTATCAGATAATCTATTGTTCTTTTCGAAAGACACTACAGCTAACATCGAATACACTCTGAGCAATTTTTCGAACAGTAATATTCAAGTATTTGATGTAACTGATTTTGCAAATATTAAAAATATCAGCAATGGAGTTATTAGTGGTGGTCAGTTTAGATTTCAAGCTAGTGAAGTAAAGAATAATGTTAGAAAGTATCTTGCTGTTAATCAATCAACATTCAAAACTCCTGCAAACGGTATAAAAGTTACACTGCTCAATCTTCGTGGAAATACTGCGGGTAGTGAGATGATTGTTATAGCGCATCGTGATTTTAAAACACAGGCGGAACGTTATGTAACTTACAGGTCAAATCAGTCTCCAAACAAATTGTCTGCTCAGGTTTTTTATGTTGATGACATAATGAATGAATTCTCCGGCGGGGTGCTGGATCCTACCGCGATAAGAGATTTTATTAAATATGCTTATGATACCTGGCAAATTAAGCCTTCGTATATTTTATTATTTGGTGACGGTGATTATGATTATCTGAATCGTGAAAAGTACAACAAAAATTTTATTCCCACATATCAAACTGCTGAATCGTTAGATGAAATATATTCCTATACGATGGACGATTATTATGCCCGGGTTTCCGGCAGCGATAAAAAAATTGATCTTACAATCGGGCGGCTGAATGTACAAACAGCTCAAGAGGCTGAAACAGTTGTTAATAAAATTATTAAGTATGAAACCGGATTGGAAAAAGGTTTGTGGCGGAACAAAATTACACTTGTAGCAGATGACGGACCTGCAGCAGCTGGAAATGATGACGGGGCAGTTCATACTTATCAGTCAGAATTTCTTGCCGGTTATAAAATTCCCAAGTATTTTGATGTTGATAAAATTTATTTAGCTGCATATCCAACTGTTTTTACAGGAGCGGGAAGAAGAAAACCGGATGTAAATAAAGCGATCATAGATGCAGTTAATAATGGAACTTTAATTCTAAATTGGGTGGGTCATGGTAATCCAGGTGTATGGGCGCATGAGAGCGTTTTCGAAAAAATTAGTACAATTCCGCAGTTGAAAAATCAAAATTATTTCTTCTTAACTGCTGCAACTTGCGATTTTGGGAAATATGATGATCCTTCAGTTCAAAGCTCTACCGAAATAATGAATAACAAGCCAGATGCCGGCTCAATTGCAGCGTTCACTGCAGCAAGAATAGTTTATTCTTCTGCCAACGCCGAAATCAATGAATCTTTATATACAAATCTTTTCTCTACTCGTGAAATAAATAATCTCCCGGTCAGAATCGGCAAAGCGTATTTTCTAACAAAGCAAATTAATTTTTACGAAAATGATGAGAAGTTTCATTTGTTTGGAGACCCTGCTCTTCGTCTAGGCGAACCACAGTACCAGACGACAATCGATTCTGTAAATGGAAAGAATTTACAATCTACAGTTCAGTTGAATGCTCTTGGCAGCGTTAAGATCAAAGGGACAGTTAGGAATCCTAACGGAACAAAAAATTTATTTAACGGAGAAGCACTTGTAAGTGTTTTTGATTCTGAACGCTCTCTTGAATTCAAAGAAATGAATTACACTATTACACTACAGGGCGGATTAATTTATAGAGGCAGGGCAACAGTTACAAATGGTGATTTTCAATCTGAGTTTGTAGTTCCTAAAGACATCTCATATGAAAATAAAAATGGAAAAATCGTTTCTTATATATCAAATAGTGCTCTTGATGGGGTCGGCTACTCGAATCAAATAATTGTTGGCGGAACGAATCCTTATGCCGTGAATGATGGTAAAGGTCCGGATATATCAATCTATTTTGACGATGTGAATTTCGAAAGTTCTTATCTCGTTAATCCTAATTTTACATTAATCGCAAAACTTTCAGATCAAACAGGATTAAATACTACAGGCACTGGAATAGGGCATAAGTTGGAAGCAATCGTGAGTGATGATCAGACAAATGCAATCGATCTTTCAAACAGCTTTGTGGGTGATCTGAACTCCGGTGGAAAAACCGGAACTATCAATTATAAATTTACTAAAACACCTGGCGATTATAAAATCAAAATTAAAGCATGGGATGTATTCAATAATTTATCAACCCAAGAAGCATCATTCACAGTTGTCTCAGCTGATAATGGAATTGTCCTCCGTGATGTAGTGAATTATCCTAATCCATTCTCTTCGAACACTACATTTACTTTTCAACACAATATCAGTAGTGCAATCAACGCTAAAATAAAAATTTACTCTATTGCCGGAAGAAGGATAAAACAAATTGAAGAATCGAACATAACAGGTAAATTTGTTAAAATTGATTGGGATGGACGCGATGAAGATGGAAATCAGATCGCTAACGGAACTTATCTGTACAAACTTGTAGTCGAATCTATTGACGGACAGTTTAAAGATAATGTACTTGGAAAATTAGCAGTAATTAAATGAGACTTTTAAAAAATATGTTTTGTCATTTCTCCCCGGCTTGCGCCGGGTCGAAATGACATTCCAGAAATTTTCAGATGTTTCTAAATAAAATATAACGGATTGAAATAAATATCTTTTTTGGAGGTAGTAAAAATGAAAAATGTATCGATGCTTTTAATTTTGGTTGCATTGATAATGTCGTTCGGAAATAGAATTGAAGCACAAGGCGAAGCCGGAGTACCGTTTCTTCTTCTTGCACCAGATTCTCGTGCCGGCGGTATTGGAGAATCAGGATCTGGTTTGGCTGATAATTCTGCGGCGATTTTTTGGAATCCGGCAGGTATTGCATTCTTAACCGGTTCGGAATTTAGCTTTACACACAGTAATTGGCTGCCACAGTTCAATCTCGATCTATTCTATGACTATGCAACCTATTACCAATATATGGAAGACTTAAATGGTAGTATAACTGCCAGCATAACGTTTATGAATTTTGGTGAATTTGTAAGAACCAGTGAGAACTCACCTGACCCAATAGGAACTTTCCGTTCTTTCGATGGTGCTTTAACACTTGGATACGCCACTAAATTGAGTAACGATTGGGGGATGGGATTCAATTTCAGGTTGATTCATAGCCGTCTTTCAGATTCTGGAGCCGGTCAAGAAAAAGGTTCAGGAGTTTCTACTACCGTTAGTTTTGATGTCGCAACCATGTGGAGACCTGAACATTTGAATCTTCCATTGTTGGGCGATATTGGGAATAATCTTAGCGTTGGTCTTAATCTTAGCAATCTTGGTCCTAAAATTTATTATATGCAGCAAGCTCAGGCAGATCCAATTCCTACAAGTCTTCGTGTTGGTTTTGCCGCAAGGATTTTTCAAGATGAATACAATTCACTCACCTATACATTAGATTTTAATAAACTTTTAATTGGTGTAGCAGACAGCGCGGGTAAACGACCGGATTTTTACAAAGCGATATTTAGTTCATGGACAGATCGCCCATTTACGGATGTACTAAAGACAATAAACACTGCAATGGGAATGGAATATTGGTATGGTATTCCATCGGATTTTATGTTTGCCTTGCGTCTTGGATTTTTCTACGAAGACCCAAACCATGGTAACAGAAAATTCGTGACACTTGGAGCCGGTGTTCGTTATGATATATTTGGGTTCGATTTCAGCTACATTACTACCGATGTTTTTAAGGGCACAGAAAACCATCCTCTCTCAAATACACTGCGTTTTACAGTGATCGCTGGATGGGGCTCATCTTCGAAACCAACATCTGGTTTTCCACGCGGAATCTAATCTAAAATGAAAAGAATATTTTTTGCGTTGATGATAAGTTTGGGCAGTCTACCTGCCCAATCTTTTGTAGGAAAGATATTTCACGATTCTTATCTAAATTCAAAATCTACTGTTTCATTTGGTACACTTCGGATTTTAGCGGTGATGGTTGAATTTCAGGAAGATAAGTATGATGCAACAACCGGGACCGGAAAGTTCGGCTCCCACTACACAAAAACTTACGGCGATACTATACTTGATCCTTTGCCTCATGATGTAAATTATTTTTCCGATCATCTTCTTTTTGCAAAGAATTATTTCAGGAAAGTTTCTAACGGAAAGCTGGATATAGTATACAAAGTATTACCGGAAGTGATCACGGTTTCAAAAGCAATGAGGGAATACTCACCCGGATACCAATCTAAAGATTTTACACCGCTGGGTAATCTTTCCGAAGAAGTTTGGAAACTTGCCGATCAAAAATTCTCAAACATTAAATTTTCCGATTACGATTTATTCATAATCTTTCATGCCGGAGTGAGCAATGGACTTGATCTTGGCATTTTTTCGATTGATAGAAATTTACCATCACTTTATCTTGGAGACGCTTCATTAAAGAAAATTTTCGGGAATCAATTTAGTGGATTTCCTACAAGATCAGGCAATATTTCTAATACTATGATATTGCCGGAAACTGAATCTCGTGAGCAAGTTTATATTGATAATTCTACCGTGCTATTAGAATTAACCATTAATGGGGCAATAGTTGCAAACATTGCAAGCCATCTTGGACTGCCCGATTTGTTTAACACCGAAACTGGCAGGAGTGCAATTGGAAGATTCGGATTGATGGATGGACAGGCTATTGGTGCAAATAACGGGATGTTCCCACCAGAGCCCTCGGCGTGGGAAAAAATATTTCTTGGTTGGGAAGTACCTAAACTTATTTCAACAGATATCCTTAATGTAAACCTTTCGACAAGAGTAAATTCTTTACCTTCAGACACGACTTTAGTAAAAATCCCAATCACTTCGAGTGAGTATTACCTCCTTGAGAACCGTCAACAAGATGCTAAGAAAGATAATGTAATTCTAACTTACCGGCGTAGTGGTTCAACTTTTACAAAAGAAGTATTGAAGGATACGAGCGGTTTGTATTTTATAACTCCGGATTTAATTCCGGGCGGTGTTGTTATTGATGTAGATGAATTTGATGCCGCGGTTCCGGGAAACGGAATTATTATTTGGCACATCGATGAGAAAATAATTAATGAAAAAATAAACGAGAACGCAATTAATGCCGACATGAATATGAAAGGTGTTGATGTCGAGGAGGCGGATGGAATTCAAGATATCGGTCATTCGTTCTCAACAATTTTTGGCTTATCCATCGGCGAAGGAAGCAGAGAAGATTTTTGGTACAAAGGAAATCCTTCGAAGTTTTATAAAAATAGTTTTTCGCCTAGTTCAAAACCGAATTCTAATTCCAACTCAGGCGCTAATAGTCTAATCACGATTGATAATTTTTCCGGTATATCGAATAAGATGTCATTCAATCTTAGTTTTGGACAGGGGAATATCAAACTCGTTACTTCGAAAAACCTGAATCTTACTCAATCCAAAAAATATTTTACTTCAAATGGTAATTCTACAGTAAACTATCTTTATGTAATTGATAATTCCAATCTGAACAAATATGATCTGTTCGGTAATTTTGTAAAAACAATTCCAAATTTTTCAGATATACAGCCAGTTGTTGTTAAGTATAACTCAACGGAATACGTTATGGGCGGAAAGGGAACCCTGTTAAATATTTATTGGAAGAACTCGCAAGAAGAAAAATTAAAAACGCTTGACTGTACCGGAACCATCACAGCATTAGGTGTGGATGCCAGCACAACCATTCCGAATATATTGGTTGGATTATGGATACCCAATGCAAGAGCATATATGATCTCTTTAGAACTTCTCTTAAAGGCGGATGTTTTTAACTCAAGTGCTTCTTTGATAGTTGACCATTCTAATAAGATATTAAATTTTGGAATCGGGAATTCTTTCTACACAGTTCTCAGTCAAACCGGATTTACAGAATATCAGAATTACTCACCGGTCGATCAGAAATCCATACAAATCTCAAATGAAGATTATGCTAAGAAATCAATTCTTACAAGAGATAGTCAAGGGAATTATATCTCTGTAATTCTTCAAGTCAACAATAAATTTATGACTGTTAAACGTGGTATTGTCCAATCATCATTCGGAATAAAATCACCGGTACAAATAAATTCGTTTGCTGTAGCTGATCTATATAATGATGGTCAAAACTATATTCTCCTTGCAAATGGCATTTCTCTGGATGCATATAATTTTAACGGAGTAACGGCAAAAAATTTTCCGTTCACAATTCCTAACGGAGAAAATTTTGTTGGAATCCCATTAGCTGTTGATCTAAATCGGGATGGTTTTGCGGAAGTTATAGCATTTACCGATAAAGGAAAGATATACGCAATTAATCCGGTTACGGGAAAAATAATTGATTCATTCCCTTTAACAACAGGAGTGCAAAGTGCCGTAACTCCAATTCTATTCGGAGAAGAACTTCCAACTATGGGACCTCTGCCTACATATAAACCCTATCTTACTATGCTTGATCCCACAAATCATTTGTATGTCTGGAATATCGCACCAACTCAAGGAAAATCTTATTGGAGCGGTGAATTTGGTGATGTTCTGAATTCATCTTTTGTATCTGCATCTTCACCTTCCCAAATACAACCAGATTTCTTCCCAATCGATAAGTGTTACAACTGGCCAAATCCGGCTTACGGAAATTCTACAAATATCCGTTATTACGTCTCAGAGAATTCCTCCGTTACAATTAAAATATTTGATTTAACCGGTGAGTTAGCTGCAGAGTTTAACAATCGGGCTATTGGTGGAACTGATAATGAAACAGTTTGGGACGTGAGCAAAATTCAAAGTGGCATTTATTATGCTATTCTCACCATCAATGGTGACAGCGGCAAATCTGCAAATAAAATTATAAAGATTGCGGTGATCAAATAAACTTATGAGAAAATTATTTTTAATCTTGTTCTTATCTTCTTTTGCTTCCGTGTTCGCTCAATTCAACGACTATAACCCGGATTATAATTGGCTTACAATAAAAGGTAAATATGTTCGTGTACATTATCACGAAGAAGCGGAACGGACTGCGAAAATAGTTGCCAAGATTGCTGATGAGATATGGGAACCTATCACTTCACTTTATCAATACGAGCCGGATGTGGTGGACTTCATTATAAAGGACATAGATGATTTCTCCAACGGGGCAACTTATTTCTTCGATAACAAAATTGAAATCTGGGCTTCGTCGCTCGATTTTGATCTTCGAGGTACACACAATTGGCTGCGCAACGTTATCTCACATGAATTTACTCATATGGTGCAGATTCAATCTGCAATGAAGATAGGAAGAACCGTTCCGGCTTTCTATTTACAGTTCTTAAATTACGAGAACAAACGCAGACCGGATATTCTTTACGGCTTTCCAAATTTCATCGGATCGTATCCTGTTGCTACAATAAATATTCCCGCATGGTTCGCTGAGGGTACTGCTCAATATATGCGTAAAGATTTTAATTATGACAATTGGGATACACATCGAGATATGATTTTACGATGCTATGCGCTTGAGAATAAAATGCTGACATGGAATCAGATGGGAGTATTTGACAAAACAAGTTTAGGTAATGAATCTGTTTATAATTCCGGTTTCGCATTGACCCGTTATATCTCGCAGAAATACGGTGAGGGAAAACTCCGGGAGATCTCCCACAAACTTGGTACTCTTACAAACTTTACTGTTGACGCAGCGTTTAAAGATGCTCTTGGTAAAGATGGAGATGAAATTTATAATGAATGGAGTGCTTTCTTAAAAGCTGATTACAAAAAACGTATCTCGGCTGTTGAAGCGAATAAAGTTTCGGGGGAAGTAATAGCTAATGAAGGATTTGGAAATTTTTATCCAACTTTCTCAGATGATGGAACGAAATTTTTGTACACCTCCAATAAAACAGCTGATTATTTTAGTTTGTCTGCACTCTATCTTTATGATCTATCAACAAAGAAAGAGAAACAGATAATTGCCGGTGTTCGGTCAACTGCAAGTTTTATCTCCGGTACAAATGAAATTATTTATGCAAAATTGAGCGATGATAATCCGAAATGGATAAATATCCATGATCTATACATCTATGATTTAGATAAAGAGAAAGAAAGACGTCTGACTTTCGGTCTTCGTGCGAACAATCCTTCGGTTTCACATGACGGTAAAAAGATCGTTTTCGTTTTTCAAAATGACGGAACTGTAAACCTTGCAACAATTGATATTGATGGAAAAAATTTCAAGCGCTTAACTTTTTTTGAAAATGGTGAGCAGGTGTTCAATCCAAAATTCTCGCAAGATGATTCTTCCATTTTATTTGATTTTTCATATCATGAAAACCGGGACATCGCGAAAATAAAAATTGACGGCTCGGACTATCAATTGATTACCACTTCGCAATCTGATGATCGAAATCCATTTCAGACTAAAGACGGCACATTGTATTTCTCAAGCGATGAATCGGGAATCTTTAATATTTACTCCCTCAATCTTGCAAACGGAGAGAAAAAGCAACTCACAAATGTTGTGGGCGGTGCTTACATGCCGACTGTGAACTCAAACGGCGATATTGTTTATTCCGGTTACACGGCAGAGGGATTTAAAATATTTTTAATCAATAAAGAAGAACAAGCAAAAGTTGATTCGGCAAGAAAATACATTTGGCAAAATAATCCGCCGCTTGATACCGATAAACCCAATGGAGATATTGATAAATTCAACATCAACGTATTAAGAAATTTTAATGATTACGAAATACCAAATTACACGCCGGAAAAATACTCCGGATTTTTTTCAAAGGTTAGTATTATGCCCTTCATTCGTTATGATAATTACAGCACATCAAGTTCTGGATTAGATCGAATTAAACCCGGTGTTTATATTAGCTCGAGCGATGTATTAAACCGGTATTCTCTCTTCGGAAGCGCATCTGTAAATAGAAAAATGGAGAGAGACTTATTCCTTCAGTTGGATTACCGGGATAAACTGCCGCTAATTTATAAATTAGGTTTGCGTCCGGAAATCGGCTTTGAACTTTACAGTGTCAGTCGTGTCTCAAATATTGACATCGCCTTTGGAGTTGATTCAACATTTTTGCCGCCGAGAATTGATTACAAAATTCCCGCGGATGTTACATACAATCTATTTGAATTCGATATAGTTGCACGTCATAAAATATTTAGCGAAGGTAACAAAATTGAAGCTCGCTTTATTTTCAGCCAGTATACATCTACGCTTAGCAGTTTTATCTTACCCGAAAGCGGTAATACTCTTTACCCGGCTACGAATGACAAATATTATATCGGCAGAAGTGTACAGCTGAAGTTCACTCACGACAAAATTATTCCTACGGTTGATTCGGACATAAACCCGGTCGGCAGAAAAGTTGAGTTTAAATACGATTACGAATTCAATCGCTTCAATAATGAAAACAATTTCACAGTAGTTGATGGAATTCTTAAACCATTGTATAATGATTTTAATTTTCATCGTCTCGAACTGAACTGGAAAGAATTTATTGCACTCGGGAGTGATAACACTCTAACGGCTCAGTTTCGTGCCGGGACAATTCTTGGTCCAACTGTACCCGATTTCTTTGATTTTTATCTCGGCGGATTAATCGGTATGAAAAGTTATCCGTTTTATTCTGTCAGCGGAAATGAATTGGGATGGATTAATCTCACTTACCGTTTTCCACTCTTCAAAGAAATTGATACGCGCATAGGGCATCTTTACATAGATAAAGTTTATCTATCTGTCTTTGGAGATTACGGAAATGCGTGGTCGGGTGATTTTCCTTCACTCAGTGATTTTAAGAAAGGCGCCGGTGCAGAAATACGAATTAAGATGAATTCATTTTATCTTTTCCCGACGAGTATCTTTTTCAACGCCGCTTATTCGTTCGATAGATTCTCACGGAAAATATTAGGTGAGGATGTTTCTTATGGAAAAGAGTGGAGTTTCTACGGTGGGATATTGTTTGACTTTAGTTTCTAAACTTAGGATGTACTGATGAAAAAGATATTATTCTTACTGGTTATAAGCTGTCAACTGTCGGTTGTCAATGCTCAGTTGTCCATGGTTGACGGACAAACGGAAAAGAAGATTTCAAAAGAAAATGTTATGAGCGGTTCACTTGCAATTGACTCAAAGATTGCCTTCGATAAATCTGAAAAAATAATCAGTATTTCTCCCGATAATATAAACGTGAATAAGAAATCTATTTGGCTCGCTGTCGGATTATCAGCGCTTCTTCCCGGTGCCGGTGAATTTTATTCGGAGAGTTATATAAAATCTGCAGCGTTCATTGCCGTTGAAGCAGCAGCCATCACATTAGGATTGATTTACAATAAAAAAGGAAATGACCAAACTATTCTGTTCCAGAATTATGCTGATGATGTAAAAAATGGGTGGTCCGTTTATAGATACGCAAATTGGACTCTTGCTAATGCTAAAAAATTAAATCCATATATAAATATTGATGATTTTAATGGCAAAGTTATCAAACCGGATGGCACAGTGGATTGGGTTTGGTTAAATAAATTAGAATCGGCTGTCAGCTTTAGTTCGACAGCACCAGTACTTGGTAGTTATTATTCACACAATTTACCACCACGCGGTTCTCAGCAGTACTATGAATTAATCGGCAAGTATCAGCAATTTAATGTTGGCTGGGCACAATTTGGCGACGATGTTAATAGTCCTTTCGTGTATGGAGACCCCCTTGTACCACAATTCACAGAGTATACCGCACTGTTCTATCAAGCTGATAAATATTATAACGTTGCCTCACAAGCCGTAATAGTTGTCATTATTAATCACATTGTAAGCGCACTTGACGCCGCATGGACAGCAAATTCTTATAATAAGAATTTAGTACTAAACGCCAGCTTGGAAAGAAGAGACTATGGATATATTACCGTATATTACCCCCAGTTAAATTTGCAGTATAGATTTTAGGAACAACAAACCGAAATGAGCACACCTTTAGTTTTAATTGTCGGAAGACCTAATGTTGGTAAATCAACCTTATTTAATCGTCTTACAAAGAGTACAACAGCTATTGTTGATGATACTAGCGGTGTAACACGTGATAGAATTTACGGGGACGTCGATTGGAACGGAAAATATTTCCGTGTAATTGATACCGGCGGTTACGTACCAAACTCTGAAGATTTGTTTGAGGTTGCGATTCGCGAACAGATTGAGATTGCGATGGATGAATGCGATGCAATCCTTTTTGTTGTTGATGGCAGAATTGGTTTAACACCGGCGGATAAAGAAGTCTCTGAACTTCTGCGGCGTGCAAATAAACTTAGTTACCTCCTGGTGAATAAATGCGATTCACCAAGTTTTACAGTTAATGCAGCTGAATTTTATTCGTTTGGACATAAAAACGTTTTTGATGTTTCTGCTTTGAACGGGAGAAATCTTGGCGATCTGCTCGATGACCTTATGGAGAAACTTTCATTTGCCGATGATCTTGATGAAGAAGTTCGGTTGCGTCTGGCTATTATTGGTAAACCGAATGTTGGTAAATCTTCAATTGTGAATGCACTGCTAGGTTATGATCGGACTATCGTAACAAACATTCCCGGTACAACAAGGGACAGTATAGATTCCGTACTTAAATATTATGGTGAAGAAATTGTTTTGGTTGATACTGCCGGTCTCCGCAAAAAATCAAAAGTGAAAGAAAACATCGAGTTCTTTTCGAATGTTCGTACATATAAGGCATTGTGGAGCTGCGATGTGGCAATTCTTCTGCTCGATTCAAATCTTGGTATTGAGAATCAAGACCAGAAAATTATTGATGAAGCTGTTCGCCGCAGAAAAGGATTGATACTTGCGGTCAATAAGTGGGATCTGATTGAGAAGGAAACCAACACCGCAAAACAATATTCCGATGCTATACAAAGAAAATTGGGATCAATTGATTATGTACCAATCGTTTATGTCTCGGCACTGACAAAACAGAGAATCTTCAAGTTGATCGAAGTATCAAAAAAAGTTAATGAAGAACGTAAGAAGAAAGTTCCAACCAGCGTACTCAATGAGATTCTTCTGCCGGAGATCGAAAATACACCGCCGCCATCATCTTCCACAGGTAAAGAAGTGAAGATAAAATATATAACACAGGTCGGCGATCACTATCCAATTTTTATGTTTTTTTCCAATGATCCCCGCAACATACCGGAACATTACAAGCGCTTTCTCGAAAAGATGATACGAAGGCACTTCGGTTTCGAAGGCGTGCCGATGACGCTTTCGTTTAAAGATAAGTAACAAATGCCGTATGCGAAAAGGCTTTCGACTTGAGGCACGGGTTAGTTGCGACACTACATACAAATAATTTTAAGAACTATAAAGTGTATCGAGAATCGCATCTGGATGTTTAGCTGCAACACAAAGTAAAACTCGTGCAGGTCCATCAGGTTTCCTTCTGCCTTGTTCCCAATTTCGTAATGTTCCAGCACTAATTCCAAGCAACTTAGCAAATTTATCTTGTGATAAACCATAATGTGCTCTTATAGTTTTAACATCAGGTTCATCAAAATTAAAAAC
>CAYVBQ010000035.1:0-37130 GCA_964449775.1 uncultured Melioribacter sp. | reverse complement strand
AATCCAATATTTTGCTTAATTAACTTTTGCCACCAAATAATCCGGTGAGCCCAAATGTGTACCGTTCAAGGTTTTCAATATTTGTTGATTTTGATTGATTGAATGATTCCTATTGAGTAAATTTTTACCGGATTTTAAGTTGATAACAGCTTATCGGGGTATTTATGAAACGTTATTTTTACTCTTTGTTTATTTTGGTATCTATTTCTTTATTCCTAATTCTGGTCGGTTGTAAAAAAGATGAAGCACCTACCGAACCACAAAACCGGTTACCGAAGATTGAGAGTTTAACTGCAAACCCAACTACAGTATTAATAAGTACGGAAACTACTTTAACTTGTATTGCTACAGATGAAGATGGAGATAATCTAACAATTACTTGGGCATCTAAAAGAGGTAGTTTTTCAAATGGAGTTGTTGGTGTTGCTGTAAAATGGGTTGCACCTTCAACTGCCGGAAAAGATACAATAACTGCGACTGTTAATGATGGGAAACAAACAATACAAGGGAAGTTGGAAATAATTGTTGGAACTATTCCAGCAAGCCCAACATTATCAACACCAAGTAATAATGCTACTGAAGTTGTCTTATCTCCAACCCTAACATGGAATGCAGTTAGTAATGCTGTTAGTTATACCTTGCAAGTCGCTACGGGTAATTCATTCAGCAGTTTTGTTTATAACCAAAGCGGTTTAACAAATACAAGCCAACAAATAAGTGGTTTGAATATAGCCACAACATATTATTGGCGTGTAAACAGCACTAACATTTATGGAACTTCCGGTTGGTCAAATATTTTTTCTTATAAAACAGTTGCACCTCCACAAGCCCCAACATTATTATCTCCACTAAACTCAGATGGAAACATATCTCTTACACCAATATTAAATTGGAATATAATAGCCAATGCAACAAGTTATACATTGCAAGTATCCACAAGCAGTTCTTTCTCAAATTATGTTTACAATCAAAGTGGGCTAACTAATACAAACCAGCAAATAAGTGGATTATCTAATTTCATAACATATTATTGGCGCGTTAGTGCAACGAATAGTTATGGCACTTCTGCATGGTCGAGTACTTGGTTTTTTACGACAGTTAGTGGACCTTGTCTAAGCACACCAACAGTTTCTTATGCTGGGAAAATTTATAATACTGTACAAATAGGTGCCCAATGTTGGTTAAAAGAAAACCTTGATGTAGGAACAATGATATTAGGAAACCAAAACTCAAGCAACGACGGAACAATAGAAAAATATTGTTACAACAACGATGTAAACAACTGTGCGACATACGGCGGGTTATATAAATGGAATGAGGCAATGGCTTATAGTAATACAGCAGGAACAAAAGGAATTTGCCCAACTGGTTGGCACATACCAACAAAAGCTGAGTTCGAGACATTAAAGACAATGGTTATTTTGGGCAAAACATTAATGTCAACTGGCAATGGAACAATAGGTACAAATACAAGTGGTTTTTCAGCACTGATGGCTGGTTCCTACGCCTTATATAATGGCTTTGTCAATTTTGGTACAGATACTTACTTCTGGAGCTCCTCAGAGTACAGTGTCAATTTAACTTACGGTCTTATACTGTCCTCTGGAAGTGATGGAATCTTTTATTATGGCTACGATAAGGAATACTGTTTTAGTATACGTTGCATAAAGGACTAAAGTCTTGGTCATTACTTGGTGGTGAAACTGTTGATGAAATTGAAATACAGATATGCAGTTGCACTCATTTCTATGTTCATTAAATAAATAATATATGCAGCTGAAGTAAGAGTTAGGTGCTTAATAATTTCATAATTTCTATAAGAGGTTAATATGCAAAATCAACTTGAATCATCTGTGAATAATCTTGTTACAACTATCAACAATCTCTCGGGAAATCTTTTTGCGTCTCAAATCGCACTGTTGGCTTACCATTTGAGTAAGACAAAAGATAGCAACGATATAATGAAACAAGTTGAGGAAGCTACTACTATTATTACACACGCTAAGATGCAAATCAAGAAAATTAGATAGAACTATTAACGGTCATTGCATAATTTGAAAGAACAAAAGAAAATTATATGAATAATCTAAAATTAAACAAAGGATTGCTGCTATTAGGGTTACTAATAACGCTGACATCATTGCTATTGAGTGTACTCCTAAGCTGGGTAGATGATAATATTTTTTTAAAGCTCGAAGCATCCATCGGCTACAAATGGATGATGCTAATATTGTTGATAGTAATATCATTCCTACTGTTTTCATTGGTATATCTTAAAATATTTGGTGTTGTACACTCTAAACAAGTTCCAGAAAAAATATGTCCAAGTTGCGGTAAGCCAAAACTTAAATTGATTACTTCTACTGTTCGTTCTTTAACTTATAAATGTAGTGCTTGTGGATTTGACCATAATGAACTTAAAGAAGGTCAAACAAATTTTTAATGCATCAACCTATTTAATAAGTAAAAAGTAGTCGCTATAAAACTATGGGGAAGAAAACATTGTTGAAAAAGTATAATTATTATTTGCGGTTGTTAGGTTATTGAAAAATGAAAAAAAATAAAAAAAGTATTCGACTTACGAACCGTGAGAAAATACTAGGTTCACAATACTGTTATGAAAACGCAAAAGAATTGTATGAAGAAGCAGAAATATTATTAAATTATTCAAAATGGGCACGCGCAACTGCACTATTTATTTTAGGGATTGAAGAGATTTCGAAAATTGAGTTAATAGGTCAAACTTTCTTTTATAAAACAGTCAAAGAATGGGAAAGCTTTGAAGGTAAATTTATTCATCATAATACAAAATTAAAGATTGCCGATATAATACTATTACAATTAGCTTATAGAAGCGGCGATGCATCTAAACTTCAAAGTGAACTAAAGGATATTATGAAAGGGCGAAACTTCAATATCGGAAAACAGAAATGCTTTTATGTTGGTTATTCCCTTAATGATAGCTGGGAAGTACCATCGAAAATTTCCACTGAACAAGATGCTAAATATTGTCAAAAAGTATTGAGCTTTATGATTGAGACATACAAAGACATTTTCTCTAAGTCTTTCAATGATATTGTTGATATAATAAAAATGATGAAAAAAATAATTCCCTCTAATGAGGTGAGAGTTGAATCAATAGAGATGCAGAATCATATAAGCAAAATTGCTGATAGTATTAAAGCGAAAGCCTAACCGCTTCAAAAGGATCCGGTTTAGAACACGGGACAGGTCCCGCAAAGAGCGTGGGACAAGTTTAGTTAATATGCAATAAAATATAAATGAAACAACCCAAGAGTTGTTCCTATACAATGTTCTTTTCACTTGGCAAACCTTGAAGGTCAAACGAAGACCTTCAAGGTTATAACCATTCGCCCAGCGTTAAAATTTTCTTTTGATAATCCATTTCCCATCGTCAACCTCATTCTTAGCAAATAATTACTATAGATTATTAATTTTCCATCATTTATCTTTGTTAGGAAAACATAACATGTGTTAGCTTATCCTAACATCAAAAAAAATGATTATACATAAAATTCTAAACGAAATATTTTCCACGTACTCTCATGTTGCAATCTTGCGTGAACTTCGCTTCTCAAAAAATGGATTCTCCGGAAGAGAAATAGCAAAGAACGCCGGTATCAGCCCGCCATCATGTTTAGCGGCATTATCAAAGTTGGAAAATTTAAAAATTGTAAACCGGCAGATCGGCGGTAACGTTCACATATACACTCTCAACTTTGATAATTATCTAGTCAAGGAAGGTATTCTACCTCTTCTTGAAATTGAACAATCACTTCCCAACAAAATTGTTGTTCTGTTAAAAAAAGCATTATCAAAAAAATCTGTTAGTGTTATTCTTTTTGGAAGTGTAGCACGGCTGGAAGAAACTCATAGTAGTGATTACGATCTTTGCGTAGTTTATCAGACTCAAAGTGACAAAAAGAAATTAGAGGAACTTATCAATCATATCCGTCAAAATTATTATTCTCAATTTGGTATTTCAATAGCTCCTTACTTTATTTCTGTCTCCGATTTTAAGCTAAGAGCAAAAAAGAAACTGTCTCCGATAAATAATATTATCAAGGAAGGTAAGGTCATTTTTGGTAAGTCAATTAGGAATTTATTAAATGACTAGAAAGACATCTCATATTTCCGTTGATAAAAATAAAGCAGCAAACTTTCATTCCGTTGCACTCAACTTTTTGCACGGAGCTAAATTAGCAGCCGAACATCAATACTATAATGCTGCCGGTGTTCTTATTGTGCATTCCGCAATCGCCTATGCCGATGCTTTATGTATCAAGACCAAGGGTAAAAGAGCAAAGGGCGAAAATCACCATGAGGTAGTTAATCTTTTGGATAGTATCATCATCCAGTCAGATACAAAAAAAAGAGCCCTCGATAATCTATCCAAAATAATTGAACAGAAAAATATTGTTTCATACCATGGCGATATTTATCATAAAAGTGATATTGATAAACTTTCGAGGAGCTTTGATAAATTCCAGGAATGGGCTGAAGCTCTTTTAACAAAATAATTCAACGCGAATTGTACTTTTTAGTAACCCGGGCTTCTAGGGGGGTGTTATAATCTAAAAATGTTATTTTGAAGAAACCATGTAAGTACGGGACAAACTCCGAGACTTAGATATCTAAACAAAGACTATCAAACGAAGACCTTTAAGGTTATCTACCACAAATTAACTCAGAGCATTGAGTAAATTATCTCAATGTATTGAGTAAAAAGTTAACCTTGTAACTTGCCTGCCAATGAAAAGTAAAACATTTATTTTGTAATTTGTCTCCCAATATTTAGTTCAGTAAGTAAGAGATAAATGAAAAAATATATTTTCACAATAATTTGTTTTCTCAATATAGGTATTGCATTCCCCCAGACTCTTGTGGTAAAGATAAAAAATTTAGAAACCGAGAAAGCTTATATCTCGTCCTTAAGCGGCGAGAAGGTTACGCTTATTGATTCTGTAAATGCATTTACAAAAGAAAAATTTCAATTCAATCTTGATAACCCAAAATACAACACCGGCTTTTACCGTTTATCGTTCGATAAAAACAATCAGTCTCGGCTAGGCCGAGCCCAGACGGAATGGATTGATTTCGTAAATGATGACGAAGATGTTAACATAACAACAAACGCAAAAAATGTTCCTGCCTTGCCGGCAGGCAGGTTAGATAGTCTGCATGTAGTAAGTTCCGAAAGCAACAAATTGTATTACTCCTTTATTAAACTTAACAAAGCATACAAAACCAAAACAGAATTGTTACAATTAATTTTAGCACGATACCCCAAAGAAGATAACTATTACAAGACCACACAAGACAGATTAACTCAAATACAAAACGAGTATATAGAATTTGTAAATGTAACATCACAGAAAAAACCGCAATCATTTATTGCAAAATATATTCGTTCGGCTCAGCTTCCGGTTGTTGATATATCAATCCCCCTTGATAAGCAGCTTTCATATCTAAAAGCTCACGCACTAGATAATGTTGATTTTAATAATTCATTGTTGATTAACTCTGATATTTTTTCGAACAAAACCATTGAATACTTAACTTACTACCGCAATCCGCAATTACCGCTTGAGCTTTTGGAAAAAGAATTTATGGTTACTGTTGATTCAATTCTAAGCAAGGCAAAAGTGAACCAACTTGTCTATCAGCATATTGTAGAATATCTGATTGACGGCTTCAAAAAATTCGGTTTTGATAAAGTGTTGGATTACATAGTAGAGAACTACGTAATAAAAGATGATCTCTGTCTTGATGTAAAAACTGAAGGATTGATAAAAAGAAGAATAGACCAAGCCAAGTTTTTAAAAATTAGAGATGCTGTTCCTAATATTTCACTACCGGATATTTCTGGGAAAGAAGTTAATCTTAAAAATATTAATGCTGAGAAAGTCCTAATAGTTTTTTATGCAAGCTGGTGTCCGCACTGTAAAGAACTTTTACCAAAACTGAATGAGTTTTATAAAACTTTTAGAAAAAACAATATTGAAGTACTTGCCGTTTCTCTAGATTCAAAAAAAGATGATTGGCAAAATTTTATCAATTCAAATTGTCCATCTTTTATAAATGTATCGGATCTTAAAGGTTGGGATGGAAAAGCAAGCGCAGATTATTTTATCTACGCCACACCAACAATGTTTTTGATTGATAATGAGAAGAAGATAATCGGCAAACCGATAATAATTGAAGAAGTAAAAGCTCTATTAAAGTTTTAATTCAGTCCGCACATTCCGTTAGAGCAACCGCCGCCGTAAGAAGGCATTCCGCAGCTTCCATCTGAACATGATGGACCGCTATCAAAATTTGATGAACCGGTTGAAGCGCTGAACGATGAAAGAAGTTTTTTGTAATTCTTCGATTGGCAATCCGGACAAATTACTTCTTCAAGATTGGTAGATGATTTGTGAAGTACTTCAAATTTTTTATTGCAATCATTGCATTTGTATTCAAAGATAGGCATGCTAACCTCAATTTATGATTTACGAATTTAGATTTATGATTTATTAAGAACTTGTGTTGTTATCGTTCCTATGTTTTCAATATTTGCATCAATCTTATCTCCAGATATAACTCTGCTAACTCCCTCCGGCGTTCCGGTAAATATTAAATCTCCCTTTTCCAATGTCATTCTTGCGGAAATATATTTTACTATTTCAACCGGAGAAAAGATCATATTCTTTATCGAAGAATTTTGTTTAACTATTCCATTCACAGAAAGAGAAATGTTTTCATCACCTTTAAGTTGATAATCATTTTTCAAAACAACATCGGTAAGAACCGCGGCTGTGTCAAAACATTTTGCAAGTGTCCATGGATCGCCCTTTGCCTTGAATTCAAATTGAAGATCACGCAAAGTCATATCCAAGCCTACCGTATAACCATGAATTGAATTTTCAGCAGTCTCGTCTGTTGCGTCTTTAATATCCTTTCCGATATAAAGAACAAGTTCAACTTCGTGGTGCAAATTATTGGAATAAGAAGGATGCACAACCGATTCACCGGAATAAATTACATTTGATGCCGGTTTTAAAAATATAATTGGAAATTCCGGCACATCATTTCCCAACTCTTTTGCGTGCGCCGCATAATTTCTACCAACACAGACTAACTTTCCAATTGGAACTTGTTCGCTATGATTTTTGAATTTTACATATTTCATAATACCTCGTTAGATGAGAATTTTACAAAATGGATTCAGTTTACAGATGCTTGATTCTGGATACTTGATACTCGATAGTTGATCCTGGATGCTCGATTCTGGATACTCGATACTTGATTCTAGATACTGGGAATAAATATCATTATAGTATTGTCAGTTAACTCTTTGCTTTTAGTGTCAAGATATTTTAGAACAATTTTTCCCATTTTCCATCAACCATTTCCTATTGCGGTTCACTGTGCTATGTTTTCTGCTCTTTTTTCTTTGCAGCCGGAAAGAGAATATTGTTTAGTATCAATCTGTATCCTGGAGAATTTTTGAATAGGCTCAAATCAGTTGGCGGGTCTCCAACTGCGTGTTGGTAGTCTTCCGGATCGTGTCCACCGTAAAATGTGAATGTTCCTCGTCCATAACTACCATGGATATATTTAACTTGATCAGTTCCCGCACGTTCACCCAAAATGTAAACCGAGTTCTTAATAAATTTTTTATGGAACATGGTTGTTTGTCCCATGAAACCGTGAACAACATTCACATGATTCTGAGTAAGCATTGTTGGAACAGGATCATATTTAGCAGAGAAGTCAAAAAGAGTAAAGTAATCATTCCGCTGTTCTCCAATTTCTAAAGGCTGAACATCTATATCGCTGTATTCATAAATCAAAGGGTTCATCTCCAGCTTGAAATTCTCAAAGGCGAATGTATTGTTAAAATCCAATTTATCTTGCACGTTTAGATCAGGCGGATCACCGTCATACATTCTGTCAACGATATCTACGTTCATTGATGAGAGAGATATTTCAAACGAATCGGTAGCAGAACACATTGCGAACATGAACCCTCCCTGACCGACATAATTTTTTATAGTCTGCACAACTGCCTTTTCCATCTCAGAAACTTTTTTAAATCCTAATTTCTTTGCCTCATTTTCATAGAGCATCTGCTGTTCAAGATACCATTGAGCCCCGCTGAATGAAGAGTAAAATTTACCATATTGCCCGGTGAAATCTTCATGATGAGAGTGTAACCAATCGTATTTTTCTAAGTCCCCGCGCAAAATTTCTTCAACCCATATCTTATCATATGGCACTTCTGCATAATCCATTGCAAGTGTTACCGCATCATCCCATGGTTGAAATCCGGGCGGGATGTAAACAGCTATCTTTGGCGCTTTTTCCAGCCGCACCACTTCCATATTTTGATCTTCACTCTGAACAAACGAATAAATTTGCACAGCTTCTTGATTTGATATTGACTGAAAGCCAACACCCTTTATTCTGCATCTCATCGCAAGCTGCTCGGAGTAGTCGAACATAAACGAGCCACCGCGGTAGTTAAGCAGCCAATCGGCAGTTGTTCCTTCTTTGAGCGCGTTGAAAGTAATACCGTAAGCTTTTAGATGGTCAGTCTGTGACAGATCCATATTGATGAGCAGCTTTGCCTGCGCAAATAAGGAAGAAGCAAAAAGAAATGTAAAAATCCATTTTTTCATGAAGGGAATAAGATGAAATTTAACACTACGAGTTCGTAAACGATTTGGTGATTGATAAAAATTTAAACAGCAATATATTCAGCGAAAGAAGTTGATTCAGGAATGGGAGAATTATCCTCGATGAGACCTTCAATGTGCATCTGAATTGCTTCCTGCATATTTTTTTCTGCTTCTTCTTTGGTGGATCCAGTTGCGACGCATCCTAAAAGATCGGGAGAATAAACCGAGTAATTATTTTCAGTTTTTTCGAAGACAATTAAAAAACGATGCATACTTAATTCCTTTCTTTAAGTTGAGCTTGTTTAAAAATACTATTCAATGTTCCCGGCGCAATATCATCATGTGGATTTCCTGCAATTGTAACTCTTCCGTTCTTCGAATTGTGTTTATATTGTCTATGACTACCTTTTGTTCTAACTAAAAACCAACCGTGTTCTTCAATCAGTTTTATTATTTCGCGAACTTTCATTTATTATGCAGTTTTTCTGTCGCTCTCAATATAAACCGGTTTCTCGCCCTTAATAACTGTATCGCGTGTAACCAAACATTTATCAACGTTATCTTTTGTGGGAAGTTCATACATAATATCGAGAAGAATCCCTTCAACAATTGAACGAAGTGCGCGCGCGCCGGTTTTTCTCTCGATCGCCTTCTTTACAATCTCTTCTAAAGCAGGCTGATCGAAATTAAGTTCAACACCTTCCATCATAAATAATTTTTGGTACTGTTTAATAATGGCGTTCTTGGGTTCCGTAAGAATGTTCTTCATTGCTTTAGAATTGAGCGCGCCAAGCGGGGCAATGATAGGTAGTCGTCCAACAAGTTCAGGAATTAATCCGTATCGAACCAAATCTTCCGGCTGTACTTTTTGAATAAGATTATCTCTTTCCGTTTCAGAAGGATTTGAAATGTTAGTATCAAAACCAATTGTGCTTTTATTAATGCGAGACGCGATTATAGACTCGACACCATCAAAAGCGCCGCCGCAGATAAAAAGAATGTTTTTTGTATTTATGTTTATTAAACTTTGTTCGGGGTGTTTTCTTCCGCCGCGCGGGGGAACACCTGCAACAGTTCCTTCCAAAATTTTTAAGAGAGCTTGCTGAACACCTTCGCCGGAAACATCGCGCGTAATTGATGTACTCTCGCTTTTACGGGCAATCTTGTCAATCTCATCAATATAAACAATTCCTTTTTGCGCTTTATCCAAATTGTAATCTGCCGCTTGAAGTAAACGAACAAGAACAGTTTCAACATCATCGCCAACGTAACCGGCTTCGGTTAATGTTGTAGCATCAGCTATTGCGAAAGGAACATCAAGAATTCTTGCAAGTGTCTGAGCCAGCAAAGTTTTCCCTACGCCAGTCTGTCCCATCAATAGAATATTGCTCTTCTCAATTTCTATTTCATCCATATCAAAGAGAGACGTGGAAGCGTTTACTCTTTTGTAATGATTATAAACAGCAACTGCGAGAACTTTCTTTGCTTTATCCTGATCAATTACATATTCGTCCAAACTTTTCTTTATCATATCGGGTGTGAGTGAAGAATGATAAGTTTCTTTTTTAGGAAAGGAGGTAATATTATTTTTTAAAATATCGACGCTTGTTTTAATGCAGATATCGCAGATGTAAACATCGGGACCTGCAACCATCGAAGTAACTTCACTGCCATCCCTTCCGCAAAAGGAACATTTAACTGTGCGTGGTTCTCTAGTATCGCTCATTTTTATCCGTTTTTTGTTGAAAGACTTTGTAACGCTTCACGCGCACGGTCAAAATAGAGTGAGTTTGGGAAAGTTTCAAGTAATTTCTGATAGATTTGAGCAGCTTTTTGAAAATCCTTTATCCCGAATTGATAACACTGAGCTAGAAGAAAAGTAGATTTTTCGATGAAAATCGCATTTTTTTGATTTTCTATGCTTTCTTCAAGCACTTTTACTGCGGTCGGAAGATCATTTTCGGCTATCAACATTTCCGCAAATTTATTTTTTGCGAAGTCGTTTATAATAAATAGGTTGGGATTATCACTTAGAGTTTTGAATTCAATGCCTGCCTCTTTGTGCTTATTCTGTATTGCAAGCAAATCAGCATGAGCATATAGAAGAAGATTTACTGAATCTTTTTTTGTTGTGTTGATGAGAGCGGCTAATTCAAGAGCATCGTTTGCAAAATCGGTTGAGAGATTTTTTGAAGCTTCATTTAATAGAGTAACCGAATTAGTAAAATTTCCTTTCCAGAATTCTATTCTTGCAAGATGAAAATTTATGGTTGCTAGATCATTGGGTTCGATGCGTGGAGACTTAGCGGCGCTTCTAAAAAAATCTTGAGCGCTTTGCAGATCATTTCTTATGATAGCAATTCTTCCCCGTGAGATATTCGATTCAACATAGTAATTACTCATCGGAGAAATAAGAGAAACGCGGTTATAGATGGAATCAGCTTCCTGATAATTAAAAATTCTGTTTCTATAAATTTCAGCGATTCTGAATAGTGCTTCTATTTTGATCGCATTATCGGGAAATTCTTTTGCAAATTCATAATAGGCGTTGATGATCTTTTTGTATTCATCGGTGAAGGAGGGAATAGGTTTAGAATAAGGTTTCCAAGAATCATTTTGTTGGAGGAATTTTTGATCAAGAGATGCTTCAAGAGTACGGGCATATCCAATCTTTGCTGTAGAAAAGAAAGGCGAGTTTTGGTAATTCTTTACTATATAATCGTAACTATTTGATGCCCACTCGTATTGCCGGTTGCGGTAAGCTTCTTGCGCAAAGGCAAAAATCTGTGTTCCGTTACCTTTAAATCTTTCTTCTGTTTTAATAACATTTTCAAAAGCGTCTTTGTAATTGCCTGCGGTTTGATAAACGAACGAAAGTAGATCATAAAACTCTATCTGCGATTTTGAGTTGATAAAATCTTTTATGGCTTCAATTGTTTGTTCAACAGCACCGTGTCCTTTCAAGTAAATGTTCATTCTAGCTTTTGCAAGTTGAACTTGTTCCGGATGGTGTATAATTAAAGTACAAAACTCAGCTGCGGCATCTTTGAATTTCATATTCACAGCGTAGATATTTGCCAGGTCTATCGAGAATATTGTAGGATCTTCGGAATATTTTTTGCCGCGTTTCAAGATATCAATTGCTATCTCAAATGCTCGGTTTACGAGAGCGTAATTTGCAATTACTCTATATCCTACAATTGAATTCGGATTTATTGCAATGCCTCTTTCCCATGTTTCAAATGCTTTTTCAGATTGATCCATAATAAAGTAAGTACTGCCAAGCAAACCGTAAAGATTAAAATCGGTTGGTGTTTGTTTAATTTTATTGTTGAGAAGATCGATTGACTCAGTGTATTTTTTTTGTGAGACTAAAATTTTATTTAAAGTTTCGAAGAAGATATTATTCCAGGGTTGAGCATAGGCAAGTTCTCGGTAAATTGCTTCGGCTTTACCAAGTTGACCTGCTTGTTCGTAACTTTGCGCTAACTGGAAGCGGTTATCAAAGTTTTGAATTTCTTGCGCTTTTAACAATGTGGTAGAGTATAAAATAATTATTAGCACTAATGTGTAACGCATCTTAGGTCCTATCCAGATATTTCGCTTCAAATATATTCCCAAGATTTAAAATTTTGTTGGGGTCGAAAACGAGTTTTAATTTAGCCATCTCTTCGATTGTCTTTTCACCATACATTTTTAGTAAATACTCCCGTTTCAATTTGCCAATGCCATGCTCGGCAGATACAGTTCCATGGAGGCGAACAGCTTCTTCACAGATCTCTGAGTAAATATATTTTGCCTTTTGATATTCTGCCTCATCTTTTGGAAGCATGTTTAGATGCGGGTGACAATTACCAAAGTGACCGTAAACTACATAATCCAGTTTAGCATGAATTACCTTTCGTTTCATCCAATTGTAAAAGTATCTAAAATGATTTACCGGTACCGCTACATCGGTACCAACTTTTTTCAAATTTCGTTGAGTAATGAACTCATTAACATTCCACGAAATTGCATGACGAAACTCGTGGAATTTTTCCTGTTCGTTTTTATCGAGAGCAAGCCAAACCATTTCTTCATCACAATTATACTTTCTGAGCAATTCGATCCAATGGTCAATTATTATCTCTTCATTCCCGTCAAGTTCTTGTTCAAACCAAATTGCCGCTCTGGAATCAACAGGAATGTTTGGATAATCTGAACGTAAAAAATTAAGAGCGTTTTCATCAAAAAACTCTAGTGCGCGGGAATTCAAGTAATTAGCGGTAAGACGGTGCATTTCTCTGTTTTGCAGAGTAACTGAACGAGCTTCATCTAAAAAATTAAAAGCATCGTCTTCTTCTGAGAAGAATGCAATGCATGATAAAACACTTTTCGGCAGATCAATTACCTTTAATTTAATCTCTGTTATAATTCCCAATGTCCCTTCGGAACCTATAAAGAGATCAATCAGGTCCATATTTTCCATGCAGAAATATCCGGCTGCATTTTTTGTGTTCGGTATCTTATAGTATGGAAGAGTAAAAGAAATTTTTTTACCGCTTTCTGAAATGAGACGCGCTTCCAGTTTAGATGCAAAACACTTACCACGCTCAAGCGAAATTATTTCTCCACCCGGTAAAACAACTTTCAAAGCGAGGACGAAATTTCTGGTTGCGCCATACTTAAACGTTCTGGCACCTGAAGCGTTTGTGGCAACATTTGCACCGATGAAACAATTTCTATCGGTGGGATCGGGCGGGTAAAATATTTTTTTTGATTCGACATAATCTTGCAGATCTTTTAATATCACAGCAGGCTGGACACGAATAAATTTTTCCCCCGTATTTAATTCAAGAACTCGATTCATCTTTTCGAGAGAAATTATTACTCCGCCTTCGGGTACACGTGCACCAGTTAAGCCGGTTCCATTGCCTGTGACGGTTACCCTAATTTTTTGATCGTTAAAATATTTTAGTAACTCTGCAACTTCATGTTCATTCACCGGAATATAAAGTGACTCGGCATAACCTTTGAAATTAGAGGCATCGGAAAGATAATCTTGAAATTGTTCCGGATCGTTTTTAACAATCATGCAAAATCATCCTGTTGGTTTGCCATGCTTCGTCATAATTGTTTTCCATGTTGCAATATCAAGTTGTTCAGATTCGTCAATCAGCATTATGGGAATATCATCTTCAATGCGATAACGCCTGCGGGTGGTTTTATCAACGGAAACAAGAAAATTGCCATCCAAGACCAAATCTGCTTTTGTTTCAGGGCAGCAGAGAATATCCAATAGTTCTTTTGAAATCATTTTGTTCCTCTGAAATATTTAATTCTTAATTGGTAAATTGCGTACAAAATCAATCAGAATAAATCTAACTAATTTTTTCATAAATAATAGACCTGGATTCTGGATGCAGGATGTTAGATACTGGATGCTTGATACAAGATACTGGATAATAGAAGAATTTATTGATAGGTATAGCGCAACAACCCGCCGCGGCGGGGCAATGGTTGATGTTTGATGGAAAATGGGAAAAATTGTTCTAAAATATCTTAACACAAAAAGCAAAGAGTTAATTGACAATACTAAAATGATATTTATTCCCAGTATCCAGAATCAAGTATCTAGAATCGAGTCTTCACTCTTTGGCGTGGATGTCTGTTCCGGTGTTCGCTCCAACGGAAAATTAGATGAGCACAAATTAAAATCGTTTTTTGCGAATGTAAGAACTATTGATTATGAATGAGTCTCTTTCAAATAAGAAAATTCTAAAATTCTGGCTCCCACTCTCAGCAACGTGGTTGATGATGTCTGTTGAAGGACCATTTTTAACAGCATTAATTGCCCGGATGCCTCACCCGGAATTTAATCTTGCTGCCTATGGTGTTGCTTTCTCGTTTGCGCTAATAATTGAATCTCCTGTAATAATGATGATGAGCGCATCAATTGCGCTAGTGCGTAACAGATATTCTTTCTTCAAGTTACGCAATTTTGTTTATTCGGTAAATATTCTGATTACGCTGTGCATAATAATTTTAGTAATTCCATCAATTTTTTATTTCATCACAATCAATTTAATGAACCTCCCGCAGCAGGTAGCTGCTCTAACACACAAAGCGGTCATTCTGTTAATACCCTGGCCTGCAGCTATTGGATATAGAAGATTTTATCAGGGTATAATGATTAGCAGCAATGCTACACGGCGAGTTGCTTATGGTACAATCATTCGTATGTCAACTATGTTTATTGTTTCTGTAATCTTGATTACTTTTTTTGAGTGCGATGGAGTTTTGGTAGGTGCATCTGCTCTTTCGTCAGGCGTAGTAATGGAAGCATTAATGAGCCGGTTTATGGCAAGTAAGTTTGTTAAGAAGGTAAAACAAAATCTTGGGAATGAGTCTTCTCATAATTTATCTTATAGAGAAATAGCGAAGTTTTATTATCCTCTTGCGCTTACTTCATTCATTTCGCTCGGTATTCATCCGGTAGTAATATTTTTCATGGGACGGAGTGATAGAGCATTGGAATCACTTGCTGTATTACCGGTATTAAACTCTTTGGTTTTTTTCTTTAGAAGTTTTGGACTATCGTATCAGGAAGTTGGAATTGCGCTGATGGGTGAAGGTGAGAATTATAATAAATTAAAAAATTTTGCAGTTGTACTTGGAATTGCTGTTGTAGCCGGCTTAGGTTTGATTTCATTCACTTCACTATCCGACCTCTGGTTTCAAAATGTAGCAGGCTTGTCTCCAAAGCTGTCTGAATTTTCCAAATTTCCCTTGATGCTTTACACAATTTTCCCCGCGACTACAGTATGGATAAATTTTCAGCGTGCAATTCTTGTTTACTCGAGGAAAACTGAACCGATTACTTACGCGACAATAATTGAGGTAGTAGGAATAGCGATCACTTTAGTTATTGCAATTAAATTCTTTTCTATGATTGGTGTTGTTGCTGCAATTATCGCTTATACTTTAGGAAGAACCGCGGCTATATTGTATTTGATTGCCCCATTCAAGAAGGCACTTAATAAAAAAGAATAGAGAATTATCAATTGGTGATTAGTTTAAAACCGGTACCATGCACATTGATGATTTCAATTGATTTATCCTGTTTGAGATAACTCCTAAGTTTTGTGATATAAACATCCATGCTTCTACCGGTGAAATAACTTTCCTCTTTCCAAATTCTGGTTAAAGCTTCTGACCTTTCTAAAATCTTATTCTTATTCAAGCAAAGCAATCTTAAAAGTTCACATTCTTTTTGTGTGAGTCTTTGTTCGTTGCCGTTGTAATATAGAATCCTTTTAGCGTAATCAAATTTATAGTTGCCTAGTGTAAATTCACTTCGTTCATCTTCTACATGTACAATTTTTGTACGCTTCAAGATGGCGTTGATACGCATGATAAGTTCTTCCATGCTGAATGGTTTTGTAACGTAATCATCCGCACCGATTTCAAATCCTTCAATTTTATCATCAAGCATAGATTTTGCCGTAACAAAAAGAAATGGTACTTGTTTATCTATCATGCGTATTTTTTTTGCTAAAGAAAAACCGTCTATCTTCGGCATCATGATGTCAATTAGACAGAGGTCATACTTATTTCCTTTGAAAAGAATAAATCCTTCCTCGCCATTCAAAGCGTGAGTTACATCGAATTTTTTTACTGAAAGAAATTCGCGAAGTATTGTTCCGAGATTTAAATCATCCTCAACTAATAGTATGTTTGTCCTATCCTTCACTGTTTATTCTCGATCGGAAGAAATAGCTCGAAATCACTTCCATTCTTATCATTACTTCTAACAGATATTTTTCCTCCATGCGCTTCAACGATCTTTTTGGCATAACTTAAACCAATTCCAAAACCGCGCACGTTTTGAACATTTCCGCTGGCGACACGGTAAAATGTATCGAAAATTTTTCCTTGAAATTCTTTTGGAATTCCAATTCCGTTGTCCTTTACTGTAACAACAACCGATTTATTTATATTTCTAGTTGAAATAATTATTTCAGGTTTCCGTTCATTATACTTTAATGCATTGTCAATTAAGTTGGCTATAATGTTGGTGACATGAAAATCATCACAAAATACAATGGAAGGGGAAGCGTTCAGTTCAAAGATGATTTTTCCTTCTTTCTGTTTTATCGCTTCATCATACATCAATGCGGCGGATCGAATCAAATCATGTAGATCAGCTTCTTCTTTTGATAAACTGAATTCACTCTTCTCCATAGCCGCTGTATTGAGAAGAGTCTCAACCATAATTTTCAATCTGTCGTTTTCCTCTTTAATTATTTTTGTATACCGAGTTACGGAAGTTTTTTCTGTAGAGAGGGTCGGTTCATTCAAAGCTTCACATGCAAGTGAAATAGTTGAAATTGGTGTCTTGAATTCGTGCGTGATATTATTGATGAGATCGTTTTTAACCCGGGTAATTTTTTTCTGGCGCAAAAACATTTGAACAGTGCTGAAAAATACACCTACGATTACTAAAATTAATCCAACAGATAAACCCATCATGCCGGAAATCGAACTTAATATGTGTCTTTCCTCATCCGGGAAATAAACAACTAATTCATTTCTATCTAAAAACATTTCTGCAGGAAAGAGGAGTGTTCTAAGTCTTGATTTTCTAATTAATGAAGTATCTGTGCCGCTTTTTAGTAAAGTGTAACTATTATTTCTTGTTTTATAGACACCGAAAAAAAATTCATTTGAAATTCCACGGCTCTTATATTCCTGTGTCAAAAGCTTATCTAATTGTTTTACAGAAATACGCTCTTCAATTTTTTTCTGAGTATTAACTTCCACCATTTCTGTAACAACTCGTTGAATAAGTGATTGTCTGTTCCTAATGATCGTATCGAAATCCGACCGCCAAACATATCTTGGCATCCTTGTTCTTCCTTCCTGAGTATAAGCAAAGACTCTTAATTGGACACCTTTTTTAGTTGAGTCGAAATCATTTTTTGGATTAATGCGAAAGGGCTCATTCTCGCTGTATATTTTAACCATTTTTGATTTAAACGTACTATCACCCACAAAAACTTCGAATTCTTTTGGTTTGGCTAATTTTCCAGAAGAGCCGGATTTATTTTCTCTCTTCGCCAAAATATTTGCCAGAACTGTTTTTGCTGCCTCTTCTTTTTCAATTTGATCAACTACGCGAAAGAGAGAATGATAAGCATTTCTGCGAAAGCGATCTCGCTCAACTTCAATCAAATTTGATATCCAATAAAGTTGGACGGCAATTAAGCCAATGACCGCGGCGGTCATTATAACTACAATAAATTTTATTTTTCTTTCTTTCATGATTACAAATTTAGTGTAATCTTGGACTTAATACTTCCGTTTAACAATTTTTAACAAATCCTGTTGGCACTTTTATAACTTTCCGATGTCTGAGTGTATATCTTAACACAGTAAAAAAAAGGAGAAAATATTATGAAAATGCTACAAACAGACAGATCAAAATTCTTCACAATGATGGTTATAATTCTTCTTGGATTATTCTCTTTGACACTCTTAGCACAAGAAAAAGAAGAAGCTAAATCAAAACTTAATCAACTCAAAGGCAAAGTTGAAAAGATCACAGTGAAAGTTGACGGCAAGGATGTTGTCTTTGAAGGTGAAGATGCTCAAAAAATGGCAGATAAAATGAAGTCTGAAAAACGAATTAAAGTTTCTTCTTCCAGAGACTTCGAGCATTTTGAGGAAGGGGACGGTAAAGTAATGATGTTCAGATCAAAAGCTAAAGCCGGAGATTTTGAGACTAAAGTTGGAGATATAAAAAAGAAAATCAAAGTTGAAGACAAAGACGGTAAAAAGGTAGTAACCATTACAACGATGAAAGATGGTAAAGAAGAAACAAAAACCTATGAGGGTGACGAAGCTGAAAAGTTTTTGAATGAAGAAAAAGGGATGAAACATATCACTGTTACTATGAATGATGATGAAGATATATCGAGAGATAGGAAAATGTTCTTTAAGCATATGGAAGGAAATGGTTGCGGATGTTCTTGCTGTTGCGGTGAGAAGATGATGCGAAAGCATTCCCCGGGCAAGAATATGAAACATATAATTATTGAAGAAAAAGAAGATGATGAAAAATCCGAGAAGAAATAGTTAGTTGTCTTTGATGGTGAAATACTTTCGTGTTTCACCTTTTTTAGTTTTTTCATATACGAACTCAAACTTAAAAACCAAATGAACGAAGGATTCATATGAAAAAGAGAATTCTAATATCAGCTGCATTTGCGGTGTTGATGTTCTGGGTTACCGCGTCGATATATGGACAACAAACATTTGAATTAAGAATCGATCCGTTGTTGGTTGTTTCGTTAAAAGAGTGTCGCAACATTTCGAATGACTTAGCCAATGAACTCTTTCCAGGATGGGATTTTCAAAAAACCCCTGTTCTTTTCTACAGACCCAATGTTCAAGATGTGCTTATCAACTTTCCTCACAAGCCAAAAGGATTTTCAGAATACAAAGGTTTCAATCCACTCGATGGCGAAACGATCTATTACAGAAATGACACGACTCATTTCAGCATCGATGATCAAAATACATCAAGTGAAATTGATAGCATTCCTATATTGGTTGTTGCAGATCCTTATTCCACAATGCGTAATCGATTACGGGATGTGCTTGGACGGCCCAAGGATTTTACAAGTGTTTGGTTAAAGAATTGGCAATTTATACCCGATCCTTACTACGAATTGGAGGTGATTCTTCACGAGGCGTTTCATGTTTATCAAAACAAATTGGCACCCGAGAAGGGAGCTGATGAGGGAATAGCTTCTCAATATCCGCTTCTTGATCCCGAAAATAATGCCCTCTATGTTTTGGAAGGCAACATTCTGAAGGACGCACTTCTCACCCAAAAATTGGAGACGAGGCTTGAAAAGATTAAGAAATTTGTAGCTGTACGGAGCTTTCGACAGTCGCGTCTTGATAGTAGTTGGGTTGAATATGAAAATCTGAATGAATATGCGGAAGGACTTGCAAAATATGTTGAGTACAAGTTTATGAAACTTGGTGAGGAAATTGAACCGACAAAAGAAATGTACTATCATCAAGGATTCAATGGTTATCGAGGAATTCTTTCGAAGCGATTTCATAATACAATCGACAATATGGTTAACATCGTCGCTGTCAATGATGACCGCTTTGGGAATAAATTTGGTTCAGGACCACTCCGTTTCAGATTGTATGATCTAGGTGCATGTCAGGCATTGTTGCTTGATGACGTACTGCCGCACTGGAAGGATAAAATATTTCAACCAAAAGAGTACCTTACCAACTTGCTTAGACAATCTGTTGGACTTACGAAGGAAGAACTCAAGCGATATCTCGCTCTGGCAAAGTTAGAATATAAATATGATGAAGCCTATCGTACCAAGTTGGAATTTGAAAAAGAAGGAAAACTAAAGATTGAAGAAAAAGTCGCTTCGATACTCAAAACGGATAAAACTCTTGTGAAGATTTCTTATGGGGGATCAAAATACAAAGCCAGAGTTGCACGCTACACACCATTCGGAATTACACAGATCAACAAACAGTCAGCGATATACGAAATGGTACCCATATTGATTCTATTTAAGAAAGGAGTGATGTTGGATTTCAAGCAAACAATTCCGGTACTAGTTGATCAAGAAAAACAACAGATTGTTTTTGCTGTTTCCACACTACCCTCGAAGTTCAGTATTGATGAAAAGAATAAACTTGATGTTGCCGAGTTCTCAATTACTATTCCGATGGATATTCGATACGAAGGCAACACGGTTCAGATTCAACTCAAATGAAAAGTAGCACATGACGCCGATAGATCACATTCAGACGAGAATGGCAACGAACAGTGTGAGGAAAATCTGAAAAGGTTGAAAAGAAAGTAGAAAAGAAATAAAAATTTTATCTTTTATTTTTTTACAGTAAAGAAAAGGGAATCCCATAGGTTCCCTTTTTTATTTATCATAACATTTCTCCTTTTTCTTAAGATTATAAGAAATCAATTCTCCACTTCCCCAAAATTCTTGTTGCATCAAGTGAATAATAAAACTATTTTCAAATCAGATAAAGCGGGCGGATATCCCGTTCAAGAATAATTTATTAACTGATTGATCATTTTTTAGAAAGGAATGATCATATAAAATAGAACGGAGAAGAATATGATAGAATCTGCTTCCGACTCCGAAAAATTAAATCAGATTGTTTCTAATCTGAAGAGCATTGAAATAAGAGTGTCAAAACTCGAAGCACACCTAAACCTTGAAGCAGAATCATCAAAAGATGAACTCAAGTTACCCAACAATTTACCAAATAACATTTCAGATCGTACAGACTCGCTGGAAAATCAGATCGGCCAATTTTGGTTTGCAAAGGTTGGCATAGTTATTCTTGCGATCGGTATTGTATTTCTGCTGACGTTTCCTTACCAAAACTTATCACCGGTATTTCCAAGTTTGATCGGTTTCGTTCTCGTTGCTGTTTTATTCTGGCTGTCACATTACTTACGCACCTCACTTCAATATTTATCTCAGTATGTTTTTGGCGGGGGATTATTACTATTATATTTTACAACACTCCGATTACATTTTTTCGGTGTTAATCCGGCGATCGAAAATAATCTGATAGAAATTATTTTATTAGTAACGGTCACAACAGTACATCTTTATATCTCCTATAACAAGAAATCAGTTTACCTAAGTTCGATTGGTATTACGATTGGTTGTGTAACAACACTCATAAGTAATGACACATATTCTGTTTTCGTGTTTTCAGTTTTGTTATCTATGTTCATAGTTTACCTAAAGCTAAAATTTGAATGGAATGGATTTTTTATATATGGAATTTCTCTTGTATATCTTACAACTCTACTCTGGTTTATCAATAACCCGCTGTTAGGAAATAATGTTGAATTACGAAGCACTTCTCCTTTTGAAATACTATCAATTTTGATATTCGCAATCATTTTTGCTTCCGGAAATTTCTTCAGAGCCGAAAAAGAATCTGAAAATAACAGTCTAATAGTAAGTACAATTCTCAACTGCTTTTTGAGCTACACTCTATTCTTATTATTTACAATGACAAAGCACAAAGATGCACTGGCTATCTTTCACCTTTCTTCGTCAATTATTTTTCTTATTATCGCAACTCTATATTGGATCAAAAGTGAAAGTAAATTCTCTACTTTTTTCTATTCGATTGCAGGCTACACCGCATTGAGTGTTGCTATCGTTGCTCAATTTCCCAAACCGGATTTCTTCGTTTGGTTATGCTGGCAGAGCTTGCTGGTTGTTTCAACTGCGCTCTGGTTCCGCTCTAAGATAATCATAGTGGCAAACTTTGTAATGTATCTGTTAATATTTATTTTTTATTTAGCTTTGGCTGGAGCTATAAGTACTGTATCTCTTAGTTTTGGTCTTGTGGCTTTGATAACCGCCAGAATCTTAAATTGGCAGAAAAACAGATTAGAGCTAAAAACGGAAATTATGAGATTATCATATCTTGGCGCAGCGTTTTTTATCTTCCCTTATGCTCTCTACCATATTGTCCCCAAAGATTATGTAAGTCTATCGTGGACTATTGTAGCAATTATCTATTATGTGCTCAGTGTAATTCTAAAGAATAAAAAATATCGCTGGATGGCACTGTTAACATTTGCACTCACAGTCTTGTATATACTTTTTGTAGGAACATCTAATCTTGACCCGATTTACAGAATTGTTTCGTTTATCGTTCTTGGGCTTGTTCTGCTGGCAATATCAATATTTTACGGAAGAGTAAAATCAAAAAGTATTGCTTCGAGTGAAAAATAAAATAAGAAAAAGATCTTTACTAATTAATTGAATTGATAACTAAACATGTAGAAGCTATGTCAATAGATAGAAGAAAATTTCTGAACACACTTTTGGGTTTAGGAGGAATTGGGGGAATCTTATCAGTATTTTATCCGGTCCTTTCATTCTTAATCCCGCCAAAGAGTGCTGAACCAAAAGTTAATTCGGTTAAAGCCGGTTTGAGCACAGAACTCCCTACGAACAGTGCAAAAATAATTAAGTTCGGGAGAGAACCTGTAATTCTCATTAAAACCGAAGATAATCAGCTAAAAGCTTTGTCTGCAGGCTGCACACATCTGGATTGTATTGTTCAATATAAAACCGATACTAAGCAGATCTTATGCGCTTGTCATAATGGTATTTATGATTTAAACGGGCGCAATGTTTCCGGGCCACCTCCCAGACCTCTTGAACAGTTTGATGTAAAAGTAATTAAAGATGAAATCGTAATTACTAAACAGGGTTAAATATGATTAAAAATATTGGAAATAAATTTATCTCGTGGATAGATGAACGGTATGACCTCTCGCCCGTGCGTAATCTGCTAGAGCATAAAAAAGTTCCGGCGCATAAACACTCCATTTGGTATTATATGGGAGGAGTGACACTCTTCCTATTTTTAGTTCAACTATTCACCGGGATACTTCTTCTTTTATACTATAGACCGGGAGAAGACAGCGCGTACGAAAGTGTTCGCTTTATAGTTACCGAAGTAAAATTTGGATGGTTAATAAGAAATGTTCACAACTGGTCTGCTAATCTATTGGTATTATTTGCGTTCATACACATGTTTAGTGTATTCTTTTCTAAGGCATATAAAAAACCGAGAGAGTTAACATGGATAACCGGTTTTATTATTTTGGTTTTTACGTTAGCATTCGGATTCAGCGGTTACCTCTTACCTTGGAATGAACTTGCCTTCTTTGCTACAAAGGTTGGGACAGATATTGTTGGAGTAGTTCCAATAATTGGAGAGCCACTCAGAACATTTTTAAGAGGAGGAGAAGATGTAACCGGAGCCACACTTTCGAGATTCTTCGGTATACATGTGGCAATTCTGCCAGCCATATTTACAGTTTTTCTTGCGCTGCATTTATTATTTATACAACAGCAGGGAATGCATGAGCCGGATCATTTCAAGAACCTACCGGAAGAGAAGAAAAAATATATTCCATTCTTCCCCGATTTTGCTTTGAAAGATCTTCTTTTATGGGTGGTGGTTTTCAACATTCTAATTTTCTTAGCACTCTTTTTCCCATGGGAGTTGGGTAACAAGGCAGAGGCATTTGCATCAGCTCCCGCGGGTATAAAACCGGAATGGTATTTTATGTTCATGTTCCAAACGCTTAAACTCCTTCCCGCTCATATTCTATTCATAGAAGGAGAATTACTTGGCGTTTTATTCTTTGGAGTTGCCGGTTTTTTCTGGATGATAATTCCATATATAAAAGTTAAACACAAACCCAACTGGAAAATTCAACCCTTAACCTTAATCGGAATTATTGTTGTTGCGTTCATCGTGATAATGACAGTCGTAGGTTACTTATTATAGGGAACAACAAGATGAAAAAAAGATTCTTTTATATATCATTATATGCAGTAGCATTTTTATTTCTTTTTGGTTTTGCTCTTGCTCAAAAGAAAGACCTTACTGCTAAACTGAGTCCTCAAGACGACCGATGTTATACATGCCATAAGGAAATTGAGTTATTGCCGAAAGATTTTTCGGAAAATGATGCTCATCGACATGCAAATCTTGCGTGTTCATCTTGCCATGGGGGAGACCCGAATAGTGATGATCAGGAAATTGCAATGAGTCCTTCCAAAGGATTTATTGGCGTACCTAAGAAAAAGGATATTCCAAAATTTTGTGGAAAGTGTCACTCGAACATTGATTTTATGAGATTATATCAACCACGCATAGCTACAGATCAAGTATCTCAATACTATACAAGCTTGCACGGCAAAAAGCTTCTACAAGGAGATGAAAATGTTGCTGATTGTTCAAGCTGCCACTCCGCGCACAGGATTCTTTCGGCAAAAGACCCACGCTCAACTGTTTATAAATTAAATGTCCCCAACACGTGCAACAAATGTCACGGTAATCCTGATCTAATGAAAAAGTATAATCTTTCCAGCAGCGCGTTGGAAGAATATTCAAAGAGTGTTCATGGTGTAGCCCTTCTAAAAAATAAAGATTTAGGTGCGCCGGCTTGCAATGATTGTCACGGTAATCATGGTGCAATGCCTCCCGGAATTACATCTATTTCTCATGTGTGCGGTACTTGTCATGCAAGCAATATGGAATATTTCAACACAACAAAAATGGCAAGAGCATTTGATGAACAAGATTTTCATGGATGCGAACAATGTCACGGTTATCATGCAGTTCTAAAACCTAATGATGAGATGATCGGTATCGGTAAAGAATCAAAATGTATTGACTGCCATACTGAAGGTGATGAAGGTTATACCGTTTCTAAAAAAATATATTCATCACTTACTCAATTGAAAAATAAATACGACGCTGCGAACGCAAAGTATTTGGAGGTAAAACAAAAAGGAATGAATGACGTAGAAATTGGGTTCCAGCTTCAAGACGCCAGGCAAGCATTGATACAGTCCCGAACATTAATTCACACTTTCGATTCAATAAAAGTAGGCGCTAAAGCCAAAGAAGGAATAGACATTTCAAATAAAGCATCTCTCCTGGCTCAAAAGGAAATAGACGAGTATTATACAAGGAGAAACGGATTTGCTATAGCAACACTAGCATTCTTAGTATTTATTATAGCTCTGTATTTTAAAATTAAGGATAAAGAGAAAAAGATAAGTCAATAATACCGACGTACTTCCTAAAAATGAGCGAACTCCAATAAATACATTTTGGATTTTTAGTTCACTCTAACTAAGTTTGCCTCCAAGAGGTAAATAAAGTTGTATTATTACCCTCGAAATAAATTAATAAGCTATTCTGAAGGAACAAAATGAAGCTGAAACTACCTCATTCGTCACAAAATTGGATCTCGCTTATTGGTGTAACAATTGCTCTGATTAGTCTTTTCATGATAATCTTTTTATTCGTGATTACATTTACATCCGGTGGAGGTACTTACTTAGGATTAGTTGTATATATAATTCTTCCGGGTTTTTTGGTCTTTGGTTTAATAATGGTTCCTGTAGGAATGTTTTTAAAAGTGCGAAGAGACAAAAAACATCACGTACTTCCTAAGAGGGAATGGCCCCAAGTTAATCTAAATGATATTCGCCATAGACATGCTTTCTTCATCTTTGCAATAGGAACAACAATTTTTCTTTTTCTTACTGCATTCGGAAGTTACGAAGCGTTCCATTATACCGAATCTGTTGAATTTTGCGGCAGACTATGTCATGAAGTGATGAAACCTGAATATACAGCGTATCAAAATTCTCCTCATGCTAAAGTTGCTTGCGTTGCTTGTCATGTTGGTGAGGGTGCCGATTGGTATGTTAGATCCAAACTGTCCGGTTTATATCAAGTATATGCCGTTACGTTAGGCATTTTTCCAAGACCAATTGAAACGCCAATCTCTAATTTACGCCCTGCACGCGAAACCTGTGAACAATGCCATTGGCCGCAGAAATTTTATTCAAGAAAGCTAGTTACTCAAAGACACTATCTGACCGATGAAAAAAATTCTGAATGGGATATTTCGCTCACAATGAAAATCGGTGCGCAAATTAGTGCTCTGGGTACACAAGAAGGAATTCATTGGCACATCAATCCGAACGTCCGCATAGAATATAAAGCATCTGATAATAAGCGGGAGAAAATTCCCTGGGTTCGATATACTAACCTGAAAACCGGAGAAGTTTTTGTTTATCAAGATAAAAATGAAAGTGTTGAGAAAAAAGCTTTGGATACAATGCAGACACGCATTATGGATTGTATGGATTGCCATAATCGCCCATCACACAATTATCAGCCGCCTACATTTTTTCTAAATACCGCCCTTGCTGCTGGTACGATTCCAAAAGAACTTCCGTGGATAAAATCGAAAGCACTTGAGATTATTGATAAACAATTTTCCACAACCGATACTGCGATGATTGTCATCAGAGATGAGATAAACAAATATTACAAAGAAAAGTATCCGGATATTTATTCGAATAAAAAATATTTAGTTGATAAAGCGGTTCAAGGAATTCAGGAGGCGTTTAAGAAAAATATTTTTCCCGAAATGAAAGTTCGTTGGAATGTTTATCCGAACAACATAGGGCATATGGAGTTTATGGGATGCTTCCGCTGCCACAATGATAATTATGCAACTGCACAAGGACGCTTGATTAAGAAGGATTGTAATCAATGCCATTATATCAACGCACAAGGACTGTTGGATAAATTAGAAGTAGCACCGTTCAATGCGTTTCTTATTTTTAAACATCCCGATGCCGAAAGCGGTGATGCCTGGAAAGAGATGAATTGCGTTGATTGTCACACAGGTGTGAATCCGTAAAAAGATTTTAAATAGAACGCAGATCACTATGATCGTTTATGATTTTCTATGATCATAACTAATCTTAATTATCATAATAATCTGCGTTCTATTCTTTTGCTCACTTTCAAATCGAATAACATTTTATTCTTTCATATATTTTCACCACAAAAACATTTTTTAATGCAATGATCGAGATAATAGATCTTCATAAGAGTTTTGGCACTAATAAAGTCTTACGCGGTGTTAATCTAATTATAAAAGAGGGGGAATCCCTTGCGATAATTGGAAGAAGCGGCTGCGGTAAGAGTGTTCTACTTAAACATATCGTAGGCTTACTTTCACCCGATGAAGGGTATATCAAGTTCGAGGGAAAAATAATAAACAATTTGGAGCGTAAAGAACTTTATGAAGTCCGAAGGAAATTCGGATTTCTCTTTCAGGGAGCGGCGTTATTCGATTCAATGACGGTAGAAGAAAATGTATCTCTCGCTTTGGTTGAGAGTGAAAACAGGATGTCACCGGAGGAGATCAAAAAAATAGTTGCTGAGAAACTTGAACTTGTTGGGTTGCCGGGAACGCAAAACTTAAAACCATCGGAACTTTCGGGCGGAATGAAAAAACGCGTTGGGCTTGCCCGCGCATTAGTTACGAATCCAAAATATATCTTATATGACGAACCTACAACCGGTCTTGATCCAATCATGTCCGACTCGATAGACGATCTGATCAAGGATCTTAATGAAAAACTTAAGGTTACATCCGTAATAGTAACTCACGATATGTTCAGTGTAAAAAATACAGCCGATAAAATTGCAATGATACACGAAGGGAAAATTTATTTTACAGGTACACCTCAGGAAGTTTTAGAAAGCAAAGATCCCGTAATTCAAAAATTTATACTGCGGACCGGATTCTAATGGCTAAGAACAGAATAAAATATATTTGTTCTAACTGCGGACATGAGGAATTGAGATGGCTTGGTAAGTGCCCATCGTGTGAAAGCTGGAATTCCTTTACAGAAGAATTCATAGAAGAGAAAAAATCGGCAAAGAAAAAATATAGCGGTGAATCATCCATTACGAAGTTGAACACAGCCGCTCATCAAAATGAAGAAAGAATCAAAACCAATATTGAAGAGTTTGATCGAGTACTTGGCGGTGGATTAATGCCCGGCTCTGTTGTGTTGATTGGGGGTGACCCCGGAATTGGTAAATCAACTCTTGTAATGCAGGCTGCGGCAAAAATAAACGGGGAAGTTTTATATGTAACGGGAGAAGAATCTGCAAATCAGATAAATCTCCGCGCTAAAAGACTGAAAGTACATTCTGATAAAATCTCTGTGATGATTGAAACTGACCTTGATATTATTCTCAATGCAATTGAAAAACATGCTCCCGAAGTTGTGATAGTTGATTCTATCCAAACGACTTATAAAACAGATTTTGATAATGCATCCGGAACAATAACTCAGATACGCGAGTGCACAGCTGAGTTAATGCGGCTTGCAAAGAAGAAGCATTGCGCAATTATTATAGTTGGACATGTTACAAAGGAAGGTGCTATTGCCGGTCCAAAAGTTCTTGAACATATTGTTGATACAGTTTTGCAATTCGAGGGAGAACGCAGTTACTCATTTAGAATATTGCGCGCTCAGAAAAACCGTTTCGGCAGCACAAATGAGATTGGCATTTTCGAAATGCATGATGACGGATTGCAAGAAGTTAAAAATCCCAGCGAGATATTTTTAAGCGAACGGGAAAAAGAAATTACGGGTTCAGTTGTAACATCGAGTATGGAAGGCACACGTCCTATCTTACTGGAAATTCAAGCGTTAGTTACACCATCGTCCTATGGTAATCCACAGCGTGTTGCAACAGGATTTGATTACCGCCGTCTATCGATATTACTTGCTGTTTTAGAAAAGAGAGCCAACCTTCGTTTGTCCGCTCAAAATGTTTTTCTAAATATTGCAGGCGGAATCCGGATTGACGAACCGGCGGTTGATCTTGCCGTATGCTGTGCGATCGCTTCCAACTTTTCAAATAAGTTTGCTAAAAATGATACGGTTGTAATTGGTGAAGTTGGTTTAGGTGGAGAAGTAAGAAGCGTCAGCAATATCGATAAGCGAATTCAAGAAGCTGCAAAACTTGGTTTTAAGAAAGTTGTTATACCTTCCAATAATTACAAATCGATTAAAAGTAAGAATACAATAGAAATTATTCCTGTTGATAATATTCTTGAAGCCATTCAGACGGTTTTAAAATAAATTTATTTAGTAACTGATGTTAGGCAAAGACATTATTATTTGTCATTCCCCTCCGCCTCGGCGGATTATCGGGGGAAGAATCTAAAAACTTCTTTTTTGCTCAATTCCGAGATTCTTAACTCCTCCGGCTAATGCCGGATCCGTTCAGAATGGCACCTTGCGTAAGGTGACTTAGTAATATGATCTCATAAAGTCAGCATCCCGTGACTACCAAAACCACATCTGTTCAAAACGAAAAATAAAAAGACCCTCTTCCTACTGAATAAATCCAGAGGAAATATCTTTGTGTTTATAAAGAACAAAGAAGGGGGTCTATGAATAACATAACACTATTGAGTTGATAAATATTGTGTGTAAGCTCTGTAACTCTTTTGAAGTTTATGTAAAGTCAAAATCCGCCAATTCTCAACTACTATTAAAAACAAAACCCCGTTCTCGTTAGAATTCGGGGCTTTTAGAGCTGGCTATGGGACTCGAACCCGCGACCTGCTGATTACAAATCAGCTGCTCTACCAACTGAGCTAAGCCAGCATTTTTTCGTGGGGCAAATCTAATACAAAAACTGCATTCAGCGCAACAATTCCAGCCGAATAATTATCTTAATTTAAAGGGGAATAAAAATACTCTATATTTGAATCAGAAATAAAAATAGTCATGATCACTAAAAATCAATTCAAATATTATTCATCACTCCTAAACAAGAAGAATAGGCAAGAAGAAAAGAAGTTTCTTGTGGAAGGATCTAAGCTTCTTCGCGAAGCGCTCGATTCCGGTTACAAATGCGAAATTATTCTTGCGTTAAAAGATTTTGTTGATGAGAATAATGATTTTGCAAAATCATTCGGAAAACAAAAACTGAACATAGAGTTAATCAAGACGGTTGAATTCAAAAAGTTATGCGATACAAAAAATCCGCAAGGTGTTATTGGTATATTTCATTTCAAACAGAATATCATAGATGCTTTTAATAATGATAAATTAATAGTTGCAATGGAAAACATTTCTGATCCCGGCAATATGGGAACTATTCTTCGCAACTGCGATTGGTTTGGTGTCAAGAATGTTTTATTGAGTTCTGATTGTGCAGAGATCTATAATCCTAAAGTTATTCGCGCTTCTGCCGGTTCTGTTTTTCATCTTAACATTTATCGAAAAGATAATCTAATCAGTACTTTAGAAGAACAAAAGAAACTCGGTTATAAAATATTATGTGCAGATTTAAATGGGGATAATCTTTACAACTTTTCTCAACGCGAAAAATTGATACTTGTGCTGGCAAATGAAGCAAATGGACCAACCGAAGAATTAATAAATACTTGCGATTTGAGAATTACAATTCCTCGTATAGGTAATGCCGAATCCTTAAATGTTGCCAGCGCATCAGCTGTTATTTTATCAGAGTTGTCGAAATAAAAATCAGCTTTAGAAAACCTACCTATGAACTGTTTACTGTCAACTCAAAATTATTTAAGTAATATCATCTTTTTTGATTGAACAAAATCTCCCGCCTCAATTCTATATAAATAAACACCGCTAGAGAGTGTAGAGTTGCGAACGGAGAATTGAGAATGATGAGCTCCTGCCTGCTGAACTGCATCAACAAGTGTAACCACTTCACGTCCGAGTATATCGTAAATCTTCAAGGATACATGACCGCTCACTGCCAATTGATAACTGATAACGGTTTCCGGATTAAATGGATTTGGATAATTCTGTTCAAGTCGGAATTCTGTTGGAAGTCCTTCTACTTCTTTAATGTCCGTTACCAGATCGGATGCTTTTGGAATTCTAACCGAAGTATAAAGACGATACTCACCGGGCAATAAATTAATCTGCAAATTCACATCGGTTACAGTCAAACTATCACCCGAAAAGAATTCGTACCATTTGCCTACTTTTTGAAATGATACTGAAGCGTTTAGAGAGACAACGTCAAAATTTCCAATTATTGCAATATTCATGGAAGTGTGGTTAATGTATAAACTCTTTGCTGCACCTGAAGCATTTAATGTGAACTCTGGACTAGAGAAGGCAGGATAAAATTTCTTCAACCGAATTAGAGCGGCAAATGTGTTGAATAAACTTTTTCTATCGGTGTTGGAATAGTAATTTAAACCATCAGCCCATGGAATAGGTTTTTCCCCCAATCTTCCGTTATAATCTATAGAGTAATCGTAACCAAGTTCGCCAAACTGCCAGATCATTTTTGGTCCGGGAACTGTAATGAAGAATGTGGCTGCTAATTTCATTCTGTTTAAGGCAGTGGTTAAAATTTTTGTGTTGTAAGTTCCACTTGAATTTCCATAAGTCAAATTTTTGTACATCAGCCGTTCTTCATCGTGACTTTCCATGTAACCAACAAGATTTGGGACGTTCCAATTTCTCTGTCTATAAGAAATACCGGAAAAATCCCATGAAGGATTTGTAGGATAACCCATTGTTGCTTGATTATAAGCACTATTCATATTTCCCCACATCAGAATTCCGTATTGGGCAAGTTCTTGATCTTCCAGATTCTCAGCGAGGTGTTCGAAGATCATTATTGCTGTGGGATCGTAAGACCAAACTTTATCTACCATTCTTTTCAATAGTCGGATTCTACTTTCATCGTACTTACTTCCCCAAGTATCGGTATATCTGTCTTTAATATTATTACCAATTCCCTTAGTGAAATCGAAACGGAATCCATCTATCTTGTATTCCGTAATCCAGTATTGAAGAACACGGTCAATAAAGTATTGTGTTGCTTTACTTTCATGATTGAAATCGTTTCCCCATTGTGCGTCCGGGTTCTGAAAATTTGATTGCTGATTGAACCACGGATTATTAGCTGCGGGACGGTTGTTAGCATTATCCCAATACATTTGCACCATAGAATTAGAATTATATGCGTGATTAAGAACTATATCTTGAATTACAGCTATTCCATTTTGATGACAGGCATCAATAAATTTCTTTAGATCGTCTTTTGTTCCGTAATATTTATCCGGCGCAAAATAAGTTGTTGGATTATAACCCCAGCTATCGTTTCCTTCAAATTCAGAAATCGGCATCAGTTCAATTGCATTAACGCCAAGCTTTTTGAAATAGCTCAAAGTATCAACCAAAGTTTTGTAAGAGTGAGTGCTTACAAAATCACGGACAAGCAATTCATAGATAATTAATTTTTCTTTTGAAGGACGATTGAAATTTCCAGCCTTCCAGTTGTATTGCAATTGCCCGGTTTGTAGAACGGAAACAATTCCGCTTGTTTTGTTTGTTGGATAATCCGGTGTAACAGTTGGAGAAATATATTTATCGTTCGAGGGATCAAGAATTTTATCAGTGTAAGGATCATAGATGCGTAATGTTCCGTCAATCAAAAATTGATAAGCTTGTTCAACGCCGCCTGGAACATTAATGGTTGCCCACCAAATTACGCTGTCCGGCTTTGCTTCGTAGCGGTTCATGTAAAATGATGTATCAACTTTCCAATCGTTGAAATCACCAATGAGATAAATAAAATTTTTATTTGGTGCATATTGCACTAATGTTACCTTAGCAGCATCGGTGCCATAGTTAATCCCAATTTGATTTCCGGCTGGTAGCGGTATATTCTTTACAGCCGGGTTTTTGAAAACAACAAATGAAGTGGAATCTCTTCCTGCCCATTCATCTAGAGAAACTATTTTTACATCATGTCTTCCCGTTTTATAATCATCAGCAATAAATTTATAATCAATTGAGGATGAAGATGCAATTTGATGTTTCAATACGCCATCAACATATAGATAAAGCCAATTCGTTTTTTTACCGATTGCAACAGTAGATACGGAAATATCTACGCTGCCCCCGGGTTGAACGAAGACCGGAGAACGCATTGGGTCGTCAAATGAGTTATTCACTGTTGGATTCTTAAACACGAATGTAATTCCGGATTCGTATAAAGGAACAAAAATATCTTTGCCACCGGTATCTTTTCCTTCTTTTTGGCTATCAGCACTACGAAATACGAAAGCAATTTTTAATATCTTTTCGCTTGAAGGAACTCCATAAAATATTTTTGGATTCGGCTTAATTGTAATTTTGTATAAATCATTTCCGAGAGGAGTCATTTTTGCTTTTTGAACATTTGTTGTCCATCCAGCAATCACATATTTCCAATCGGTATCATTATTACTATATTCTGTTATTACACCAGTATGTGCGTATACATCTCCCGTAAAACCCTTCAGGCCTGCAGTTCCTTTGGAAGCATCGAATACAACAACAATTGAATCATTTGAAGTCGGATAAGTCGGTGTTGTTGTTACGACTGTTTGAGCAAACACTGATGCTGTAAAAAGTAAAAGCAATGTTATCAACTTATTTTTCATTATGGTCCCGTTTCTTCGGTAAAAATATTTATCGGAAATTTGAGTGCAAAGTTAGATATGCAACAGTTGCTAATCAAGAAATTCCCACGCTACTCCAAATCGTATTCCGCGCGCTTGTTTAGGATAGTATGGGACAATAAAATATTTCGTGTCAAAAAGGTTTTCAAAAACGAAATAGATAGTTGCTAAATTTTGAATTCTTCCGGCAAGAAAGAAATCAATTTGGAATGATGGGGAGATAGGAGGATTAATTATATCGGGAGAGGTCATTGAAGGATCGAAGTTATAATATGAAGAAATGTTTTTTTCAAAATCATAATTTATATAATCGCGTTCGCCAATTGAATAATAGGTTAATCCGGTTTTCAAATTCAGATTGGAATTAAAAAGAGTATCGACGTAGTAAATCCCTCCGATAGAAGTATAATCGGAAAGCTTGTAATCTTTTCTCATTTGTGATGAGAAGTAAAAACTTGTATTCGTGCTAAAAAGGATTTTCCAAAGTTTGAAATCAAGTTTAAGATTCATTCCGTTTAGATTCAGCTCGTTCGCATTAAAAAACACAGTTTGTTCTTTACCTGAATTGTCCCTAAATGTTGATGAAAGAAGAGCATTGTTTGTTGATTGCTTGAAATAATTAAGGGAGATATTTGTAGAGCTATTCTTAAATACAAGTGAAAGTTCAATTGAAGAATTATTCCGTACACCCAAATTTATATTTGGCAGAACAAATCTTTCCTCCCATACACTATATGGTCGTTGAAAGGAAGAAACCCCGGCGTAAAAATTAAAAGATTTATTAAGTGAGAGTACTGCATCTGCACCGAAGCCAATGTAACTCTTATCAGAGTAGTTCAAATATTTTCCATAAAATGATGGGGTAAATGTATCACCAAAAAGATTTAGAGAAGCTACAACGGATTCCGAGAAAGAAGATTTTACTGTTTCTTGGGCAAGCAGCGGTGAATTGAAAGTTGATCTCTCAAAATTTGTTGTCGAAGAAATTTTCCCAATATCAAGTCTCAAATACTGATGTAAATTAACACCAGCCGTTCTGTGAAAGTTATCGTCAACAATTTTTTTCACTTTGAATTCGTCCAAGGTGGACTTCTCATTCTGTCTGAACTCGGTAAGACTCGACTGATAATAAAAAGAAAGATCAGAGAATGAATAATCAGAGAAATTGGAAAGAACGCTTAATCTGAAATCATTGACCATTACTTTCTGGTATCTGTTTGTAAATCTCACCGGCGCGCGGAATTTATCATATAGAATATCATCGAACTGAGAGGAAGAATATCTTCGGTTGATCGAATCTGCATCCACACCGCCATTTAACTGAGTTACGGCTTTAATGTATCTGTAACTTGCCACTAAATTTACTGATTTGGAGAGGAGATAACGAAGTCGAGAAGTTGCGCTCCAATTGCTATAGTCAGTATTTTCATAATAAGGTTTAGTGCTTTGATTTGAAATCTCGAAATAGGTAGTTAGTTTACTGAACGGAGTGATGTTAAAGATTCCGTCAATCAATCCTTCGCTGTTAGATGCCTGGTAGTATTTTAACCGCGAATACGGTTTGCGAGAATCGAGCTCGCGAGTAATGAAATTAATAGAAACCGGATTGCTGAAATTACCAAACAAAAACCCGCGCACAAGAGGAATTATTTCTATTGAGTCAATACTTTCCGATTGAAACAGATTTAGATCGAGAGCGTTTGATAAACGGTTATTGATTGGAATACCGTCTGACATGAATGAAATATTTCCAAATCCATTCCCGTAAATCAATATTTCGTTTGGCTGACCAACAGAACCAAGATCTCTAACAAATCCGAATGGAGTAGTTGTAAAAAAATCTGCTGTTGTTCTAAAGTCAGCCGTTCCTAACTTATCTTTCGAAAGAATAGAATTTTCTAAATGATGTTCGAGTAGAGACTGCCTCTTGATAGGCAAAAGAATTTCTTTTCTTACTCTATGATTGGTGGTGTCTCTCTGTGTAGAAGTTTTACTTTTTAAAGTATCACTCAATGTTTCTTTTAGTTGGTAGGAATCGTAAAAAGATTTTTCTGCCAAAATGTTAGCAGAGAAGATCAGAAGAATAAGAAAAATCAGTTGAATGTTTTTTTTCACAAGCGAATCAAAAATTTGTTTACAAGATAATCTGATTTCCACTCTTAACAAAAGAAGAAGTGGAGGTGTTTTTACCCGCAAATCTATTGCCTGATAAGAGCTCAGTTCCCTAAATCAAAATGTTGATAAAAGACAAAATATGTTTGTTTTCAATTAAAAAAATACTAAATTTCACACGAATTTAATCCACAAACAAAAGAGGCAATAATATGTCTATGACAAAAAGCGAAGTGTTGACTTATATGGCAAAAAAATCCGGTTTAAGCAAAAAAGCAACTGGAGAGTTTATTCAAGAATTAGTTGTTCTTGCTTACAAAGAAGCTAAGAAAGCCTTCGTCATTCCCGGTTTAGGAAAATTAGTTCTGGTTGACCGAAAAGCAAGATTAGGCAGAAATCCAAAAACCGGAGAGACAATTCAAATCCCGGCTAAAAAAGTTGTAAAGTTCAGAATCGCTAAACAAGCAAAAGACGCTATACTTATCTATAAAAAGTAATTATAAAAACTGGAAAAGGGCGTCTCAAAAGTCAAATAGACAGTCATTGCGAGGAGTTTACGACGAAGCAATCTTTTATTTATCAAAAAAAATGAGATCACTTCGTCTCGATGAATCGGGACTCGTGATGACAAACGATCCTTTGAGACGGCCTCTTCTTTGTTCAACTCATTTACCATTTCTCAGTCTTCTTATTTTATCAATTAACTGTTGATATAATTTTTCATCAACATTCTTAATAATTGTCATCAGCAATTCGTTAAATTTTCCCGCATTAGAATAAAACCCTATAGTAATATTTTGTTCAACATCATGAATGTATGTCGGACGAGTCGGGTAACCGCTAAAAATGCCACCGGTTATTTTGTCAATGTTTTTCAACTCAATTTCAATAACTCTTTTAGATAAGAAGAAATCGGAGCAGATTAATTTTTCATTATCTGCTGATATTGTATAAGGGAATTGTTTGTAGGTTTTGATATAATATCTATTGAGCCAAACGATGATTGCTAAGTTAATTGCTACGAAGAAAATATAATACCAGTGACTTAAGACCCCGATAACCGACATGCCGAGATATATAAGAAGAAGAAAAGTGAGCGGAATATTTCCGTAACGGTACATGAGTTTTGCAAAGAAAGAGTATTTGTAGGTTATCATCTAGGCACCTTAGCTTTATCTTGTGCACAGAATAATGCCCTATTATCATGTGCGCGCTGATCCCGCTGCATCCAATAAACAACGGGCCCGGGTTTTTCTATTCCATCTTGTAAAACTCGTAGTCTTCGCAGATTCATTTTCCCATCTTCACAAGTTCATCAAACTCAGTTCTAGTGTAGTAACAACTTAATTTTGCAACATAGTTATAGTTTTTATATCTTTGCA
>CAYVBQ010000034.1:0-37703 GCA_964449775.1 uncultured Melioribacter sp. | reverse complement strand
GCTATTCACTTTTATGCTATAATTCACCCACTCAGTTGGGAGAAGACCCATAATTCTTAATAGTGAGTGTAGCTTTAGTGAGAGTTTTCAATAATTCTTTCGGCTGTGTTGTTCTTGATTCTCGATTTTGTGCTTCTTCCGATTTTTTACGAGAAGCATCCATAAAATATTTAACATCATGTTTGAATTGATTTTTAAATGTCTCTATACCATGAGAATTATGAAGTTGGATCTTCAATTTATTTTCGATTCTTGAATAAGATTGCTGTGCGAGTTCGATTAAATGAGAGAAATTATTATTGACTTCTTTGAGATTCCAATGAAGCGCTGAGCTATGGTAGTTGCTAATATCTTTTATTTTATCAACAACAAACTTATTATCGAACTGCTGATTTGTAATTTTATTTATCCTTGTTCCATGTTTTGTCGCATTCTTGTAGTATGTAAAGATCACATACACATCAAGTAAGCTCATTAATGAAATAGTATCCCACTGAATGAAGTCACGATCTCCTTCAGAACCTTCATCTTTTATTATCGGGATGATCGTAATCTTTTTCGGAAAGGAGAGAGTGTTATATACTTTTTCGTAAGGATAAGAGCGAGTTCGTTTCGGTGAAATCCATTTTGAAACTGCGAAAAATTTTTTCTTGTTAGCCAAAATGCATGAAGAAGGAATTTTATTCACATCAAAGTCGGTAATGTTAATCGTTTTCAGTTCTGGTAGTAACCGGATTTTGTATTCAATACCGGTAATTTCAGCGGTAATTCTCATTTTATCATTTATCCTTAGTTAATATCTAATGAAAAGATGTCCACTAACAACTTACTTTTAACATTTTTTGTTGTCAATAGGATTGAAATAAAAAAAGCAGACAAAAATTTGTCTGCTTTTCGCAACGAAAAAGCTAAAGTGTTAAAACTACATTATATTTTCTTTACGTTTGCCGCTCCTGGTCCTTTAGCGCCGCTAACAATTTCAAACTCAACTTTGTCACCTTCTGCAAGAGTTTTGAAACCTTCGGATTGAATTGCTGAATGATGAACAAAAACGTCTGGTCCAGATTCAGGTGTAATGAAACCAAAACCCTTTTTGTCGTTGAACCATTTTACTGTTCCTTTTTCCATACTGTACTGCTCTCCTTTTGATGATAATTTTTTCTTACTAACTGCAGTAAGAATTTACTATGCTTAAATTATATTACTAAAATGAGAAATCAAACTGTTTTTCCAAGATTATGTCTTTTTCTATCATTGGTATCCAGATGCAATTTTCTCAGTCTAATTGACTTAGGAGTCACTTCTACCAATTCATCGTCTTGAATATACTCCAATGCCTCTTCTAAAGAAAATTTTATTGCAGGTGTAATCTTAACGGCTTTGTCAGATCCCGAAGCGCGCATGTTCGATAATTTTTTCCCTTTCTGTATGTTCACTTCGATATCATTTTCTTTTGTATGTTCACCAATGATCTGTCCTTTATAAACCACGTCGCCCGGATCAATAAAAAATTTACCTCTATCTTGCAAAGCATCAATCGAATAAGCGGTTGAGGGACCCTCTTCCATCGAAATGATAACGCCGTTTGATACTTTGTTAATGATGCCTTTGAAATATTCATACTGAAAAAATCTGTGATGCATTATTCCTTCACCGGAAGTTGCCGTTAAAACTTTTGTACGAAGACCAACGATTCCCCGAGTTGGAATATGGAATTCTAATTTCTGCAAGTTGCCTTTGTTTTCCATCTTAACCATCTCGCCGCGTCGTTGTCCAACAAGTTCAATCACTTTACCTGCGGTTTCGGTGGGCACATCTACAACAAGAACTTCAATAGGCTCTGCTTTCTTCCCATTGATCTCTTTATAAATCACTTTCGGTTCGCGTATCTGAAGCTCGTATCCTTCACGGCGCATATTTTCTATCAAAATAGATAGATGCAAAATTCCTCTGCCGGATACTTTGTATGAATCTGGTGAGGCGGTATCATGTACTTTCAAAGCAACATTATGTTCTAATTCCTTATATAGTCTATCTCTTAATTGGCGGGATGTAACATATTTTCCTTCTCTTCCGTAGAACGGAGAGTTATTCACAGTGAATGTCATACTTATGGTCGGTTCATCAATTGAAATAATTTCAAGTGGTTCCGGGTTTGAGGCATCACAGATTGTATCGCCAATGTCAATTCCTTCAATTCCAACAATCGCGCAAATATCTCCGCATTGAACTTCCTCCACCTCAACCCGGGCGAGTCCATCGAAAATAAATAATTGTTTGGGCACCGTCTCTTGAATTGTACCATCTCTTTTGATAATGGATAATTTTTCTGTTCTATGCAAAGTTCCGCGGAATACTCTTCCTATCCCAATTCTTCCAACATAGTCGCTGTAATCAAGTGAAGTAACTTGAATTTGTGTTGCACCTTCGAGAACCGGCGGGGCGGGAAGATCATTAATAATTGAATCAAGAAGGGGATTAATGTTTTCCCGGCTGTCATTTAATTCTTTAATTGCCCATCCTTCACGTCCGCTTGCATAGATTACCGGGAAATCAAGTTGATCTTCATGCGCATCCAAATCAATAAACAAATCATAAATTTCATCGAGAACTTCTACAGGTCTATTATCAGGGCGATCTATTTTATTAATTACAACGATTGGTTTAAGATGAAGCGCCAATGCTTTCTCAAGTACGAAACGTGTTTGAGGCATTGGTCCTTCGAACGCATCAACTAAAAGAAGAACGCCATCAGCCATCTTTAAAACACGTTCCACCTCACCGCCAAAATCCGCATGACCTGGTGTATCTATCAAATTGATTTTATAATTCTTGTAGGGAATACTAATATTCTTTGCGAGGATTGTGATTCCGCGCTCTCTTTCGAGATCGTTTGAATCTAAGAATCTCTCACGCACTACCTGATTCTTTCTGAATACACTACATTGTTTTAGAATTTGATCTACTAATGTTGTCTTACCATGATCAACGTGTGCGATGATGGCAATGTTTCTTATATCAGCCACAAATACTCCATTATTAATAAATTGCTACAGTTATAATCAAGATTAATTTGAAAACAGAAATGATAATGCTTTCAAGTTTTGGCAAGCTTTTGAAGAGAATGGAAAACAGATAACAGCCTCAAGGGCACTTCATTTACGCAGCTTCTTAAATCTTTATTACTAAATTATGATTAAAACGGACAAAAACCAAAAGCGAGTAGATGTGATTCTTGTTTTCATTGATCGAAAATATCAATCAAAATAGTTGATTGATGATACTTTACAGATCACCATTATACATAAATAATGTTTTGAAAAATTTCTTAGCTTTAAATCAGAAAAAATTGAGGAAACAAATAATGCCAACTACATTCCACGTTGAAAAACATTTTACCGCGTCCGAATTTGTTCATGATATAGTTATTGGAATGGCTGATGGTTTAACTGTTCCGTTTGCACTTGCTGCGGGTCTTACCGGCGCAGTTGCATCAACCGGAATTGTTGTTACGGCGGGATTTGCCGAAATTGCTGCCGGATCTATTGCAATGGGTCTGGGTGGGTATCTTGCCGCAAGAACAGACATTGAACATTACAACAACGAAAAGAAAAGGGAAGAAGAAGAAATTATTAAAATGCCTGAAATGGAAGAACAAGAGATTGTTGATGTTTTCACAGAGTATGGATTAAATAGAGAACAAATTGAACCTGTTATTGTGGCGCTTAAAAAGAATCCGAAGAAGTGGGTAGATTTTATGATGAAGTTTGAATTAGGGTTAGAGAAGATAGAACCTAAACGCGCACGCGACAGTGCACTGACAATAGCTCTGTCATATATTGTCGGTGGGCTAATTCCACTTTCTCCATATATTTTCATTCCATCAATTTCCACTGCGCTTAAATATTCCGTGATAGTTACACTGGCAGCGCTTTTTGTATTCGGATTTGTTAAAGGTAAGTTCACCGGTCTCAAACCTCTTGTGAGTGGTTTAAGCACACTTGTGATAGGAGGATTAGCAGCAGGAGTTGCATTTTGTATCGCCCGGTTAATCAGCTGATAAAAAGATGTTATGAATTTATCTTCGAAAAATTATTTCAGAAATTATTCCAACTGCATATGAAAGGAAAAATAAATTGAAGAAGTTATCTCCGGTTTATTATCAGCAACTAAGCAGAGAGGAAAAGATTTTTTTTGAACAATTTAAGTCTCCTTTCGACATTCAACTTTTCTTAAATAGTATTAGATATAATCCGGATTACATTACAAATTCACCCCGCCTTGTAATGCATAAAAAAACAGCCAATTGTTTTGAAGGAGCTTTATTTGCAGCAGCAGTTTTAAAAATGCTTGGTCACAAACCGTTGATAGTGGATTTAATGGCATATAATGATGATGACCACGTGATTGCTGTATTCAAGCAAAATAATCTTTATGGTGCCGTTGCAAAATCAAATACTACAACTTTACGATTTCGTGAGCCTGTTTACCGTTCAATTCGAGAATTAGTGATGAGCTATTTCGATTTTTATTTTAATACTCTCGGTGATAAATCTTTACGCAGCTATTCTAACCCGGTTGATCTTTCAAAGTTCGATAAAGTTAGTTGGATGACGACTGAAGAAGATTTGGAATTCATTGGAGATTATCTTTTTACAATTAAGCACAATAAAATTCTTGATGCACATTCGGTCCGTTCATTAAGTCCCGCGGATAAAGAAGTTTTAGAAATCTGTTTTATTGGTTCGGTTCCCGAAGGTTTGTTCAAACCAAAAAAGAAAAAAAAGAAATCTTGACCTGCATAATTTGAAACTATTAAATCTCTTCGTGTTGAATTCTCTGCCGTCCCGCCTGCCGGCGGGCAGGTTGTCCGAATGACTCCATCGGAGTAGCGTCATTCCCGCATGGTTTTAGCCTGCCTGTCGGCAGACAGGCGGGAATCCATTAGTGGATGCCCTATAAAAACATTTAGCAACTGGTGTTGCAATGTTACACAGAATTCTATACTCCGTCAGCAATATGCGGGGAAGCAACAGAGAGATAAAAAGAATAAAGATTTGAGCATAATGAGTTTGGATATGTTAATTTACGAAGCGCAAAAATAGTGTTATTAGTTCAATGATATTTCTTTGATGATCCATAAGGTCTTGGATATGTACAAGCATAGTAAACATCATAATCTCACAATAGGAGAAAAATGAGATGGAAGTCAAAATTGAAAATGGAAAGCTTATCATCAGCATTGATTTGCAAGAACCAACGCCTAGTGCATCCGGAAAAACATTAGTTGTAGCAACTACACACGGAAACGTGACCACACAATGTCTTGTTGATGGCAAAAATGTGGTAATTGGTCTGAACGCCTACATAAAAAAATAACCTTCCGAATTATCTTTTGCTTTGCGGTGAATTAATTACAACAGCTTTTCTGAAGTAATAATTATGCAAACCATTTGCTACGGATACTCTATCAATCTAACGGATTACTTGAGTTTATCTGGATTCTAAAAATCTCTTCGCAAAACTCCGCCCATTTACCGCCCATTGCTATTTTATTTATGGTAATAATGGTTCATATTGGAACATGTTTAAAACAAAAAAGCCCGTATTCCGTGAAATTTCAAAGAGTACGAGTTTTATTTTTATGTAGCGGAGAGAGATTCGAACTCTCGGTAGCAGTTTCCCACTACGACGGTTTAGCACCCGGCTACTGCAGGGTCAGTCACTCCATAAAATAAAAAAGTTCTCAAGAGATTGAGAACTAAAGAGCGGAGAGAGAGGGATTCGAACCCTCGATAGAGTTTACCCCTATGCAGGTTTAGCAAACCTGTGCCTTCAGCCACTCGGCCATCTCTCCGTGCAGAAATAATTTTTATTATTACCGAGCTAATATAACCATACTTCAACTAAAATAAAAATTTGTAATTGATCTGAATATTTCTTCCCGGCATAAATGCAAAATCTTTTATTGCTGAAAGATGTTCTTTGTACGACTGATCAAACAGATTGTCTATTCTCAAATTTAACATGTGTATAAACTCGCCGGTCAAAAATTTTGTACCTGTATAAAGATCCACCAAGCCATAACCTTTAGTAGGATCTTCTTTCTGCGAAGTTTTATTCTGATCTGAAACCAATTTTAGAACTACTCCAAACCAATATTCATCAGTTGTATAACGCTGTTCGATTGAAAATCTCATCGGAGGAATTCGTGGAAGATTTTCGCCGCCGTATTTTAATTGACCGCGAACGTAATCGAAGACAACCGTGGTTAAAAGAGATCTATTAAATTCATACTGTGCTTTTGCTTCGAAACCATAAAGCGCAGCGTCGTTCTGAGAATATTGAAGCACTCTCAAACCGGTGGAATCGTTAAATGGATTGCCTGCTGTGTTGGGATTGTAAAAAAGGGAAGTGGGTTTTGCATAAATGAAATTATTAATTGAGTTGTAGTACGCGCTGACTTCAACTAAATGATTTGGTCTGTGAATTCTTAAACCGAGATCGAACCCAAGATTATTTTCTTTTTGTAACGAACGATTCCCGATATCAAAGGACACAGTTGCTTCGTGAATTGCGTACGATGATAACTCTTCGATTGTAGGAGATCTAAAAGCATTAGCAATATTTGAAAAGAGAGAAATCTCTTCGGTGAAGTTGTAAACCAATCCAACCGAGCCGCTAAACGTTGAATAATTTTTATCTTCGGCTGGGAATGGTTTCCCCGAAATTATTGAAGCGGGAATCTTCACTTGATTTTGTTCTAGACGCGCGCCGAACTGAAAATTGAAATTGGAAAACTTTGCCTGTTCAAAAAAGTAAGCGGCAAAGCTAAAGTAATCTGCATTTGGCGTTAATGCCTCTAATCCTTCTGCCGTATATTTTTGTTTCAATCCCCAAAAACCAAAAACTCCTTGAAACACGTTGCCTATTGTTTCGTGCTTGAATGACAAATCAGCGCTGAAAGATTTTAATCCGAATGACGTTCCGCTTTCTCCCGTTCTTCTAACAATTTCTTCTTGAGCATAATCTTGATACCCCGCTTTCAAATTAAAACTCTTTATGAAAGAATTTAACTCAGAACTTTCTACTAAAAATCTAAATTCATTTTTTTTCATATTAATGGCGATCGGCTCCGCTTCTTCATCATTGGGATTGATTGGAATTCCATAGTTGTTATTAAAATTAGCATAACTAAACCCGGCTAAGCCGAAAGATGGAATGAACGACATCCCAAACTGAAACCCTTGCGAAAGTTGATCTGAGTTACTAACAATATTTCCGTTTCCGTCTCTATAATCTTTGTTGCTGCGGTTGAAGTAGTTGCTATGAAAAGCGAATCTATTTATTCCAAAATGGAGATCGCCGCCGCCGCTTAAATCTTTGTTAGCGGAACTTCCGCTAAAATTAATGTCTCCGTCAATTCCATTCAGGATATAATTTGGAATTGCCTCCGTTATAATATTGATTACACCGCCGATGGCATTACTACCGTACAACAAACTTGCCGGACCGCGGAGTATTTCGATTTTTTCCGGCGCGCTTCCATCCGATGAAACACCGTGATCGTCTGATGTGTTTGAAAGATCGCCCATGCGCAAACCGTTTTCTAAAACCAAAATTCTATTGTTGCTAAATCCTCTAATTACCGGTCTGGCAGCAGCCATTCCATTCGAGCGCATTGAAATTCCGGGTTGATAGTTTAGCATCTGTGCAACGTTAGAACTTCTTTTGATTTGTAATTCGAGATTGGCAATTGTTAATATGCTTTGAGAAATATTTTTTAGATCGGAAAAAAGCGGATTACCGGTAACCACCACTTCTTGAAGATCAACACTTCCTTCTTTGAGCGCTATTATTAGATCTTCTTTTATCGGAACTGAAATAGTTCTCACAATAGTCTTGTGCCCGATGAAAGAAACTTTGAGAGAGTAAATGCCTTTCGGAATATTTTTGAATTCAAACTCGCCGTTAGAATTAGTTGACGAGCCAACTTTAAGCTGATCAATAATAAGATTTACTCCAATCAATGGTTCGTTATCTTGTTCATCAACAACTTTCCCTTTTAGCAGGTAATCTTGTGCAAAAATAATAGGCGATAAAAAGGAAAAAAATAGAAACGGGAAAAACATTTTTGTTTTCATAACTCTTCTTTCTTATTAATTAAAAAATAATTTGAATAGATGGCAAACGAGTTATGAGATTGCTGGAGGTGCTCTTAAGTTGGTTGACCAACCTTCGAATGCAATGGGATGGTCAATGGATTGGTCAATAAATAAAACTTCTTTGAAGTGCACAATTGCAGTTTGATCTTGAAAAGAGTTGTCTAAATAGTTTGTTTGAGAAAATTGCTGTAGTTGACAACTGGAATTTGAATCCATATATGGATCAAATAGAGTGTTTTCTGGTGAATCCTTTATGAGAGTATAATTACCCGTTGAAAAATGATGTGGATGAAAATGAAAGATAGATAGAAGATTTACGGTTGCATAAATCGTTAAAATTAATGAGTAGAATATTTTTTTTGTTCTTGGTTTCATTTGCTTAGTTTTTTCATCTACAGTCAAACATAAGAAAAATTTAACCAGGATGGCAACTCGGTTATTGATTTTAGCAGCATCTTCATTTAATTTGTAACAAAAATAACGTTTATAATAATCTCAATCGGAGTACATATGTTAAACAAAAAACTTTCCGGAGAAGTTTATTATCCATCCGAAGAAATTATTCAAAAAGCACACATAAAAGATTGGGATGCACTCGATAAACAAGCAAAAAAAGATTATCCCGGCTTCTGGAGTGAGATGGCTGAGGAATTACATTGGTTTCAAAAGTGGGATAAAGTGATTGATGATTCAGACAAGCCATTTTACAAATGGTTCACAGGTGCAAAAACAAATATTGTTTATAACTGTTTGGATGTTCATGTAAAAACTTTTCGTCGTAATAAACTTGCGTTGATTTGGGAAGGTGAGAACGGAGAATCAAAAACATATTCTTACTTTGCACTTCATAGAGAAACATGCAAGTTCGCCAATGTATTAAAAAGTATGGGCGTTCAAAAAGGGGATCGTGTTACGATCTATATGGGAAGAACACCGGAGATTGTAATTGCAATGCTTGCATGCGCTAGAATAGGTGCAGTTCATTCTGTTGTTTACGGCGGTTTCTCTGTTGAATCTTTAGCCGAAAGAATTGAAGACAGTAATTCAAAAGTTTTGGTGGTATCCGACGGTGCTTACCAGCGCGGTAAAGTGGTTCCCTTAAAACAAATTGCAGATGAAGCGTTGCAGCGTTGTGGAACGGTTGAACACTGCCTGGTAGTAAAACGTACCGGCGAAGAAGTAAATATGGAACAAGGTCGTGATATGTGGTATCATGAATTGATGAACCTTCCGATTGCAACTCAAAATTGTGCGCTTGAAATTATGGATTCGGAAGATCCTCTTTTTATTCTCTACACTTCCGGGACAACAGGAAAACCAAAGGCTATTCTGCATACTCACGGCGGCTATATGGTTGGCACTTACACAACACTCAAATATGTTTTTGATATACATGAAGAAGATCGTTATTGGTGTGCTGCAGATCCCGGCTGGATTACCGGTCATAGCTATATTGTATATGGACCACTCTTAAACGGAACTACATCATTTATGTATGAAGGGGCGCCAAACTTTCCTTATCCCAATCGTTGGTGGGCTATGATTGAAAGGTATGGCATTAACATTTTATATACAGCGCCTACGGCTATACGCGGATTGATGCGTTTTGGTGAAGCATGGGTTAACCGGCATAACTTATCTTCGCTGCGATTGCTTGGATCGGTTGGTGAACCTATCAATCCTGAAGCGTGGAAATGGTACAACCGTGTTGTAGGAAAAGATAAATGCCCTATCATGGATACATGGTGGCAAACAGAAACAGGAATGTTTATGATAACTCCTATGCCTTGCGTTCCGCTTAAGCCGGGCTCCGGTACAAAACCATTCCCCGGTATTGAGATGGATGTTGTTGATGAAAACGGAAAATCAGTTAAAGCAAATGAAGAAGGATTTCTAATTATCAAAACACCTTGGCCTGCAATGATTAGAACTGTTTGGAATGACCCGGAGCGTTATAAACAGTACTGGGAGAAATATCCGGGATTTTATTTAACCGGCGATAGCGCCCGAAAAGATGAAGATGGATATTTCTGGATAATCGGCAGAGTTGATGACGTTATTAAAGTTTCGGGTTACCGTTTGGGCACTGCTGAAATTGAAAGCGCACTTGTCAGTCATCATTCAGTTGCAGAAGCTGCTGCAATAGGTCTTCCACATGAATTGAAAGGCAACGCTATTTATACTTACGTCATTTTAAAATCCGGTGTTGAAAAAACTCCCAAATTAATTGAAGAACTACGTCAGCATGTTAGTCATGAAGTTGGACCGATTGCCAAACCCGAACATATTGAGTTTGTGGATTCACTTCCGAAAACTCGCAGCGGAAAAATTATGAGACGTGTACTCAAGGCAAGAGCGCTTGGACAAGATCCCGGAAATATTTCAACGCTGGAAGAATAAATATTCACACTAAAATTACATTTGCTTTTTTATCTTGATGTTAATTCATTCTACATGGATAATGAAAATAATGTTTGGATGTCAGTCAATGGCAGATTACTAAAATATAACGATTCAAAACCGCTAAAAGTTTTTGACTCTGATACAAACGGATTCTTTTCTAAGCAATGTACTTCCTTCTATATTGATCTTAAAGGCGATGGCTGGCTTACAACTAATGGCGGCGGATTAGCAAAACTTAAGAAAGGAACTTTTTAATTTTTATTGTAGAGACCTCATTCATGAAGTCTCGTTCTTAAAAGGTTCGATGAATCGAATCCTTACATATTATTTATTTAACAATCTGAAAAACAGAATCTAATACAGTTCCGTCAACTCATTTAACAACGGCATCACTAATTTCCGTGGATCAAATCTGTGTTGATCCGTTGAATCCGTGTCATCCGAGGTCTATTGATCCAAATTCTTTTTAACCCATTCCTCCAATCCGCCCATTACGATAAGTTCTTGAGCGGCTTCACCCACCGGATCTATAGAATACTTTTTGCCTTCAGTAGTTAATGTTGAATTAACAAAATCGATTTTCGCAATCATTCCGGTTTTTACCGTCAGTTTTGTTTTGCCAAATTTTGAATTTAACTCGTTAACCAGTTCCGGGCATTCGATAACGAGGTAACCATTATTGAGAGCATTACGCTTGTAAGTTTCATTGAAAGAACCGGCAAGTACCAATTTAACACCACGATATTTCAACGCGGTTGCAGCTTGTTCGCGTGAGCTTCCGGTTCCAAAATTAAATCCGCCAACGAGTAAATCGCCCTCTTTAACTATTTTACCAAACTCCGGATCATAATTCTCCATAACAACTTTTGCCTGATCTTGCGGTGTCATATCATCATTATAAGTGTATTTGCCGGGGTAAATTCCATCAGTATTCAAATTATCTTGAAAACAGAAAATCAATTCACCTTCAACTTGAGCGTTGAAGCCATCAATAATTTTAACGGCAGATTTTGCTGTTTCTTTTTTTGTATTTGTTTTGATTTCACCAAGGATTTTACCCGGTGAATCATCCCAATCGTAATTAATATAACCGGCAACTGCTGATGCGGCGACAACTGCGGGAGACGCTAAGTAAGCTTGTGATGTTGGCGATCCCATTCTTCCTTTAAAATTTCTGTTGGTTGCAGAGATACCAACTTCGCCATCTTCAAGCAAACCGGTTCCGAGTCCGATACAAGGTCCGCAGCTTGGCGGAAGTGGAATTGCACCGGCATCAATTAAAATTTTCCAATCGCCGCGTTTTTCACTTTCTTCCTGTACTTCACTTGAGGCGGCAGCAATATAAAATTTAACATGCTCTGCAAATTTTTTACCACGAACAACTGATGCGGCTTCTGCTATATCATCTACACGGGAATTTACACATGAAAGTAAATATGCCTTGTTGATCTTCACTTGTTTCTTCCTGATCTCAGAAATCGAAGTCATTGTTTTTACAGTGTTCGGTCCTGAAACATGCGGTTCAATAGAAGATAGTTCAATCGAAAGTTCTTTTGCATAAAAAGCATTTGCATCAGCTTTCAATTCTGATAATTCCTTTTCGAGGTCTGCAATTCTTTTTTTGTTCATTCGTGGATGGACACCATTACCATCAACATCAGAAGTAACTCCTTCTAATCCGCGTGCCTCGACAAGCTCGGCTCGACGCTTTAACCATTCAATTGTTATTTCATCAATTGGAAATACACCAGCCATTGCGCCCCATTCGGTTGTCATGTTCGAGATCGTAAGTCTCTGATCAATTGCTAATTGTTTTATTCCATCACCAACAAACTCGATCGCATGATTTAATACTTCATCATGATTAAAAAATCCACAGAGAGCAATAATAATATCTTTACCTGTCACACCAGGTCGGAGTTTCCCTTTCAATTCTACTTTTGCAATTGGCGGTACTTGCCACCATGTACGTAATGTTGCCCAAATAGCAGCAGCATCGGTACGGACGATCGGAGTTCCAAGACAACCAATTCCGCCGTACATATTTGAATGGCTGTCGGATGCAACCGCCATTGTACCGGGCCAAGCGTATCCTTCTTCGATCATAATTTGATGCCCGATACCACGTCCGGCAGGATAAAAATCTGCACCCATTGATTTGGAAAACTCTTCGATCTTTTTGTACTTCTGTAAATTCTTTTCATCTTTGTTCTGAATATCATGATCGAGAGTGTGAACAACTTGTCTTGGATAAGCAAGTTTAGTTGCACCGATACTTTTAAATTTTGGAATTACCGCGCCGGTGTTATCATGCGTCATTACATGAATAGGGCGGATTGATAAATAATCTCCAACTTGAACAGTATGATTAGGTTGTAATCCTACTGCATATCTTTGTGCGATTTTTTCTATCAATGTCTGGCTCATAATTTTTCCCGTGAAAAGTCAAAGGTCAAAAGTGAAAAGTAAAAAATGATTATGTCCTTTGAATTAATTTTGACATCATTGCAAATATTTGATTTATAAGACTATTTAATTTATCAATATATTCCTTACTGATATAAGATAACCGATTAGCTATTTCAATCTGCGCATCTATTTCGACCAAAGATGATCTTGATATTTCATAAAACCGTTTTCTTTCGAGACTACTCTTACGAGCAGAGCCTTCTGCAATGTTAGATATAACTGAAACCGAAGCTCTTCTCAGCTGACTGCTTAAACCAAAAATCTCTTCTTTGGGAAATTTTTTTGTAATACGATATATTTCGGTAACTAATTCAATACTTTTGTTCCATACCTCTAACTTCTTATGATTAAGCTCAAGCATTTTTCTTTCTCATATATTTTTTAAAACTTAACTGCATCTTTTCACGTTTGACCTTTCACCTTTCACGATTCACGCTTTAAACGGTTGGAACGATACAAAATCCGCATGATGAACAATGATTGATTCCATTGCGCCGGGAATAAGAATATCTATGTCAATCTTAATTGCATCTCCAAAAATTATTTTACAAATGCTTCTTCTTTCCTATTGTTACGAAGCACTTGATATGCCTGCACTACAAGTATCAACGCCAGAACAAAGAGAAGCAAGGAAATAATAGAGAGTATAAAATTATTTTTAATGATATTGGAATAAAACAATGATACTAAAGCCGTCAACGTAACTGCGAACATGAACAACATCGGCATCAAGGTGAATAGGTAATTTAATTTTAGATTTGAAATCCATACAGTGATAGCAAGCAGAGCTATTGCGGCGAGAAGTTGATTAGCGCTTCCAAAGACAGGCCATATAACCATAGACTGTCCGCTGAGTGTCAATGCACCACCGAAAGCAACCGTTAATGCAGTTGCGATGAAGCGGTTTTTCACGAGAATGCTTTGTTCTTTCTTTTCTTTCACTTCAAAAAATTCTTGAAAAGTATATCTGGCAAGACGTGTGGCTGTATCAAGAGAAGTTAATGCAAATGCAGAAACAGCCAGTGCGGCAAAATTTGTCGCCAGATTAACTTCTATTCCTAGAAACGGAATGTTATGCATAAAGTTTGCAACACCGGTCGAGAATGCAGTGACGGCACCTTTAGTATTTAACAATTCTAAAAAATGAGCTTGATCTAATGAAGCAACCGATAACAATGCAAGTATAGCCAGGATTCCTTCGATCAGCATTCCACCGTAACCAACAACCTTTGCATCAGTTTCTTTATCTAATTGTTTTGATGTTGTTCCGCTACCAACAATTGAGTGAAAGCCGCTTATAGCACCGCAAGCAACAGTAACAAAAAGAGCGGGGAAGAGATATCCAAGTTTATCCACTGAAAAATTTGTAACCGGTGCAAGATGAACTTCCGGCATAGTGAAGATCAAACCAACAATTCCGCCTATCATCAAGGTGTAAAGAAAATAAGAGTTCAGATAATCACGCGGTTGAAGAAGAATCCAAACCGGTGTAACCGAGGCGATAAAAATGTAGGCGAGTAAAATCAAAATCCAAATTTCTTTACTCAATTGAAGTGGAAAAATATTGCCTAGATAAATACAAAAGAAAAGTAGTGTTACCCCTACTACTGACGAAAGCCATAATGATGCTTTTAAACGATAAACTGTTAGCCCAAACCCGACAGCTAAGAATATGAATAGAAGCGAAGAGGTTCCCGAACTTGGAATTGCATAAAAAGTATCAGAGACTATGAGTGTAAAAACAGCGATAATTAGAATCAATGTTGCCCAACTGAAAATAAGAAATAATTTTTTGCCGCTGAAGCCAATATATGCTTCAATCACTTGCCCGATAGATTTTCCTTTGTGACGTATAGATGCAATTATTGAAGAGTAATCATGAACACCACCAATAAATATTGCACCAATCAGAACCCAAGAGTAAACCGGAACCCAGCCAAAACTCGCAGCTATGATTGGTCCCACTATCGGTCCTGCACCCGCAATAGAAGCAAAGTGATGACCGAGTAATACAGGAGGTTTAGCCGGGCAATAATCCACACCGTCATACATTGTATGTGATGGTGTTTCATTAGAGTCTGAAACACTAAACTTACGTGACAGAAATCCACCATAAATTCTATATGCCGCGATGAACATTACCATCGCAAAAAGAATAAGAAATACTCCGCTCATGTTACTCCTTTTCTATCTGACGAACATAGTGAAGTATCTCGATGCAGAAAATTAGGAGATTCTTCGCTCTACTCAGAATTTTAAGTTAGCAATTACTGCGTCAGTCATTTGCTGAGTTGTTGCCGCACCTTTTTCAAAAACATCTGCACCACCGCGTAATTTCATCATATCATATGTGCGAACTTTTCCTTCTTCAACAACCATTGCAATTGCTTTGCGAATTTTAATTGCAGTTTCATTTTCACCGATATGATCTAACATCATACATGCGCTCATAAACATTGCTATCGGATTTACGATTGACGGATTTAATTTTTCATATTTTGGAGCTGAGCCGTGTGTCGGTTCAAACACTGCAACTTCCTCTCCAATATTTGCGCTGCATGCAAATCCAAGTCCACCAATAAGTCCGGCAAAACCGTCGCTTATAATGTCGCCAAACATATTCTCTGCAACTATCACTCCGTAATCTTCCGGATTCTTTGTTAGCCACATCATTTGAGCGTCTATATTTGTATCCCATAATGGAATGTTCGGATATTCTTTTGCGATCTCTTTCGCAATCTTAAACATCATACCGGAAGTTTCTCTTAAAACATTTGGTTTTTCACAAAGAGTAACATTAGTATAGCCAAATTTCTTTGCGTACTCAAAAGCTGCGCGTATGATTCTTTCACTTGCTTTCTTTGTAACAATGCGTGTAGAAATAGCCATCTCTTCGCTTGGTGTATCTTTGAAGAATTTCATTTTTGTGTGTGTCTCGAGCGCATCACGGACTTGTTTTGGCGGATTAGTCCATTCAACTCCGGCATAAAGTCCTTCAGTGTTCTGTCTGAATATTGCGGCGTTTACCATTGGTTCTTCAAAACCGCCATCTGCACTTCGCCGAATAAAATTGAGGGGATTCCCTTTCAATGAAACACATGGACGAATGCAGATATCAAGATTAAATTTTTGGCGTAAACTGACGATAGGTGAAAAATAAATGAATTCTTTCTCTCTCAAATGGGAATCGAGTTCTCTCTCAGCAGCATCTTTTGCTTTACTTGTTATCGCTCCAAAAAGAGCGATCTTATATTCCGTTATCAAATCAATTGTTCGCTGTGGAAGTGCGTTACCTTCTTTACACCAAAATTCCCATCCAATATCCCCGTGAACATAATTTGCTTTGAATCCGGCTGCTTCAAGTAATCTTATTGATTCCGGTAATACAACTTTTCCGATTCCATCACCTGGAAGTGAAACGATAGTTCTCAAGTTATTACCTTAATAGTTAGAAAGTTTTCATGTGCAACTTAGAGAGTTAGGTGGAATTTGGCAAGGCAACTGTTAAACATTATTGAGAGAAAATGAAATAAAGAGTTAGGCTTTCACTAAAATTGAAAATCCATTTGGAAACTAAACCGATTATCGATATTTCCTTGAATTTCCGCATCACCGCTGCTAAGTGTTCTTTGGGTTGGTTTGAAAAGTTCTGAATATTTCACTGAAAGCGTTAAACCAATTTGTGTTTTGTACTGCGCTACAATATACCATCGAGAGCCTTCACCATACAAAGCAGGGTTCGTCATCACACCTGTCAGATCATTCTCAAATTCGTAAACACGGGAATCATATGAATCGGTGCGGAAGAAAACCAATCTTGCGGAAAGATTGAGTGATGGAAAAGGGGAATACTTAAGATCTTGAAAAAGCAGAAAACCTTTTTCTGATGATGAATTTGAGGTTGGGGAAACACCAACCAGATTTATTCGGGATCGAAGTTGAATGTATTTTGAAACTTTATAGATCAATTCTCCCCTGATGCTTTCAGATCTTCTTTTGATTAATCCATATTCATCATTAACAATTGCGGAAGCATCTTTGTTCTGGTTAGTATAACGAAGACGGAGTTCGGTATTGGTGAATGGCTTAACCGTATAGTAAAGTAAAAATTCATTTCCATTGGATGCAAATGGTATCTTATTGCTGGTAAATGGATATTCAAATTGATCATAATAAAAATAGATAGTTCCAAAATTTGTTTTCAGCTTCAATCCGGTATAGAAACCAATTTCGTTTTGTGTTCCGTCCTTTTCTCCAAAACCGTTTGTATGTAATCCCCAGTAATTTTTTGGATAATTTCTGTACGAAAATAGGAGAGTAAAATTTTTGTTTACTGAGAACTCCACACTGTTGATGGTTGCAAATGATTTCATATTGTAAGAAGTCTCACCGCTGAAGGTAAGTTTGCTTGCAATAAAATTATAGCTCGTTGAAAAATAGTCGAATCTATTTCCTGATGGATCGAGCAAAGATTCATTTTGAAAATCATTTCCGTAAATTGAATTGTAATACAGAAGACCGAATGAACCAATTTCGCCAAGAGCATAGTCGGCAGATATTCCGAATAATTTTTCACTTATGATTCTTTTGTGCGCAATCTCATTTGCATTACGGTGAAAACCGTCCATTCGAATAGAAGTTATTTGATTTGTTACCGGGTCAATAGAGCCGTCCAATTGCCTGGAAGAAAAAAATGAACTCACATTGAATCCACTAAAATTTACCTGCGCTGCAACTCCTCGAAGAAACATGTTTTCATCTGAACTTAAATATGGAATAATACCCTTCCCATTTCTTGGCAGTATTCCAACAGTTTCCGATCCTTTGCTGATTGAATAGCGGCTCCAAAGCGCAAGTCCCTGCCCAAACTCGAACAAGAAATCACCGGCGACAAAACTTTTTACTATTCCAATATCTTTAGCATAAAAGTGAAATGTCGTAAAATCATTCAATGATTTTTCACCTGCATCTTTTTCCGTTAAGACTCCAAATCGAATATTTTTATTTTTACTAACTACAAGACGATTGTATACTTTCCAACTTGAACCATCATATTTACCATCTTTATATGCACGCTTTTCTTGAAGATCTTTTATTCCCCGTGATCGTAATGAAATATTAATTCCCTCCAATTGTTTCGAGATAGAATCGAAAAAGCTAAGTTCATTTATGTCTCCAAGTTGCAGAAAGGGAAGAATCTTTTCAATGAGATCCGGACTTACTCCTTCAATTTCTTTTAATTGATCGGCGGAATTAATCCCACCCAGTAAATTTCTATGACGAATAATAGCGGCGGCGGATTGACGATCCAGATAAGGAATTTTCAGTAATTCATTTATTGATGATCTGTTTAGTATTATTTTGTTGTGGAGTAAATACTCAACAAGATCGTAATACTCTACTCCTTCTTTATCCGTTGTGGCATCTTCCAGAATATCATCCATATTAGCCGGAAGTGCAGTTGTGTCAACTTGCGCTTTAATTATGAATGAGCTGGAGAAGAATAAAATAATTACGATGATAAATCTCATCAAAGGCTATTTATTTGTGAAACGAATTATTAAACCAAATTGATGTGTTAAACCGAGATCTGAGTGAGATGAAACTGCATAATCTGCCTGAACAAAATCATACAAAATTCCTAAACCACCTGAATAGGTGTTTGGTTCATTGGAAACTCCGATGCGAAGTTTTAGAAAATCTATTATAGAATATTCCGTTCCTAACCGGATCGAGGGATTGAATCCAATTTCTTTTCTGATTGCCGCAGTAAATGAAATTTCTTTTACTAAGTTCAAATCTGTTCCCAACCATAGAACAGAAGGAATTTGATTAGATTCATTGGCAAATGTTGAACGAGATATGTTCTCAATAACGAAACCAAAACCGATTTGATCATTCAACTTTGCAATCGCTCCAAGATTGAAAATCAATACTCCCTTGCTTCCATAATTTTTAATCGAGACATTATGATAAACTGATGTTAGTCCCGCAAAAAAAATGTTTGAGATTTTTTTCCCATACCCGATAGTGATTTTGGTTTCTTTATAAAGTTCGAAACCATAAATACCGAATCCAGCACCGAATGAACCGAATGATGTAGGTTCACAATATGCAGCGTAAGTATTAGAAAGTTCTTTTACATCAAAAGGAGCGGGGGAATAAAATAATCCTGCTTCACGTGATTTGAGGAGGGATAAACCTGCCGGGTTTTTGAAGAGTGCGAATACATCATTTGAAGAAGAAACATCGGAGTGAGCTAAAGCAATTTGCCTGGCTCCGGGGCTCGTCTGCGCGAAACATTTACTGAATAAGAAGAGTAAAACCCACCATATTGTTATGACTCTTTTCATACATAGACAACTTATAATATTGTTTAATTTTTTCCAAATCTATATCTTGGCTTTAGAAATTAATTCGGAGTGTGGGCAATGAAAAAAATAGTTCTTTCAATTATCTGTTTTTTACTATTTCCAATACTTATTAATGCTCAAGAACTCGATGCTACAGTTACAATAAATGTAGAACAACTTCCAACGGCTTCACGTGAAAGGTTAGATTACTTTGCAAATCAAATTAAGGATTATCTGAACAATACAAAGTTTACACACAAAGCCTGGGAGGGAGATAGAATTAAGTGTTCTTTTAATATTTTTTTTAGTAGTTCAAATGATGAGACCAGTTACGCCGCTCAAATGGTTGTAACAAGTCAGCGACCGATTGAAGGAACAAAGTTAGGCTCACTTATGATGAGTATCATGGATAACACATGGGCATTTAAGTATGAAAAAAATCAGGCAATGTATTTCAACCGGGCAGATTTTGACCCCCTGACAAGTTTACTGGATTTTTACGCATATCTGATGATTGGTTTCGATGCAGATTCATACAGACCGTTGGAAGGAACTGAGTATTTCCAAAAAGCACTTGATATTACCGTGAGAGGTGCAAGTAGTTCTTCTTCGAAAGGATGGCAGTTAGAAAGCAACGCATATAACAGACGTGCATTGATTGATAATTTATTAAATGCAAAATATCAGCAATTCCGTCAAGATTATTTTGATTACCACTATAACGGATTGGACTTATTTTACACTAATGATCAGAGACAGATTGCATATAATAACATCGTCAAGTTGATCAAAAATTTGGAAAAGATGAAAGACCAGCTTGATATCCGAAGTGTTTTGATGAAGGTATTCTTTGATGCGAAAGCCGGAGAGTTTGTAGAAACTTTGAAGAACTACCCGGATAAATCAATTTTCAATTCACTTAAAAAGATTGATACGCCACATATATCCAAGTATGATGAAGCTTTGAAATAAAAATTTGCAGCCGTTAAAATATGTTGAGAGTAAAGAATTAGATAGAAATCTGATAGACTCTATACTTCTTATATATTTCACCATTCATAACTTGCGCACCGCGGTTCATCATTTCATTATCTTCTAAGATCCAGCTTGCTTCACCAAGAAGAATTCCAAGATTTGCAGCACGATTAACAATTTCCCAGTAGAATACAGCATCAAGTCCGCGCTTTTGATATTCCGGTACAATACCCAGAGTAAGAATGCGGGACCATTTAATTCTTTTCTTTTGTGTAAAAAGTTTTAAGAAACCAAATGGAAAAAGCCTTCCGTTCATCGATTTAAAGATTTGATTATAATCCAGCATAACTAGTGCAAAGCCCACAAGTTTATTATCAATCTCGCCGAATAACACGAGAGATGGTTCAACAAGCGGTTTCAAATCCTTTGCCATTGTGTCAATTTCTTCTTCCGTAAACGGAACGAAACCCCAATTTGGTGCCCATGCTTTGTTATATACAAATTTTACTTTGTCAAGTTCTTTATTGAACTCTTTCATATTCATCTGAGAGATTTTAATTCCAGATCGCTTCTGAGCGATTTCGGCTACACGTTTCAACTTATCAGATCCAACAACTTTCTTGTTCTCAAGTTTGTAAGCGTAAAGGTCTTTAGCTTTTTGAAAGCCATAGGTATCGCATAGAGAAAGATAATATTTTGGGTTGTAAGACATCATCAAACGGGGTTCATCATCAAATCCTTCCAAAAGCATTGCATATTCATCGTTCGAAGATGGATTGGCAGGTCCCCTCATTGCATCGCATCCTTGTTTAATCAACCATTCTTTTGCACTATCAAAAAGTTTATTAGCAACTGCTTGATCATCTATGCATTCAAAGAATCCGAAAAATCCGATTTTGTCCTTATGATATTTGTTGTGGAGATCATTTTTAATCGCAGCAATTCTGCCAACATATTCGCCATTCCTTTCAGCGAGAAACATTTCCATTCCGGCATGTTTGAAGAATGGATTTTTCTTTCTGTCTAAAATCTTTTTCTTATCGTAAAGTAGGGGCGGGATCCAGTAGGGATCGTTCTTATAAATTTTCCACACGAATTTGATGAAAGTATCAATATCTTTTTTCGTTTGAACAATTTTGATTTCTATATCTGACATAATATCTCCAGCCATCTATATAAAAAAAGCATACTAGAAAGTATGCTTCTAGAATTTAGAACGATTAGCTTAGATCAAACCTATTTCTTTTCCAACTTTTTTAAATGTACTGATGATAAAATCAAGATGTTCATCTTCATGACTTGACATATAACTCGTTCTCATCATCTGTCTGCCCTGCGGAACGCCGGGTGAAATAAATACATTTACGAAAACACCTGCATCATAAAGTTTGCGCCACATTGCAAAAGCTAACTCATCATTGCCAACAATAACCGGAACAATCGCTGTTCTTCCATCAATTATTGTAAAGCCGGCTCCGGATAATTCTTTACGCATTTTGTTTGCATTACGAATAAGTTTTTCAACGCGCCAAGGTTCTTCCTCAAGAATCTGTAACGCAGCAAGGGCAGAAGCAACAGAAGCCGGAGTAGGAGATGCGCTGAAAATCAAAGCAGTAGAGTGATGTTTAAGATAATTGATGATTCGTTCTCCGCCGGCAACAAAACCACCTAAAGATGCAAATGTTTTGCTAAACGTTCCCATTGTAAGATCAACTTCTTTTTCCAAATTGAATTCGCTTGCAGTTCCTCTTCCGCCTTTGCCAATAACGCCAACTGAATGTGCATCGTCAATCAATGTACGTGCGTTATATTTTTTTGCAAGTGCAACAAGCTCCGGTAAGTGAACAATCTCACCACCCGTGCTAAAAACACCATCGCTAATAATTAATTTTGGCGCGTCAATTGGAAGTTTGTTTAACACTCTTTCTAGGTCCACCATATCGTTGTGTTTGTATCGCTCAAGATTAGCTGTAAGTCCTTTTGCCATTATTTGTCCGGCAACAATACAAGCATGGTTGTCTTTATCAGAAATTACATACTCGCCTTTTCCTTGAACAAGAGTAGGAATAATACCTTGGGCGGTCTGATATCCTGTACTAAAAAGAAGAACGGCTTCGGTACCAAAAAATTTTGCTAATCGGTTTTCAAGTTCAATATGTAGATCTAACGTACCTGTTAAATAGCGGGATCCGGAACAACCGGTTCCATATTTTTTTACCGCATCTATTGCTGCTTCTTTAACTTTAGGGTGAGCAGTTAGACCTAAATAATTATTCGAGCCCGCCATAACAACTTTTTTCCCCTCAATCTGAACCACAGGACCTTCATTTTCTTCTATTGCACGAAAGTATGGATATAGTCCCAATGCTTTAACTTCGTCGGCGCGTGTAAAATCATAACACTTCTTGAATAAGTCCAAAAAACCTCCAGATTATTTTTCTATGACTAATTTTTCTATTTTTGACCTGATAAAAATTGAATTAAGCTAATTTTGGTGGGCAATATAAAGAAAATAAATTACTAATTAATAGAAATGCCATGAAAAAAATCTCAGTTGTAACCGGAGCGTCCGGCTTTGTTGGAAGTCATGTTGTTGATAAACTTCTTGCCGAAGGTCATGAAGTAAGATGTATTTTACGCGGATCAAGTTCTAAGCGCTGGCTTGAAAATAAACCTGTCGAAATTTTTGATTGCGGTTTGTTTGATAAGGATGCACTCAATAAAATATTAAAAGATGCCGATTATCTTTTTCATGTTGCCGGTGTTGTAAAAGCGAAATATGAAAAAGATTACTTCAAAGGTAACGTTGAAACTACCCGCGTGCTGCTTGATGTTTTGTGTGAAGTGAATCCTACTATTCAAAAGGTGGTGATTGTTAGTAGCCAAACAGCCTGCGGTCCATCTTTGGATGGAAAACCAGTTACAGAAGAAACTCCCGAACGCCCGATCACTCGCTATGGAAAAAGTAAATATGCTCAAGAACAACTCGCTAAGAAATATATGGATAGACTCCCCATCACCATAATTCGTCCACCTGCTGTATTTGGAGAGCGGGATACAGAGATTTATCTTTTCTTTAGGACATACAAGCAGGGTTTGATGGGGGTGATCGGTCTTAATAAGAAAGAATTAAGTCTGGTTCATGTTGAGGATTTGGTTCAAGGCATATTCCTTTCTGCTATTTCTGAAAAAGCAATTGGACAAACTTATTTTATTGGTACTGAACAGTATTATGATTGGAAACAGATAGGCGAGGTTAGTCATCGCGCAATAGGTAAGAAAGCATTCACAATAAAGATTCCACATTTCACAGTTTATACGGTTGCATCGGTTGCTCAATTTTTGGCATTATTCAGTTCAAGGGCAGCTACATTTAATTTGGAGAAGGCAAGGGACTTTGTTCAGAAAGCATGGACTTGCGATGTTTCCAAGGCGGTACGCGATTTAGGATATCATCAGACGGTATCACTCGAAGAAGGCATCAAGCGTACAGTTGATTGGTACCGTGAGATGAAATGGCTGTGAGTCATTTTCTGTTTACAATACAATAAATGAGACTGACAACGGCGGCAGTCGGTATTGCCAAATCCTCTGGTGGCAATTCTCAATTTAAAATTTTCTGTTAATTCTCTGATCACTTCGCATTCAAAATTTTTGTTTGCGTTTTCAAAAAGAAAGACAGCTTTTATTTTATTTGTAGGAATTGATGTGAGGTGATCGATATGCCAGTGAATATTTTTTGTTTCAAGTTGATGTCTTTCAACTCTTTGCCCTAAGTTCTTTTGAGCGCTACCGGAATAATAGTAATATCCCGGAGGAAAAATTTTCTCTTTGAAATTTTCAATCTCAACTCTGAATGATTCTGAAGCGAAAATCTCAAGAAGATAAGTACCGGAATTTATATCAGTTATTTTTAGCACCTTCTTTTACCCAAGTTATTATTCCATCAATTTGATTTTTAGTAAGTGCCCAACGGCCAATCGGAGGCATTGGATTTGTGCTTAATCCTTGAACAGAAAGTACAAGTGAACTGTTCTGAGGATACCCTGGCGCCACCACCAGGTAACTTGCTGTCGTATTCGAGTATGAAGTTAAACTTAGATTACCAATGCGTGTCTGGTCATCATGACAATAGGCATTCGCGCATTTTGCGGTAATAACCGGCTGAATGTACTGAGAGTAACTAACATTTTGTGCCGGAATAACAACGCTATCAATATCGGTTATGTTTGATGTATCATCACATGCTGAAATAATGAGTACACCGACAAACAAAAAAATGAATAGAATATTTATGACGCTTTTGTTTTTCACTATACTATGATTTTGTTTATGCAAAGATATTTCGGTTTACTTACTAATTCAATTCTTTTATTTGTCTATCTGAAATATTTAATTATTTTTCAGCCAAAGAAGTTCCATTAAATGAAGGGCTGCCAGATGAAAAAAAACATTATGATTATTTTATTCTTAATTCTCGTTGCATCCAGTAAGAGTATTTTATCGCAAGAGTTGTTGCAATCTGGCCCGATGGTGGGCTACAGTACTATGCGTGAAGTTGCATTATGGATTCAAACAAAATCTCCCGCAAAAATTAAATTCATCTATTGGAATATAGACGATGCAAAGAAGAAATATTCATCAAGAGAAATCTTAACAAAAGAAAGCGATGCTTTCACTGCTCAAATTGCTATTGACAATCTTGAACCGGGACAAAAATATAATTATGAATTATTCCTCAATGGGAAAAAAATGGAGCGCCCTTATCAGCTGAAATTCCAAACTCAAGAACTTTGGCAATGGCGCAAAGACGCGCCGGAATTTAGTTTTGTTACGGGGAGTTGTTTATACGTGAACGAACCACAATACGACCGCCCGGGCAAACCGTACGGAAGCGATTTTGAAATTCTTAAAAGTATTTATGATAAGCAGCCTGACTTTATGCTCTGGCTCGGAGATAATTTATATTTACGCGAAGTTGATTTCGATTCATGGAGTGGAATAATAAAGCGGTACACTCATGACCGTTCATTGCCTGAACTGCAGCCGGTGCTTGGTTCGATGCATCATTATGCCATCTGGGATGATCACGACTTCGGTCCGAACGATAGCGATAGAGGTTATTTTCTAAAAGACAAAACGCTGGAAGCTTTTAAAATGTTTTGGGCAAATCCAACTTATGGCATAAATGGTAAACCGGGAATCACTACTATATTTCAATGGGGAGATGTTGATTTCTTTTTGCTTGATGACCGTTATTACCGAACACCAAATGATCGAAAAGGCATTGACACAGAAATGTTTGGTAATGAACAGATCCAGTGGCTGATTGATAATTTAGTCCGAAGCAAAGCGCCATTTAAAATAGTTGCAACCGGCGGACAAATTTTAAATCCAGTCGAGAAAGATTATCTAGAAATATTTAACCGGTTCCCGAAAGAAAAAGAGAAACTTCTCAGTCTAATACGTGATGAAAAAATTAGTGGAGTTTTATTTTTAACTGGAGATCGTCATCATTCAGAATTGACTAAACTGGAAAGGGAAGGGGATTATCCGTTATATGACTTCACCATTTCGTCTTTTACGGCGGGCATTTCACCCGGAAAAGATGAACCTAATAATTTGAGAGTACCCGGTAGGATCTCCGATGAACACAATTTTGCAATCTTTAATGTTTCCGGAAAAACTAAAAACAGAGTTTTGAAATGCACAGTCTACGATGTTAAAGGAAAAGAACTTTGGGATTATTCCATAAATGAGAACGAGTTGAAAGTTAAGAAGTAATTGGTAATTAGAATGGTTATTCAAAATAAGAGGTTGTCTCAAAAGATCGTTTGTCATCACGAGCGAGGCGAAGTGCTCTCGTTTTTTTGATAAAAACAAAATATTGCTTCTTCGTCATTCGACTTGGCTCATAACTCCTTGTAATGACTGCCTATCGGTGTTGCACTTAACAAGCCGCCCAGAATAGCAATGCAGCAATGAAACGCCAATGCCAATGATTTATTTATATTTTTTTTACTAACTACATCCAAGAACAACTTTCCATAAAAAACCCAACCTTTAGCGACCTAATAAGACCGCATCGCTGAAGCGGTTGTGTTAAGGCGCTGATTATATACGTACATTTATAAACCATACTTAATAGATGTTGTAATTGGGAAATACGATGGTCCGCTAAAACCATTAATTATTTTTCCATCAAAAACTAATTGAAGATTGTTAATAAGGTTTATTTCCAAACCTAGGCTTAAATTAAATTGAGCCAAATTATAATTCCTACCGGTATTTGAATATAAATTCGTTGATTTGTTTTGACTTCCTTCCATCCAATTTGTGATCTCTACTCGCCCATGATTGATAAATAAAGTACCAACTCCAATTCCTAAATACGGCTTTATCTTTGAAGTTGTTGTATAGAATTTACTGCCAATTGATAATTCAATTACAGAACTATTTTCACCATTTATGCTAAATCTATATCCAACTACTGCTGGTACTGCAATAGTAACGAGATTCTCATCAAAAAAATGCTTTTGATATGAAGAAGAAATAAAGATTGCGATTTTAGCTGTGATTTTATAATCCGATGAAAAGTTAAATAAATATCCATTCTCCCAATATGGAAGTTTTGATTTGTCCATTGCAGAATAGAGGTAACCGCCACCAAAAGTTAAACTGACATTATTTTGAGCGGAAACATTTGGAATAAGAAATAATAATAGAAATGATATTATTAAAATTATTTTTATCATTTTGCCATTCCACTAAGTGTATAACTGATTTTTGAGACAGTTTCTTTAAATATCTAATCCCTCTGGGATTTTATATTGCAAATCCCGTTAGGGATGAAATATTTATAGCAATAAATACCACCTACAATTAAAATCCCTTTAGGGATGATATATTGGTTTCAATTAGAAAAAGAACAAATAAGGTAATACTTACAAAAAGCGCTTAAGGAAGTCTGTTTTCGCTTATTTTTACAGTTCATATCATACAGTAATTTAAAAAATCATAAAATTAGGTTGACGCCTATGCGATTACATCGGGATGCTCTAAACGAGGCTATTAGTTCTTCAATGTAAATTTTACTTTTCATCATCTTGATTTGCTGCTCAAACCGATATGCTTGATTCCTCTCTTGAAATTCTTTGTAATAAACCAACTGCCATGGAATTCAACTCTTCGTTGATTTTGAGTAACCACTGTTATGCTGTTCTAATCTGATAGTGTGATCTTTGGTTTGGCCAGCATAATATTTGTTAGTTTTTAAACTCTGAAGGATGTATACGAAATACATATGTGGATGTTTTATTTCTTCGTGGAGCTAAGCGGGATCGAACCGCTGACCTCTTGAATGCCATTCAAGCGCTCTCCCAACTGAGCTATAGCCCCAACTTTTCAAATCCTAACTCAAAACTAAAAATCTAAAAACCGATTGTCAAATTATTATCCGAATTAACCCGATTAATGCCCGCTCTCAACTTTTTTAGTCAGCTCCGAAATTTGTGAAAAACTGTTCTGCAATTTTCTCAATTCGTTTTCGAGTTTGTAAATCTTATATGACTCAACAGATTCTTTACCGCCGAGGAGCCAGTTTACATCGCAGCCAAGGCGAAGCAACTTTGCCAAAATTTTTGAGCCGGGTTCCCTTTTAGCGCTGATGTATTGCTGTAATTGCTGCGGTGAAATTTGCATTGCATCGGCAAGTTTCTTAAGAGTTCCATATTTTTTCTTTGCGAAAAATCTCAACCGTTCACCAACACCCATTTGTAATTTCTCATCGGTGAATAGATCCAAATTATCCGGATGAGAATCTTCAAACAGATTTAGTTCAAATTGATAATCATCAATTATTTTTTTGATCTGATGATAGAGATCGTCATCGAATTGAGAACTCTCGTTTAAAAGATAGGATAGTGTATGAATTTTCATATCTAACTTCTCGGCAACCATATTTAGTTTAATGCCGAGAGTATGGAGCAGATATTTTATCTCTTCCTGCTTTGTCATTGATGACCAATTTATTATGAAAGCAGTTTGCAAATGCAAAATAGTAAACCTGGTTACAGCAGGCAAGTTTTATTGAAGTGAGTAACATTTGTAAGTTCGATCGGTCTAAATAATCGAATAAAAATCTTGGCAGCCGTTTCATTGAGAAAATTTATTCAATATCTTAGTAGCATATGAAATTATTACCGTTCTCAGAAGATCACAAATACATATTGAACATGGCTTTACCCGCTATTGCCGGACTTTCAACTCAAATGATTGTTTCATTGGTTGACACCGCGATGGTTGGGCGTTTAGATGACGCAACCTATTACCTTGCCGCAATGGGTATCGGTGTATTTGCAACTTGGGCAATAGTAAGTTTGTTCTCAAGTCTTGCCACAGGGACGCACGTTTTAATAGCACGAAGATTTGGTTCGAAAAATTATAATGAATGTGGTCATGTTTTAAATACCTCGTTGATACTTTCTATATTTATTGGGACTATCATCGGTGCAATCGTGGTTCTCTTCTCTCATGATATTGCAAATTTTTTTGCAGTCGATCCGAAAGTTGGTCAGTATGCTGGTGAGTTTCTCCATTATCGATTTATGGGTATTCCATTTTTCCTTATCACTGTGTCTTATCGCGGATTTTTTTTCGGAATCGGCAAAACTAAAATTTTCATGTATTCCGGAGTTCTTGTTAATTTCTTAAACATAGTCTTCAATTACTTCTTTATATATGGTGGATTTGGTTTGAAGGGAATGGGTCTTGCCGGTGCCGGTCTTGGATCTACTCTGGCTACAATTTGCGATGCACTTTTTTATATCTCTGTTTCTTCGTTTCCATCCTACAGAAAAAAGTACAATTATTTTAAGAATTTCAATTTCACTAAAAGTATTGCATCCTCCATCATTAAAATATCCCTCCCCGTATCACTTCAAAATATTTTTATACTTGTCGGATTTTTAAGCTTCATTGCAATTACCGGATTAATAGGAACTGCACAGCAAGCAGCTAGTAATGTTGTATTTTCTTCACTCTTGATATCTTTGATGCCTTGTTTCGGTTTTGGAATTGCAGTTCAGACTCTTGTTGGGAATAGTCTTGGTAAGGGAGATATCAAAAAAGCAAAACATTATGGTTACGAAACAAGTAAACTTGCAACTCTTTATACTTTATTAGTCGGAATTGTTTTTGTCTTAGCACCAAGAATTGTTCTGACGATAATTACAAATGATAGTAGTGTTATTGAAACCGCGGTTCCAGCTCTTAGGATAGCAGGGTTTGGACAAATATTTTACGCGATTGGAGTAGTGCTGGCAAATGGATTGCAAGCCGTTGGTCAAACATTTTATGTGATGATGGCAGAGGTAGTTTTGAATTGGTTCGTCTTTGTCCCAATCGCTTATTTTCTAGGAGTTTATCTTAAATTTGGATTAATTGGCGCCTGGTTCGCACTTCCATTCTATGTTCTGCTCTATGCCTCTGTTATTTTCTTAAAATTTCAATTTGGTAACTGGGAAAAGTATAAACAAGTGTGAGATAAATAACTTGACAAAGTTGTCCTGGAAGAATATATTTCAAGTGTAAATTATGATGAAGACCAAATATTTAATAGCGCTTTTTATTTTCACCGCCGGATTGATCTTCGCAGGTGCAAATATTCCCTCTGGACTAAAGGTTCGGCGTAATGGTAGCAACATTACCATTACCTGGCAGGCAATTTCCGAGACCAATCTAAAACAGTACATTATTCAGAGAAAATCTGGTAATGGAGATTATATTGATGTTGCCTGGATTAACCCTCGTGCAGATATGAATTACGAGTTTACTGATAGAGAAGTTTTCAAAACCGCAGGTTCCTGGTATAAATACCGTCTGCAAATTGTTGATAATGATAATTCCTATTCCATATTAGAACAAGAAGGAAGCATCAGTCCGAACTTTTCAAGCATTAAAAGAACATGGGGAAGTATAAAAGCATTATTCCGTTGAAATATCTTCTTACTCTGATCCCATCTAAAATTTCAATCTATTAAAAATTTCATGCTCAAGACAAAACTCAAAATATATCTTGCATCTAAATCTCCGCGCAGAAGAAAATTGTTAAAGCAACTCGGAATAAAATTTAAGTCATTCTCTGTCGATTTACACGAGGAAATTCTTGACGGTGAACATCCAATCCAAACTGTAAAACGATTGGCATTGCACAAATCTGTTGAAGCGGAATCTAAAATCAAATCAGGAATTGTTATTACCGCCGATACTATTGTTGTTCTAAACAAAGAGGTCATAGGCAAACCAAAAGACAAGAAAGATGCTTTCGAGATATTATCTAAACTGAGCGGAAAGACTCATACGGTTTTCACGGGATTCGTCGTCAAAAATTTGAATTCACAAAAGAAAATTATTGGTTTTGAACAGACTGATGTTACATTCAGAAAATTAACCTCAAAAGAGATTAGCGATTATATAAAAACCGGTAGCCCTATGGATAAAGCCGGTGCGTATGGAATTCAAGATGATTTTGGAGCTGTCTTTGTTAAACGAATCGATGGCTGTTATTATAATGTTGTTGGTTTACCTCTCGCGAAAATTTATAAATCATTAATCGATATTCTTTAACTTGTCTTCACTTACCAATTGTACTATTTTTCACTGAAATAAATAAAATAATTAATAGAAAACTAAACCGGAGTAAAAATGGCCAAGTACAAAAAAATAGTTGTTCCAACTACTGGCGAAAAAATTTCAATTAAAGATGGAAATATTTCTGTTCCGAACAATCCGATTGTTCCATTTATAGAGGGTGACGGAACTGGTCCGGATATTTGGTTCGCATCCAAAATGGTTTTTGATGCCGCTGTTGAAAAAGCCTACAAGGGGGAAAAGAAAATTGTATGGATGGAAGTTTATGCCGGAGAAAAAGCCGTGAAAACTTACGGCAAAAACAAATGGCTTCCGAACGAAACTCTCGAAGCAATACGGGAATATATTGTCGCAATCAAAGGACCGCTTACAACACCCGTTGGCGGTGGAATAAGAAGCCTGAATGTTGCACTTCGTCAGGAACTTGATCTTTTCGCATGTGTCCGACCAGTGAAATATTATGCCGGTACGCCAAGTCCTGTAAAACGCCCTCAAGATTTGGATGTAGTTATTTTCCGCGAGAATACAGAAGACGTTTATTCCGGTATCGAATTTAAAGCTGGTACACAAGATGCAGTTGATCTCATAAAATATATCAACAAAAAATTCGATAAAAAAATTCGCGCTGGATCCGGAGTTGGTATTAAACCTATGAGTCAATTTGGAACCGAACGACTTGTAAAAAAAGCTATCGAATATGCGATTGAAAACAAACGACCTAGTGTTACTCTAGTTCATAAAGGAAACATTATGAAATTTACAGAGGGTGCATTTAAAGATTGGGGATACGAGACTGCAAAAAAATATTTTGGTGATGTTACCATTACAGAAGATGAACTCTGGAAAAAATATAACGGTAAAGCTCCGGAAGGGAAAATAATTATTAAAGACCGAATTGCTGATAGCATGTTTCAACAAGCACTTTTGCGTCCAAGCGAATATGATGTTCTTGCAACACCAAACTTGAATGGAGATTATCTATCGGATGCTTGCGCGGCACAAGTTGGAGGATTAGGAATTGCACCGGGTTCTAACATGAGTTATCACTACGGAGTCTTTGAAGCAACACACGGTACTGCTCCAAAATATGCGGGACTCGATAAAGTTAATCCCGGTTCAGTTATACTTTCAGGTGTGATGATGCTTGAATATATGGGCTGGAATAAAGCTGCTAACCTTATAGAGAAAGCATTAGGCAAAGCCATCAAAGCAAAAACCGTAACATATGATTTTGCACGCTTGATGACCGGAGCTAAAGAATTAAGTTGTTCCGATTTCGGAAGAGCAATAATAAAAAATATGTAATTCTTTTTGTAGGAGGCTGTCTCAAAAGTCAGATAGACAGTCATTGCGAGGAGCCTGCCTGCCGCCAGGCAGGCAATCTTTCGTTCTTATCAAAAAATGAGATCACTTCGCGGAGTTTACACTGAACAAAGTGAAAGTGCTCGTGATGACAATCGATCTTTTGAGACAGCCTTTCTATATAATGGCAATCCCTCTTTTCCTTTATATTTCAAAAATTTTATTTGACATTTGCGATTGAAATATTAATTTCGATATGTAATTCTTCATAAGAATACTTTTTAACGCTTAATAGATAAGTAATTAATGCGGTTGAATCTCTCTTTGTGGATTCACCGGAGACCGTATCGCAGGGATTAATTACAGCTATTCTCTTTTACCAGCAATCCGCAAAATCCTACACTTCGGTTCTCCGGAATTATCTTCCTTTCTGCCTGATGTTGATTACAATATTAACGGAATGAGAAACAAAGATGGTTGATGTTTGATGGTTACAAATGAATCGAACCGTTTTTTTCTAATTTCTGAATACTGATTACTGAATTTGCAATTACATCAGCTAATTAATTACTGTTTAAAATGGGGGATTGTCTCTTAAATCATTTTTTAAAACTAATTTATTACAAGGAGTCAGTTATGAAAATTACCCGTATGAACACATTAGAAAATAAAGCAGGAGGAAAGACTTCCGCTTTCTTTGACGTTCAAACATCCGATGAAATTATTATCAAAGGATTTCGCCTTGTTAATGGGGCAAACGGTTTGTTCATCTCTTCCCCAAATGAGAAAGGAAAAGATGGGAAGTACTATGAATCTGTTATTCTACCTAAAGAAATGAAAACCGCTCTAGAAAAACTTGCAGTTGAGGAATACAACAGAATGCAGAAATAATATTGAGAGTGTTTATGATGGCTGGTTCTAAAAACTATTTTTTGTAAAAATTTAACCACGCCAAAAATCGGCGGGCAAGCGCAGAGAACGCAAAGAATGCGCAAAGTCTGCATAGAATATTGAAGTTTTTAGAATCACCCTTAAGTCGGTTTTGGGAACATTACAATTGGCAGACAAAAGATTACACCCGGTTCTTGAAATATTGCAGTTGGTAATTAAGAAATTACATTTGGTTTTAGTAAAGTTACATCCGGTTATGTAAAAGCTGCATTTGGTTTTTTAATAGATGCACAAGGCAATTAATAAATTACATCCGGTTTTATAAAAGTTACAGTTGGTAATTTAAATGTTACATTTGGTTTTTTGAAGATTACAGTTGGTTATTTAAAGGTTGCATTTGGTTTTTTGAAAATTACAATCGGTATTTTCTTGATTACATTTGAATTTTTAGTGGTTTCTGCCCCAAAACAGGCATTTTAAGAAGAAAAAAGGGTTTTTAACATATATTTAGCGGGTGTAGTATAAAAGCAGTAAAATCTTACTCTATTACTCTTGATTTGAAAACAATACCTTTTTGGTTGATACCTGTAACATCCGGGATTTATATAACCCGGGTTTACGATTTTCCGGTTGCAAATTTTTGCATAAAGTGTGTTGAAAATTAATTAACAATATTCAACGGAGGTTCAGAATGAATACCCGTGAAAAGAACAAAAACGAAACGCTCGGCGCGGTTTCCAATTTTTATGATGCGGAGAAGAATTCTTTTACCGGACTTCCCGGCATCGTTGCCGCATTTTCCGATATTAAGATGATCCACAAAGAGATCGATCTGAATGAAAAAATCATTCAAGAAGGAACAAAGGGAAAAGTAGTTTCCAAGGACGATTCCCAGGATGAACTTGTTAAGACGGCTCTTGTTTTTGCCGGATCTGTTTATGGTTATGCCGCTGGTAAGAACGACAGCGAGCTGTTGACCTTTGCCGATATTAACAGTAAAACTTTTAGCAAGCTGCGCGATTCCGAAATTCCTCTTATTGTTGAAAAGATTCTTGATAAAGCCAATGAGATTGGAGAGGCACTTATTCCTTTTGGTATTACGGAAGAAAAAAGAACTTTAGCAAGAACCAAGCTGGACGATTACCTGCAGAAGTTCGGAAGCGTTAATACCGGTAAAAGCACCAAGAAATCCGCACGCGAAACTAACTTAATGCTTTTTGATAAAGCCGATCAAAAACTCAAGGTATTAGATAAGCTTATGTTTGGTTTTAAGGAAAGCAATCCGGGTCTCTATTCCAAATACAGCGCTGCACGTGTTATTTATGATAAGGTCAGCAGTTACAAAGGAGTTACTGAAAAGCCAACGGATACTCCTGCTAAACCCGTTTAACCGAAATAATGTACAATTGCACCCGCTAATTAATTTGCAATTGGTGTTTAGTAATTGCTATTTGATGCTTGATACTGGATACTTATCTGCCGGTTGTTGGCGGATTGCATGTTAGCAAGTTAAAAAGTAGTTTGTAATAAAATGAAAATGTTTCTGATAAAAAAGGAGGACTTTGTGGTGAAAAAATACATCTTTTTTTTAGGCGGTTATGATCTCGAAATGGTAACCATAAAAGAAATACTTGAAGAGAAAAAAGAAAAATATTTTGATAAGAAATTAATCTGGGGCGCTAAAGCAAGCGCATACAAAGAAGAGATCGAAAAAATACTACCGCATCAAATTCCGGTCTTAATAGAATTGGAAATTGATATCGACTTACCTCCTGATGCTTTGATAATCGATCATCATAATGAAAAAGAGAGTAATCAATCATCAATTGAACAAATTGCATCCCTATTACACATTGAACTTACAAGATGGCAGAAATTAGTTACAGCGAACGACAAAGGTTATATACCTGCTATGAAATGTATATGCGCTACGGAAGATGAAATTAAAGAAGTAAGAGAGGCTGATAGAAAAGCGCAAGGGGTAACAGAAAAGGAAGAAAAACTTGCACAAGAATCAATTGAAAATTGTAAAAGCGAAGAAAATGGAATTATCATAATTAAGGCATTGACTGATAAATTTAGCGCAATAGCTGATCGGATGTATGGCAAAACAGATAATCTTTTGATTTATACAGATGATGAATTAACATTTTATGGAAATAGAAAAAAACAGATTGTTGAAAAGTTTAAAAATTTGATTGATGATAATAATGCTTATTATGGTGGAGGCGTTTGTGGATTTTTTGGTGTGGGGAAAGGTGCGTTAACAACAACCGAAATTATGGATGTAAAGGAAGAAATATTAAAAATGAAAACTGAGTTAGACGAAAATCTCTATAGTCACCACATATTTCTTTTTCCGTTCAAGTGGGATGTGCTTGAAAAAAATACCCTTGAAGAAACCTGCTTTATGGATAGAACTAACTTAGAAAAAATTTCTGAGATAATGAGTAACCGTAATAATTTTGGTGATGGAATAAATTGGGAAAATTTTAATTTTAGAATCAAACGACCGAGAGATTATAACGAATATACATATTTTTATGATTATGTAACATCAACTCTTTTTGACAATGAAAAAGCTATTAATAATGCTGATTGGGGAAAAAAGGTAATTTTACAATATAGGCTTGAACTCGAAAATAATAAATCAAATTACTTGATTAATATCGTTGAAAGAAGCCCTTGGGAAAAACCAAGAATACCTGAAATTACTTATGAACTGGAAATTGAAGATATAATTATTAATTTTTATCAAACAGGCATAGGTATTTTATCATTCCATTTGAGTAACTATAAATATAACAAACCGGAACAAATACTTGACATTAATGATTTCGGAAGAAGAATTTACCCGCAATATTTGAACGATACCAACAGAGAAAATCCTTTACAAAATGTGAAAGAGACTATTTTAGCCAACCACATTTCTCTTCATCTAATACAGTCTAAAAATAAAGATGTAATAGAAGTTAAAGATTGCTTTGATAATTTTTGCAGTGGGTTTACTAATAAAGAACCAAAGGAAATTGAGAGAATACCAAAATTTATTAAGGCATTATTGGGTGAAAAATTTAAAGATATAGAACTTGGATTGCAAAAAGGTGAAGTAAAGCTAACACCTATCATTGATGATAGAATGTTTACAATTTGCTGGTATGGTAATGACCAATGTGCGAATTTACTTAAAGAGAAACAATGGATTAGAGAATTGAGCCGATATGAATATAATTACGAAAAAAATGAACTATGGAACAGATTTGTTTTTGTAGATAACAGAAGTAGCGGACTTGATAACCAAAATTTTTTAAACACACTAAATATTCAACATACTTATGATAGGTGGGTAAACGCAGGAACGTTTTATGGAATTTCACGTTATTCTTTTATCTTGCTAACTAATAGAAGCTGGTTTGCGACAAATATTTTGCTATCGCATTTACAAACAATGTATTTCCAATTGGTGATGCTTGTATTACTACAGCGGGCTTCGTTATTAAGATTTTCTGATGAGGCTACTAAAGTAAGGTTTTTGGAAGGGACAAAGAAAGTGAATGATTTAAAATCCCGACTAGAGTATGTTGAGCAACTTTACGAAAAATACTTACATTTTGTTAATAAAATATTTTTTAGAGAACCTACTGCACAAGAGCAGGGTATTGAATTATACGATATGTTGTTGGAAAAGATGAGAATTGAACGAGAAGTTAAAGACTTAGACCAAGAACTTGATGAAGTACATAATTATGTCTCCTTGATTGCACAAAAAAAAGAAAATGAAGAGATTAGAACTCTCACAAGATTAGCTACGATCTTTTTACCGGCAACCTTAGTAGCCGGCATACTCGGCATGAACACTTTACCTGAATCGTCTATAATAGCTAATTATCTTTTTGATGGTAAAGTATATATGCCATTGGTAGTCAGTTTGGCATTGATGGTTGTATCTATTCTAATTCTTTTTGGCATTATTAAAAAGTTAAGAAAATGAGAAAATTATGAACGATTACATACTTACATTTAAACTAAAACAGCATACGCCTATTATTCATTTTCAGCACGATCAGCACGGTGCTACTTTACGCGCAAGCGAATTGAAACCAAAGTTGGATAAGTTTTTGATTAAAAACTTTAAAGAAGAGGAGATTGATTATAAAAAGTGGTTGATAGGAAAAGGTGAGCATGATGCTTTGGATTATAAGGTAAAGATAGAAAACGTAAGTAACATCGATTATTACTTGCCACTACCATCTAAGTATAAAAATAAAAAGAGTGAAAACCTTATACAATATTTAAGTGAGAAAACAACTTTAGACATTTCTATTCTTGCACCTACACCATTTTTTGCGAATTCTGATAAAATCAAATTCCAAAGTGGAAATGATGAAGATAAAGTTGATACCGTAAATACAAAAGTTGAGGAATTAAAATTTGCTCTTATTACTAACTCACCTTACGCAAAAATATTTATTTAAGCTTGGCATTAGAACTTCAT
>CAYVBQ010000033.1:35440-39520 GCA_964449775.1 uncultured Melioribacter sp. | reverse complement strand
GCTATGAAGTTCTAATGCCAAGCTTAAATAAATATTTTTGCGTAAGGTGAGTTAGATAATTTATTTGCTCAACAAATTTTGGATTAGAAACACCAACACATTCAAATTCATTTACACTGCTTCCATTCTTCATTAACATGCTAAACACACCAAATGCCATTGCGATTCGATGATCGCCAAAACTTTCAAACATTACTTGCTCATTAGTAACATTACCTTTTAGCTCGAAACCATCTTCATACTCATTAATCACTAATCCCGCTTTATTGAAATTTTGGCAAAGAGACTTAATTCTATCCGACTCTTTCACGCGTAATTCTTTTGCGCCAGTAATTTTGAAATTTCCTTCCGCGAATGCTCCGGCAACAGAAAGAATTGGAATTTCATCAATTATGTTTGGAATAATTGCGTTGGGTATTTCAATGTTTTTTAATTGGCTTGAAGAAACCCGGATATCACCAACCTTCTCCCCTTTCCCGTCAGTTACATTTTTAATTTCAATCTTACCGCCCATCTGGCGTAGAATACCAATCAAACCCGTACGGGTTTTGTTAAGAGATACAGATTTAATTATTATCTCTGAATTTTTTGTCAGCAGTGCAAGCACAATAAAGAATGCTGCGCTTGAGATATCGGAAGGAACATTTAATTCAAATGGCTGGGGATAGTTATCCTTCGATACAAATATTTTGGTGCCATCCATATCATGGATTGTTCGTAGACCAAGAAGTTTTTCTGTGTGGTTCCGGGTTGGTACTGGTTCAATGATAACCGATTCTTCAGTTAGATGAATAGCACATAAAATCAACGCACTCTTAACTTGCGCACTGGCAACTTGCAATTTGTACTCAATCGGTTTAATTGATGATGACGGTTTTATTCGTATCGGCATCATTCCAGATTCATCAGCAGAAATATTTGCACCCATCATTCGAAGCGGTTCAACTATTCTCTTCATCGGTCGTTTAGAAAGTGAATCGTCTCCGGTTATAACTGATTCAAAATCTTGAGCGGATAAAACTCCGCTAATCAAACGTGCGGTAGTACCGGAATTGCCTGCATATAATTCACTACTTGGTTTTGAAAATCCCTTGAATCCTTTCCCGACAACTTTTATCAGGTCAATGCTAATTTCAAACTCGCATCCGAGTTTTTCAAAACAGTTTATTGTTGAGTGAACATCTTCTGAATCTGAACAATTGCGAATGAGAGAGATACCATTTGCCATTGCAGCAAACATAACTGCCCGGTGAGAAATTGATTTATCACCGCGCAGTTTTAATTCTCCACGTACACTTTCATTTTTTTTAAATGGTTGGATCATTTATCGCACCACTTGTCAATTAATTTATCAAGATCTGCTTGTGGTAGCTCACTCAGTCCATACATTTCTTTAATTACGCGCTGTCGTTGCGCCTCATACAATGTTACAGCGGCGGCAACAGAAACATTCAAGCTCTGTATCATTCCGCGCATTGGTATATAGAAAGTTTCATCCGCCAATTTTTCGGCTTCCGATGAAACACCTCTTTTTTCATTTCCAAAAACGAGCGCAACTTTTTGTGTTAAGTCAATATCGTAAATATTCACGGCATTTTTGTTCAACATGCTGGCATAAACTTTAAATCCTTGTGACCGTAATTGATCATAACATTTTCCAGTATCAGTGAATTTTTCCACATCGATCCATTTATTGGCAGATGAAGAAGAAGTCTTACTGATTCGCGGGAATGATTCAAATGTGTAGAGTAGACTTATCTTCGGCACTCCAACAGCGTCACAAGTCCGGAAGATTGCACTCACATTGTGAGGATCGTGAATATTTTCCATGACCATATGAAGTGAAAATTGTCTTGCGGTTGCAGTTGAAATGATTTTTTGCAAGCGTTCGTCTGTCTTAAACTTTCTCATTATTTATCAAATATAAGTTTGTAGACAGTCAATGGATGTTCCCGCCGCGCCCGGTCGATTTTGAATTTTTTGTCGGTTGGGCTTTGCAAATAAAATTTAAGCAGCTCGATAGTTTTATTAATCGCCTCATCTTCACCGTGAGCCCAGCTATCGCAACCTTTTATTGACGGCACCTCGGCAGTAAAACCATCATCGGTTTCTATAACATGTAAATCTAAAACCAAAATATTTCCCTCTTTATTCTGAATCAATATCAGTATCTGAGATACAGAGATGCCGAAACAAGTTCGGCATGACGTTACAATATTTATAAAAGCTAATTGCTAAAAGCTGATAGCTAATGGCAGACAACTATTTCAATATCCGCCGGCAGCAACTGCCTCACCTTTTACAATTTTAACACTTGCACTCGCTCCTATTCTATCCGCTCCACTTGCAATCATTAGCTTAGCATCTTCTGTAGTACGAATACCGCCGCTCGCTTTAACACCTACTGTAGAGCCCACAACATATCTCATCAACGCGACATCTCCGGCTGTGGCGCCACCCTTGCTAAATCCAGTTGAGGTCTTTACGAAATCTGCTTTTGCTTCTTTAGCCAGCATGCATGCCTTGATTTTTTCTTCATCTGTAAGGATCGAAGATTCAATAATTACTTTACAGATAGCGCCAAATTTTTTAGAGGCAAGAACAACTTGATTGATATCGTTGAAGACATATTCGTTTTCGCCTTGTTTCAATCTTCCTATATTAATCACCATATCAATCTCTTGTGCGCCGTTTTTAAGCGCTTGTTCAGCTTCGAACCGCTTGGTTTCGGTGGTTGTAGCGCCTAATGGAAATCCGATAACCGTACAAACCTTCACTTTTGTTCCGCTCAATAAATCTTTACACATCGGCACAAAGGATGGGTTCACACAAACAGACGCAAAGTTGTAATCTCTTGCTTCTTCGCAAAGTGTCTTAACTTCCTTTGGAGTCGCATCCGGTTTAAGTAAAGTGTGGTCAATCATCCTCGCGACATCTTTATCAATATGCTCGCCAACACCGATACTTGCAGCAATTCTTTCAGCGCCGTTAGTAATTATATTCTTTACCGCAGTTCGCTGATCAATAACATTACGTTCCCATCCAGCGCAGGTTCCGCCTGTGCAATAAAAATCTTGTAATGATTTTTCGATGAAAACTTGTGATACAACTTTGTCGATTATTCCAGAGCTCATAGTTTAGGTCAACTTTTGTTTTGTAATTTTTATATATGCAAGAAAAGTATTTTGAAGTAACATTGCAATAGTCATCGGTCCAACACCACCGGGTACCGGTGTAATAAATGATGATTTTTTAGAGACACTTTCGAAATCAACATCGCCCACAATTTTATAACCCTTAGGAGATGAAGAATCTTCGACACGATTGATTCCAACATCAATAACCGCGGCACCCTCTTTAACCATATCTGCTGTAATAAAATTTGGTTTGCCAATTGCCGCTATTAAAATATCTGCGTCCTTAATATAGCGAGATAAATCCTTTGCGGCGGAATGACAAACCGTTACAATCGCATTAGCGCCCTCTTTTTTCTGAAGCAGCATATTAGCAACCGGTTTGCCTACAATATTACTTCTTCCAACAACCACAACATGTTTTCCGTTTGTTTCAATTTTGTATCGCCGGATTAATTCCAGAATTCCATTTGGCGTACACGGGTAAAAAGTATCTTTGCCTATCACCAGATTGCCCATGCTTATAGGATGAAAACCATCCACATCCTTGCTTGGAGATATTCTCTCAATCACTTTATCTTCATTTATATGTTTCGGAAGAGGAAGCTGTACGAGTATCCCATGAAATTCATCATTAGAATTGTAATGATCAATCATTTCCAAAAGCTGCTGCTCTGAAGTTTCAACCGGAAGGATTTCAACTTTGGAGAGCATTCCAATTTCACTGCAGGCTTTACCCTTGGATGAAACATAAGATTGAGACGCCGGATTATCACCAACCATAATTGTTACTAATCCGGGTACACGAATATTTAATGACTTCAGCCATTCAATTTTACTCTTCAGTTCTTCACGAACTTCCGCAGCTATCTTTTTGCCGTCAATAATTATTGCCATTTTTTTTAGTCTTTAGCCATTAATTGTCATCTAATATCCAGTATCCAGA
>CAYVBQ010000033.1:0-35340 GCA_964449775.1 uncultured Melioribacter sp. | reverse complement strand
ATCTAGTATCTAATATCCAGTATCCAGAATCTAGTATCTAATATCCAGTATCCAGAATCTAGTATCTAATATCCAGTATCCAGTATCTAGTATCCAGAATCCAGAATCATTCTTTCTTCTTATCAAATTCCGGCATAAATATTCTTTCTATCTCAATCGTCTTCCCGGTTGTAGAATCAACCTTTAAGAATACTCCGGTCAGATGAACATTATCAACTGCTGTTTGATACTTCTGCGGTGTCTGATACAAGAACCGGTTTATTGCAGCATCTGTCTTCATACCAATCACGGAATCATAAGGTCCGGTCATTCCGCAATCCGTAATGTATCCTGTTCCATTCGGAAATATTCTCTCATCCGATGTCTGCACGTGAGTATGTGTTCCAATTACTGCAGAAACTTTTCCATCAAGAAAATATGCCAGCGCAATCTTCTCCGCCGTAGCTTCCGCATGCATATCAACAATAATTACTTTTGTCTCCTGCTTCAGTTTTGTTAAAGCAAACTCTGCCGATCTGAACGGGCAATCGATCGGCACCATGTATGAGCGCCCTTGCAAATTTAGGACTGCTACCTTCCCCATTCCGCTGTCAAAAATGTAATAACCATTTCCGTGTGTACCTCTAGGATAGTTGAATGGGCGAAGAGCGCGGGGATCTTTTTTCAGATAATCTTGAGATTGTGGCTTATCCCAAGTATGGTTTCCGCCGGTAATGACGTGTACTCCCAGATCAAAGAGAAATTTAGCTTCTTTTTCGGTGCATCCTTTACCATCAGCGGCATTCTCACCGTTTGCAATAACTACATCGGCATTATATTTCTTTATCAAACTTGGGAGATATAGCTGGACAATATTAAGCCCGGGTTGACCAATGATATCGCCTATAAAAAGTATGTTGATTGTCATCTAGTTCTTTCTTTTGGTGTGCAATATATCTAAAAACGAGGGAATAGGAAAAGAGGGATTACAATTGCTGATTTGCAGTTAGATTAATTCCTCTTGTTTATGAGGTTGATTACTACTTTAACTATAATATCTTTCTCTTTAGGATCACTCACAGCTATCATTAAACAAAGTGCAACTAAAGCATTATCGGCTATTCTTTTTTCACCGGACGGGGTGTAGAGATAATTGTTTTTACTGAGGTACATTAGGAATATCGCTGCGGCAATTCTCTTATTACCGTCAATAAACGAGTGGTTTTTAATTGTTAGATACAAAAGCATTGCCGCCTTTTCTTCAAGACCCGGATAGAGTTCTTTTTTGTTGAATGTCTGATAAATTGTTCCGACCGTACTTTTGAAAGATTCATCTTTTTCTTTACCAAACAAAACGGAACCGCCAAATTTCTTTTTCAGATTCTTTATCAACATCATCGAGTCTTCATACGCAATTCTATATTCCTCTTTCTCTTCGGTCTTCCGCGTTTTAAGTTTCTGATTGTCATACTGATCAAGAATATCAAGCGCATAAGTGTAATCGGAAATAACATTCAGAATGCCGGAAAATTCATCTTTTGCCAATTGATAATTATCAGCAACCCGCTTAAAAATATCTAAGGATTTTTCTAATTCTTTAATTTTTCCGGTTTGCTCTTTTAATCTCTTTTCGTTTAACGCATAGCCTTTAATCAGGTATTCTTTAAGAACTTTATTTGCCCAAATCCGGAATTGGGTACCACGCTTTGAATTTACTCTATAACCAACTGATAAAATTACATCGAGGTTATAGAATTTTACATGTCTATCGGAATTTGGAATGTGCATTTTTTGCACATTGCTTTTTTCGTCGAGCTCTTTAGTTCTGAAAATGTTCATTACATGGCGTGTGATTACGCTACGGTCTCTTTCGAACAGATCGGCAATTTGTTGATGGGTCAACCAAAGAGTTTCTTTCTCAAATTTTACATCAATCGCCGTATCACCTTCAGGAGATCTGTAAATAATTACCTCTCCTTTTGATGGAAGAGATATTTTCCCATTTTTCTTTTTTATGGTTTTCATTAAAACAATTTTCTGTAAAACATCTTTTGGTGTGCAATATATCTAAAAACGTGAGAATACGAAAAGAGGGATTCTGGATGCTAGTTGCTAGATTTATTACAAAAATTTTATTCTTAGCGGTTGTCTTAATCTTTTTGGAAGGGAATATTTTCAGTTCTTTTGGATAATCTGATTACTCATAATCCACTTTTCTATTGTTTCAATAACCTTTTCGATATTATAGAATACATCGTCATCATCAATACGTAAAAATTTAATACCAATTCTTTCTAATTTATCCTGTCTTTGTTTATCATATTCTTCACGTCCATTATGACTTATACCGTCTATTTCAATAGCAAGGTTTAATTCATTGCAGAAAAAATCGACTATATAATTATCAATCGGTTTTTGGCGGTGGAAATCATAGCCGAACATTTGCCGACCTTTGAGAAATTTCCAGAGTTTAATTTCAGTTACAGTAGAATTATTGCGGAGTTGTCTTGCTTTTTCTTTTAACTCGGGTTTATATGAGATTATTTTTCTTCTCATAATTTATCTGCCCACACACCCCTTTTAATTCCCCTCTCGAGAGGGGAAGGAGCGAAGCGACAGGGGTGTGTCTATTTATTTGAAATATACTTACCCGGTAATTTTCTTCACAATATTATCTATCTTCATCATAATTATCTCCGTCTCAGCAAGCGCTACTATTATTTTTTGGTAATGCTCTATATCAGCATTGGTAAGAGTTCTATCTTTACGGTCTTTCAGCCATTTCTGTACTGGTCGGTAACCACCTATGTAAAAATTCCATGTTGATTCCGGAACGTTACCAAAGTATTGATCTACGTTGATGAATACGTTGCCGTCTTTGTAAACTAATTTCTCTACTTTATCAGAACCCGCAACGGGATAGGTAGTAATGAATTGATTTACTTTCGGCGATTCAAGAAGGTGAAGCGAACGTAATTCGGTGCCAAACGCGATAAGTCTTTTGAAACTTTCCGAATCCTTAGGATACGGAACACGCGGGAAATCAATTTTTAGGAACTCTTTGTATTTCTCGCGGTAACTTGGTGAATGAAGAACCGCGTAGATATAATCAAAAATGTTTTCTGGAGAAACTTTACCGACAGTTTTTTCTATATCCGCAATAATTTCACTTTTAAGGTTTGGTGCGCTTGAGCCGTCTTTGTAAAACAGGTATAATGGGAAAAGAGTATATGGCGCAAATGGTTGAGAGCTAATTTCAGATAAGGTTTTTGTTATGAGGCAAATAAAATGTGAACCCCCACCAAATTGGCGAGCAGTAATAATAGCAATATTACCTTTTCCAACAATATGCGACATTACTTTGTCTGCAGGACGACTTACTAATGAAGGATCATAATAAATCCACTGATAATCAAAGGGCCTATATTGGATCGGTTGTACATAATTCTCGTCAAACAACTTGCATTTCAATTTTTCTGTCAACTTATAACTTCCTGAATCAATGACGCGAAATTCCTGTCTGAATTTTCCATCGTAATTACCAGAAAGAAGTTTTTGCATTCTCCTAGTTAATACGATTTTATCCATATCAATAAATAGAGTATCTCTGTCTGTCTTTACTCCAGAATTTGAAACAGGAAATAACTCATCTACCTTAAAACCTTTTTTATACTCCTCCTCAAATCCAAAGTCTTTCGGGACGAAGAAATAATATGGCTCGGAGTAATTAAGCTTCTTCCAATTAATATTTTGCATATTACTTTCGGTAAGAGTCTTGAATTTTTCTTCCCTCTCTCCAAATAGATCGGCATGGTGAATGGCTCCTAGTTCCTTTTTCTCACCGACTCTACGTATAAATATTGAAATGGCAACACCTTGTTGAATGTCGAAAACATTCTTGTCTTTGCCGCCGTCCGGGGCTTTTTCTTTTTTCTTTGAATTGCCGTGGAGATCAAGAATGTAAATGTCGTCAAATGTTTCAAGCAGGTGCTTTCGCATCTGGCGATGGGTAATGCCGTCTATGAAAGAATTGTTTGTAATCATCGCCACGATACCGCTCTTGTTTTTCTCTATGAAATGTTCGGCGAAGCGGATGAATTTGATATAGTCGTCGTCAAGGTTAATTTTCCGTTCATTTAGGTTTTTCTTGTAGTCCTTGATTAGATCTAATATCCACTTGCCTTTATTAGAAGAGCTTATACTGTATGGGGGATTTCCAATAACAACCATAATCGGTGTTTTGTTTTTTATAATTGCCGCTTCTTTTGATTCTTCGGCAATGCTTTCGGCAAAACCAAAACCGCCGAAAAGAGTGTCTATAGTTTTGCTGTCTTCCAGAGAGTTTGTAAGATAAATACCAAGACGGTTATGAAATTTCCAAAAACCGGTTTCCTTAAACGCCATGCTTAACTTCAGGTGAGCTATTGTATATGGCGCCATCATTATTTCAAAGCCGTGCAGACGCGGAAGCAGATCATGATGCACGTATGCCGGCCAGCGCCCTTTTTGTCCACTCTTAATTAACCGTTCGTAAATGATTCTAATTGTAGCACTAATGAATGTTCCGGTTCCAACAGCCGGATCAAGAATCTGTACTCTATGTACACCTGTTGCTAATTTTGAAGTATCTGCTAAACCGGAAGCGAGTCCAAAATCTTTTTCAAGTAGATAATCAACGGAACGCACAATGAACCTCACTACAGGAAGAGGCGTATAAAAAGCGCCAAGCTTCTTCCGAAGTTCGGGGTCATATTCTTTTAAGAAGTCTTCATAAAAATGGATTACCGGATCGGGACCTTCATGAGTTTTTCCCCACAAATCATCTTTGAAATATTGTTTCATTAGTTCGGGAACATTGGCATGAGAGAAAACCGAGCATAATTCGTCAACAATATATTCAAGACGCTTATCAAAGTCGGGACCGACTATGTGATTAAAAAAATGTCTTAGAAGAGGATTAGATTTTGGTACAAGCTCGCTTGCTTCACGTCTCGTAAAATTATCCGGGGTCTCATCATGATAGCGTGCAACGAATAGACCATATACAAGAGTCTGCGCGTACATATCAGCAAAGGATTCAAGAGTTAAATCATGTACGAGCTGTTTTTTAATTGCATCATAAATACGGATTATCTCTGTGTTCTTTTCTGATTCTACGGAAAGAAATTGCCTAACGTTATCCCTAATTCTTTGTGCCTTTCCTCCCATGATTTTTGAGAGATGTTCTCCGGACCGTATTGGCTCTTTATGCGACTGTGTAAAATCAACTAAAGATTTAGCAACGTGATCATAATTTTCCGGAATAGGCGCAATAGTCCGATGCTTGAAGTCATAATCGGCAATTTTGATGGGATCTTCGTAACGCAAACCGTTTCTATAAAAACGGAATTCAACATAATCGGTCAGAACTAAGTTTGCATATCCGTAATACCTTGCCATCTGTTCGGACTTTTCAATTTTGTCTAAAGACGCACCAATAATTTTAGTTTCTATATATAGTATTGGCACATTGTGTTTGTGTAAAACAAAATCTGGTTTGTTTCCTTCTTTAGCTCTCGCATCATGGTCAAACCGCTTTACATTTATCGACTCAAAAATTCCTTTTAGTAAAATTTCAAAGTCGGTGCGGTACCCCATCTCACTTGTTTCTTCGTAGGTGAATTTCTTAGAGATGGATTGAATATACTTTTCAAAAATATTTTTCATAAGTTACAATTTCCAACGCATGGAATTATTAATTATAATTTTTGTTGAATGTATGGATGAGATGATGAGATAGAGAGACATTAACCGCCCGTAAAAAGTTTTATCTGCAATTCAATTTACCACAAAAATAAATTATTATCACAGACTTCAGCCCGTAAAGAGCATGGGACAAGCTTTTTCCCTCCCGTAAGCTATGGGAGGGACTACTAACTCTAGTTCCCTCTCCTTACCAAGAAGGGTGTGTCCCGAAGGGACTGGGGTGGTCAATATGCCGTGCAAACAAACATTACTATCTTTGATTACAAATTATGAAGGATATTATTAAACAATAGGTTAAGAAATGGTTCTTGACCGCCGGGAAATTATACTTTTTTATCTTTCAGTGCCGAACTATTTTCAAGTCGAGTTATATTTATTTCACGAAATACGAATTTTAAATTCTTAAGATGAACAACTTAAACTACAAAACCCGAATCAACCACCAAACAAAGCATATGATACCCACTCCCCAGTACCACTGGAACAATAGCAGACAGACATCGAAATCAATTCGTTCAACCAGACTCCTTCGCTTCTTTGCCCGATCCAAGGCAGACCGGATTGCCGCGTCTTCGGCAAGTAATTGATTTGCCCTGATATTCATTTTCCAAATTTCTCTGTCGGGAATATCCGCTTCACTTAATTCATTAGCCCGTTCAATATTTAAATCAAGATTGCTTGGCTGATAACCTAATCTTATTCCTTCAAGAAGCGACATTAGATGATTGCTAAGATAGCCGCAAATCTTTCTGCAATCTTCTCGTTCTATATCTTCAGAGATGTCCATGCTGTCTACTGGTCTGAGAAGCTCAGCCTGTCCCCAATTCTGCAATCGGATGTGACAACGGCACATGCCCAATTCGATGATGACCCTTACCGTTGTAGAATAAAAACCTCGAGATAGCGCCAGAGCCAGGAATATTCCGGAAAGCACGCCCCCTATCATTGCTTCAAGTGACGATGTTAGAATGAGAGCCGGATAACCTAAATTAATCGCAACTATCACATAGCCTAACGACCACAAGGAAAAGTGTTCAAGCACTTCTTGAATATTTCTCATGATAGCAGCAAACAAAATCTTTACACCGGTTACAAGAGGCAAAAGTTTACTGAACCGAACATCGGCCAGTAACGTTAGTAGTATAATTAATCCGGATAACGCAGCCAATACATCCAGGGTAGTCATTATGTATGGGTTCTCTATTATTCCAAACCCGAAATCTACACTTAGAAGAAGCATAGCTGTCAACGGCAGTATTATTAAAACCGAAAATAAAATACCAGTTACGATTAAAAGTAATCCCCTAAACATGAGAAATGGTCCGGCAAATACGGCATTAATCCAAAACCATTTTAGCTCTTTCGGCGCATAGATTGATACAACTCCGTTTCGGCGGTCTCTAAATGCTCTTAGCATTGCAGGTACTCCGAATCCTGCATAAGCAATTATAATGTAACTTAGTATCGAACCCAATCGCTCTGAAATAAGCAACGAATTAAGTGCCAGAACAGTCGCGAGTATGGGCGCAAATAAGCTTGTGATGAAGATTAGTATGCTGAAATCTGTGTTCTTCTTTTTAGCTTGCCGGTATAATTTTAATGCTTCACGAGGATCATCGCTTTCCGTATTGATTGCAGTCCTAATGCGTTCTATTACTGTAACAGTTTTCTTATACTCTAATCCAACACCATCAACCGGATCTGTAATAATCCAATAAGCAATAGTTATACTTCCGATAAACAGGAATAAACCTAATATGAATGCTATTATTTCCCCTAATTTGGGTCCAGGCTCAAGAAAAGCAATTTCAGGGTTCAGGAGATCGTAATAAACCTCAACCTGTTTGTATGGTGCATATTTGATTTTGACGATCTTTGAAGCTTTTTCTTTTGGGAAAGGAAGATCCTCTAGTTCGTGGATGTATCTTCCTACATATTTTTTATCTTTAACTAAATACTCGTACGATAGACGAACATTATAACCGTTATAGTCCCGGACTTCTTCAATTTTAGAATCTAATATTGTCCCTGTCGTAATAGGCCAATTCATTCTGATGATACCTTGTGCGAGCGGAATACCTGCAGCTAAAAAGAACAGACTAAAAATGATTCCGGCAAGCGGCTTTATTAGAAGAGACGGAGGGATTTTGTGACCTTTGATAACTATGTACATACCCTTATTCCGTTGTGAATTCTATGAACAGAAATTCTGAATTCATCGGAATAGTTGCTTTAAATTATGTCACATAGAATTCGATGTATTATTAATCTGAGACTATCGCATTTCGCTTGATGGTCTGGGGGGACATGCTTGGTGTGCAAGGATTGGAGTATCACCTTTTATAACACCACGCATTGGTGATTACAACTTAACACAAAAAAATATTATTTGCTCAGACCTCACTCCCGTAAAGAACACAGGGCAGGCTTTTTTCCCTCCCCAAAAAGCTTGGGGAGGGACTTTGTAAATTCCTTCTTTTGATTAAATTAGTCGATTACTTAACTGATTTGTTTTCATCACCGGTTATTGTCACGGTACCAATTGGTAAACGCAAACCGAAAAACCAGTACCATGTTTCAACGCCCAGATTTCTACCGAAACCAATTTGAAGGTAATCCAGTGCTGTGGTCATTGTAACTCCCAGTCCAATTTCGGGAGTGCTATCGAGATCGAAATCCGGTGCAGCAATATTCACCCCGATACCCAATCTCCAGAATTTATTATGTGCATAGGATTCGCGCGATCCCCACTTAAACAACAAACTGTAAGAAGGTGCGGCCTGAAATTGCTTTGTAAGTTTTGTCGCCGAATTCTTAACCGGGTCAAGAAAAACAACACCCGCGGATAATTCCGTATACCAGTTCACTCTGAACATTGTCAAGGACTTGCGCTCAAGTTCATATAATTTATCTTGATTTGCACTTAAATCGGACCTTTTTTCTAAGGCAGCTTTAAAATAGATTTCATCTCCATCCGAACGTTGACCGGTGCTACGTAAATCCAAATCAGTCGATTCAGGAATATCTTCAATAAGAAAGCTGTTTACTTTATCGGTAAACTCGAGGTTAACTGCTATATGATCGGGTACGGATAATACAAGCCAATTTTGGATTTCATTCGCTAATACTTTCACTTTATCCTTGTAGGTTTTAAGAGGTTCTAAGCATTTTGATGATACGCTCAGAAAGTTTTCTATTTTCTCCTTCGCTTCAGCTGATACTCTTTCTCTTAATTGCCTGGTCGTTGAATCGAAAAGTTTTACTAATTCCGGAGTCTTTATTTCAATATTTTTAAAGAGATCAAGAAGTTGCCCGATATAAGAAGTGCCCATGCCCAAAGGATCGGAAGATTCGTTTACCTTTTGAATAATTTGCGCAACATTTTTCACGTCTTTGATAAGAAAATCTAATTGATCCATAAAAGGTTTAACTTGGTTTTTAATCTTTTCAATATCCTTTAAGAGATCAATACTATTTTTATAATTTGTATCAACGCACAATAGAGCTGAATTCAACGAATCATTGAACGTCCTAATTTGCATTCTAATTTCATCAAAGGCAGTAACACCCTTTTTATTATATTCTTCAGCCGCATCGGACGCTTCTTTATACTGACGTCGCAGTTCTTCCGGGGCAGGCATAATGAATCTCGGGACTTCAAAAAATTTACCTTCTTCATATGTGTCAAATTGAGGAACGTGTATCGGTTGAAGGTTTCCGTATTCATTACGTAACCATCCGCCAAGACGGAAATAAATTCGCTGATCTTTAATCGCTTTATCAATTTCCTTCCCAATATCTTTAATCTCATCCCGAACAAGTGCGATAAGAAGCGAATAAGTTTTATTAGCGTCATAATCGGCATTATATATTTCATTAGCTCTTATCCTCATGCTTTTTATATCCATAATGAATGACGTTAATGTACTCATGCTTGTCGAAAACTTATCTAACTTTTTCTCTCGATGTTCGGGAGTTCCTGTTGTAGAGCCGATAATTTCAAGCAATTCGTTCTCCTTTTTTAATATTTTAATAATCGTAATAAGCTTTTCGGAGTCATAAGATTGATCATACAATTTAAGCCCAACAGCTTTAGCCCTAACAACATCTTTATCAATTTGAATATGTAATGTGCTATTGATGTCGACAATCGGGAAAGATATTTTTCTGAAATCCACTGTATTTTTCTTCCCTTGTCTATCAAACTCTTCTATTTGTAGAACTTGACATAGTAACAAAGAAACAGGAAAGAATAAAAAGATAAAAGCGAAAATGATTTTTGAAGATTTCATATTTCACCTGCTTTCAAAAATGCATAATCTATCCTTACATAATCTATTATTTCTCCAGTATAAATAATATCAGCAACTTTGTTATTGAGAGACACTGAGAAAGCAATAACCTTAGTTAAATCTTCCTTTGAAATATCCTTTTTTCCCGCGGCAATTTGTTTAATTTCTGTTTCAAGAATATTTCTATTGCGTATCCAAGCAACTTTTCGCTCATAGCCGGCAACAACAGCTTTGGCTCTTTTATCTGCATATTGCACTGCTGACGTAGAATCTTCGTCCTCCCCAAGCACAACAACTACAAGAACATCTTCGTCATAGATTAAAGATTTAAAAAGCTTTTGTGCAAGGGAATGATCTGTTGTTGGAATTATTACAGTGCGATCAAGTTTCATTTTATTTTTTCCCTTTTTTGTTTGATGGTTTTTCTATTATCCATTATTCCTTCATCTTAAACCCGATGTATGTACCGGAACTAATACCCATCAGAGTTAATAAGGTACCGTTGAATTCGGGCATCGTTAGGTCAGACCAAACAGAACAGATGAAAATAATTCCCAGCACTAATGTCCATACAACTATCTGTAGTCTATGAATTCCATCATCTGAATTTCCTCCTAATAAATCTTTCCAGTAGCTGCCTGTTGTAGTATCGTACCGAGTTGTTTCAGCTTTTTTTGTTTCGTCTTGTGTATTGTTTGCGGAATTATTAGCGGCATTTGTAGAATCTATTGCACGGGCTCCTAAGGCTGTAGCTGAACTAATACCTATAAGGATTAACACCGAATCCGTGACGGTATTTATATCACCGGTAGAAACCCAAATAAAAACGAAAGAAGCAAGCACAAGCACAGTCCAAAACAAAATTTGTGAGCGTGCAAGACTGAACGTTCTTTTAACTGCTTCAGGTACATACACTGTAGGAGAATCACGTAAAAGATTTGTTTTTCGATATAGTAAATAGATCACTAGTAGAAAAACAAGGAAGAAAGGAAGAAATACCCAGAACTGCCAACCGCGTATTACAATCAATGTAAAATTTCCCTCTTTGCTTTGTATGGGAGGTCCATCTTTCGGACCGACACTTAAGGTAACAAATTTCGTTAATGCATTCGGTTTCCCCAAAACAGTATTCCATATTGCTTTTGAACTATCAGTCCGTTTCAAAAAGAACCGTAATTCGTTTCGATTTACATCTACAATGAGTGACCGACAATCAACCAGAGGCAGTCCATTAATGAACAATACAGGCGACTTACCTTTTGTAGTTTGTAGAAGTTTATCTAATTGAGAAACATATACGATGGTCCATTCATTTAATCCGCCCGATCTTTTACCCTCCATGTTTATAACACTATCAACTTTTATCGTGGTGTCCGTTGGGTTAGTGTTATCGGACAAAGCTTTAGAAGTCGAAAACCCGGTCAATAAAAAAGCGAATAACATGATGTTTATTGAGATTTTAGTAATTGGTCGCTTCATATTCTACACTCTCCTTATAATATTTTAAATTTGTTTTTAAAATTTTGTTCAACTCTATATTTTCATTAAACATTTACTCCAACGCCGTTTGCATTAATCGGCAGTTTATCCAGCATCCAATTATCCGCAGCTATCTGATCCTTAAAACATTGCGTTCTGTAAATTGTTCGTTGAAGAATTAGATTGGTGTGATACTTAAGCCATTGATGACGGATATCTACATAAGATGTAATCCATTTTTTTTCATCACCTCCTTTTGCTGGTGGATATTCACCGAATCTTTTTCTTAACATTTGAAGTATGCAGCCGGAGTGAATATAGCTGTCATAGATAACAAGCATGCTTAGAGACAAAGTAAATCCGTTCTTTTCAAAAAATTCATAAGCTGGTTTGTAATATACAAGATCGAAGAACTCATCCTGCGTTGAGTGCATTATCTCATCTTCTTTGGCGGCGGTTCGTAATAGATCTTTGAATGTTTTGTTATCCACCAATGGTTGCTTGCCGATCTTATCGATGTATTTCGAGAATTGTTCTGAGAAGTTACCGTTGTTGCGAATATACATCTCTATAAGTTTTGCGAGGTTGCCCTGCTCTGTTGTTTGACTGCGTCCATATGTAATTTGCCGTGTACCTTCCTTGCCATCTGCAAGAATTGTTACTTGGCTGTATTTACCATCGGGAGTGCCTGTCTCAAATACATTTATTACACGCTCAATGAGCTTCTTTATTGACCATGTTATCATTACTCCTCCGTTAAATTATTCTTTAAAATATTTTCATTTTCTTAATAGTGTAATCTTATTCATCTTCGAAACCGAAATTAATAAATATTGAATTTCATCCGTTATATACCTGCATAAGGTATAAACCATCAATAGATGAAAATCCTTTTTAGTACTTGCTGCTTTAATTGAGTATTGGATAGATCAGAAGTGGATTTTTATACAGCGTCAGAAATAATAATATCATAAAAAAATATAAATTAGAATTCCTTTCCCTATTACCCGAGAATATTATTGGGCAGTACAATTTGTGAGAATTAAATATTAAAATTGCAATGGAACTTAGTATTGTTAGTTATAACATAAAAAAAATAATGTTTCGCATCAAGAAGATTTTCACGAGTTATAAATATTTACTTTTATAACTGTCCAATCTTTTCTGAGAATGCGTCCTTATGCTACGCAATAAATCTATTTTGTGTAAATTTGCCGGCAAAGAATGAAGACTGAAATTAAAATAAAAGAAATACCATTCGAAGAAGCAGAATATTGTGTTTTCGATTTCGAGACTACAGGTATGTCGGGACGGAAGGATAAAGTAATAGAGATCGGGATGGTAAAGATTATCAAGGGTAAAATTGCCGATACCTTTTCATCATTCATCAATCCCGGCAGGCAAATTCCCTTTTTTATCACAAAGATGACCGGAATTACAAACGCAGATGTTGAGAACGCACCCTTCTTTGATGAGGTTTATTATCGTATGAAAGAATTCATAGGCGATGCGGTTCTCATTGCACACAATCTAAGTTTCGACCACTCTTTTTTGAAAAATGAATGTGAAAACGCCGAACTTGAATTTCTTCCAAACGAATCAGTTTGTACAGTTCGTCTTGCACGTAAAATTTACCCTCAATTACCAAGTAAATCGTTGGGGAATCTCACCAAGTCGCTTAGGATTCGACATAGAGATGTTCACCGCGGATTGGGTGATTCAATGGCAACAGCTAAGATATTATTGCGGATGTTTCCCACCCTACGCGAAGAACACAATATTGATACGATTGGTGATCTCATCAGCTTTCAAAAGCATCCCGTATCTTCAAAACCGTTTCGTATTATTAAGAAGAAATTACTTGACGATTTTTCAAAAATTCCGGACGAACCCGGAATTTATTTTTACAAGAACACAAAAGATGAAGTACTATACATCGGCAAAGCAAAGTCATTGAAAGAAAGGTTAAACAATTACTTTTCCAATAACGCTATCCGAAAAGCAAAGGATATTGTAAGAAAAGCTTCGAGACTTGAATTTCAAAAAACAAATAGTGAATTAACCGCTCTTATAGCTGAGGCGGAGTTGATAAAAACACACAACCCGAAGTTAAATAAGATGTTGAAGAAATATCCTCGCAGCTATTTTCTCAGAATTACTTCAACACATGAATTTCCAGCAATAGAAGTGTCGTCCGGTTTCGACTTTGATGGCAACGATTATTACGGTCCTTATCCAAATCGAGATGCTGCAAGCACCCTTAAAGATGTAGTAGATAAAACTTTCCAACTACGTGAATGCATTACAAAAGAATTTAGCAAATCGCGGAGATGTTATTTAGCAGATATCGAGCGCTGCCCTGCACCTTGCACGGAAAAGAAAATACACAATATTTATAATAATGAGTTGTCTCACGTCCACGACTTTTTATCCGGTCATAATCAATCTGCTGTTGACCGGCTTCTTAATAGAATGAAAGAACTGAGTGCTATGCAAAAATATGAGGAGGCGGGACAAATTCGTGATGTTGTTCAATCTATTCTGAATCAAATCAACAAATCTTCAATCCTTGCAGAGCCTATCAATAAAGCAAATGTTTTAATTGAAGTTACCGGACCGGTTAAAAATGATTATCTGTTGTTGATTGAAGGAAAAATCATTTTCCAAAATTGTTTTGTTGATACACAAGGCCAGTTCGAAACTGCTCTGGATGATTACTTTAGTGAAACGATCCATACAAGTAAAATTATTTCGGATAAGGATTTGGAAAAATTAAGGATCGGGTTAAGCTGGTTAATAAAAAACCGCGGGAAGATTAAAGTTCACTATCTAAAAAATTACAATTCAACGGAAGAACTCGCATCTCATTTCATATTTGTTAAGAAATAGAACTAACACAATAAAACAATGCACAGTAAATGCTATTACTTTAAGGCAAAATTAAGAATCAAATATCTTGCTATAAAGGCAGTTATCAGGATCAGGACAAAATAACTTGCAAGACTTCTAACAGATTTTTTTTTGATAACCACAGTTGAACGAAAGCCCCGCCATCCGCATTCTTTACATCTATATGTTTTTAAAAATGTTGTATGCCGAATAATTTGTTCAAACATATTACGTGATCGGGAACGGTGTAATGACCCCACCTTATTACACTCCGGACATCTGCTAAATTGCGGGTTCCTATTGATAAGTACTTTTGATGTCGCCATTTATTTGAATAATTCTTAATACATGAAGAAAAATATGAATAAATTAATTAAGATCTGAGCAAGCTTCGATATTTTTTTTGATCACGAAGAATCTGATAAGAAGTTAAAAATTGTTTGTCGAACTTAAGTGACTCCCTTATCCTACCCTCTCTTCCATCAGTTCTGGCTGAAAGTTCTTCTTTAATTTCACAGAGAACGTCATCCTTATATTTTTCCAATTCCGAAGTATGATTAGCATTAATCTCCGATTTCACTTTCTCAAGTTGATCAAGAAAGTTCTTATCAACATTTTCATCCAAACCCGCAGTTATCAATTGACCGATCAATTTTTCCGATCTAGAAACGAAATCAAATTTTTGACTTTTCAAATAACTCGTAAAATCTCTAAATAAAATTTCCGGGCCAGAACTTTTCCAATCCTTGTTTGGGTTATTATTGAAAAAATTAGTTGCAAATTTGAAAAACATACCATCTGCCAAAAGCGTTTGAACAAAATTTGAGTTAGATACATTCTTCACTGTTGTATCCGGCATAATTCCGCCTCCGGAGAGAACTGTTCTCATACCATCTGTTTTAAATTCTTTTAGCTTTATTGAGGAACTTCGCCCAAATACTTTATTTTTCTCGGAGTAGTCCACTCTTTGAATAGATCTGCCGCTCGGTGTAAAATACTTTGCCGTTGTTATTTTTAAGGAAGTATTGAAAGAAAGTGGAAGAACAGTTTGTACTAATCCCTTTCCAAACGAATTTGTTCCTACAACCACACCCCTATCGTGGTCTTGAATTGCGCCGGCGACGATCTCTGAAGCAGATGCCGTTCCCTCATCAATCAGAACAATCATATTGGTATTACTCAAGATAGGCTCTTCTGTTGCTAAATAATTTTTAATACTCAAACTGTCACGTCCTCTCACAGATACAACGGTTTGACCTTTCTTTAAAAACTTCTCTGATACGTCAATTGCAGCATCTAACAATCCACCAGGATTGCCGCGTAAGTCCAAAATAACAGATTTGATTTCCTTTTGTGATTTTAACTCTAACAGTGTTTTTTTCATCTCTTCACCGGCGGAACGTGAAAATCCGCTTAATTTGATGTAGGCGTTATTACTTTCCTCAGGTATGAATCCAAAATAGGAGACATTTTTAACCTCAATCTCTTCCCGGATCAAATTGAAAATAATTAATTCGGTATTAGCCTCACGTTTAACAATTACTTTTACAGTTGAACCGGGGTCTCCTTTTAAAAGTTCGCTCAAACTATCAACATTTTCCTTTGAAACTGTAGTATTATTTATTTTCGTTATTATGTCGCCTATTCTCATTCCCTGGCGTTGTGCAGAATAACCTTCGATTAAATCAACTATGGTTATATCATCATTTCTAACACCAACAGAAGCCCCGATACCGCCATACTTACCTTTGGTAATAATGTCTATATCTTTCTGCTGATTCTCATCAATAAAATTTGTGTAAGGATCAAGAGAGTTAAGCATGCCGTTAATACCGGCAAGCATAAATTCTTCCGGATTTAACGGCTCTACATAATTTAACGCAACTTCTTTATACACACGACCAAAAATATCTATGCTTTTGTTTATCTCAAGATAGATATCGTTATCACGAGTAATAAAACCGGAGAAGAGAATTATTGTTACCAATCCGCCTCTGGCGGAAAGAATAGTCATTTTTCTGATTTTCATCTATCGCCTTTCTATATCTCTAATTTTTTTATTTCATTAATAATGATATCGTGAATTTCCAGTATCGAAAGTTGACCGCTGATTGTTCTGAATCTTTTTTCTTTTTCAGAAAGGTAGATATAACCTTTTCTCACCCGCTCGTAGAAATCCATTTTGGAAAGTTCTATCCGGTCTAATTCAACCTGCTTAACTTTTGATTTTCTCTTTATGACTTCATCAATTGGAATATCTAAAAAGAAAGTTATATCGGGAACAGCTTTCCCGATGACAAATCGTTGAAGTTCTTCTACAAACTCCAAGGAAATATTTCTTCCAAACGATTGATACGCAATTGAAGAATCATGAAACCGGTCTGAAATAACATAAAAATTATCTTTAAGAGCGGGAAGGATCACTTGATTAACTAGCTGTGACCGGCTTCCGGAAAATAAAATCAGCTCTGTTTCAATAGACATCTCGGAATTCTTTTTATCCAGAAGAATATTGCGGATCTTTTCAGAAATCGGAGTACCACCCGGCTCACGAATAATTTTTACTTTTTTATCATTTTCTAATAGATATTTTTCCAGCAGTTGAACCTGTGTTGATTTACCGCAGAAGTCTAATCCTTCAAATGTAATGAACATGTTCGCTACTGTTTAATGATGTATTCGAGTTTATTAGGAATCGTACTAACATGTGTTGTAAAAACCGGAACTTCAATTATCGGTTCAATTGTTCCGCTCTCTTCACGAAGAGCCGACCAAAAATCAACATATGCTTTGATACTGTCGTTTGTTAATCTGCCAAGTTTGTTTATCCCGCCGCGAAGAATAACATTTATCTTACCCGGGTAGAGTATCAGTTCTTTTGATGATGGAACGTTGCGTGTCTCAACTATCAGGTTTTCAAAAGTCTTGTCAACAATTTTTTGAACTTCGAATTCCATTGTGCACATTTTTAATGATGTAGAAATTCCTTCAGGAGTTTCAATTTGAAGATCGATCTTAACATTATCTGCAACATTCAGAATCTCTTTGTATTCGATTCTGATAGAATCTATATTTTGCAATAAAGTTGAAGGACCATAAATTTCTACTGTTTCAGGATTGATTTTAACTTCCGATGAAGTTCCATATCCCGGCTTGAACTCCACCTTCAAATTTTTGATCAAACTAACTCTTTTGGAGACAATTTTTTCAACATCATATTCAATTTGTGATGGTGTTATTTCCAACACCTGGAGTGAAGAAGTGAGCCAGGTGTTCGCTATTATTAAATCGTTCAGATCATTTTTACGATGTCCAATCCTTCTGTGAATCGAAATATCAAAATCTACTTCCGGACCCAAAATTAGTTTTGCCAGTTCCCATCCTCTTCCTCTGAGCTGGAGCTCAACCTCATTAATCGATGCATTACTTACCGTATAATTAATAGGCAGGTCTGTAAAATGAACAGGCATTTTTACTGTGGTAACGTAAACAGCAGATAGTGACACAGATACCCAAAGAGCAATTGAAAAAAACGCAATGACTGATATTGTTATGATCTTTTTCTTCATACCGAAATATAAAAAAAGAGGTTGTCTCAAAAGGATGAATTGTCATTCTGAACGAAGTGAAGAATCTAAATTTTGAGCTGAATTCAAAAGATTCTTCGTCGCGGAGTTTACCCCGTTTCTTTGGGACTCCTCAGAATGACACAAAATGGACTTTTGAGACAGCCTCTTTGTTAATAAAGACTTTCAAAAATATTTTCATCTAATCTGATTAAAATATTCGCGTAGTTCATCTCTACTAGCGCGTGAGATTTGTCTCCCTTTAATCGGGAAGTTATCATAACTGCGTGCAAGATGACGGAGTTCGTGAACATTTAGATGAGAAAGATCTTCAATAGACGGAATTTCCTTGGGTGAAGATACTGCGGTTTCACCACCTGTAGTCATCTCTCGGGCTGCTTCCTTTCGAAGAAAATCTAACCTTGAGAGTGTTTCTTGTTTTTTACTTTGTTCTTTTGGCTTTCTCTCTTTTTTGAAAGACGAAGTTTTGTCTTTACTCTCTCCCAGATCATCAAAAAGACTATCTTGATTTTCAACCGCTTCTTCTTTTTCTTGAGTAACTTTTTCTACAGTTTTTGATTTAGAAGCTTTCACATTCTTTGGCGCGTCTTCCTTTTCTACCGCTGCCTCAAATGATGAGAAGTAGATTATATCTTCAAGTTGATCATCGGGACGAGGAATAACATGAGCAGAAACTAATTGACCAACACGTTGGGCGGCGGCGGCACCGGCATCAACTGCCGATTTAACGGCTGCAACTTCACCAATGATTTTTACTGTAACCAACGCAGCAGTAATTTTTTCTTTACCAACTAACTTTACGTTTGCGGCTTTAACCATTGCATCGGCAGCTTCAATAGCGCCGATTAAGCCTTTAGTTTCAATTAGACCTAATGCTAATTGCATCTCTTATTTAGCACGTTTAGGAAGTATCAATTCAACATCGGTATGTGGACGTGGAATGACATGCACTGAAACTAGTTCTCCAACTCTTTGAGCGGCAGCGGCACCGGCATCTGTTGCAGCTTTTACTGCTCCAACATCGCCACGAACCATTACTGTTACATAACCGCCACCAATTGTTTCTTTTCCAATCAGTTCAACCTTTGCGGCTTTAACCATTGCATCAGCAGCTTCAATTGCGCCAACTAATCCTTTGGTTTCAATCATTCCAAGTGCATCAAGTGTCATAGATTTGCTCCCATTTTTGATTTTATCACTAAGTCAAAATAATTTATCTCGTTAAAAATGTCAATTTAATATTGTATTTATTGACGGGGTTACTCATTTTTTTATACTATTCAAATAATCTTCAAGTATGACTGCTGCGGCATTTTTATCCAATAAAGATTTATCCCGCCTCTTCTTTTTTGAACTTACCGACTGAATTATGCGGTCTTTGGCTATTGATGAGGAATATCTTTCATCAACTAATTCAATTGGAAGGGTCGTACGTTTTTCCATTTCTACTTTGAATTTAAGAACCGCTTTTGAACTTATTGATTCAGAGCCGCTTTCTTTTAATGGATAACCGAGAATTATTTTTATCACAGAGTATTCTGAAATTACTTTTGAAAGTTCATTCCAAAATTTTTTATCATTTGGAAAAGTAGCCAACGGATATCCGAACATATTCAGCGGGTCAGTTATTGCAAAACCGATTCTCTTTTCACCATAATCGATCGCAAGTATTCTCTTTTCTTTCATTATTCTTCCGTTGGATGATTTATTGTGCGTCCGTATCAAATCGTTCGACAGAATAAATCCCCCGGTTCTTCTTCAAGCGATCAATAAGCTTGTTTAGATGCTCTAAATCTTTCACAAAAACAGTAATCGTACCTTTAAAAAGTGAATCACCTGTGGTGATGTTAACAGATTTGATATTTGTATTCTGATAAGCTGTAATACTGTTTGATATGTCCTTGAGAATTCCCGGTACGTCATCACCGCGAATAGTAAGTCCGGCAACGAAAAAAGCACCGTTTGTTTTAGGCCAGGTAACCGGCACTAATCGTTCTGAGTTTGTCTTGACCATGTTAATTAAATTCTTGCAATCTTTACGGTGAATTTTAATTCCCTCACCAATCGTTACATAACCGATCACGTGATCACCGGGAATAGGATTGCAGCACTTTGCATAAGAGTAGGCAAAACCTTTATGATCGCCTTCTATTAGAACCTCGCCGGCATTGCCGCGTGCTATATCTATAAACTTCTCAAATTGAACTTCCGGAACCGCTTTTTCTTCCGTCTCTTTAGTCGGATTTAATATTTCATCAAGGTTAACTTTATCTTCAGCAATTGCTCTAAAAAAATGGCGATTGTTTTCGAATTTTAGTTTGCGGACCAATTTTAATAGATCATCCGAATTGAAAGAGAGTTTAAGCTTTTTGATTTTACGTTCCCATATCTCCTTACCCGTCTCAAGAACCTTCTCTTCTTCTCTGTTCAGGAACTTTCGAATACTGTTTTTTGCTTTGTGTGTCTGAACGAACTGAAGCCAGTTTTTATTTGGATGCTGATTTTTCGAAGTGATAATTTCAATCTGGTCTCCGCTGTTAATCACCGTATCGAGTGGAACAATCTTTCCATTGACTTTAGCACCAATACATTTGTAACCAACATTACTATGAATCTCAAAAGCAAAATCAACTGGAGTAGAATTCAGCGGCAATCGTTTTAAATCACCTTTTGGAGTAAAGATATAAATTTCATCTTGATAGAGATTGAGTTTAAAACTAGCAAGAATTTCTTTCGTCGCTTCATCTTTCGATGAATGTTCAAAAACATCACGGATCCAATTCACCCAATCTTCCAAATCCGTATCATTTGCTGATGTGTTCTCTTTGTATTTCCAATGAGCGGCAACACCTTTTTCGGCAATCTCGTGCATCTTTCTAGTGCGTATCTGGACTTCAATCAGTTTTCCATCCGGTCCAATTACAGTAGTATGAATTGACTGATAATTATTTTTCTTTGGGATTGAGATAAAATCTTTGAAGCGGTCCGGAATCGGTTTATAAAGTTGATTGATTATACCAAGTACATAATAACACTCGTTGGCATCGTTGCTTTCAAGAATGATTCTTATTGCCAGCAAATCATAAATATCTTCAAATGGTCTGTTCTGAATTATCATTTTGCGATAAACACTATACAGATGTTTTGGTCTGCCGCCAATCTCATATTTCAATTCGTGCTCATTCAATTTGTCAAGAATTGGTTTGGAAAATTTCTTGATAAAAACTTCCCGCTCCTTACGGGTGTTTATAATTTTTTTTGCGATATCTTCGTAAGCTTCTTTATTCAAATATTTGAACGCTAGATCTTCTAGTTCCCATTTCAAAATTCCGAGACCGAAACGGTGGGCAAACGGAGCGTATATCTCCAAAGTTTCCTTTGCAATTCTTCTCTGCTTCTGCGGATGAACAAACTCAAGCGTGCGCATATTGTGAAGACGGTCTGCAAACTTTACCAGAATAACACGAACGTCTTTGACCATAGAGAGAAGAAGCTTGCGGTAGTTTTCTGCTTGAGTAATTTCTTGTCCTTTAAACACTCCACCAATTTTTGTAACACCATCAACTATTTCCGAGACTTCCTTGCTAAATTCTTTCGTTATGAAACCGAGACTTATATCGCTGTCTTCAACAACATCATGAAGTAGAGCGCTAACAACTGAAATATCATCAAGAGGAATCTCTCGTGCTACAATCATTGCAACTTCGTACGGGTGATTAAAATATGGCTCACCGGATGCTCGAAAATCATTTTTATGTGACTCAAAGCTCAACTGAAATGCTTTTTTAATAAGCTCTTCGTTCACAGATGGAAGATTCGTTCTGCAAATTTTTAGCAGATCTTCCAACATCCTCTGGTGTTTTATGCTTATTGTTATTTCCATATCTCTTTACTTAAACAAATTTTATTATCACCCTGTACCACAGTATATTATCGAATGACCACAGTATGAAATTCAAAATGATTGACAACCATCAATTCTAAAGTGTTCCAAAGGTCCTGTCTCCCGCATCGCCAAGACCGGGTAGAATGTAACCGACAGAATTCAGCTCTCTATCAAGAGCAGCAGTGTAAACTGAAATATCCGGATGTTCGTCATGCATCTTTTTAATTCCCTCCGGTGCGGCAATTAAACAAGCAAGCACACATTTTATTGCGCCTTTTTGTTTGAGTGAGTTGAATGATGCAACTGCACTGCCGCCGGTAGCCAGCATGGGATCTAAAACAATAGTAACAGATTCTCCTAGTTTTTTTGGAGTCTTATAATAGTAATCAATTGGTTGTAATGTTTTTTCGTCTCTCTGTAAACCAATATGTCCAACCTGCGCATCCGGGATTATTTCAAGGAAAGAACTTACCATACTCAAACCCGCTCGTAATACCGGCACAAGAATTATTTGCTTGGAAAGTTTAAATCCTGTTGTCGTTTCAAGCGGAGTATCTATGTCAATCTCAGAGAGTTCAAATGATTTACTAATTTCCACTGCCAAGGAAAATGATACACGGTTCAACGCCGCACGGAATTCTGCCTGCTTAGTATTCTTATCACGGAGAATTGTTACGTCTCTTTTAACAAGAGGATTTTCTACCAAAAATAAATTTTTCATTTGAGTTCTCTTTCTATTTTTCTACCGAGGACGGATAGAATATTTACAAATGGTGAAAGTGGAGGTGTATAATTGAAATTAATTGATGCGAGCCCGGCGGCTTTAACTTTGCTATGAATGAATGATGAGATCAAATCGCCGTAACCGACAGTTTCAGTTCCACCAAAAAAGTTTGCACCGATAATTTGTTTTGTGTTCTTATCATAAATTATTTTGCCAAATACTTGCTCTGATTTTGGCATCACCTTAACCAGATTTGGAACAATTGCATTTACAGAAGATAAATTATAACCATGCTTCTTCGCCTCAATCGAATTTAATCCAACAGCTACAAGTGATTTCCCAAAAATTTTAACAGCAATGTTTTTTACAACCGGTTGAAATGTTGCGTTTCCACCAGCAGCATTTTCGCCAGCGGTGTGTCCGGTTAGATGAGCAATTGTAGCTAAAGGAAGATAATCCGGTTTACTTGTAATGCGGTTTACTATTTCGATGCAATCCCCCGCTGCAAAAATGTTAGGATCCGATGTGCGAAGTTTCTGATCTACTTTTATTCCTCCAAAATTGCCAATGTTCAATTTGGATGAAACAGCCAGATTATTATTTGGTTCGAATCCGATAGCGGTTAAAACCATATCATATTCCAGAATTCTTCCATCTAATTTAATACTTAGAAATTTTTGTTCATCGCGATTATATTTGACGTCGGCAACACTACCATAAAATTCAATACCGTTCTGTTTTAACAGATCGGATACTAAATGCCGCGTTTCATCATCCATACCGGGTATAGGTAATTTTTCTTTTTCCAATATTGTAATTGAATAGCCGAGTGTTTTAAGAGCATCTGCTGTTTCGAGACTAATGTATCCTGCTCCTATAATTAATATATCTCTCACATTATTTTTTTCTAAATAGGATTTTATGGAGATTAGATCAGCAACCGATTTGAGTGTAAACACATTTGAAAGATTTTTAGGGAGCGCGGGTATTGATTTGGCCGTTGAACCTGTGCAAAGGATTAACTTATCGTACTCCTGTTCAAATTTATGACCACTCTTTTGATTCATGACAAAAACTAATTTTTTTGAGCGATCAATCTTTTCAACAAGATGTGAAGTGAGAACTTTGACTCCCTTCTCCTTCTCGAAAGATTCTGCGCTGAAGAAAACAATTTCTTCGTAATTCTTTATCTCACCGGAAAGAACATACGGCAACTCGCACGTTCCCGTTGAAATAAAATCGCCCGCTTCTATCATAAGTACATTAGCATCCGGTGCAGTGCGTTTTGCTTTAGCTGCTGCGGCAGGACCGGTAGCGTTACCACCAACAACGATTATATTTTTTCTTGCATTCAACGGATACAATTCGCCCAGACCAATTCTGTTGGGATAAATATAACTAATTTAGAATTGAGAGGAGAAGTTGACCTCCCCTTGTATTCCCCTCCTTAAAAAATGAGGGGAAGAATTTAAACACATCCTCCTCCTCATTTTGAGAAAGGGGAATTTAAGAGGGACGTGGTCTGTGGGTAAAAAATGCTTGACAACAAAACGGGATTAAGCTAAGTTGAAAATAGAAATTCTCTCTTCCATTTCTTCTACTGACTGCAAAACCATAAGCTGCATAGACTGGAAATAAAAACAGAAATAAAAATAATAAGTAAAGAAGTGAGACGATTAAATACCCATAGCGATGTAATGACGGCTGCCCGCCACTTGTCCGGCATTAGTATGACGGATTATTTTGGTGGGGCTTTGCACAACTGTATTTTATCCGAAATTGAGGCATTGAGTCAGTGCAATCGATATCGGATAATGATATTGTATGCGAGAACAATTATATATTTTTTTGTCTCAACTTCGGATTAACACTTAACGTTAGGATGAAGAAAAGTGGTTACTAATCGATCACCATAATTGTCCAGATATAGGAAAAGATTTTTCCTTATATAAGGAAAAGTTAAAATGTTTCCTATATATATACTTTTTTATCTAAATGTAGACATCGATTTTCATCGATGTTGTGGAAGTTAATAACAGGTTATACACAACCAAAACGCTGTCAATCATTAAAAGAAAAATGGCTAATAAAGAAATACCTAAACAGAAACTGGAAATTCTTTTTCATCTGCATAATATACAGATTGGTGAATTGAACTTTCGAAGGACACGGGAATTCAAAATTTTTCAATGGTCAAGTTATGCTTTTGTTGCAATAATTGGCATTCTTATCGCTATTGACAAATCAAAAACATTATTCTGGGATAATTTTGGTATTACTGGTAAAATAATTACAACTATAACTATTATAGTTTTTGTAGTATTTTCTATCACTTGGCAGAATAGAGAAAGAAGATTTGGAAATGAGCATCAAAGAATTATTGCGAAAATCAACAAACTACTTTTTGCCTTTGAGGAAGGAAACTTTGGATTAGAAAATAATGATAGTCTTTACCCAAACAATCAAAGATGGAAAAATTGGGGAAATGCTAAAATAGTAACTAAAAAAAGATTTTTTAGAGGAAATTATCTTACTGCAACTTGGTTCTTGGGTTTATTAGCGTCATTAATGGTTTGGTTTGCTAAATGAACGATAAAAAACAACATATAGTTATTTTGGGTAGCCCGGCTGTTGGAAAGCTGACAACTGCTAAATCTATATCTGCAAAATTATTTTATCCATTATTTGATAATTCCAAAGTTATAGATATTGCAACACTTCTTTATGAATATGGTACTGATGAGCATAAATTTTACAGAAATGAATTGCGATTCGATTTTTACAGACGAGCTGCTCTGAACAACAACTTAAAAGGCCTAATTTCTACTAATGTTCTAAAAAAGAAAGAAAACTGGAATCATTTTATAAAAATCAAAAAAGACTTTGACGCAGCTGGCTGGGAAACGCATTTTTTTATTCTTATAGCACAAGAAGAAGTTTTACTTCAAAGAGCAGAAGATCCAAGTAGGAAAACCAAAATGGTTTTTAACAATGCACTTAAATTGAAAGAATGGCTGGGCAATAATCCAAATCATTCATTCCCATTAGATAAAACTGTTAAAGTAATAGACAATTCTTTTCTTACCGCAGAAGAAGTTGCAGAACAAATTATTGAGTCAATCTATGATAGATAATTATTTCCCAATTCAATTTTCTAGTTTCAGAGTTGTAGCAGAAACAATCCATAATTTCCACCCAATTAACATATCAATAGTTGGTAGTTTTGGTGACCAAAACAAGATTCCAAATGATCAAAGTGATTTTGATGTTATTTATGTTTTTAGAACAACTAATATTTATTCGGTTAATGACAAAATAAACAGTCAGCTCAAAAAAATTAAAAAATTAAAAATTTTGGAACTTGGAGTTCACTTTCAATTTGGATTTCTATATAGCTTATATTTTGAAGACAACCCAATGAGATGGATAGATATTGGCATTATGGATTTGAATTTTGCTATAAATTATCTTGTTGATTTACCCAAAAAGGATGTCTATGGTAGTTTTAGGACATCTGGCATTAAAGAAATTCCCAAAAATCACCTAAACCAATTAGGAAGAAAAATTATAAAATATCTTAATAATGGGCAGCATTTACAAGCACAAATTGTATCATATCGTTATTTAAATTGGCTTAATGTAGAAAACAAAATAAACAAAATCCGAAATAATAATATCGATATTGAATTTGAGCGGATTTATGGCAATCAAATAAAATTAACCGAGAAGGAAATTCTAGATTATGTTTTAAAAATTATTGAGAAAAAAGACTTTGAAATAATTGAAAACCTTAAAATTAATTAATGTCACAAACAAGCAATACTTTTAAAATAGGTTCACGATTAAAACCCTATTGGGATAATCGTTATAATTTGTTCTCGAAATTTGATGAAGGAATAAGATATGATGCAGAAGGCTTATGGTCTATAAAACCAGAAGAATCTGCGAGTGAAATAGCAAAATTAATAGGGGGCAAAAGGATTGTAGATGCTTTTTGTGGTATTGGTGGCTCAACCATAGCATTTGCATTGACTGGTAAAGAAGTTATCGCTATTGAACTTAATGAATTTAGATTAGAGTGCGCAAAGCACAATGCGAAAATTTATGGAGTTGATAAACAAATCAAATTTATATTAGGCGATTCTCAAAAAATCGTTAATCAATTAAATTTTGATTCTATCTATCTAGACCCACCTTGGGTTGGCAACGATTACTTTCTTGACTATAAATCGGGCATTAGAAGATTGAGTAAAAAGACTAAATTTCTTATAGGGATAGCTAAAAAAAACAAATGTAAAATGGGTTGTACAGTACCGAACACATTTGATTATAACGAGCTTCGTTCTTTTAAAAATAATTTTTATGTCAGTTTTGATTTTTTAGATGACAGAAATATTTATTCGACCTTTTTTATTGATTTCGGGAAAGGATAAAAAGGCTACTGGCAATACTGTGTATAACAAGTTCTTCAAGCCGCCCGCTTTAAACATTGCGGCATTTGTGTGGTAATAAAGTCGCGTTGTAATAATTAGTTGTTCTTTGATTGTAGTTAACAAAATGAATTAATAAATAAATATTGGCGTTGGCTTTTCATAGTTGCATTACTGTTTTGGGCGGCGGCTTAAAAACAACGTCGTTAGCCCTATTTCGTAAGTTTATTGTAAAGAATTAAATTGAGAGGTATAAAATGGAAATGGCTTCTTTGATAATCTTAATCGTTTCATTGATTCTATTAACTGGTTTGTCTTTTCTCATCTTTCAAAATTGGTTAGCAATTAAGGAAATAAAATTATTTCTGCCTAAAATGTTAGAAGAATTAAAAAGCTATGATTCTCTTCTAAAAGAGACAATAGTAAATTCTAAAAATTTACTTAGCGACAATATTGTGAATAACACAAATTCACACTCAAAAGATTTATCAAACCTCTTTATTGAGAAAATCGAATCCTTGAAAGAAAATAATCAACAGAGCATCAATAAAAACACTGAGGAAATTTCTAATTCATTAAAGAAACTAGAACAAAGAATTGAATCCTTGAAAGACGAATCAAAGATTAACCACGATAATCTTTATAAAGCAATAACTGAACCTTTGGATTTATAAAATATGCTCAGAATAATTTCATCATATCTTAATTATTTACGTGATGTAAGTAGAAAAATTATTTCGAGAAGCGGTTTTGAGCAAGTCTTACTTGATAAAAGTAAAAAAAATCCATCTTTTGCTTATCAAGCAATTGAATTCTTTAAAACAATTCAAATATCAAATAATTCATACCCGCATTTTGATGAAATATTAAAACACATTGAAAGGAATCCAGATAAACAACTTTTTATTGGCTTTGGCTTTATCTGTGGACAACGCGAAGGAAGGACATATGCTGGCCCTTTATTTTTTACTGAATGTGATATCTCCAAAAATGGAGATATAATAATTGATATTGATTATGCTAGCTTATCATTGAACTATGATTTGGTTTCAAGTTTATTAGGTTCCTATAATATTGCAGAAGATGAAGAATACAATGCTTCATATGAAAAAGAAATATCATTGATTGATTCCATAGAAGAAGAAATAATTGACATCTACGGTGATGATAAATTAATCCTATCAAAAATTCAAAAGTATTCACAACAACTCTTGAATAATCAACCGAAGGGAACTACTTATCAAATAATTTTTAATTTTACTGAACAATATGCTAAGAGCATTTTTAGTCGTCTCGTTAATAATGTTGGGCAATTCTCCGAAATCATATTAGAAAATACATTTAACTTCAAAACAGAAGTAATGAATCATAAAGAAGGTAACTCAATATTTAAAAATAAACTCAAATTTTACAGCACTACTTTTTATTTCATCAATGTTATGCCAGACCAACTTTCCACTTTTATTGCTTTGAATAAACTAAGTAACGAAATTAAAGAACAAAGCTTTGGAAACCCTACACTTGAAAAGCTTTTATGGAATTCACTAACTAACGATAAAAAGGAACTTACACAGATTAGTAATGATGAAATTATTGAGATTATTAAAAATCATATCCCCTTAAATCTTTCAAACGCACAAAAAAGAGCAATTAAAAATGCTTTCGAATGTGAGCTATCATATATCCAAGGACCGCCCGGAACTGGTAAATCGTATACTATTTCAGCTATTATTTTAACAGCTTTATTCCTTGGGAAAAAAGTTCTTTTAATATCCCAGAAGAAACCAGCGCTTGAAGTAGTAAAAGAAAAAACTGAACCATTTTTTTCTAACCCTAATGATAAAGTCAATGGTTTAATCTATTATGACCGTGAAGCCAGAAAAATCATTAGAGAACAAATCCGAGAATTATTAAATCGCTCACAAGACACACGCATTTTGAAAAAAGAATTAAGCAGAATAAATAGTAATATATCTTTAAAGTCAGAAGAATTGAAGTGGCATCTATCGAAAATGCAAGACTTAGAAAAAAATCTTTCACAAACATTATATAGCGAATATGAGTTTAAGCAAAAAAATGATTCTTTCTTGAGTTATTTGAAAGACGTTTTTGCTAAAAATTACCACGCGATAGAAAACACACATAAGTTTTCAATTATAGCAAATAACAATAAAGCAGATGATTTTCTAAATCATCTTTCCAAATTCTATTCTTTACCAAATAAAAATGCAATTATTAAGTTGTATGAGAAAAAAATCGTTAATTTATTATTAGATAAATTCCATCTTAATATAGATTATTTGCTCAATGACTTTCCAAATTATGCAATTTCGATTATCGAACTTAACAAACAGTATTCAGAGACGAAGAGAAAAGAAAAGGAAATCAAATATTCTTGTGAAAAATTAAGAAATGAAATAGCTCATTACAAAAACATTATTGAAAAAATACAGAAAGAACTAATACGGCAAAAATTCAACTATAATTTATATTCATCACTTCTTAATGAGGATTATCGTAGAGAACTTGGCAAATTCTCAGCTATGTTACGTTTTACTAAATCCTCTGAGATACAGTCAAGAATGAATGAAATAAACTTTGAAATAATATCTGATTTGATCCCTTTTTGGGCTGCAGAAATTCGCCATCTTGGCCATTTGTTCCCGATGAAACCCGACTTATTTGATTTAGTTATTGTTGACGAAGCATCTCAAGTTAATTTAGCTGAGGTTCTACCTGCATTCTATCGTGGTAAAAGTATTTGTATCGTTGGTGACCATAAACAATTAAACGTAAGGTCAACTGGAATAGGATTTCAGTTAAGCAAAAAATTTGATGTTCTTACTTGGCAAAAACATAATAGAGACTTCATTAATTATGTTTCAGCAAAAAGTAAGAATCTTACTGTTACAGATGCTTCTATTCTTGATTTTATTATGAGTGAGTATAATAATATTATTCCACCGTCAGTTATGTTAGACGAACACTTTAGGTCAATGCCACATTTGGCAAATTTTACAAATACTTTTTATAAAGATTCTGGTGGTCTTAAAATAATGACAGAAACTTGTGAAAAGGTTCATACAAAATCATTTTTATGGTTAAAAATTGATGGGAAAAGAACAGAGAATAAAGAAATAAAAGAAGAAGCATTAGAAGTTATTAAAGTTATAAAAAAAATTACCTCTCCAAACCAACAATTAAACTTTTCTGATACGTTCAATTTACCAGAACAACTCCGAGGAAAACTTCAATCAATTGGTATTATTTCGATGCTAAGGAATCAATGCAATTTGATCCAATCACTCATCGATGAAAAAATTGACAGTAAATTAATTGAAAATTATAAAATAATGGTTGGGACGCCAGAGGAATTCCAAGGTAATGAAAGAGATGTTATGATATTTTCTTTAGCATTGGATGAAGATTGTAAACATAGCGTTGGTTTTTATCAAGATTCTAAAAGACTAAATGTTGCGACTTCTAGAGCGAAATTATTAACTATTTTTATTTATTCAGCAATACCAAAAAATTTTGACAAAGTAATTAGCTATCTAAAATATTTTAAAGGTGAACTTAACCCAGATGATATTGATTCATCAGAGGGAAGCATTATTTCTTCTAACTATAATAATTGGTCGTTCAATGTTAGTGCTTATGAATCTGATTTTGAACGCCACGTTTATAGCTATTTGATAAGCTATATCAAAACACATTCTGATAAAATCAAGATATACAATCAAGTTCAAAGTTGCGGACAAAAGCGTTTAGATTTTGTCTTATACAATGAAGCTAATAAAAAATCTGTTGCATTAGAAGTTGATGGCAGCTATCATTTCCTTGATAATCAATACGGTAGAGTTTATTCTCAAGAGCATATTGAACGTATAGAAATTCTTAAACGTGCTGGTTGGAATATTGTTAATACCCCTTATTATAAATGGTATAAAGATGGTTGGCTATGTGATAGTGGAAATGACGTTTTTAATTCAGAGATAGAAAGAATTTATACGGAATTGGAGTATTATTTATTTTCATAGAGTAAGGGCTAACCAGTTCTTCAAGGCCGACCGCCCCGATAAAAAACATCGGGATAAACTTTAAATATTGCGGCATTTGTTTAGGGGGTGAGATAGAAGAAATAGAAGTATTAATAAAAGAAAGATATATGAAATAAAAGTTGGTGAGAATGATCTAAATAGTATCTCACCCCCTGAAGTTATAAAGTTGCGTTGTAAAAGTTAGTTGCTCTTTATAATAGGTTGCACTAAAAAGTTTTTATAAAATTATTGGCATTCGTTTTTTAAGTAGCATTGCTGTATTGGGCGGCGGCTTAAAAACAATGCCGTTAGGCAGCAAGTAGAGGGAGAATTAAAACGCAAAGTCATTTATTAAAAAAACAAAGCTTATAAAAAATAACAAGTGGAGGAAACATGATATTACCAAGAATTGCATTCTATATTATTCTTTTAGTTTTATTTTCATCTTGTAAAGATGATACACTAATAGAAGACAACAAGATAAAAATAATTGGTTCATTTAAAGCCACGACTTTTGTGGAGCCAGGATCACTCGATGCCGGAGTTGACATATTACAAGCTGGTGGTAAATTTACTGTCGCATTGAAAGAAAATTACAAAATTTCTGGTAATTTGTTTATACCTGACAATATTAATTCAAGTTTTCCAAAAGGAGATAATAACTTTATAGGCTCCTTTACAGTTAGCATCGATACTGTAAGATTTCAAGGCACAGGGACTTTACTTGACAATCCTCAATTATTTTTCATTTATAAAAACTTTTCTATGGAGAGCGGAGGCATTAATGGCAGAGGCGGATTATTTAAAATAATTTTTGTGAAACAGTAAACGAAGTATTTCAAAGAAAATTTTCAATTTATTTATTTTTACAAATTAATAAGGAGTAAACCCATGAAAAAGAGTCTTATTTGTTTTATAGTAATTATTTTATTTTTGTATAGTTTCCCAATTCGGGGGCAAATTATTCGATGTGGAACTCCCTCTCCAACACAATTAATTGCCTCTAACGCTTTGTACAAAATTTCCGGTAGTTTAAGTATTCCAGTTGTATTTCACGTTGTCTATTCTGGGGTAGATAATGTAACTGATGCACAGCTATCTAGTCAGATTACTGCACTAAATAACGCCTATTTGCCTTATCAAATATCTTTCTATTTATCGGTAACAACTAGGACAAATAATTCTGCATAGCAAAATATTACGCGCGGATCACAACAAGAAACAGATATGACAAATTCACTATCGATTGATCCTCAATACAAGTTAAATATCTACATAACGGCAATAAATCCTCTTGGCTATACTATTAACTGGCCTTGGGATGTATCTGAATATTCAAAACAAAATGGTGTTGTTATCAAACCAGGAACACTTCCAAGCGGAAATCTTCAAGATTATAATGAAGGGAAAACAGCTGTACACGAAGTGGGACACTATCTAGGACTTTATCACACATTTGAAAACCAATGTACTTCTCCTGGTGATATGGTCGAGGACACACCGTACCATCAAGAAAACAACGGCTGCCCTAGTGAAAATACTAATACTTGTCCTCAAACTGGAAATGATCCAATTCATAATTTTATGAATTATACTTCTGATCCTTGTATGAATCAATTTACAAATGGACAAAAATCTTTGCTTCGTTCTTATGCCATTTTCAGAAGAATGGTCGGAACGAGTTTATTATAAATTAATTAGACCTATCATTGAGGGAATCAAATTACAGTGTTTAAGAGCCGATAATTTATCCGGCCCTATCATAATAGAAGATATATGGATTAAAATTAATCAGTGTGCTTTTATAATAGCTGATGTTACTAATAAAAATCCAAATGTTATGTATGAATTGGGAATAGTTCATACCTTGGGCAAACCAGCAATACTTATTACTCAAGATATTCATCAAATACCTTTTGATTTTTCTCATCTTCGTCATTATGAGTATAAGGATAATACGGATGGATTTGAAAAGCTATCAAAAGAATTACCAATAAGAATTAGAGAAATTTATTTTGATTATTATAAAACCAACATCTAATAATATTTTGAGAATGTATATAACAAGCAAATCAACCGGACGCCGTTTACAAAGTGGCAATTATGTAGTTCTTATGTGTAACGAGAAATACAACATTGCATTATGCAGTGTATATATAAATTAAATTGTTGCAACCTGCTTGTACGGTTGAATTTACAAACCGGTTGCTAAATTATTAGCGTTGTACTTTTAATTGGCATTCTTGTTTTGGGGCGCCGGTTAGCGGCAACGCCGTTAGGCTTTAACAAAATATTAAGAAGAGATAGCTCGAGCAATTTCTTTGTTTGATGTGCCAAGAGCTAATAAGGATCTAATAATGAGATCAAGTGAAACAGAAGGATCACCTATTTCAAGTTTTGCCACGCGCGATTGGCTTGATTTAAGAATTTTAGCCAGTTCAACTTGTGTTAATTTTTGCTCTGTTCGCAACTTTCTTAAATCGGTGCTTAGTTTTAATTTTAATTCTATGTATGAAGATTCTTCTTCCGATAAACCGAGAAACTCTGCGGTTGAACCAATTTTCCAACCTTTTTTCTCTAAACTTTTTTGTTTCTGTCTATTCATTGTCATATTCCTTTATTCTCTTTTTACATATATCTATAATATTCTTAGGCGTTTGTTGAGTTTTCTTTTTAAATACTTCAAGAATTATTATTGCATCATCATCTACTCTATAGATAATCCGCAAAGTATTTCTTTCATCATTTATTCGCAGTTCATGGCAATTAGGACCTATACTAGGCATTGGTCTCGAATGTGGCATTTTCAATTTCTCTCCCATCTGAAGAAGTCTGAAAAGAAATCCAGTTTCTATCCGAGCTTCAGAGGAAAATGGAGGAGTTTTGATCTCTCCATGCAACCAGATGAGAGGTCTATCTTGAATTTTCATGGCGTAAAGATATGTCAGATATGACATATTGTCAACAAAATAAATTTCAAAGCTAACCAGTTCTTCAAGGCCGACCGCTTTAATCATTGCGGCATTTGTTTAGGGGGTGAGATAGAATAATAAAGATTTGTTCATTGAAGAAATATTATTGAAATGAAAAGGGTATTTGATAATTAAGAATATTATCTCACGCCCTGAATTCTAAGAAACATTTTTATCCGACAAAAAGACGCCGGACAGGTAAATAAAAGTTAGTTGCAACTATTCGGCATTCTTGTTCTGGGCTGCCGGTTAGTTTTCTATAGACAACGCCGTTATACAAACTAAATAAAGGGTGGTTCTAAAAACTTTCACAAAGTGATGGCTATGCCACAATATTCTCTGCGGATTTTGTGTATTCTTTGCGTTCTCTGCGTTAAATTTTTACAAAGGATAGTTTTTAGAACCCGCCTGAATTATGTTGCACAGAAATTAATTGGTTAAGATTATGAATAAAAAAATAAATGAAGTGTACCAATTCAAAATTACACTGACTGGTTCCGAGCCATCAATTTGGAGAAGAATCTTAGTCCCTTCTAATTATTCATTTTGGGATTTGCACGTTGCTATTCAAGATTCTATGGGATGGCTTGATTGCCATCTGCATATTTTTGGAATGAAAAATCCTTCAACAAATATAAAAGTCGAAATTGGAATACCTGATGAGGATGATAAAATATTTAATAGAGTTGTATTGCCCGACCATAAAGAAAAAATATCAAAATATTTTAATGAGAATAACCGCACTGCCAGATATGAGTATGACTTTGGAGATTCTTGGATTCATACAATCAAGTTCGAGAAAAATCTTCCAGCAACAGTCGGGGGAAAATATCCTGAATGCACCGATGGAAAAATGGCGTGTCCTCCGGAAGATTGCGGCGGTATAGGCGGTTATTACAATTTGCTATCGGTATTAAGCGATCCCCAAAACGAAGAGTATGACGAAATGATTGAATGGTTAGGCGGAGAATTTAATCCAGATATATTTGATCCAAAAGCTGTCTCGTTTGATGATCCGAAGGAAAGATTTAAGCTAATGAATGAAAGTTAAGGATTGCAAAAAGTTTGTATAACGGCAGCGTCGTTGGTTGCTTAGTATTCTACCTAAAAAGTGTTCAAGATGATTTGACAAGTGAACAATTAAAAATATTGAAGAAAGTATTGGGGGAAGAAATCAAATGAATGATAAATTATTTAAAGAATTGCTTGCAAGTATAAAACAAGGTGGTGAAATCTTACGCGGTTCAAGAAAAGCAAAACGAGTTTTTAATTTTGATGAACCTGATGTTAAAACTATAAGAGCACATTATGGTTTAT
>CAYVBQ010000032.1:0-41961 GCA_964449775.1 uncultured Melioribacter sp. | reverse complement strand
AATGTCCGTTACATTTTGCTATAATTTACCCACTCGAAAGGGAGAAGAGCCAAAATAATGTTCCCATCATAGAAGTGCTTTCAATAATTATTTTAGGAAGCTGTTTAATTTTAAGATCTTTGTGAATGAAAACCTCAACAATAAAAGTATAAACAACCGCAATAGCGGCTGCTTCAGTCGGAGTAAAGAATCCGCTGTATATTCCCCCAAGAATAATCACAGGTAAAATTATTGCTAAGATTCCATTCTTGAAAGAAATTCTAAATTGCTTAAAAGAAAAACTGCTTTTTGTTTTGGCAGTATGTTCTTTCTGAGTAATTATAGAATAAATCAGTAACAATAACGCTATTAATAATCCCGGAATTATTCCTGCAATAAAGAGATCAGCAACAGAAATAACATATTTTGGTGTTGAAACGACTATTGCGTAGATTATCATAGGTATGCTTGGTGGAATGATAATTCCCAGAGATCCTGCTGAAGTAAGCAAACCTAACGAAAAATTTTCTTTGTAATTTTCTTTAATTAATGCAGGGTACAATATTGTACCGATAGCAATTACTGTTACAGGAGAAGACCCGGAAATTGCGGCAAAGACAACAGTTGCGAATATGGCTGTTGCTGCAAGTCCGCCTGGCATCCATCCCACTATTGATTTAGCAAAATCGATCAACCTTTTAGCAATACTTCCGTGTGTCATCATCTGTCCGGCGATCAAGAAAAACGGTATTGCTAATAGAACGTCCTTATTAACAGCGTTAAACATATCGGCAATCATTTCGGTGAGCATTCCATCGCCAAGAAATTGTAGCGAGCAAAGCGTAACTATTGCGAGAATTATAAATAACGGGGTTCCAATAACCATACAGATTAGAGCGACAATAATTATTAAATATTCTATCATTTGTCTTCCTCTATCTGTGTTAGTTCTTCTTTTCCTCCAGCACCAATAGATGAGATTTTGCCCTTGAAAATTTGAATACCTATTCCAATAAATCGAAATGCGATAATTACTAATGAAGCGGGAATAATTATTTGAACTATCCAAAGAGGAATGTTGAGCACGAGAGAGGTTTCTCCGAATTCCTTTGTTTCCAATACATAGTTGAAACCTAGATAGGCAATTAAAATTGTTACCGTAAAGATAATAACACTTGCAAATAGAGATACATATGGAAGTACTTTTTTAGGGAACAATTTCTCGGGAATGCCAACAACTATATGTTTATTCTCTTTTGCAGCGAGAGAAGCTCCTACAAAACCAACCCAAATCATTAAAAATGCAGCAAGCTCTTTCGCCCAAATAAATCCGCCATCGAAAAGTTCTCTTAATATAATATCAAAAAAGACAACGAGAATCATAACACTAACGCCAATAACAAGAAAAATCTTTTCGATCCTGGCAAAAAAATTATTTATAGTCTCGAAAAATTGATTCATTTGTTACCCGATTTATTTCTGAAATCACGAAGAGCATTTTGAACCTTATCGTACAATTCAGCGCCGACGATATTTCTAAATTTAGGATGAATAGTTCTTGCTAATTTTGCAAATTCTTCTCTCTGTGTCATGGACATTTTATGGACTTTAACTCCATCCTTTTCGAGAATTTTAATAATCTCAGGCTCTATTTCACGCACACCTTTTCTCCCCAATTGGGCTTCAAATTTCTGATCGCCTAGTAATATTTTTTGAATATCTTGAGGAAGCGAGTCTAAGAACTTCTTATTATAAATAATAACCCCGGGCTGATACATGTGAGCCGATTGAACAAAATGGTCTATGCCTTGGTACCATCCTGTAGCAGACGTGAATAATGTTGAATTATCAAATCCATCAACAAGTCCGGTTTGAAGCGCACTCATCACTTCTGGAATAGAAATTGGAACAGGCGAAGCGCCAAATGCTTTCCACATTTCAATATGAATTTGACTTTCCTGAGATCTAATCTTCAATCCTTTGAGATCGGAAGGGTTAAAAATTGGTTTTTTCTTAGTTGCGAAATGTCTCCAGCCGTTTTCATTCCAACTATGTAAAATAAATCCTTTAATTGCCAGAAGATCTGAATAGGGTTTAAATACTACGTTATCGAGAATATAATCGGTTTCTTTTTCATTCAAAAATAAGTAAGGTAATTCAAGCAACTGAAGTTCCGGAACGATTGCTGTTACCGCCCCGACACTTCCTCCCCAAGCTTGAATTCTTCCGCGTTGTAAAGAACGCAATGTTTCAATTTCTCCGCCTAACTGACCGCTAGTATAAACGACGAACTTTATCCGTCCATTTCCCTCTTTCTCAACTCTCTTTTTCATTTCTTTCAATTGGTCTGACCAAGGAGTACCATCAGGGGCGATAGTTGCGAATCTAATTTCATAAACTTCCTGTAATACAAATTTATTACCGTAGAAGATTAGCGTAAGAAGAAAAATGAAAACGATGGTAAAAAATCTTTTATTTGAAGAATTCATCTACTCTCCCTAATAATTTTTTTGCATGCTCTTGTTCGTATTTATTTTCAGGAGTAATTTCAGGTATTATGTCATAAGGAGTGTTTATAACATATTCAAGCTGTTTAACAAAGGTCTCTTTATCCTGCGCTTTAGTAGCATAATACTCTGCGTATAAAGTACGTGTCCCAAAATAATTTGGTGCAAGTTCGATTGATTTTTCAAAATGGAATTTAGAAAGGTTTAGATCTCCGCCCGGAACTTTTGTAGGAAGTGCACCGAAAAATCTATCAGCCGCTCCATAGAAAAAGTTTCTGTCAAGGTCAAAGACGCGTTGATTATATGCCTCAATTTTTGATTTATTTCCTAATCTAATCAGCAGATTTTTCTCAGCTGCCCATTTTCCATAATTGGCTCCAGTCCAATATATCGCCTCGATACCTTCGATACCAACCGCCTTGACGGCTAGCTTTACATCTTCGGTATCGGCATAGATTTTTCTAAATTCAGGAATCAATCCTAATGCTCTTTCACCGGTCTCCAAGCCCTTTGTAAATAATTCATCTTTCTTTTCCGGGTCGGATTCGACATAATTTGCAACCAAATAATATGCACGCGATAAACGAGCTAATAATTTTATATCAGTTGGATTGGCTTCGGAAGCAGCAATATAGGCATTCAACATTTCTCGTGCTTTGTCGGGACTCCCGCGTAATTCCCAAAGAGCGTCAGCAACAGCACGCAGATCCAATTTTACTTCAGATGTAATCTCGCTGGATTTAGGGGTTTCTTGATTTTCTAAAAAAACTGCTTTCCTTCCGGCACAAGAACTCAAGAAAAAAGCAGTTATAATAAATGCAAAAAGAATTACTTTTTGAAAGCTCGACGTTTTCATACTATCCCTCTTGGAAGGTTATTAAGTATTAATTTTAAATTTTCAATTACAACTGAATTAATATACAATAAATATGCAATAAAAAAATTATCTGGATGGGAAAAAATTACTTTTCGAGAAATTTGAGAACGCTTTCCTTTGGGAGCCGAACCTTAACTGAACATCTTAACAGATCAATTGAAACCGCAAGCCATTTGTCCTCTTGCTCGCCCGTTACAACACCAATTACATCTTTGAATGGACCATCAACAATTTTAACCTTTGTGCCGATTTCAATTTTATCGCTAACAAATACTTCCGGAGATTCGCTCAACATTTTTTTTAGACTTTCAATTTGCCATTCGGGAATCACGGAAGGTTTACCATTGAAACAAATCGTCCGCACAATTGTTGATTGCGAAACCGCGAGCCATCGTTCTCTTTCATTCGAATAAATAAAAATATAACCACGGAACAATGGTTCGGTAATTTTTTTCTTTCTGTCGCCCCATTGTTTCTTTACAGTCAAAGCAGGAAGGTAGTGCTCTATTGACACACTTTCAAGTTGAAGAGCAGCTTTGAATTCATGGCGTGGTTTTGTGTAAAGAGCAAACCAATGTTTTACAATTATGTCATTCGCGGTAGTCATCTTAACCAGCTTTGTTAGAATTGAGGATTAAAATTGATCTCAGTATAAACATTCTCTTATTTGTTGTACTAACAAATCATGCTCTACCGGTTTGGAAATTATTCTATCAACACCGAGACGCAAATATTTTTTAGTGATCTCTTCGGTAAGTTTTGAAGAGACGACAATTATTGGTACCGTTCTGTTTGATTCTTTCTTCTGTATAGCTTCAACTAATTGAATCCCATTCATGAGCGGCATATCATGATCGGTAATGACGATTGTCGGCAACAGGTTGCGATACATTCCGATAGCTTCGTAACCATTATCGGCAAATTTCACTTCAAAATTTGGAAGAGCTTGCTCGATTATCCTTTTGTAAAGTGCTCTAATGCCCTGATCATCTTCAACTAACAAAACAAGATTATTGGCTTCCGGAACAGTGAAGTGAAACTCACTGCCTTCACCAACTTGTGAATAGAACCAAACTTGTCCTCCGTGCTTTTCAATAATTTCTTTGACTAATGTTAAGCCAAGTCCGCTTCCTTTTTCTCCATTCGTCCCAACGAGAGAAAATTTTTGATCTATCTTAAATAGTTTTGTTTGGTTCTCTTCCGAAATACCAAGCCCTTCATCCTTAACAACAATTTCGATCATCCCTTCTTTAAATCGGCTTGAGGAGAGGTGAATCTCTTTTCCTTCCGGTGTAAACTTAATTGCATTAGTAGCTAAATTTACTACAGCCTGGCTTATCAATCGCTCGTCTGCGTTAATATAAAGATCAACCGGAATATCAATTTTAACATCAATGTTTTTTCTTACCGCATCACCGGTAAGTGGAGTAACCGCTGTTGAAACGACAGACTTAACATTGAGACGAACCGGCTCAACTTTAATTCTGCCAGTCTGTAAACGAGACCAATCAAGCAGACAATTAATAAGATTAAGCTGCGACTTAGAAGCATCATAGATGTAACGGATATATTCGTTACGTTCATCCTCTGAAATATCTCGTTCGTTGAGAAGAATTTCGGAGAAGCCGAGAAGAGTTGTAAACGGAGCTCTTAAATCATGTGATACAATCGAAATAAATTTATCTTTCGATACGTTGAGATCTTTAAGTAAGTCGCTCGATTTTTGAAGTTGCGCTTCGTCTTGCTTAATATCATCAATGCTCAGAACGAAGCTCTTTCTCACTGTTATTGAAGTGTCTTTTTCCTCACGTTCCAATCTTAAAAACTCTTTCACCCAAATTTGTTCGCCAGATTTTGAATTAACTCTGTAAGTTAGTTCAAAAGAATCTTTAGAAAGGTCATTTTCAAATTCTGTAAGATTTTTTTTGACAAGACCAAGATCTTCTTCGCAAATGAGTGAGTAATGTTTTTCTGGAAAACTGATTATCTCAGAAGGTGTGTAGCCGGTGATTTGCTCAACCGAGTCAGAGATAAAATCCTCCCTCGATCCGTTGGAATGTGTAATCGAAAAGAAAATATTATTGAATCCGCTATTAAACTCTTTTAAGACTTCGAAGTTGATCTTATTCTTTTCCATGCCCTTCGATTTTCGATGAGAACTGAGTCAAATATAATAAAATAAATCTAAATCTCGATACGCCGGGATTACCGAAAAGGGAAAATTGATGATCAATCATCAATCGGTTTGTTGCCTACGATCGGTGTGAGTATGGAGTTTTGATGCTGTGAAGAGGAATGCTTCCCTCAATTAAAATTTATATAGCTGAATTTCTTCAATGAGATTTGTGTGGAGCTGTGTTTAAAAAAATACCACCAAGCTTTTCTGATTGTGATAAGAAATTAGAGGTAACAATAAATGTCAGAACTAACGACAAGAGAATAAAGTACAATCTAAACTTGGGCACAATATAAGTTCTTGATTTTTATCTAAACAATTTTTGTTGAATAAAAAATGAGTCTACTATGAAAAGGTTATTTCTGTCATTGCGAGGAGCGAAGCGACGAAGCAATCTATTGTCTTTGAACTAAATTCTGAAGATTGCTTCGCTCCGCTCGCAATGACAAATACTAAAAATACCTTTTTAGAGTGAGCTCAAAAATAATTCTAATTTTCTTCCTTTGTAATTCTTGTAGGTATTCCGAGCTCATCCATTTTTCTATAGAGAGAGGAAAGACCAATCTCAAGAGCCCTGGATGCTTCTTCTTTGTTGTAATCAAATTTTCTGATTGTTTTTAAGATATGTTCCTTTTCAAAATCTTTCATAGCATCTTTTAATGCATCGGGAAATCCTTCCTGAATACTTCTGCCGCGAACATGGTCAGCTAAATCCGCAGCGGTTATATTTTCCTTTGAAGCGAAAATCATTGCGCGTTCAATCACATTTTCTAACTCTCTCACACCTCCGCGCCAATCATGAACTAATAACATCTTCATTGTTTCGTTATCAACACCAATAATTTTTTTCCCCATCTCTTTTGAAAATTTATCTATAAAGTGATTGACCAGTAATGGAATATCTTCGGTTCGTTCATTGAGAGTTGGCAATTTTATTTCGATGACATTCAATCGGTAATAAAGATCTTCTCGGAATTCATTCGTCTTTGTCTTTTCATAAAGGTCTTGATTAGTAGCAGCTATAATTCTAACATCGGTGCTAACGGCTTTAATACCACCTACCGGAATAAACTCCCTATCTTCAATTGCACGTAAAAGTTTTACTTGAAGATTCAGAGGAAGCTCGCCGATCTCATCAAGAAAAAGTGTTCCGCCATCGGCAACTTTAAATAACCCGGTCTTATCATCAGAAGCACCCGTGAACGATCCCTTTTTATGTCCGAACAATTCGCTCTCAATTAAATTCTCGGAAATTGCACCGCAGTTTATTGGAAGAAATATTTTGTCTTTGCGGTTGCTGTTGTTATGAATTGCTTTTGCCACAAGTTCTTTTCCGGTTCCGCTTTTTCCAAATATCAGTACGTTACTATTTGTTGGTGCAACCTGTGAAATGACATCAAATACTTTTTTCATTGGTTCGCTTTTACCAATGAGATTGGCAAATCCTGTATCGGATGAAATTCTTTGCCTCAAGAATTTATTTTCAGCAGCCAACTTTTTATAGTCGATCAATCGCTTCACGCGAATGATAACATCTTCGAACTCAACAGGTTTTATCAAGTAGTCAAACGCTCCATGCCTGAGCGCCTCAATTGCGGTTTTCACTGATGCATATGCAGTCATGATAATAAAAAATGTTTCCGGTGAAATTTTTGAAGCAGATTCAAGAAGCTGCATTCCGTCAAGTTTCGGCATTTTTATATCTGAGATTACAATGTCATAACTATTTTCTTGAATTTTTAGAAGCGCTTCTTCACCATCGCCCGCTACATCGGCAGTAAATCCTTCTTCAGTTAAAACCATCTTAAGAGAATCCCGGATTGGCTTCTCATCATCAACAATCAAAATTTTAGCAAGCATTACTTCTCCAGCCTAATTATCAATTATAGGAAGACTTATTATGAAAGAACTTCCTTTGTTTAATTCACTTTTCACCTTAATCTCACCGTTAAATCGTTTTACTATCCCATAACTAACAGATAAGCCGAGCCCGGTTCCTTTCCCAACTTCTTTTGTAGTGAAGAATGGATCAAAAATTTTCGCAACTGTATCTTCATCCATTCCGGAGCCATCATCCGTAATTTCAACATAGATATTATTTTTATCATAATCGGATTTAAGAGATATAGTTCCATTCCCCTCAATTGCATCGAGGGCGTTGATAAGTATATTTATTATCACTTGAAGCAGTTGATCTGCCGCAACACGAACGTTTGGCAAAACATTTTTAAAGTCAGTATCGAACTGAACTTTGCGAATACGTTTATCGTACTTAACGATTCCGAGAGCTGTCTTGATAACATCTGTAATGTCTTGAATTGTAGTTTCATAACTCGGTGGACGTGAGAAATCTACCAGCTCACGAACAATTTTAGTAATACGCTCAATATTCTCTTTAATGTTCGCAAGCTGCTCACCCATGAATTGATCTTGACTTCTTCTCTGCAAAATTTGAACAAGAGCAGAAATTGAAGTCAACGGATTTCCAATTTCGTGGGCAATGCCGGCTGCAAGTTGACCGATTACGGCTAATTTTTCAGATTGATCAATTTGTGCCTGTAAACGCTTAAACTCGGTAAAATCCTTAATGATGATTGACCTTCCGGCATACTCTCCGTTGTTGCCTGGTAATTGAGAAACACTCAGGCGTACTGTAACTAACTCTCCATTCTTCTTCCTGCGCTCGGTTTCAACTATACTTTTATAACCGATTTTTTTTGCATCTTCTATAATCTGCTGAAGCTCTTTTATATATTTATCACCTACAGGGAAAAGATAAGATGAATTCTTGCCAAGTATTTCATCTTCTGTGTAACCAAAAATCTTTTCCGCCCCTTTATTCCAAGCAATAAACTTTTCGTTTTGATCAACTATCATGATGGCTTGATCCGAGGAATGTAAGATGTTCTTCAAGTACTGCTGATTCAATTCAAGTTTTGATGCAAGACGGTCACGGTCCAATTCCAGCTCATTCATCTTTGTGTCTTGATGAAGGACACCGTAGCGGGCATAAATCTGTTCGATCAATTCATCAAAAAATCCGAGAAGAATTACAGGATCAGTATTACTCATTGCGTCATTCTCAATAAAGTTGAGAACGGCAAATCTGCCTTGACTAAAGAGCTGGCTGACTTCAAGCAGGTTCAAATTCGCTTCTGAAAATAAAGTGTATGTATCTATCAAGTATTGGTCGGCAGATTTATAGTCGCCCGTCTCAATTACTTCAATAAAAGTATTTAAGCTGCTCTCAACAAAGGTGTCTATTTGCGGCTCAGAAAGCTTGCCATTCAAAATCGGTAATAGCTTGGCTGACCAGTTCCCGGCAATTGAAGCAAAGTATTTTGTGAGAAGTTCGAGTAATAATTTTTTCATGAAATCTTTTTGAATGAGGAATGAATTATAATCTTATTTAATTGCTTCGAAAAATAAAGAAAGATGCTTTAGAATGAAAGGTGAATAGGTCCATAGATTTGCTTTGTATGAAATATGGAACAGAAAAAATTCTAGTTATGTATAAGAAGCAGTTTTGTTATCTTTGAACAAACAGCGGGTAGGACAATGAAAAAAATTATATACGCAATATTGATCATATCATTCGTTTCATCAATTTCATTCGCATCGGATGAAATTGTTGTTAAATCCACCCTTTCAAATGTTAAGGTTTTCTTGAGAGGTGCGCAATTAAGCTATTCAGCTACAGCTAAGATTGAGAAGGGGGCAAACGATATTGTCTTCACTGGTTTAGCCTCAAATATTGATAGAAACAGTATTAATATTTCCGCCAGTGGTGATGCAATCATTATGTCGGTTTTGCAGAGGTTTGATTACTTACGGCAGCCGGAAAAGACTTCGCAAATAAAAGCGCTTGAAGATTCGCTTGAATTTCAGAACAAGATGTTGGCGTTCAATCAAAACGAGAATGATGTTCTGAAATATGAAGTTGATCTGATTCTTGCCAACAAAAATATTGGCAACGAGAAAGTTGGAGTCTCGGTTGCTGAGCTGCAAAAGATGGCTGAGTTCTATCGCAATCGTCTGGCTGCAATAAAAAATAAATTTTTCGATTTAACAGTAAGTCAGAAAATGATTCAGAAAAACATCGAGCGGATTCAGAACCAGTTGAATGAATTGAACAACCAGCTCAACAGACCGACAAACGAAATCGTTGTAACCGTTTCAGGAAAAACTGCCGGGACGATTGAAGTTAATCTTTCATATCTGATCTACGATGCGGGGTGGCAGCCGGTTTATGATGTGCGTGTTAATAAAATAAATTCTCCGGCACAGTTAAGCTACAAGGCAAACGTTTGGCAGAACAGCAGATTGGATTGGAAAGATATCGCTATTATTCTTTCTACAAGAAATCCAAATGTGAACAATAACAAACCTGAATTAAATCCTTGGTTTATTGATTTTGCACGTCCAGTAGTATATGACAAAATGATGAAGGCAGGCGCTGCGAGAGCAGTCGACAATTTAGCCATGCAAGTTGTGTCGGAGGCTGCCGCGCCATCAGAAACAATGGCAGATTATATTGATGTTGTTGAAACACAACTTTCTGTTGAGTTCACCCCGACAATTAAATATTCAATTCCATCAGACAGCAAACCGCATTCCGTTTCTCTTCAAGAATTTACTGTACCGGCAAAGTATGAGTATTACGCCGCGCCTAAACTAGATAACAATGCTTTCCTGGTTGCGCGTTTAACAGATTGGGCTAATTACAATTTGTTGCCGGGTCAAGCAAATATTTACTTTGAGAATTCTTACGTTGGGCAATCAAATATAAATCCCGCAACTACAAAGGACACACTTACATTATCACTTGGGCGAGATAGAAATATTTCGATCTCACGTGAAGTCTTGAAAGATTTTTCGGAAGATAAATTTCTTAGCAGCAATGTTGAAAGAACATTTGCCTTCGAGATCAAAGTCAAGAATAACAAGAAATCCGCAGTAAATATTATTGTTGAGGATCAAATCCCGATCTCAAAGAATGAAGATATAATTGTTAAACTAATCGAATCACCGGGTGCAATATTTGATGCTGTGAGTGGTAAACTGAAATGGATTCTTGATGTTGATGGAGGTAAATCTGTGTCCAGAAAATTAGTTTATTCTGTGAAGTATCCGGGGAATAAACCGTTGCAAGGATTATAATGATCTTGTCACACTGAACGATCTGCAGACAGGCAGAAGCGAAGCATCTCAATTTGGGTATTGAGACACTTCGCCTGGTTCAGAGTTAAAGATTAGTTATTACCGTTTTTCAATTTTCTTGTTACTAAAAACGCTGTAACGAATCCTAAACCGGTCATTGTAACAATCCAGAATCCCATCCATCCTCCGTGCACCTGATGATCTGTCCATTGCTCAAATAGAAATCCTATTCCTAAGCCAAGTCCTACGAACAGTATGATGATTCCGAGTTTAAGCATTATAAAAGGATCGCGTTTTGTTTTAAGGAGTTCCATCATTTGTTCAATGGATAATCCTTTCTCAATCATCATCTGCTTTTCTCTCGAACGGAAATAGACGTAAGTTACTATTACCAGTCCGGTTACTAAGAAAAACACCATAGGTATTAACTCTTCCATTTTATACTCCTTTTGTTATTTGATACTTATGACTGAAACTTACACGTAAAGGTTACAATCAATTTTATTTTTCTTCTGTACTGATTCTATTATTTTGCAAACAGATTCATTTCGTTCACTTCTTTGGACTAATAAATATGTTCAATAGGTTACAAAAAATATTTCATGGAAGATGTAACCTTATTTTGTATTATCAGGTCTAATGCAGTAATGAAACACTTAAGTGATATAGAAATCATCGATTCAATCAACAGAGGAAATGTTTCCGATTACTCTCTTTTGGTTAATAGATATAAAGATAGAGCATTCTCGCTTTTAAGACGTTTATTAAAGAATGAGATGGATGCAGAAGAAGCTCTTCAAGATAGTTTTTTGAAAGCATATAACTCGTTGAAAGGTTTTCGGAGAGATTCTCAATTTTCAACCTGGTTATATAGAATTGTGTACAATACCGGCTTATCAATTATCTCTTCCCAAAAGAGGAAGATTGAACAGCAAATGAGTTCAATAGATGGAGAATTTGATCTTGCAAGCCACGATAATGAAGTTTATAGTACAGCCGATAATTCAAGGCAATATATTTTAAAAATGGTAGATAAACTTCCGGTTCGAGGCGCATTAGTTGTAATTTTATTCTATATGGATGGTATGTCTCTCAGTGAAATCAGCCAGGTTATGGGAACATCATTGGTAAACACAAAAGTTTTATTACACCGCTCACGTAATGCATTGAAAGATTTACTTCTAAAGCATAACTATCAAGAGGAGATGTTATGAGCAAAATAACAGATGAAATTTTGAATAAGTACATAGACGGAGAATTAGATCATTTTGAACTCAAGAATGTACAAAATGAATTGGAAAAGGATGATGATGCAATTGTGCGACTCCAGGCATTGCGTATGGTTGATAATTCATTGCGTAAGATGGAAGTTGAACAAACATCTGTGAATTTTACAGATAAGGTTATGAAGGCGATAGCTGCTACAAAAAGTGTGGTTAAACCAAGAATTAATTATTTCTTCGTCTCTATTATTTCGTTTTTTTTGGTTGGTATATTAGTAGTTCTTGCTGCCGTATTTCGTTCTGCCGAAAATGAGAACGGTCCATCTGCTCTTACGCCCTATGCTGACAGAGTTAAAGAATTAGTTGGTAAAAATTTAACTTCACTTCAAAGTATTTTTGCAAATCCCAATGTGATACTGGTAATATCTGTTTTTTCACTCATTCTTCTTGTTACTGCGTATTTCACATTTGAAGCTCATAAAAATTTTACGAAAAAAATAGACAGCATTTCGCATTAAAGTAGAGACTCGATTTATCGAGTCTAACTTTAGGACACGATTTATTGCGTCTAACTGTAAGACTTGATAAATAGAGCTTTAAGACTCGATAAATCGAGTCTCTACAAATCCATACAGGTCCCTTCAATTAGCGTATCAGCCATACTTTCGATATTTTCGCATCCACAATAAAAAAGAAAATTCATGTTACATAAATCCGGATTCGTTTCGATAATAGGAAAGCCCAATGTTGGTAAATCCACTTTGATGAACGCTCTAATTGGCGAAAAGCTTTCCATTATTACGAACAAACCGCAAACAACACGTAAAAAAATACTTGGAATTCTTTCCACTGAAAATTACCAGATCATTTTCCATGATACTCCCGGTATTCTAAATCCGGAATATCTTTTACAAGAACGAATGCTTGATTATGTCTTTCAGTCTGTTAAAGACTCGGAACTTGTTCTGTTCATAATTGATATTAATGCAGATCCAACCGGCACTCAAACGCTTACCGATGAACGGGTTGTCAAAATTTTTACTGAAACACAGACAAAAAAGATTTTACTCATCAACAAGATAGATTTATCAAGCCAAAATGTGGTGGAGAATTTAATTAAAGACCTTTCCGAAAAGAATATTTTTGAAAAGATAATTCCGATTTCAGCTACCGAGGGATTTAATCTTTCTTCAGTAACCGAATCCATTATTGAACTTTTACCGGAACATCCGAAGTATTATCCAGACGATCAACTGAGCGATGAAAATGAACGATTCTTTGTTTCGGAGATCATTCGAGAAAAAGTTTTTGAACAGTACCGTGATGAAATTCCTTATAGCACTGAAGTAATAATTGCGGAATTCAAAGAACGCGAAAACGCAAAAGATTATATAAGTGCCGAAATTGTTGTAGAAAAAGAAACTCAGAAACCGATCATTCTTGGAGCAAAGGGGGACGCGATAAAAAAATTAGGTCAAGAAGCCCGCGAAGCAATCGAAAAATTTTTACAACACGAAGTTTATCTTGAGCTCCGTGTAAAGGTTCGGGAGAAGTGGCGTTCAAATCCTACCATGTTAAAAAGTTTCGGTTATAAAAAGGATGATGAATAAACTTTCTCAAAAATCTTCCGGTAAGTTTATCGGCGAAGCCGCCCTTCTTTTGATGACAATTATTTGGGGCGGAACGTTTGTTATTGTTAAAGAATCGCTTGATGATATTTCAACATTACTTTTTGTCGGATTAAGATTTGGGATTGCTGCTGTTGTTTTATTTATAGTTTTATATCTCAAAAAAATTAAAATTGATAAAAAAATTATTCTTCCCGGTGCATTATTGGGTGGTTGGCTCTTTCTTGGATTTCTAACACAGACCGCCGGATTGAAATTCACATCCGCTTCAAAATCGGGATTCCTAACGGGTTCTCTTGTTGTAATGATTCCGTTGTTTCAAACAATAATTGAAAAAAAAATACCAACGAAAGGGGCACTTATCGGAACGGCTCTTGTGTTTCTTGGAATTGTGTTTTTATCAAGCGGAGGAAATTCTATTCCCGACTTTTTTAATAATCTTGGAAATAATTTTAATATAGGTGATTGGCTTACACTTATGTGTGCGGCATTCTTTGCACTTCACATCGTATTCATGGATATAATTTCTCCTAAGTATGAATTCTGGAATTTGCTCTTTTTTCAATTAGTTACAGTTGCAATATTAAATCTATTCTTCTCTGTGGTCTTCTCTTTCTCATTAATTGAACCATTTAGATTTTCACTTTCCAAGAATCTTCTAATCGGAATTTTATACACAGCACTTCTAGCAACTTTAGTTAATTTCGCACTTCAAACAAAGTTTCAAAAAGTTGTAAGTCCAACCAAAGCCGGAATCATATATTCATTCGAACCGGTCTTTGCGGCGGGCTTTGCATTCTTTATACTCAACGAGAAAATTACTAACTTTAGTTTAGTTGGTTGCGCTATGATCTTTCTTGGTTTAATTGTCTCTGAAGTTTTCGACTCGTTCTTCTCACAAAAGGATGGATATTTAGAAATACAAACAAAAAATGAAGAGAGCTGAAATTTTAGTAAATGGTTTAGTCCAGGGTGTTGGTTTTAGATATTTTGTTGTGAGACGTGCAGAAGAACTTGGATTGAAAGGATACACAAAAAATTTATTTAGCGGGGAAGTTTACACTATTGTAGAAGGTGAACGCTTTATGATTGAGGACTTTTACAATAAAATTAAAATTGGTCCCGTGCACGCCAATGTAAAAAACGCTTCAATCAAGTGGAGCGAATCTAAAAATGAATTCACTCGGTTCGAGGTTAGATATTGAACTCACAAATTAAAATCGGTTATGGCTTTGATGTCCACGCTTTTGCACCCAACCGGAAACTAATACTTGGCGGCATTGAAATTCCTCACGAGAAAGGCTTGCTCGGTCATTCTGATGCAGATGTTCTACTCCATGCAATTTGTGATGCAATTCTTGGAGCGCTTGCACTTGGAGACATAGGCAAACATTTTCCCGATACCGATCCAAAGTACAAAGACATGGACAGCAAAATGTTATTGGACAAAGTTCGTTATTTGATGAATGATTTTCATTACGAGATTGGGAATATTGATTCAACAATTATTTTGGAAGAACCTAAAATATCAACATTCATTCCTGAAATGAGAAAAGTTATTGCCACAATTTTGGATGTCAAAGTTGATCACGTCTCGGTTAAAGCGACAACTTCGGAGAGATTGGGCTATGTCGGTCGAGAAGAAGGATGTGCCGCCCACGCAGTTGTCCTCCTTATTAAAAAAGAAAAATAATGCTTGATCAGATAATTTCTTATATCGGCACACTGGATCCTACTCTAATTTATCTTGTTCTTTTCTTCTTGGCATTCATTGAAAATATATTTCCCCCGTCTCCTAGTGACTTTGTAGTTCTTTTCGTCGCAACATTGATTGCAAAGTCAACTCTTGGATTTATACCCATATTATTAATAACAAGCATTGGCAGCGGGGTTGGCTTTATTGTGATGTATCTTATTGGTGAATTTTTTGGTGAAAAAATATTACGCAAAGGTAGATTCAAATTCATTAAGGAAGAATCTCTCAATAAGGCAGATCTTTTTTTTCACAAGTATGGTTACAATATAATTTTGATAAACAGGTTTCTTCCCGGAACACGTGCGGTTGTAAGTTTCTTCTGTGGTGTTCATCGTCTGAAACCTGCTCGTACTTTTGTATATGCGGCGGTCAGTTCGTTTTTCTGGAATGCATTGCTGATTTTCCTTGGTATCAAATTGGGCGAGAATCTGGAACTTGTTGACTATTATCTTTCTCAATATTCACATATCATATTAATACTCACCGCTTTAATTCTAACTTTTGTTCTAATTAAATTTTGGATGAAAAAGAAAAAGAACAAATGAAATTATTCAATAAATATAGAATTACTTTAACGCCACAGCAGAAAAAAGAACGAAAGAAAGATTTGCTGCTGGGATTATTGAGCGGAGTTTTATTAGGTTTATCATATCCACCTTTCCCTTTACCGTTCTTAAGTTTTTTTGCTTTTATTCCCTTTTTCTTTGTGATGGAAAAAAGAGAAACACTCGCCGCGCTTAACCGATTTACTTATTTCACACTTTTCTTTTTCAACTTAATCACTCTGTATTGGGTTGGAAGCTGGACAAAAGAAGCCGATACATTTTTAATGATCTCCGGCGCAGCTCTTTTATTTTTCAATCCTTTCTTTTATCTGATCGTACCCACACTTTATCACTTTTCAAAAAAATCATTCGGTAAAAAAATTGCGCTTTTTCTATTTCCATTTTACTGGGTTACTTTTGAATATCTTTATAGCATTACTGATGCACGCTTCCCCTGGCTTACATTGGGAAATTGTTTACCCTACTTTAATACTTTCATTCAGATTGCTGATATAGTTGGCGTTTACGGGCTCTCGCTCATTATTCTTTTCATAAATATTTTTCTGTATCTCTCCTTAAAAGATTTTCATGTGACGAAGAAAATTAAAAATGCATTTGCCTTTGCGGCTATAGCAATCTTTTTTATAGTGATGATTTACGGAACAGTTCGATTAAACAACTTCGCCATTTCAGAGAATAAAATAAAAGTCGGTTTAATTCAACCGGATCTAAATCCTTGGGATAAATGGAAAGCCGGAAGCGTCAATGAACAACTTGATCAATATTTGAGTCTTTCGGAAAGAGCTGTTAATCAAGGTGCGAAATTAATTATTTGGCCGGAGTCGGCGTTGCCCGTTTACTTACTTTCCGGAAATTATGATTATGAAGTTTCGCGCATTCATCAGTTTGTGGCTTCAAGAAGTATTGATTTAATGACAGGTATGCCCGATGTAAATTTTTATTTCAACAAGAATGAATCTCCCAAGGATGCGAAAGAAACAAAGAGCGGCGTTTTATATACATCTTACAATTCTATTCTTCTTTTTACTCCTAATTCACCAAGTATTCAGAAATATGGAAAGATAAAACTTGTTCCCTTCGGTGAACACGTTCCATTTGTAGAACAATTACCCTTTCTTGGCGATTTTATAAAATGGGAAGTTGGCATCTCCAGTTGGAATGTCGGAAGAGATCAAACCGTATTTAATTTTATCGAAACAAGAAACTTTCCACTAAAAGTTGGTGGAGTTATTTGCATCGAATCAATTTATCCGGAATTCGTTGCGGGTTTTGTTCAACGCGGTGCAAATCTAATTGTTGTGGTTACAAATGACAGCTGGTACGGACACTCAAGCGGACCATATCAGCATAAAGAAATTTCTGTTTTACGAGCAGTGGAAAATAGAAAGACAGTTGTTCGCACTGCAAATGGTGGAGTAAGCTGCATAATTGATCCGCTTGGAAGAACGATCTCATCAACAAAACTTTTTACGCAAGATGTTCTTGTTGGTGATGCCGTAGTTCAAGATGGATTGACGATCTACTCGCGCTTTCCATTGGTCTTTCCGCTTTTTTCATCTTTCATTTCGATAGGAACAATTTTGTTTTTCATCTATAAAAAATTCTCAACTAAACTGAAGAAGCAATCATGAAAAAAATAATTGACTTAAGAAGCGACACTCTAACAAAACCAACACAGGAAATGCGCAAGGCAATGTATGATGCGGAAGTCGGCGATGACGTTTATAAAGAAGACCCGACTGCGAACGAACTTGAAAGTTACGCCGCTGAACTTCTTGGTAAAGAAGCAGCGCTCTTTGTTCCGAGCGGGCTGATGGGCAATCAAATTTGTTTGAATGTATTGACCCAGCCGGGCGATGAAGTTATTTGTGAAAAAGATGCTCATATTTTCCAATATGAATCCGGTTCGCCTGCTGCATTAAGCGGACTTCAATTGAGTTTGGTTGATGGTGTCAGGGGTGTATTTACACCCGAACAGGTGGAGCCGTTGATCCGCCCTGAGAGTGCTTATTATATGGCGCGCACAAAAGTCATTGAAATCGAGAACACACACAATCGAGCCGGCGGAACAATCAATCCTATTGAAAATATAAAAGCATTAAACGCGTTAGGTAAGAAATATAATCTCTATCTACATTTGGATGGCGCTAGAATTTGGAATGCTTCTGTTGTTACTGGAATTTCTCCGGCAGAATATGCAAGGAATTTTGATTCTATCTCATGTTGCCTCTCTAAAGGATTAGGTGCGCCAATAGGATCTATTATTGCCGGGTCAAAAGATTTTATCAAGCAAGCTTTTCGTTTGCGCAAAGCATGGGGTGGTGGAATGCGTCAAGTTGGTGTAATTGCGGCTGCCGGTTTATTTGCGTTGCAGAATAACATTCCGCGCCTAAAAGAAGATCATGAAAAGGCGCAAGTATTTGCGAATGATCTTTCAAAATTTCAAAATGTTTCGGTTGATATGGAATCGGTACAGACGAATATTGTTATGTTCACACCCAAAAATATTTCTGTTGAAGATTTTTTGAAAAAATGTAAAGAGAATGGATTAATGTTTGGAACAGGAAAAGTTGGTGTGATAAGGGCAGTAACTCATATGGATGTTTCAATAGAAGAAATTAAAGAAGCTGCAAAGATAATTGAGAGAATAGTTGCATAAACACTATCGTGCTCGTGATCGTGTTCTCCCGAAGGGATTCCTTCGGAATTAATCTTGATCCCTATCCCTTCCGAAACAGTGGATCAAAATAAAGAGCAAGAGCAAAGATGCTGTTCAAAAGTACGAGAGGCAAGTTGAAATTCTTAAATCAATTTAGCGTAAGATGAAAACTATAGTTCCAATGCCGATGATAGAAATTGTTATCCACCTGCAATGGACGGGATACTTCTTTTTTAGAATTCCCCACATTTTTGCAAAGACCTGCATTAATACAATTAGAGCTATTGTTACAAGGAAGCATTCCATAAAATTATATTTCTGTTGAGATATTTGTACTAAGCTTTTACCCCAGAATATATCACGGTAGATAAATTGGAGATGTAACCAATAAATTAAGAGTGATTCCCGGCTGACATCCAGAATGAGTGATTTATAGTTTTCCTTTTTGTGCAGATAAAACCAGAAGAGACCTAGAAGAAATAAAATAACTCCAAGTCGCTCAAAAAAGAAAAATGGATTTGGGCGGGTTCCTATTTGTAAAAGAGGCAGTATGACATACAATAAAACAACACTAACCAGATAGAACAAAACGCCAAGAATTATCAACTTTCTGGCAAACGCTTCTTCAGTATTGCTCTGCCTTGCCTTTATATAATATTTTGCAACATAAGCGCCGCTAAAGATAAATACCCACCAGGGGAAAATCGGGAAAAGGGATCCATGCATTTTGTTAAAGTAATTTGAAAAGAATAAAGGCAGGTAGTTTGAAAAATCAACTTTCCACATTAAGGGGCTAATGATTAACACAATAACTGTGGCAACAAGAGAGAAATTGTAAAACCCATTTTCAGATTTAATAAGTATCCGTGCGAAGAGTAAAACAAAAAGACCTGTTGATATCAGTTGAAGGATATCAACTGTATACAAACTTTCTAGGATGGGTTGTGTCTGATTCTGAAGAAGTTCTGACAACGAAAAATATGGGAGGTGAAGTGTGTAACCGACAAAAAAGATCAGTCCAATTCTTGACACCTTACGCCAAAATTCTTTACCGAATGTCCTTAGTTGTTCCACTCCCTTTTGTAATGATAAAACAAAAACCAAACCGGAAGCGAAACTAAATGACGGTGCAACTAAACCGTTAATAAAATTTAATCTATCAAATAACCATGTATGTTTCAGTGCCGGAATTAAGAGCGCATTAAATACATGCACTTCTATCATTACAATTAATGCCAGACCCTTCAACAAATCAATAAACAAAGCTCGGTTCTTCACACTCATTTTTATACCCGAAAATTTGGTTTCAAGATAGTGAATAACTGCTAATGAATCACACTACGGTTCATTTATATCATTTTTAACATCCGCTATTATCTTTTGCTCATGTTACGCAAAAAATTAAAATTGATAACCACGAGCTTTAGCTCGTGGATTAATAAACCACACAAACTATCGGCTTTAGCCACAAAAACAATCTGTCTTGGGGGCTAAAGCCCGGAATTGGTGTTTTGTTGAACCCACGACTTAAAAGTCGTGGTTATGCCAAACTCAATTCTGCGTAAGGTGACTGAATAAATATTTTTTTCAATGCCGGAATTTGATTCCTTAAAGTATTTTGCATGTATTAATTCTCGTAAAAATTTATTAGTTTGGCATTAGATCATGAAAATAAAAGGGGAATTATGAATCTTGTTTTTGATATTGAAACCGTTGGAGTAAATTTCGAAACTCTATCCGAATCCCAGCAGGAATTCTTGCTGCGCTACACAGAATCCGAAAAGGATCCTCAAAAGAAAAGTGAACTTGTTGAAGATACAAAACGGTATTTGAGTCTCTATCCTTACACAGCTAAAATAATCGCTATTGGATTATTCAATACCGAAAAGGAGCGTGCTATTGTTCTGTATGAAAACAGCGAGAATGATGAATGGAGTGCCGAGGGAAAAATCATCAAGTACAAACCGGCAAGTGAAGAACAAATGCTGAAATATTTTTGGAAGTATGCTGATCAAGCCGAAAAAGTTATTTCATTTAACGGAAGGAATTTCGATTTACCTTTCATAATGATTCGTTCTGCTATGAACAAAATCAAACCAACAAGGAATTTCTTAAAAAACCGATTTGACTCATCTCATCATATCGATCTTCTTGAACAGTTAACATATTACGGACTCACAAAAAAATTTAATCTCGATTTTTATTGTCAGACCTTCGGGATAGAATCACCTAAGTCTAAGGGTATTACAGGAATGGAATTGAAAGAACTTTACCGCGCCGGAAGAATGAAAGATATTGCGATCTACTGCGGCGAAGATGTGAAAGCAACTTACGAGCTTTTTAAAATCTGGAACGAGTACTTGAATATTTCGTGACTCAAATGAAATTATTCGGTTTTATTATATTGACGATTAGGAAGTGATGTAATATTTTGTAGTCCAAACATGGAGACACGTTTAAAAAAATGGAATCCCAAAGTTTTAAAGGCATCAATGAGTCCACTCTAAAAAGCCATTTATAATGTTCGTCATTGCGAGCGGAGCGAAGCAATCTTTAGAATTTACTTCGAAATCGCTAGATTGCTTCGGCAAAAAACGCCTCACAATGACAATAATAATCTTTTTAGATACGCCTCATCAATCATTTTTCAAAAATTTGTTCCTGTTCCGGTTAAACAACAGCATCAATAACTAATTGGAGTTCTACATGAACACAAAAAAAATGATTATTGCAGTCATCGCTGTTTTTATTCTTCTGGAAGCAACAAACTTCCTTGTGCACAACGTCATTCTCTCTAAAACATATGAGGGTCTGGCTAATGTTTTCCGCTCTATAGAAGAAATGAATAGGTTGATGTGGAGGATGTTGATCGCAGATCTGGTCTGGTCTTTCTTCTTTGTATTTATTTTCATTAAAGGATACCAGAACAAAGGACTGTTGGAAGGAGTCCGTTATGGAGTTTATATTGCATTGTTCATGAACTTTGTAGCAGCTGTTGCACAAAATTATGCTTATCCAATCCCTTACACTTTAGCTCTGCAATGGTTTATCTATGGTTCCATACAATCAATACTGCTCGGAGTAGTCACGGCATTAATCTATAAACCAAAAGCAGTGTAGTACGCTTTAAAGTAATAGTTTTTATAAAAGGGGCGCCTTCGATGCGCCTCTTTTCATGTAAATATATTTTGTTTTAAAAACCCTCACCACTTATTTTCAGTTACACAATTTGAGCAATTGATTGAAAGAAAAATATTCAAATATCACCGGAATAATCCTCTCGGGCGGACTGAGTTCCAGAATGGGTACCGATAAAGCTTTATTAAAGATTGACGACCAAACGATGATTGAAAGAATAGCTGTTGTAATGTCCAAGGTATTTAAAAATATTTTAATCAGCACAAATGATTTTGAAAGCTACCGGTTTCTCGGTTTACCAATGGTTGCAGATCTTTACGAAGGTCATGGTCCCCTCTCTGGAATTCATGCAGCTTTGGTTGCATCAAAGACAGATAGAAATTTTATTCTTTCATGCGATCTGCCCCTGATGTGTGAAGAGATGATTAGCCATATAATTGAATTTAATTCCTCAAAGCCGATCTCAATTCCGACCGCTAATGAAAGAATACAGTCACTTTGCGGTGTTTATAATAAATCAATAATCCCGGTCATTGAAAAAATGATAAGCGAATCAACACGGTTAAAAAAAAGAAATGGAAAAAGTACTGCGAGCGTAAAAAAGTTAATTGAAAAAGTCGGTACAGATATTATTGAAACAAAATCCCTCCCTTTTTATGAGGAAAATCTTTTCTTCAACATGAACTCGCCGGACGACTTTGAGATCATAAAACAGAAAAATTTAGAATGAGAAAAAGATACAAACCAAATAGCAAGTTTCTTTTAACAGCTTATTTCTTTGTTTTACTTACCGCTGCATTCTTTGTTTACGGTGTGTATTTGTTTATTAATGTTCCCGTTGATGAAAAAGCGGAAAAATATCGCGTTGAACAGTTAAGGAAACAAACCGGAGTTGATGAATCCGCTTTCGGTGATCTGCCTCTGATACTTGATCGCAGAGAAGGTTGTGTTACCTGCCATACAGAAATGAAAGGAATTGAAGAATCTCATAACCCGGAAAAAATTGGATGCTATTATTGTCATTTAGGAAACAGATTAACAAAAGACAAAACAAAGCGCACGAGAATTTAATATTGATACCCGGTAACTCCTCCAATGCAGAAAGAACATGCGGTGCTGTGGGTTGCCATCCTCAAATGATTTCCCGAATGTAGAACAATATTATGAACACCATGAATGGAGTTGTAAGTGTTGATAAATGGGTTTTGGGGGAAGCTGTGTCTCCATCTTTCCGTATCCATAGCAAGTTTTTGAGTTGTCTGGGAAATCTCGCTTCCCTTCTTTATAATAGCTTTATATAGATAGACACCGTTAGCGATTAAATCAAAAGCTGTATTGGTTCTGCTTAATATTTCGGTTAATTAATAATCTGGTAAAGTATTTTTAGAAATTCTTGCCTATCTGGGTAATTAATTGTTTATTTTTATTCAAAATACTTATTTTTTTACTATAATTCTCATAACTGTAAAATGAACGACAACTCAGATTTAACATTCTTTACTAATGAATCTGATGCAACACTCTTAGATCGGTTTGTAAAAACCCTCAATACTGCTAAACATTTCGATATTCTTGTCGGTTATTTTCGCACAAGTGGCTTTTTCCGCTTATACAAATCCTTTGAATCCATAGATAAAATAAGAATTCTTGTTGGACTTAATACCGATCAAAAGACATACGAAATAATTGAAGATGCCAAACAGACCGCAATTGATTTTGAAACTCACCAAAATACTCGTTTGAGTTTTTCTTCCGAAGTTATTTCCGAATTGGAAAAATCAGAAGATTCCTTTGATGTAGAGCTCGGAGTTAAAAAGTTTATAGAGTTTCTTCAATCCGGTAAACTTGAAATTAGCGCTTATCCTTCCAAAGACCTACACGCAAAAGTTTACATTATTCGTTTTGCTGAAAATGATAGGGACTATGGTAGAGTTATAACCGGCTCAAGTAATTTTTCTGAATCCGGATTAGTTGCTAATCGTGAATTTAATGTTGAATTGAAAAATTCTTCCGATGTAAAATATGCTCTTAATAAATTTGAAGAACTTTGGAAAGACGGTGTTGATATTTCAAAAGAGTACATAGATACTGTACATACAAAAACCTGGCTCAATGATGTCATTACTCCTTACGAACTTTACCTAAAATTCCTCTACGAATATTTTAAAGAAAAAATCAGTATTGATAAAGAAAAACTTTCTAAAAAATACATACCCATTAACTACATGGAATTAGAATATCAGAACGAAGCTGTTAAAGATGCAAAGACAAAACTTGAAGCTTACGGCGGTGTATTTATTTCTGATGTTGTTGGTTTGGGTAAAACTTTTATTTCTGCATTACTTGCCAATGAACTTGATGGTTATAATCTTGTTATAGCTCCGCCTGTTTTGTTAGATGAAGAAAATCCCGGTTCGTGGAGAAATGTTTTTTCTGATTTCAAGATTGCTGCCGACTATGAATCAATTGGTAAACTTGAGAAAATAATTAAACGTGGTACTGAGAAATATAGAAATGTCTTTATTGATGAAGCGCATCGTTTTCGTTCTGAATCAAACATCACTTACGAACTGCTTGCTCAAATCTGTAGAGGTAAAAGAGTAATACTTGTTTCCGCTACACCACTTAACAATACACCATCAGATATTTTAAGCCAGCTAAAACTTTTTCAAAGCGGTAGAAATAGCACAATCCCAAATGTCAAAAATCTTGAATCTTTCTTTAAGACATTGGAAAACAGATTGAAAGGGCTTGATAGACAAGCTAACAAAGATGAATATTTATCTATCGTAAGAGACAATTCAAAACAAATTCGGGATAAAGTTCTAAAGTATTTAATGGTTCGCAGAACCAGAAAAGAAGTTACTCGATACTTTAACGAGGATATGAAAAAGCAAGGTCTCAAATTTCCGGATGTCGAAGACCCTAAACCTGTTCTATACCAGTTCGATGATAAAATTAACAATGCTTTTGATGATACAATTAGAGCGTTAACTAATCCGGCTTTTACTTATTCAAGATATTCACCGCTTCTTTATTTACGCGATGTTAAAGGATTGACTCAAATCCAAGAACTCTCTCAGAATAATCTAAAAAGTTTAATGAAAATTCTAATCATCAAACGTCTTGAGAGCAGCTTCTTTGCATTTAAGAATACGTTGAATAATTTTATTAGATCATACGAAGCATTCATAAAAGCATTTGATGATGGTTCTGTTTACATCAGCAAAAAATACATTAACAAAATTTTTGAATATTTAGAAGATGAAGACTATAACTCTATTGATCGGTTAATTGAAGAAGATAAAGCCGAAAAATATGAATCATCTCTGTTTACTGAAGACTTGAGAAAACAACTTGCTTCTGATTTGACTACCTTGAAACAAATTCAATCTCTTTGGTTAGACATTGATAGCGATCCTAAACTAGATGAATTTATTCGTTTATTAAAAACTGATCAGGTGCTTAAAAACTCGAAGCTAATTGTTTTCACTGAATCCAAAGACACAGCCGAATATCTCGAATGTGAACTTCAAAAAGTATTTGGTACAACTGTTTTAGCTTATACCGGTAATTCAAAAGCTGGTATAAAAGAAAAGATAATCGAAAATTTTGATGCAAAAGTTAGAAAACCTAAAAATGATATTAGAATTTTAGTTTCAACTGAGGTTCTCTCTGAAGGTGTAAATCTTCATCAATCCAATATTGTAATTAATTATGATATCCCTTGGAATCCAACTCGATTAATTCAAAGAGTAGGCAGAGTAAATCGTGTTGATACTAAGTTTGATAAAATTTTTACTTATAATTTTTTCCCCACTATAAAAAGCAACAACCTTATCAAACTAAAAGAAGCAGCAGAAGCTAAAATTCATGCTTTTATTGAAATGCTTGGTAACGATGCACGTTTATTAACTGAAGGAGAGGAAATTAAATCTCACGACATATTCCAACGCTTAACATCTAAAAATGTTATAACTGGTGAGGATGAAGAATCCGCCGAAGGCGGAGAAAGTGAATTAAAATACCTTGAAATAATTCGTAACATTCGTGATAAAGATGTAGATCTTTTTTCGAAGATTAAACATTTGCCAAAGAAAGCTCGTTCATCAAAAAAAATTCCTCTCCCTTTGGGAGAGGATAAAGGTGAGGGCTCTTTAATTACTTATTTCCGCAAAGGAAAACTTCATAAATTCTTTATGACTTCCCTCTCCTTACCAAGGAGAGGGACCGAGGGTGAGGTCGAAACGAAAGAACTCGATTTTATCGAAACCGCAAAAGTTCTTGAATCTAAAATTGATACTAAACGCGAAAAAATCGAAAGTGAGTTTTATAGGTTCTTAGAAAAAAATAAAGAAGCATTCAAAAAATCTACTCAAGAAAATGATTCCGAATCATATTTTAAAAGCGGAAAAGATAACTCTACAAAGATATTACGCATTCTAAGATCAAAACAGATTAAAAATTATCAAGGTTTTACCGAAGATGATGATCTCTACATTCAAAAAGTAATTAAAATACTTGAAGATGGTGCATTACCAAAACAAACAACCAAAACATTGGCAAATGCCTTAGATGGTATTGAAGAACCAATGAAAATGTTATCGATAATAAAAACCAATATTCCCGATGAGTTCTTTACCGAACACATTAGCCATTCTTCGGCAGATATTTTTGGTCCAAGAGAAGTAATTTTATCAGAGTATTTAATAGGTAGTCAAGATGCTTGATGTAGATTATAAATTATTTTGTGATGAGAGTTGCCATCTTGAAGGAGATAATTCACCAGTAATGACGATTGGCCATATAAAAGTGCCAACTGCTAATTACGAATTGTACAAACAAGAAATAAAAAAAATAAAATATCAATTTCGTTCCCCTTTCGAACTTAAATGGTCGCACATTTCAAAAGCAAAGTTACCTTTATATAAATCTCTAATTGACTATTTCTTTTCATCTGACTTAGAGTTTCGCTCCGTGTTAATTAAGTATAAAAATAGGCTTGATCACAACCAGTTTAATCAAGGCAGCCACGATAATTTTTATTATAAGATGATCTACTTCTTGTTATACAACCCTTTAACAACCGAAGCAGACAAAAAATATGCGGTATATTTAGATATTAAAGACACAAGAAGTAAAAGCAAGCTGTTAAAGCTTGAGGAAGTTTTTAGCAAAAAGTTCTATGGTCAATCCCCATTTAAACATTTTCAATCTATTAATAGCGCTGAGTCTGTCTTCCTTCAATTAGCCGATCTTTTTATTGGGGCAATTACTTATAAAGCCCGAAATCTTTGTAATTCAGAGGGAAACAGTTTCGCAAAGAATTCTTTCATTGAATATCTTGAATTAAAGTCCGGTTATTCGTTAGATGAAGGGACTGAGCCTTGGGAAAAAAAGTTTAATATTTTTGATCATCAACCTAAGAGATTATTGTGATTTTGCTTGATGATTTAGTCCCTTATTTTGATACTTTGTTTGAGCCCCAACAAGAAAAGATTGATTTCCTTTATCAGATTTTTTTAGACGATTTTCTGAATAATCCTTTTTCCATTGATAATAAAAAAGTAAATATTAAATCGTATCCCTCAACCTTTAAAGGTTTTGAAAAATATTGCGAGAGCTTTGTTCATATCATAACCTGGAAAAGTAAAATGACGGGGAAAAGAGTTTTTGATTATCAAAGGGCTAATAGAGTACATTGGATAAGACCGATTCTTGAACAAAGAATTGACCCCAGAATTAAATACTTTCAATACACTGAAGGTGATGGAGCTCTTAGAGATTACTACTGGTATGATAATAAGAACTATATTGTAATTGTTGAACAAATAAAAAAAGAATATCTCCTAATAACCGGTTTTGTAATTGATAAAGAGAATAGAAATAGATTCCAAAAACGATATGAGAAGTATCTTAGTAGTTTAAAATAAAAAACCGCAGTTACGGTACTGCGGCAAACCACGTCACTCACCCTTATGGGCAATGACTAAAAAATATTTGAAAATAAACTTGAAGTACATAACCTTCAAGCCTGTTTTCTGTCGTAATTCTCGTATGCAAAATTAATCCATTTTACTTAAAAGTCAATAACTATTTTTATGAATAAACTTGAAGCCAAAAACTTAATCGTCAACACATTTGAAAAACCATTCAATGAAGCTCAGTTTACATTATTCATTAAAAACCTGCTTAATAATCTTGATGAATCTAAACGTAAAGAATATCGTGGTCAATATGTGCCGGAATCATTCAGCGATGCGGTAAAACATTATAAACGTATTGGTCAGTATAAAGATTCTAAAAACAATGTTATTGATGTTTTAATTGTTAATCTAAATCGCGGTACATCTTTAGAAAGAGCAAGGTCATTACAGCGTAATTTTACCGCCCGCTATCTTAAACAACGCATTCACGATGCTGCTCTTGTTGCATACTATACAGATGGTAATAATGATTGGCGTTTCTCTCTTGTTAAAATGGATATTAATCTAAATGATAAAAAGATTGAAACAGATTTTACTCCAGCACGCAGATATTCTTTTCTTGTTGGTACAAATGATTTCGAAATTTATCGTTCCCTCAGTTTACCGATGATCGGTGATGTTTACAAAGGTCATGGTCCGCTTTCCGGTATTCATGCATCACTCATTGCTTCCCCAACAAACAGAAATTTTTTTCTCTCTTGTGATTTACCGCTGATGTCGCAAGAAATGATTAGCCATATAATCGAATATAAAACCGTTCAACCGATCTCGATTCCATCAGCGAATGAAAGAATGCAGCACCTTTGCGGAATTTACCGAAAATCATTAGTCCCGGTTATTGAGAATATTTTGAGTGATTCAATTCATTTGAAGAAAGAAAACGGGAAAAGTGCTGCAAGCGTTAAAAAGTTGATTTCGAAAGTTGGCGCGGAAATTATCGAAACCGGTTCTCTTCCATTTTATAAAGAAGATCTTTTCTTCAACATGAACTCGCCGGACGACTTTGAGATCATAAAACAGAAAAATTTAGAATGAGAAAAAGGCACAAACCAAATATCAAGTTTCTGGTAACAGCATACATTTTTGTTCTTATGACGGCGGGTTTCTTCATCTTTGGCGTGTATTGGTATATAAATGTTCCTGTTGACGAAAAAGCAGAAAAATATCGCGTTGAACAGTTAAGGAAACAAACCGGAGTTGATGAATCAGCTTTCGGTGATCTGCCTCTGATACTTGATCGCAGAGAAGGTTGCGTTACCTGCCATACAGAAATGAAAGGAATTGAAGAATCTCGGTATTTTAAATTGCTCAATAAAAAAATTCCGGTACTGTTTTTATCTTTATAGCCAAAATTTAACTAAATTTCTATTGATGAACGGAAAATCTTTAGACATACTACAAGATCAGCTGGAAAAACTGAAACAACTTTTTCCCGAAGCTATTACAGAAGGAAAAATTGATTGGGAAAAACTTCAGGCAACTCTTGGAAAAGAAAATCTTGAGTTCCTGAACGAACGCTATGTTTTGAATTGGGCGGGTAAAACAGAAGCTTTTAAGGTGTTGCAGCAAACTACTACCGCAACGCTGAAACCCTGTCCGGGTGAAGGAATCAATGATGGCTTTTCCTCCCCCTTTGGGGGAGGTCAGGATGGGGCTTCTGAAAATGTTTTTATTGAAGGTGAAAATTTAGAAGTGCTGAAAGTGCTGCAAAAATCCTACTACGGAAAAGTAAAAGTGGTTTGCATTGATCCGCCTTACAATACAGGCAGCGACAGTTTTATTTACCCCGACAGTTTTAAGGAAAGCAAAGAGGACTACCAAAAAAGAATTGGCGAAAAAGATGAAGAAGGTTATTTACTTAAAGAAGGAATGTTCCGCAAAAACAGTAAAGATAGCGGACACTATCACAGCAACTGGCTAAGCATGATGTATCCACGTTTGTTCCTTGCAAAAAATCTTTTACGTGATGACGGAGTTATTTTTGTTCACATTGACGATAACGAAGTTCACAACCTTCGGTTAATAATGAATGAAATTTTTGGTGAGGAGAATTTTGTAGCAACATATTTATGGAAGAAAAAAGGAACTACTACAAATGTTGAAGGAGCAAAAGTAAGTTCCCTCACAGAATATATTTTATGTTATTGTAGAACGGAACATAGTGATAGTTTGAATTACAGGGTGGTGCCGAAAGAAAGCAGAAATTATGAATTTAGTGATGCTGATGGAAACTATCGCAAAACTGTTATTGAAAAGAAGAATACTGGTAGTTATGAAAGAAAATCAATGCAATTTGAGATTCTTGGAAATAAACCAAGAGAAGGAAAGCGATGGCAATTGGGAGAGAAAACAGCAAGAGAATTAGAAGTAAAAAATAGATTTATTATTGAAGATGGAGTTATTAAATTAAAAATTTATGATTTTGAGGATAGGGATACAACATCAGCAAATCCAAATATTTTATTTGAACACGGTTCAACAGACAGTGCTTCGAAAGATTTAGAAAGTTTACTTGGCATAAAAGATATTTTTGATAATCCTAAACCATACGAATTAATAAGACAATTAATAAAGTATTCTCAAAGTGAAGGTAATGATGATATTATTCTTGATTTCTTTGGTGGTTCAGGCACAACAGCCCAAGCCGTTTTAGAACTCAACAAGGAAGATGGGGGCGACAGAAAATTTATTTTAGTGCAACTTCCTGAAAAATGTGATGAAGAAAGTGAAGCATACAAAGCGGGCTATAAAACCATTGCGGATATTGCAAAAGAAAGAATACGCAGAGTTATAAATCGTCTGAACCATGATTCATCTGATTCAGAGATTACCATGATTAAAAATAAAGACCAACAGAAACTTTTTGCGGAAGAAAAAAATCAAGGCAATCAAGAAAATCAAATAAATCATAGTTCAGACGGTTTCAAAGTTTTCAAACTCTCATCATCCAACTTCAAAATATGGAGAGGCAATGAAATCACGGAAGAAAATTTAGAACAACAGTTGAACGCTTTTACAAACCCCGTAAGAGAAGGAAGCGAAAAAGAAAACATGCTTTACGAGTTAATCCTCAAAGCAGGGTATCTGCTCACCGACAAAGTTGAAATAATCTCCTTCCCCCTTGGGGAAGGTAGGGATGGGGCTTATTATTCTGTAAATGATGGGGAACTTATTATTGCTTTGGAAGAGATGAATCAAGAACTAATTGATGCCATCATTTCAGACAAGCCGAAAAAAGTAATTACGCTTGATAAACTTTTCACAGGCAACGACCAGTTGAAAACGAATACCGTATTACAGATGAGGGATGCTGAAATAGATTTTAAAACTATTTAAAAGATTAGATCATGGAAAAAAATAATAACATATTTATAAATGGAAGTACATGGTTAAGAGCAGATTTTCACTTACATACTAAAGCAGATAAAGCGTTTGTTTACCCAGGAATAGAAAATGATTTTGTAAAACTTTACGTGGGACAAATGGTTGCCCAAAATATTGGAATAGGTGTAATCACAAATCATAATAAATTTGATAAAGATGAATTTGTTGCATTAAAAAATAAAGCACTGACATATAATATCGGATTATTCCCGGGCGTTGAATTTTCTTTAAAAGAGGGTATTCATATCTTAATTGTATTCGATGATAAATGGTATAAAGATGGAAATGATAAAATTATTGATTTTCTAACATCAGCTTTCTTGGGTATAAATAATTATGATATATCTCCATATCCAAACTCCAAATTTGATTTAGGAGAAACTGTTAATGCTTTAAATGAAATAGGTTTCGATTATTTCTTTGTTCTTGCTCATATTGATGATACAAATGGATTATTTACTGTATTAAAAGGGAGAACTCTTGAGGCATTTATTCAGGATGATTCATTTCAAAAAGTATTGGCAGTTCAAAAAAGTCGAAACTTAGAAAATTATAATCGGCTTTGTTCTTTGGCAAATAGAAAGATAGCGTGTGTTGAAGGTACGGACAATGCTGAAGGAGGCATAGAAGCAATTGGAAAAGGACGGAACACTTTTATTAAAATAGGAGCATTTAATTTTGAAGCGTTAAAATATTCAATAATTGATGACTATAGAATTGTTCAAAAAGAAAAGCCGGAAACTAAAAACTCATTTATTAAATCAATTCGCTTTGAAGGTGGTTTACTAAATGGAAAAGTTCTTGATTTGTCACCTGATTTAAACAATATTATTGGCATTCGAGGAAGTGGGAAGTCCTCTATATTAGAAATTCTAAGATATACACTAAACATCCCGCTTGGTAAACAGGTTATGGATCGTGATTATAAAAATAGCTTGATTGAATTTGTGCTTAAAAGCGGTGGTAAAGTAATAGTAAGTATTATTAATGAGCATAAAGAAGAATATAAGATTGAGAAGATTTATGGACAAAAGGAAGATATTTTTGATAAAGATGGAAATCGCAAGGATGTAACAATAGATGCAATTTTTAAATTACCTGTTTATTTTGGACAAAAGGACCTTTCAAATAAAGATATAAATTTTGAAGCAGACCTTATTAACAAACTTATTGGAAGAAGGCTTGTAAATATTAAAGAAAGGATTGCTTCAAAGAAAGCTGAAATAATAAACCTTGTTGCAGAAATTAAAAAATTACATAATTTAAAAGAATTAAAAACTGAAACTGAAACTGATATAAAAAATGCTGAACATCAGTTAAAGCTTTATAAAGAAAAAGGCGTTGAAGAAAAGTTGAAACAACAAAGTCTTTTTGACTCGGATATTACAAAAATCACTGAAACAAATAAGACTATTGGCGATTTTATTCAGGATTTAAACGGATTAATAAATAACTACAGTAGTTTTTTTTCACAAAAACTCCCTGAATCAGCAGTAAATAAAGAATTGTTTGAGGAAGCTAATAAAATATTACTTCTGTTAAATGACGAATTTATTAAGTTTAGACAAATAAAAGTGCATTCTGAAAAGTTACATGAACAATTTAAAGATTTAATCAAAAGACTTAATGAGAAGCAAGAAGGTTTAAAAGAGGACTTTGCCAAAATAAAACGTGAGATAAATATACCTACATTAAACCCTGATAATTTTCTTAAACTTAACAGGCAAGTAGAAACCTCTAAATTAAAAATAAAAGAGATAGAGAAATCAGAAAAAAAGAATGAGGTACTTAGAAAAAGCTTATTTGATAAATTAACAGATCTAAATAATTTATGGCTTGAAGAATATAGAATACTTGAGGCTGAAGTTAAACGAATTAATGAAACTGAAAGTAAACTTGAAATTGAAGTAAAATTCAAAGATAGAAGAGATAATTTTTTAAATGAGCTAAAACTGATTTTTAGAGGCACGGGTATCAGAGATAGAGCTTATGAATCAATTGAATCTACATACAAAGATTTTATTGAGATATTTAGAAATAGTAAACAATTGGATGATATTTTAAACGAAGGTCATTTATCTGAGTTTAAAAAGCGATTTAACGAAAATCTTTCTGATTTGTTAATATATCAGGTAGAAAATAGGTTTATTATCAAATATGATGGTAAACCTTTAAAAGACCATTCCCTTGGACAGCGAGCTTCCGCATTGATTTTATTTCTGTTGGCACAACGGGAAAATGATATTTTAATAATTGACCAACCGGAGGATGACCTTGATAACCAAACTATATATGAAGAAGTAATAAAAGAAATAAAAAAATTAAAAGGGAGTATGCAGTTTATTTTTGCAACTCATAACGCAAATATTCCTGTGCTTGGCGATAGTGAAAAAATAATTGCTTGTAAATATAATATTGATAAAGAAATTGAACTGCATTCAGGTACTATAGATGAACATGAAACGCAAGAACAGATTGTTAACATTATGGAAGGTGGTCAGGAAGCTTTCAAACGGAGAAAAAATATTTACAGTATTTGGAAAATAGAGAGATAATATAAAATGGATGCAATAGAATTATTAGATATCATAAACGCTGGGGAAACAAGTAAAGTTCAGTTTAAAGAAAAATTGCCGCATTTTGATTCATTAGCGGCAGAGATAGCTGCAATGTCAAACTCTTTAGGTGGAATAATACTATTTGGCGTTAAAGATAAGACAGGTGATATTATTGGTCTTAGTTACGATGAATTACAAGAATATAATAGAAAAATTGCTGATACAGCTACAAATAATGTACTCCCAATAGTTTATGTAACTAGCGAAGTAGTTAATCTCGAATCTGAGGAAATAAAAAAAATTCTTGTTGTTCATATTAATGAAGGGATTAATAAACCTTATAAAGATAGAAATCTTGCAATATGGGTCAAACAAGGTTCTGACAAAAGAAGAGTTTCTGACAATGCTGAAATACTTAGGTTATTTCAGCGGAGTGGAAATTTATCCGCAGATGAAATGGAAATACCTTCTACATCTGTTGAAGATATTAATGAATCTGTATTTAAATTTTTCTTTGAAAAAGGATTTGAACATTCATTTGATGTTTCAGGTTTAGATTATACTCACACTCTTACTAACCTTAATATTCTAAGAAACAATAGTCTTACTCTTGGCGGATTATTATTTTTTGGGAAAAATCCTCAACGTTTTAAACCTGCCTTTTGTATAAAAGCAGTTTCTTTTTTCGGGAATGATATTAGTGGTAGAGAATATAGAAACAGTCAAGATATAACCGGTACAATTCCTGAGCTTTTTGATGGGGGCATGACTTTTTTTACATCTAATTTAAAACATACTCAACAAGGTCAAAGCTTCAATACACTTGGTATTATGGAAATTTCAAAGATTGCGCTTGAAGAATTATTACAAAACGCTCTTATACACAGAGATTATTTGAAAAACGCAGCTGTGAGAATACTGATTTTCGATAATAGGATTGAAATAATCAGTCCTGGTCGTTTGCCAAACAGTCTTACTGTTGAAAATATTAAATATGGTAATACAGTATTGCGCAATAACCTTTTAGCAACCTTTTGTTCAAAAACCATGTTATATAGAGGTCTTGGTTCAGGTATCCAAAGGTCTTTAAAAGAACAACCCAATATTGAACTCATAAATGATTTTGAAGGAGAACAATTTATTGTAAAAATTCCTAGACAAGTATAACCTTAATGAAATTACACTTTGACAGCAAACAGGAATTTCAGATAGAGGCAGTAAAAGCCATCACTGATATTTTTGAAGGATGACAGTTGTTTAGTAACTTAGCACTGTTAAAATAAATACAATGTTGCTTATGCGTGATGCGGAAATTGATTTTAGGACGATTTAGTATGATAAAAATAATTGATAAAAGAAAAATATTATCTAAATTAATTTCTCCAAGAAGAGACTTTAAGCGACCAATTTATAATTGGCATTCTTTTAAGCACAGTTATTCAAAAGAATTAGTTGATACGTTTATTGAAGAATTTGAATTAAAAAAGGATTCATGGGTTTTAGACCCATTTTGTGGTGGTGGGACTACTTTACTTGCAAGTAAACAAGCTGGATTAAATTCCAACGGCTATGATATTCTTCCGTTCTCAGTGTTTCTTAGCAATGTAAAAACTGATGATTATGATTTGCAACGACTAAAAGAAGTAAGAAAGAAGATTCAAAAAATCGATAGAAGTATAAATACTTCATTTATTTTACCGAGCATATCAATTGCACAAAAAGCCTTCAGACCAAAAATTGAGGAACAACTTTATCAAATTAAAGAAAGAATAAACATAATTGACGATATTTCTACCCGCAATTTTTTTAATCTTGCCTTTTTAAGTATTCTTGAACTAGTTAGTAATACTTCTAAAACAGGTGGATTTTTAAGAATAGTTGATAATAAATTTATCCCTGATAAAGTATGGCCAACTTTTTTAAATAGAGTTGATGCTATGATAAAAGATGTTGAACAATCTACACTATCATTACAGAAAAATGTAACTGCTAAAGCATTTTGTGGCGATGCCAGAGAAATAAATTCAGAAAGAAAGTACGATGCAATTATCACTTCACCGCCTTACCCTAACAGACATGACTATACAAGAATTTATGCCTTAGAATTAATGTTTGATTTTGTAAAAAGTAACGACGAGATGAAACAAATTCGGTATGAGACCCTGCGTTCTCATGTAGAAGCAAGAAAAAAATATGAGGCTGAGGATTATATTCAGCCAAAATCTTTAGATAAATTAACGAGACAAATAAAAAAGAATGGCGTTAATAATTCAAAAGTTACTGTAATGCTTGAAGGATACTTTGAAGATATGTATTTAGTACTTTCTCAAATGAAACAAAGATTAAAAAAACAAGGGAAAATTGCTTTAGTAGTAAGCAATGTAAGATTCTCAGGAATAAATATTCCGGTTGATCAACTTTTGGCAGATATTGGGGAACAAACAGGTCTAAAGACTAAAGGAATTTGGCTTGTTAGAAACCGAGGCAATAGTGCCCAACAGGTAACGGAATATAATAGAAAGCCTTCTAGAGAAAGTGTTATAATCTGGGGAAAAAATTAAATCTATGTCAAAGAAAAAAGTAGTTTATTTGTTTGGGGCAGGTGCGACCCAGGCAGTTTTGAAATCAAACAATCCACTAGATGGTTTGTTAACAAAGGATATTCAAGAAAAAATTGAAACTAAATTTAAATCCAGAGGACTGAATAAAGAAATTTGGAATGAACTTATATCTGTAAGTGATATTGAGCATTTAATTTCTGTTTTAGAAACTCAACATCAAAACCAAGCTTCTGAAAAAATTAGAAAATATTATAGAGAATCGATTATTGAAATTGCAGAACCAATATCGAAAAATCCACCTAAAAAAAATTTATACTCAGTTTTAATTGATTATTATAATATTCAAAATTTGGACGAAGAATTAGTATGTTTTATTACACTTAACTATGAAGATATTCTGGAAAGAACAATAGTATCATTGTTTAATCGTCAAATTAATTATTCTTTATATTCAAATAGTATTGAATTGCCGTCTGATGCTATTAAGGTTTTAAAGTTACATGGTTCATTTAATTGGCAAAATACAAGACCTGTGAGTATCAAGAACATGACAATTAAAAATTCACCTTATTCATTGTGGATACCGCCTGGAGTTGAAAAGAGAAAAGACAATTACCCCTTTAATATTTTATGGGGGCACGCAACAGAATATTTAATGCAATGTGATATTTTAAGATTAGTTGGTTGTTCATTAAGTAGGAATGATTGGGGATTAATTCCTATATTATATACAATTCAAAAATTTAATGATTCAAAAAAGAATACTGAAATTGAAATTATTGATTATCCCTCAACTGCAAAGAATATAATTGAAAATTATAAATACATGACATTTATTTCAATAACAGATATACCTGATTTTTTTAAATTTCATAAAAAAAAGTTCCCGCATGCCTCCAATAGTGATTTAATAAAAGAAATCAATGCAAAATTTTCTGATAAAGATAAATCAAATCCGTTTTATGAATGGTTAGATGCAAAGATTGATTACCTTGTTGATAAGGGAATTAACATAAAAACAGCAAATAATTTTGTTTATAATTTTTATAATAAACTATGAAAAAAATAAATATAAAATGGTCAATTGAACAACTTGTCAAAACAAATAAGTCTATTGAATATCCCGAATTTCAACGAGAACCTTCTGTGTGGGATTTAGACAAAAAAAGAAAACTTATTGATTCTATTCTCCGAGACTTCGATATAGCAAGTATATATTTATTTAAGCGTCTTGATGGAAATTATGACTGTATTGATGGTCGTCAAAGAATTAACGCAATTATTTCCTTTCTGGGATTGAATGAGGGTAACCTGGATGATATATCAGGTGACTACAATAACAATTTTAAATTCATAAGTTCAGATGAATTATTAGGAACTGATATATTAAAAGATTACGATAATAAAACTTGGAAAGAATTTAATACGCACCAACAGAGAAAAATTTTACAATATCAATTTAATGTAATTGAAATCACCAATTTCGATAATGATGATTACGAACTAAATTTAATGTTTCTACGATTGCAACTTGGCGTTCCCCTAAATGCAGGTGAAAAATTAAATGCGATGGTAGGGGACATGAAAGATTTTATTTTTAAAAAATTAGGGAAAAACAAATATATTTTATTTTTAAATATTCCTAAAAGAAGATTTGCTAAGGAACTTATTTCTGCTCAAATAGCCTTAAATTTCTTTTCTCTTAATAATACTAAGAGTTATGGAAGAGCACGATTTGTAGATTTACAAGAATTTTTCAAAGAGCATTTAAAATTTAGTTCGAATGATAAAAAGATTGCCGATCTTTTGGTGAATAGGCTTGATGCAGTATATAAACATGTTTCTGCGGCGAGCTCTTTATTATTAAAAAATAAAGCAATTAGCCTAAGCGTCTTTTTCTTTATTGATTATTTAATTCTAAACAATAAAGAAAACCAAATAAAACAATTTATTAAATTCCTAAATGAATTTTTGAAGCATTTAAAATCGCAGGTAGCAAAAGGAATAGATATTGATAAAGAATATAGAGATTTATTAAAATTTCAAACTTACATTTCACAAGCTGCCGTAGAAAAATATGCTATCGAAAATCGTCAAAAATTTTTAGAAGAATATTTTAATTATTATCTAAAAAATAGAAAAATAATTGGCGATAAATAAATCCCCTTATGCTTAAACTCCATTTTGACAGCAAGCAGGAATTTCAGTTAGAAGCGGTAAAAGCCATCACCGACATTTTTGAAGGACAGCAATTAAGCAGCGGCGATAAACAGAAGACAAACACTGTATTGCAAATGCGTGATGCGGAAATTGATTTTAGGACGATTTAAGAATGTATTTCTAATTAAAATCTATAAACCTTATTACCTTAGTAATTATGATAACAATATTAAAACTAAACCTTATTACTTTATTACAATGAAAATAGAATACAACAATCTTTACACCCACTTTATCCTGATAACTCAGAACCGATTACCATTAATCTCAGAAAAGAATAGGATAAGAATAGAGAAATACATAACTGGTATAGTAAATAATACAGCTTCAAAATTATACGCAATTTACGTTAACCCAGATCATGTTCACTTCCTCGTCTCACGGTCTCCTAAAATACCTGAAGAAGCTTTAGCGACAAAAATTGCTGAAAGTTCCGAACACTTCATTAATGAAAACAAACTAAGCAGAGGAATTTTTGCCTGGCAGGATTCGGCTTCGGCTTTTTCTGTTTCCAAATCCGATGTTGATAAAGTTTGTAAATACATCATGAGCCAGCCAGAACATCACAAAAAAGTAAGTTTCCAAAAAGAATATGATGACTTCATAAAATTTTATCAGAAGACATTAAAGTGGGAAATAAGCTAATAAGGTTGATTACTGTGAGAATGAGCGAATTACTAAGGTAATAAGGTTCTAATATGTATAAAAGCAGGAACTTGTGATATAAATGAAATTACACTTTGACAGCAAACAGGAATTTCAGTTAGAAGCCGTAAAAGCCATTACCGATATTTTTGAAGGACAGCAATTGAGCAGTGGCGACTTTGAATTTTCAATCATTCAGCCTGGTGCATTGCTCACAGAAAACGGTTTCGGCAACAAGATTGATTTTTCCCACCTCGACCAATTGACAGAAAATATTCAGCGTGTTCAAAAAAATAACGGCTTGAAAATTTCAACTACAGATGAAATCATAAGCAACGGCTGGAATTTTTCCATCGAAATGGAAACAGGCACAGGAAAAACTTATGTCTATCTCCGCACCATTTATGAACTGAATAAACTTTACGGCTTCAAAAAATTTGTAATTGTTGTTCCTTCAGTCGCCATTCGTGAAGGCGTAATGAAAAACCTTGAAATAACAGAAGAACATTTTCAAAATCTTTACGACAAAGTTCCGGTTACTTCTGATGTTTATGACAGCAAGAAAGTTTCCAATTTGAGAGGTTTTGCCTCTGCAAATACTATTCAGGTATTAGTCATCAACATTGATTCATTTGCAAAAGATGAAAATATAATAAACAAGCCAAACGATAAACTCACTGGAAAAAAACCGATTGAGTTTATTCAAAGCTGCAAGCCGATTGTGATTGTGGACGAACCGCAGAATATGGAAACGGAAATCCGCAAAAGAGCAATAGAAAATCTTAATCCGCTTTGCACGCTTCGCTATTCTGCAACGCACACGAACCTTTACAATCTGATGTATTCGCTCAATCCGGTTAAAGCGTATGATTTGGGTTTAGTGAAACAGATAGAGGTTGATTCTGTTGTAAGCGAAAATGATTTTAACTCTCCATTTCTCCAATTAGAAAATATTACACGAACCGGAAATGCAATTAAAGCAAAAATAAAAATTGATGCAGCCACAGAAAATGGAATAAAAAGAAAATCCGTTACGGCAAGCGGGAAAAATCTTGATTTGTTTCTGCTTTCAAACAGAAATGAAAAGTACGATGGACTGAAAATTTATGAAATTGATTTTGGCAATGAGCAAATTGAACTTAGCAACGGAATTGTTTTGAAGAAAGGTGAAACGCAAGGCGGAATGAACGATGAAGTAATGCGTTTTATGATCAGCAAAACCGTTGAAGAACATCTGAAAAAAGAAAAGAATTACAAAGACAAAGGAATAAAAGTTCTTTCGCTTTTTTTCATTGACAAAGTGAAAAATTATCGCGAGTACGATTCCAACGGAAGCCCGCTTAAAGGAAAATTTGCACAGTGGTTTGAAGAAATTTATCAAAAGGAAATTTCTAAGCCTGTTTATAAAGGTTTAATTCCTTATCCGGTTGACGATATACACAACGGTTATTTCTCGCAAGACAACAAAGGCAGAGTAAAAGATACAGGGGGAGAAACGCAATTAGATGACGATACATACAAATTGATAATGCAGGATAAAGAAAAGCTGCTTGATGTGAATGTTCCGCTTCAATTCATATTCAGCCATTCTGCTTTGCGTGAAGGTTGGGACAATCCCAATGTATTTCAGATTTGCACTTTGAACGAAACAAAATCGGAAATAAAAAAACGACAGGAAATTGGCAGAGGACTACGCTTGTCTGTAAATCAGGACGGACAAAGAATTTTTGATCGCAACATAAATAGATTGACAGTAGTTGCAAATGAACGATATGAAGATTTTGCAAAAGCATTACAGAAAGAAATTCAGGAAGATTGCGGCGTTGATTTTTCAGGCAGAGCAAAAAATAAGAATGACAAGAAGAAAGTAAATTACAGAAAAGGATTTGAAGCCGACCCTAAGTTTTTACAGATTTGGGAAAAGATACGGTTTCAAACAAAATACAGCGTCAATTACGATACAGAAAAACTCATTACGCTTGCCGCAAATGCAGTGAGTAAAATGGATGAAACGAAAAAGCCAACAATCAGGTCAACAAAGAAAAAAGTTTTAATTACTGATGAAGGTGTGAGTGGACAATTAGTGAGTGACAGTGCAAATGACGATTATGGAATTGCTTTTGAGATTCCCGATATGTTGTCTTACATACAAAGTAAAACGGAATTGACCCGAAGTACCATTTTAGAAATACTTAAAAACTCAAAACGGCTAAAAGAATTATTACTCAATCCACAGTTGTTTATGGATAATGCAGTTTCAATAATCAAAGACGAATTACATCAGTTAATGATTGACGGAATTAAGTATGAAAAAATCGGGAACAAGATTTATGAAATGACTTTGTTTGACGACAGCGATTTTGAAATATATCTTGACAATTTTACGCACACTGTGGGAATAACGCAGGATACAGAAGAAGATAAACAGCAAGCAAGAGAAAAAACTATCTATGAAAATTACATTCCGCTTGATAGTGGCGTGGAAAATCAATTTGCCAAAGATTGTGAAAGCAGTGAGCAAATCGAATTTTATTTTAAGCTTCCTTATTGGTTTAAGATAAATACTCCTATCGGCACATATAATCCTGATTGGGCAATAGTTAAAAAAGGAGAAAAGAAAATCTACTTTGTTGCCGAAACAAAATCAGCAGGACAGGAATTGAGAGGAAGTGAGAAACTGAAAATTGAATGTGGGACAGCACACTTCAAGAATTTTGACGATGTAGTTTATAAAAGAGTTTCATCAGTTTCAGAATTGAATAATTGATTTATACTAAGCCGCATTTGTAAGCGCATTTCCAAAGCTCACAAACCAAATCTTTTAAAAGAACCGGCAAGTTTGCTTCCTCCTAAAAAATCATTTTAAAATACATTGCATTTATCGGCTCACCGGATTATTTGGTGGCAAAAGTTAATTAAGCAAAATATTGGATTATT
>CAYVBQ010000031.1:0-46415 GCA_964449775.1 uncultured Melioribacter sp. | reverse complement strand
CTATTCACTTTTATGCTATAATTCACCCACTCAGTTGGGAGAAGACCCATTATTTTTAATCATAGTTATTGCAATAAGTTTTAATCAATTCCTGGCTTTAGAAAGAATTCCATACCATGCAGCTATATGGATGAAAAGTATTGTAAGTTCTCCATTAATGTTTCTTATAATCGTAAACATTTTTCTCTTAATTCTCGGATGTTTTATGGATATTATGTCAGCAATCCTTATTGTTGCTCCTCTTTTAAGCCCGATGGCTGTTGAATTTGGCATTGATCCAATTCATTTTGCAATAATTTTTATTGTCAATATGGAGATCGGCTATCTCACGCCGCCAATGGGTATAAACCTTTTTGTAGCTTCAAGCATTTTTCAAAAGAAGATTGGATTTGTTATCAAATCCACGCTTCCATTTACTTTGATACTTATCATTGCTTTGATCTTGATCTCTTACATACCTGGTATTAGTTTATTCTTGGTTGAAATGTTTAGATAGTCAAATCAACTGATCGCTCTTAAAATATATCGTCGGCGCTGGATTGTACGATGAAGTTCAGAATGCACTCCGTAATTTCAGAAATAAACCGGGTGGTAAATGAATCAATTTTTCGAGTCTATAAATAACTTTTTTGCCAAGATCGAAAAGATTTTTCTTGTTATTGGCGTTAGCGTTATGGTTCTCGTAGTCTTTTTTGATATAATATTAAGAGAGCTTTTCGATGGCGGATTTATTTGGGCGAAAGAGCTTGCTGCATTTTTAATGATCTGGGTCGGTTTCGTAGGAGCCTCTCTTGCTGCAAAAGAGAATAAACATTTAGTTGTTGGCATCCCCGAGAAATTGTTTCCTAAAAAAGTCCTTCCATATGTATCTCTATTTGCAAGTGTTATTATCTTTACAGTAACAATTTTAATTGCCTATCTAGGCTTTAACTATGTATCAGAAACGAGGGAATTCGGAGAAACATCTCTCGTTCTTAAGATTCCTCTTTGGATTGTTCAAATAGTTATTCCCGCTTCGCTGGTGATTATCGCATTTCGATTTATTGGAATAGGTATTCAAATTTTCAACGGGAAAATCTCGTCTATTGGTTCTGGAAGAAAAGAAGAACTTACACAGGTAGAGGCAAAAAAATGATTGAATATTTAATAATTTTTGTCGCTCTACTCTGTATGGTTATTGGAACCCCGTTATTTATAATTCTCGCAATTGTTACACTTTGCTCGCTACAATTTCTTGGCGATGGAATGCTCACCGAAATGATTGCCGATATGTTTAACGCTGTTAATAAGGACGTTCTATTAGCAATACCGTTTTTCTTGATCGCCGGACAGATGATGACACACGGAAGTATTGCTAAAAGGTTGATCGATTTTGCTAAATCAATAGTGGGATGGATGCCAGGCGGACTTGCAGCAACAGCCATATTCGCAACTGTTGTCTTTGCCGCAATTTCCGGGTCTTCTCCTGTAACAGTAATTGCTATCGGTACAATATTGTACCCTGCATTAATTAAAGAAAATTACAAAGAAAATTTTTCGTTAGGTTTGCTTACTTCAGCAGGATCTCTGGGAATTATCATTCCACCAAGCATACCTATGATAATCTACGCAATAGTCGTTTCAACACCAAAATATGTTATTTCTGTTGCTGATCTCTTTATTGCAGGAATAATTCCGGGATTATTAATAGCGTTATTGTTACTGATTTATTCTATAATTACTCAGAAAGAACATACTGCCAAAACAAAAAGCAGTTTTTCTTTTAAGCAATTTAGAATTTCTTTCAAGAATGGAATCTTAGCAATAATTTTACCTGTGATTATTCTTGGGGGAATATACAGCGGATTCTTTACTCCGACTGAAGCAGCCGCTATTGCGGTTGTTTATACTTTTATTGTTGAGGTTTTCATTCACAAAGATCTTAAAATTAAACAGCTTCCTAAAATAATTATTGAAAGCACTTCTATGATGGGAACATTATTTTTAATCATAGTTATTGCAATAAGTTTTAATCAATTCCTGGCTTTAGAAAGAATTCCATACCATGCAGCTATATGGATGAAAAGTATTGTAAGTTCTCCATTAATGTTTCTTATAATCGTAAACATTTTTCTCTTAATTCTCGGATGTTTTATGGATATTATGTCAGCAATCCTTATTGTTGCTCCTCTTTTAAGCCCGATGGCTGTTGAATTTGGCATTGATCCAATTCATTTTGCAATAATTTTTATTGTTAATATGGAGATCGGCTATCTAACGCCGCCAATGGGTATAAACCTTTTTGTAGCTTCAAGCGTTTTTCAAAAGAAGATTGGATTCGTTATCAAATCCACACTTCCATTTACATTGATACTTCTCATTGCTTTGATCTTGATATCTTACATTCCTGGTATTAGTTTATTTTTGGTTGAAATGTTTAGATGATCAAATCAATTACTCATCTTAAAATATATCGAAAAATTCTCACCAAAGATATTTGAAATCTCTTTACTTACGCACTGGGACACCCAATTCAAAGTCAAAAATGCAGTATTTCGAAAGTTTTCTAAAGATTTACTTGTTCCTTTTAAAATGTGCGGAAGTCGTGGTTAAGCGCTTAGCATTTTTATTAAGTAGGACAGATTGGAAATCTGTTCTACATTTGTTACTCAGATTTTTAATCTGAGAGCGTAAACAAACAGAATACAATTCTGTTCTACATTTGTTACTCAGATTTTTAATCTGAGAGCGTAAACAAACAGAATACAATTCTGTTCTACATTCGCAATGTCGGGATAAGTTGGATTTCTACTTTCGTGCTAAAATTCTTGAAAAGCAATCTTTTGCCTATTGCAAGCAGGTCAGATTATTTTTTAGTAAATTAAATTAGTGTTAACATTCCCTATTGATTATGATATATGCTTGACCAAAAAGAATTAATTGAATTGTCTGTCGGTGATGAATTCACAATGTTCCTAATCGTTACAAAATGTGAACTTAAAACTGCAATAAATGGAAAGTCATTCCTTAATCTTGAGCTGCGGGATAAATCCTTGGCGCTTCCATCAAAAGTGTGGGATAACGCAGAAGATTATGCAAAGAAATTAAAAGAAGGAACAGTTGTAAAAGTTGCCGGACAGATTGAAGATTTTAAAGGTGCGCTTCAAATAAAAATTGGAAAAATTAACACGGCTAAAGAAAGCGATGGGGTTAAACCGGAAGATTTCCTCCCAAGATCCACCCGGCTATTGAACGAAATGCTTGATGAATTAAACAAAGTCATCTCTTCGATAAATAATCCATATCTAAGTCAACTAGTAAAAACTATTTTAGCAACCGAAAAACTTGAACAGTATTCTAAAGCACCTGCCGGCAAAGGTTGGCATCATGCATATATTCACGGACTGTTAGAACATACACTTGAAATAGTCCGCATATGTGAGTTGATGTGTGCAATGCATCCGAATCTAAATCGGGATCTGTTAATTTGCGGTGCGCTCCTTCACGATTTTGGGAAGATAGAAGAACTTACTTACGATACAACTTTTGATTATTCGGATAAAGGAAAACTGATCGGTCACATAATGATCGGCGCACTTGAGGTTGAAAAAACTGTTGCAACAATTCCCAACTTTCCGGAAGAGTTGAAAAATCATTTAGTACATCTTATACTTAGCCATCAAGGGAAGTTGGAGTTTGCTTCGCCTGTAGAACCAAGAACACTTGAAGCCATAGTTCTTTATCAAGCAGATGAACTAAGCGCAAAAACAAATGCATATAAATACGCAATTGCGGCAGATAGAAATAAAGGAGGAAGATGGACAAGATTTCTTCCTCTTGCTAATACTGCTTTGTATATTCCGGACGAAAACTCAGATTCGCAGAAATAAATAAATTAGTTAATTTACAGAGAACCATATTATGAAAAGAACAAATAAATCTTTCCTTTTACTCTTTATATTCCTATTAACATCTTTCTTAAATACAAATGCTCAAACGCTCGATGCTCTACTTGAAGAAGGAGAGAAATATTACTATCAATTCAACAATGAGAAAGCTCTCGAAGCTTTTAAGAAAGCAGAGAAGATAGATGCAAATAATTTTGAAGCCCTCTGGAAACTATCTCGAACCTACGTTGATATTGCAGACCGTATGCCTGCAAGTACGGATGAACAAGAAAATGCACAACTATCAATATTTCAAAAAGCGCTCGAATACGGAGATCAAGCAAGTAAACAGAAACCTAGTCAATCTGTTGGGTTTTTACAGCGTGCAATTGCAAATGGAAAAATTGCTTTATTCAAAGGAGTTTTTACTGTTGCTGGTGTTGTAAACAGTGTGAGAGTGGATGTAGAGAAAGCAATTCAATTAGATAACGGAGGAAATTTTAATCAAGGAGTAGCTCACTATGTTTTAGCAAGAACACACGCTAAGACAAGTGAAAAATGGAAGCCGGCAAGAGTTATACTTGGTCTTGGCTGGGCTGATAATGAAATCGCTCTTACAGAATACAAGAAAGCTATAGAGATTTATCCCGGTTATATAATGTTCTATGTTGATTATGCTAATTCATTAATCCGCGAAGATGATTACAAAACTGCACGCGAGATGTTGAATAAAGCACTTACCTGTCAATTCCAGCATCAAGATGATGAAAAGAGATTAGCTGAAGCAAAGAAATTATTAAACGATATTAAAAACGAATAGAAGCCCATCCCTAAGGGAAGGGTTTTTTATTTCATGGCTTTCTTAGTATGCACCACCAGAGTGAAGTTAACACTGAAAACATGATTTCTTAAAAACCATCATGCAATTCAAAAAAGAATTTCTCGATAGATTAAACAGCGCAAAAAAAATTGTGTTCTTTACCGGCGCCGGAATCTCTGCAGAGAGCGGTATTTCAACATTCCGCGGAAAAGATGGAATTTGGAATAAGATGAAACCGGAAGAACTTGCGAACTTCCAAGCTTTCATGCGCAACCCAAATTTAGTTTGGGAATGGTATCAGCATAGAAGAGACATAATTAATAAAGTAGATCCGAATGCCGGTCATATCGCAATCGTTGATCTTGAAAAATATTTTGAAGTCTCAATCATAACACAAAATATTGATAACCTGCACCGACGCGCGGGATCTAAAACAATCTATGAACTCCATGGAAACATCGAAAGAAATTTTTGCGTTGACTGTAATACCTTCTACAATTCAGGTGATCTTGAAGTAACAGGTATTGCACCAAAATGTATTAAGTGCGGTGGGCTTGTGCGTCCGGATGTTGTTTGGTTCGGCGAGACGCTTCCACAGGATCAATTTAGCAGCGGTGAAAAAGCTGCTGAATGGAGTGATATTTGTTTTGTTGTTGGAACATCTGCAATTGTTTATCCCGCCGCCTATATACCTATATCGGCAAAGCAAGCGGGCTCGTACATTGTGGAAATTAATTTAGAACCAACAGAGATGTCACAATATGCTGATTATTCTCTCTTTGGAAGATCGGGGGAAATCCTACCAATGATTTTAGAGGTCGTAAAGAATAGTAAGAATTAATAAATTCGGGAAGCAATTAAAGATTTACTTTCTTGAAGTTGGATGATTTTAATCCGTCGGTGTAAAAAATATATGGCTGTGGGCTGTATAAATCAACCTACCAGGCCAGCGACATCATGGAATCAAAAACGGAGTTTTTCACTCTCAAAACGTATTTATTTCTATTCCGAATGAGTCGATTCATTTTTTAGATTTTGGACCGCCTTTTCTGAAATATTAAGTGCAAGAACTTTAGCTTTTTCAGAAATTTCTGCCTTATAAGAAGGAAAGTTAACCGGTTCCACAGCTTGTTGAGCTTGGATTAAATCTCTTTTTGTAACCGGTGGATCCTTATACATTAATCCGATTGTACTGATTTCCATTTGGCTTCTCCTTTATTGTTTATCTGAGAAGTCGTCTTTTCGTCGAATATTGGCTCTCATAGTTATTATCGAAGAAAGTAGATAAAACTTTAACAATGCTCCACCTTTAAATCCTTGCTTAGAGAATAAACAGCGATTTTACGCAAAACTAAACATTTTGCCCCCTCGTGGATTACCCGTTTAAGAACAATTGATAAGAGGTATGCTTTAATGTTGCAAAGGATTATTTAATTAGGGAATCCATCGAGAAGGATCAGAGTGAGTTTGAGCCTAACTAATAATTGCTTTTCCTTCATATTGAAGTAGCCAATGTTTCTTGGGAATGATACCATTGTGACGGTTACTCTGCTCAGATCGGGCTATCCAAGAATAACACCTGCTGGAGCTGAGTCCGGTTAGAAAAAGAGTTCCTTTTTACTGAATAACGATGCTTTAGTATAATTGAAGACCTACACTAAACTATCATGTTGTGTAGTTTAATTTGCGTGATTTAACATTATAGTAAAAGTAGTTCCTATATCCCCGTTGTTTGAATTTCACTGTCTAACTTCTGGGCGGCTGCTGTATCCAACATCCAGATCAATTCTCCATTAACGGGATTGACAAGTTTAGCGGGGAATATTTTTCCGCTATTCGCACCAATTATTTCGGAAACAATCTGAGCTTTATTATCACCGGTCACTATAAAAATTACTCGCGTTGCACTGTTAATGACTTTCCCGGTAACTGTTATTCGATCCTGTCTGGTTTGAGGATGTTTCGTTGCAATACACAAATCGGTCGAATAAAACAGTCCAAGATGATTTGGAAAAATAGAAGCGGTATGCCCATCCTCTCCAAGCCCAAGTAATACCAAATCGAATGACGGTACATCATTTACACTTTGTACATTGTTTTTTATGATTTCGGAATAGCGCTTGGCTTCTTCAATTGGATCTGCTTCACCGTAAATTCTGAATATATTTTTTTCCGGTATCGGTACTTTTTTCAATAATGATTCAAAAGCCATTTTGAAATTGCTATCATTATTTTCCGGAGGAACGCATCTTTCATCACCCCAGAATAATTTTAATTTTTTCCAATCGATTTTATCGGAATAGTTCTCGGAAAGATATTCGAAGATTTGTCTGGGTGTTGATCCGCCGGAAAGCGCTATTGTAAAAAATTTTCCATCGGGGATTTCTTCAATTTTTCTTTTCAAAAATGAGGCGGCATTACTCGCCAGATTTTCAATGTTTGTGAATATTTTAATTGTTTGCCTTTTCATCACAACTCGCAATAAATGCCGTCATCGGCTAAATTTTTACAAGGATAACGCCAAGTCATATTTTTCCCTTCAATAAGATCGTCGGCATGTTCGGGTCCCCATGTACCGGCGGGATAACCATAAAGCGGAACATCTTTATCATTTTTCCAGCATTCAAGTATCGGAGTTAAAAATTTCCATGCTTCCAATACTTCTTCAGTCCGTGCGAAAAGAGTAGAATCTCCATTCATTGTATCGTGGAGAAGTCTTTCATATGCAGATGGAATTCTTTGATTAGTTAGATCGGAATAATGAAAATCCATATTTACATTTTGCACTTCGAAACCAGAGCCCGGGGTTTTCATTCCGAATTTCAATAAAATACCCTCGTCCGGTTGTATTCTTATTACTAATTGATTACATGATTGACAATAATCATTTTGTGAAAAAAGAAAGTGTGGAGTAGGTTTAAAATGAATAACAACTTCGGTAACACGAGTTGGTAATCTTTTACCGGTGCGGATATAAAATGGAACGCCGCCCCAGCGCCAGTTATCAATATAAAATTTGATTGCCGCATAAGTCTCGGTAACTGATCTCGGATTAACTCCTTCTTCTTCTCTATAACCTGGAACAGTTTCTCCTTTTATGGAAGATGAAAGATATTGCCCTCTAATTGAAATGTTTTTTACGTCATCTTTTTTGATTGGTCTGAATGACTGAAATACTTTTAATATTTCATTTCTGATTGATATTGGCTGCAATGATGATGGCGGCTCCATTGCAGTTAAGCCGACAACTTGCAGAAGATGATTCTGCACCATATCTCTCAATGCGCCGGAAGTGTTGTAATATCCGCCACGCTTCTCAACTCCGATACTTTCAGCAGATGTTATCTCGACATGATGAATAAAATTTCTATTCCAAAGAGGCTCGAAGATTCCATTTGAAAATCTTGTTACCAAAAGATTTTGAACAGTTTCTTTTCCGAGATAATGATCAATTCTGAATATTTGTTCTTCTGACCAATCTTTCAGCAATTCGTTTTTAAGTTTTAATGCGGAATCCAAATCATAGCCAAAAGGTTTTTCAATGATCAATCTCTTCCAGCCGTCATCTTGTTTATTCAATTCAACCGCAGCAAGATTTTGAGGGATGATTCCATACAAACTGGGCGGTGTAGATAAATAAAATATTGTATTGCCGTTTATGTCGTAATTTTTTCTAATCCCAGATAATTTTCGTTTAAGATTTTGATAAGTCTCTGCATCGCTGAAATTGAGCGAAGTGTAATAGACATTCTTAATGAACTCATCAATCTTTGAGAGATCATCAATTTCTTTGAATTCATTAATCGCCGATTTCATTTTTTGTCTAAAGTCATTGTCACTAAACTCAGTTCTCGAAACTCCGAGTAAAGCAATTTTTTCGGGCAATAGGTTTTGGACGAAAAGCGAATAAATAGCGGGGACTAATTTTCTTTTTGTAAGGTCACCCGAAGCGCCGAAGATTACGTAAATGTGATTGTTGTTGTTCATATTGTTCCTAAATATTTTTCCGTCATTCCGAATCCCATTTGAGTGGATGATGAATCTTCCAGATCACTTTTTAAGATTTCTCCCTCCTTCTCGAATATTATAGGCAGCATCAAAGAGAGTGTGGTTCTCTGCATTCATTGCAGCATATCCAAAACTTCATGCGTTATCACAGTAATGATTTTAAACTAATAACGCTATTTTTACACTTCGTAAATTAACTCATTATGCTCAAATCTTTACTCTCTTTCTGTTTCAGCTGCATCCAAACTAATACTCAACTATGGCTGAAAACATCTTCGTTAGGAAGCAGCTAAATATAATAAGCTCAGTAATGACTTTTCAAATGTGTCATACAATATCTGTGCATTTAACAACGTCAAAGAGTTTGAGATACGGACAGGCTTTTAATAATTTAATTCTTAAATCGGATTCCACTCTTGAATGTCTAATATAAAATATGCAGTAACACAATAGACTTTATAGTTGAAATAAATCTCACTAACTCAACAAATTAATTTGATTTATGCGGTGGAGTATTAAAGACAAGTATTTTTCTTTTGTGTCTTCTGAGACAAAGCTTTTCTCAATAAATGATTTCCATTTATTATAAATTCCGGAATATTTTACATAAATCGAGGATTTCGTTTTTTCATTTAAACCGAAGTTTGATGAAAGTTTATCAAAATCAGTCCTTTTAAAATTTGATTTCTTTCCATTGACCGTAATAGCAAACTCCTCTTTATCCATTGGTACTAATAGTTGAGTTGCCAATAAATCATATGCGGGACTAAGTTTAATATAGTCTTGTTCATCTCTTAATAAAGAAAAGTTTTTTAAATGCATATCAGCATTTCCTGTTAAATAACAGAACAATACCAATTCGAAAAAATTAATCAAATCATTTCCTGGAAAAGAAGAATATCGTAAAATACATTTTCCTATTTGTTCAACTGAACCAGAATATTTCCGTTCCGTTAGTACTTCAAGTAATTGAGCAAAATCCTCCAAATGCAATTTCCCCTTTGAAGTTCTCTCAAACCTCTTGCTCAAATATGCTAGTTCACCAGATTTCATTCTAATTAGTGAATGTTCCGCAGTTCTTATTCCAGAAATCTCCGCTAATCTCATAGTAAGATCTTCAATTTCAGGCATTTCTGGATAATCACTATGCGGAGGTTTTAGAATGTATTTCCCCCATAAACCTACTAATGTTAATCTTGCACGTTCATTTTTATTTTTTTTAAGGTCAATAGAAAGTTTAGGTTGTACTCCAGTTACTGATATACTTCTTTGAAGTAAATTTATAGCATAACTTTCTATGTCAGATAAATATAATTCTAAAATTGGGGCATTTTCAGTACCGAAAAATTTTTTACTGCACTTTTTATGAAAATCAAGTTCTGATTCTCCAAGTTCATTATAACAAAACAAACATTTGAATTTCATCTTACTTATTCCTCTATCCTTTCAACAGATACGGCTCCGATTGTATCCTTACAAAATGTCAGCAGCAATTCCATTCTATCACGCGGATTTATTTTCCAATTTTTTTCTGCAATAGCTAAAATCCATCCTTCAGGAATTACTCCGTCAAAAAAGGGAAATAATATCTTGCTCTGGTAGACTTCTAATCTTAATGGGAGAGTAAGACTTATTGGTTTAGCCTCTGGGTTTGAGAGAAATTTTGTATTATATGTAAAAGTGTATCCATTTTCATCTTCTCTTATGATACCGGCAAAAAACTCTTTATAAAATACTTTTCCAGTTCTATTCATCTTCTTCTCGTAATTCAAGTTTTACGGGACCAAGTTGATGTCCAAAAAGAAAAAGAACTTGGTTAACTTTATCCATCTGTAATGTTTGTTTCCCCTGCTCCATTTCGCGGATAAATCTTAATCCTACGCCGGCTCGTTCGGCTAATTGGACCTGCGTCAATTCATTTTTTTTTCTCATTGTCTTCACAAATTCTGAAATATCATTTATTTTATTCATGATTATACCCTTCGGGGTGTATTTACGCTTCTGGTTGTAAATTTATAACCCTTCGGGTATAAATGCAAATAAATTGTTAATGATAATCCCTAAAGGGTATAGCTACTGGAAGAGTGACACGGGTGTGCATAATCAAAACCTCGTGTGTCCTCAAAGTAATGATTTTGAACTAAAGACATCTTAGTTTCATTTTTTAGATGGAAGTGACCAAATGGTAATTGAGTCAAAAAAAGATAACAGCATTTTAAACCGTTTTCACAGAGTATCATTTTGCCCAAAAATGAATTCACTTTTCAACTAAAACATATGGATAACTAGAGAAGATAGAATATTTATTCTATTTGCTCTCACACCTAATTTTAATTTATCTTATTACCACTGAGTTTCTCAAAGAGATGGATGTTCCCTATATCAAAAAATAATTCGAATTCTGTTTTTGAACGAAAATCCATTGTGGGCTTAACTCTTCCGATAAATGGAGAACCTTCCAGATTGAAATGTAAGTAAACATCACTTCCCATCTGTTCAACTAAATCTACTAATACTTTAATTTTATACCCGCCCTTAGATTCAATTCTGAATTCTTCAGGACGAATTCCAAGAGTAACATCTTTCCCGATATATGGAATAAGTTTCTCTGAATTATTCGGACTCAATTGAAATAAGATCAACTTTTCCCTGCTTAAAAATGCAAGTCCGTTCTCTCGAACAATTTTTCCGTCAATAAAATTAATAGCGGGGCTTCCGATAAATCCGGCGACAAATTTATTAGCGGGATAATTGTAGAGATTCATTGGTGAATCAACTTGCTGTACAATTCCATCTTTCAGAACGACAATTCTATCACCCATCGTCATAGCTTCGGTTTGATCGTGAGTAACATAGATTGTAGTAGCTTCAAGTCTTTGATGCAAGCGTGATATCTCGGCACGCATTTGAACACGTAACTTTGCATCAAGATTACTTAACGGTTCATCAAATAAAAACACTTTAGGTTTACGCACAATTGCACGTCCTACAGCTACCCGCTGACGTTGACCACCTGAAAGCTGTTTTGGTTTTCTATCTAAGAGATGTCCCATATCTAAAATTTTTGCGGCATGGTTGACGCGCTCTGTAATTTCATTTTTACTAAACTTTCTCAACTTTAAACCGAAAGCCATGTTATCAAAAACCGTCATGTGTGGATATAGCGCATAGTTCTGAAATACCATTGCAATGTCTCTGTCTTTTGATTGTACGTTATTTACAAATTTACCATCAATAAATATCTCTCCTTCCGAAATTTCTTCGAGTCCGGCAATCATTCTCAGCGTAGTGGATTTACCGCATCCGCTGGGACCCACAAGCACAATAAATTCTTTATCATTTATTTCAAGATTGACTTTATGAACGACTTTATTTTTGCCGTCATAAACTTTTGAAACGTTGATCAGTTTTACAGATGCCATTATTTCTCCTTTGGATTCTGAAGAATGTTCAGGTGAAGAATCTCTACACATGGAAGTAGGAGATTCTTCGCCCCGATGAAAATCACCGGAACTCAGAATGACAATGGTGTCATTCCTTAACACTCCCCATCATAATTCCTTTTATATAATATTTCTGCAGTGCAAGAAAGACAATTAGAACCGGAACAATGGTTATTACGGAACCTGCCATCATTAATTCCGTATCTTGAACATGCTCGCTCATCAGGTTTGCAAGCGCTACCGGCATTGTGTACATACTGGAATCTGTCATTACAATTAAAGGCCACAAGAAATCATTCCACGTTCCCATAAAAGTAAATAAACCTAACGTAACAAGAATCGGTTTGCAGAGAGGAAGTATAACACGAAAGTATATTTGCAGTTCGGTTGCGCCATCCATCTTGGCAGCTTCAATTAAACTATCCGGTATTGATAAAGCGTATTGCCGAATCAAAAAAATTCCAAAGATGCTTGCCATACCCGGAACGATAATTGCAAAGTAGGTATTGATGAATCCCATGTTTTTCAAGATTAAAAACACCGGCAGCATTGTAACTTGTCCGGGAATGATCATCGAACTCAACAAAAATTTGAACAATCCTTTCTTACGTGCAAAGCGATATTTCGCAAATGCATAACCTGCCATTGAATTAAGCAGTAACGAAAAGAAAGTTACACCAAGTGAGATCACCAGACTATTGAATAAATATCTCGTAAGATTTAGTCTGGTGAATAAATTTTGGTAATGTGAAAAATCAAATTTATCCGGAAAGAGTTTTGGCGGATAAGTATTTGCAGCACCGGTTGACATAAACGATGCGGATACCATCCACAAAAAAGGAAGAAACGTCATCACGCCCAGTACCACGGCTATAGAAATAACTAAGTACTTCTTCATTTCATCATTCCGTTTCTTTCTGCAGTTTAAATTGAATGACAGTGCCGATTAATATTATTACAAACAATAAGAATGCAATGGCAGTGGAGTAACCAATATTCCACCAACGGAATCCTTCCTGATACATGTAAAGCACAATACTAAGAGTGCTGTTAAGCGGTCCTCCCTGCGTCATCACGTATGGTTCGGCAAATAGTTGAAAGTATCCTATCATAGTAATAACCCCGATGAAAAGTGAAGTCGGGGCAAGCATGGGTACAGTTATACTTTTGAACTTCTGCCACGCAGTTGCGCCTTCGATGCTTGCTGCTTCATAAAGTTCTTCCGGAATGTTTTGCAATCCGGCGATGAAGATTATCATATTGTAACCGAAATTTTTCCAGACGGCTAAAAGAATAATTGCGGGCATCGAAAAAGTTGGATCTCCAAGCCAGTCAATTTGCCCAACTCCTAAGAGGCTTAAAATATAATTTAACAATCCGAAGCGGGGATGATAGATATATCTCCACACAATCGAAACCGCAACCAGAGTGGTAACGACGGGGAGAAAATATACTAAGCGAAAAATGCTTTTGTACTTAATCAGCTTCGAATTGAGCAATAACGCCGCTCCGAGCGAAGTTGCAACCGAAAGAGGTCCGCCCACAATTACGAAGTAAAATGTATTTTTAATTGAAGCCCAGAACAGAGGGTCGTTCAGAAGATTGTAATAATTTTTTAATCCCACAAAACGCATGTTACTTAAATTTCCAAGAGCATAAATATCGAAATCTGTAAAGCTCATCAAGAAGGCAACAATTACCGGCAAAAAGAAGAAAGTGAAAATCACAATAAGAGACGGACCAAGAAAAAGTATTACGGCGCTAAGTTTTGTATTATTCATTTTCTATCCATCATCCATCTTCTTTTTTCAAGGATGTCGTTGGCGTCTTTATCTAATTCTTTCAGCACTTCTGTTATTGTTTTCTTTTTACGAGCTATCACTTCCGTAGCTTGTTGAATTTTTGAAAAAACAATTTGTTCCCATTCCGGTATTTTAGGCGTTGGTTTTGTTTTAAGAAGCTGCGTATAAAATGCTTTCATGAATTTATTATTCACTAAAGAGGAATCTTCCCAAACTTTTTTTACCGCAGGCAGTGATGAAACAAGTTTGTAAAATTTCAGTTGCGTCTTGGCTTCGGAAATAAATTCAATAAATTTCCACGCGGCTTCTTTGTGTTCGGATTTCGCGTTTAGAGAAAGACTTGACCCTCCCGCCAAAGAGTATCCGGGATAATCTTTATTTGGCGAAGGCAAAGGTGCCGTCATCCACTTGTTTTGAATATCCTTAGGCAATCGATTTTGAAATTCGGTTACATTCCACGGACCTGTAATGTACATTGAGAAAAATCCTTCCCCGAATGCCTGATAAACATTCATCACCTGCTGCATATCAACGGGTGCTAATCCTTCATGATAAAACTTAGCCAGATACTCAACAGCTTCTCTGAACTCTTTACCGGAAAAATTTCCATAACGGTTTTTGTTTTTAAGAAGTTCGGCATTATTCTGAATTCCGAACAGAACAAAAGGAAGCCATTCGTTTGTCGGAATGAAGAAAGAATAGCTGTTGAATTTTTGTTTTATCTTTTTAGATGCGTCATAAAGTTCAGCCCAAGTACGCGGTGAATTTTTGTAACCGACACTTTCCAATATATCGGTACGATAGAACATAACCCGTGTATCAACATACCACGGAATTCCATAAACCGTTGTATCAATTAAATTTGTTTCCCAAATGCCCGGGAAAAAATTATTTGCATTTACAACCGAAGATTTTTTTATGTAAGAGTTGAGCGGTTCTATTGAACCGAGAGATTCAAATTCCGGGATCCATGTGTTACCAAGTTGAAAAACATCCGGCAGTGTTTCGCCGGCAAATGCAGTGATAAGTTTTTCGTGAGCGGCTATCCAGGCTATCTGTAAAACTTTTACTTTTATGTTCGGATTCTGCTTCTCAAATTCAGGAATAAGTTTGGAAACAGTTTCCCCTTCAACACCCATAGCCCAAAAGTTGATTGTAATTTTATTATCATGATTTTGAGTACAGCTCCAGAACAAGAAGGTAGAAGATAGAAGTAAGAAGTAAGGAGTAAGAAATAAGAAGTAAGCAGTTATTTTTTTGTTTGTGTTCATATCATTTTTGAAGAACCATTTTTCCTGATGCCGAATATTTCCCGGCTTGTATTCTGTAAAAATATATTCCCGATGTTAATTGATTTCCATTGGAAATATTCGCTGCATCAAATGTTATATTGTGTTCACCGGGCTGCTGTTCTTCATTTACAAGTGTTGCTATTTCTCTTCCGAGTGTATCATACACTTTTAAAATAACATGTTGTAGAGACTCGCCGCGGCGAGTCTCTACGGATGGAATTGTGTATTGAATTGTTGTTCCCGGGTTAAACGGATTCGGGTAATTTCCTTTCAGTATAAATTCGGAAGGAATATTTTTTTCATCAACCACATCTGAAGGATCAACTGAGGGGAAGAAAGGATCATTTTTTGAAAGAGTGGCTTTCACATCCGTGTCTGCCATAAATAAATTCCATAGTAATTGCGAACGGTAATTTTCTATCATACAGATTATTGGTCCTTGATCGATAGCAAGATAATCATCATTGAACCATTCGCCATTATTGTATCCAATAATTTTTCCGTTACTTTTGATAGCGGATGAATAAGTTAGATTAAATGCATCCTTGAAGCCAAAGTCGCCCCATAGCTTACTTCCATACACTCTGTAAAAATGTTTAAGCGCATTCAATGAAAGATTTTCTTTTTCGTAAAGAAAATATGGCATAGCAGAGAGTGCGGCGGTTGGTGCAATTGTTCCATTATCATTCGAACCGGGTTCATGCGCTAAATATCCCACACCGGGAATACTATTACTTGCGGTTAACCCCCAGCAATTTTCATTGTAACCGGCAAACTTATTTTGGTTCTCAATACAGTACGAGCGGTTGATCATTGTCTGATTGTAATTATGTACAAAATAATTTGCATATAAATCTCTTTTACCACGCGGATCAAATCCTAAAAAAGAATAATGAGTAAAGAAAAGTGGTCCGCCATAATTTGTTCCGACTTGAAGTTGATATCCATATCTAACTATTCCGGTATACCTGATACCACCATCATTTCCCCATCCGCTTCGATAAAAATCCGGTGCGATAGGATGAGTTGGTGAAGCAACTGCAAGAAAGTATGTAACAAGAGTTTCATTCCAGCCATGAAATAAAAACGGATTGCCTCCAATATTGAAGCCCATTGTCGGAGACCAATTCCAGTTGAGTGCAGTAGAACCGTTTCTAAAAAAATCCCAATCAACTCCTTCCCATAATTGTTTTATGGTATTTCTTATCTGATCTTCAACGCTGTTTTGCAAGTTGAAATATTGTTTTGCTGCGAGAAGACCTTGAATCATAAATGAGGTTTCAACAATATCTCCACCATCCTGATAATTTCCAAACTTCACTACTTTACCTGTAGTTCCGTTGAACCAATGAGGAAATGCGCCATAAAATTTTTCAATTTTATTGGCAAGAAAATCTACAATCTTTTTCATCCTATCAGCACCTTGGTCTCGCGTAATGAATCCGCGTTTAATACCAACTATAATTGCCATTACTCCAAATCCGCCGCCACCGATTGTATTTGTAATATCGCTTTCATTTGGTTGCCAGCGCTCGCGTGCAATCCCGGAATTCGGATCACCCCAATCCCAAAAATATCTGAAGGTCGCGCGCTGAGTCATATCAAGAAATTCAATATCGGTCATTAGATGAGTAAGTGTTGTTACTACGGCGCTCATTGGTGATTCGTTGCCGGAAAGATCGTAAGCCGTAATTTTATATTTGCCAGCAACAGATGTATTGCCGATCCATTCCCAATAAAATGATCTGTATTTTTTTACGTTTGAGAAAAACTTGTATGTAGAACCGTCCCACTTGTAAATTTTATAACCGGCAAGATCGGTCTCAGTATTAGGCTTCCAGATCAGATCAATGTGGGATTCATATGAAATTGACGCGAAGTTTTGTGGAGTAGATGGAGGTGTAACATCTTGTGCATGAACAAAACATGTAAGCAATAAGAGCGCTGCACAATGCAACATTATCTTTTTTATCATTTTAATTGCCTCTCGATTTCGATCATAAAATCATTGATTGCTTTTGACTGTCTATCAGTGATTAGAGCTAAAGTAATTTTGTGTTTTCCGACTTTCATATTCATCGGTAACTTAATATGAATTGATTCATAATCAATAAAACGGATTGAATCGGGTTCAATGGTTCCGAGCTTTATTTTGTGAATTAACTTTCCATCTAACATGAAATCTAAAGAACTATTTATGTAACTGCGATGTAAATCGTTGATGATCCATAAATCAACCAGCAAATTCTTACCGGCAAAATATTTTTTTTGACGGACACGAACTGAAACATAAAGCGGCTGCATAACCTTCTGAAGTGAGAAGAATCCTCTCTTCTTCTGAAAATAATAATCAACAACTGACCAAGTAATTGATGTCCAGCAATCAATTAGCATAAACTGAAATACGCCGTTAATTCCGTTGAAGCGTTTGCGCCGGTAAAAATCGATTGCTGTACGAATCAGGTCTGCTTGATACTCTTGAGAATTTGTTATGAACTCTTGAATAGATTTTCCTCTATTAACTCCGGCGATTTGGAATGTCTGCTCATATTGAAAATTATGATACTTCCATTTATCCCAGTTTGGTTTCTCCAAATCATTTTGTGAGAGAAATTTTTTTAATGATGATAATTGCGGTATTGCCTGAGCGCCAAATTCTGTAACAAGTGGTCCCATAGGAGTTGCAGCATAATGTTCTTTATCACCCCAATACCAACCGTCGTATGCATGCTCTTCATAATTTGATGCAAGACGAATAATTCGTGTTGTGTCTTCACTTGAAACGGTTTTGTAAAGCTGCTTGTCCAGCGTCTCGATCTGCTTTCCCGGTTCATTATGACAGCACCAAAATGCAATAGAAGGATGGTTGTAATTTTGATTAACCATTTCTTTGATTTGTTCAACTGCATTTGCGGCAAACTCATTTGAATCATCGTAAGTCCATTGCAAAGGAAAATCCTGCCAGACTAAAATTCCTTGACGGTCGCATTCATCATAATATTCTTTTCTGTTGACGTGCGCATGCATACGAACAATATTCAAATTTGCTTCACGCATTAGAGAAACTTGTTTATCTATTTTCTCCGGTGATAAATCGCTCAAGAATTGTGTTGGTATTACATTCGTTCCACGTAAGAATAGCCGCTTACCATTGAGATAAAATATTTGATTTTCATCGAGCTTAACTTCCCGGATTCCAAATTTGGTCTGATGCCCGCCAAAAAATTCTCCTGAAATTTTTAAATCGTATAAATCCGGTCTTCCCAGATCCCAGCTCCACCACAATTCGGGATTTTTTATCTCCAACGTTAAGGTGAAATGATTTTTTTTTGGTCTGAGTTGAATGTCAAAAACTTTTATCTGTTTTTTCTTCGAAGGAGATGTCAATCCGATCTTTATCTTCTCCTTAGATGGTTTTGTTAAATTAGATTTGTAACTGCAATCAATCCGGATAAGCGCACTGTTCTTCTCAAAATTTATTTTTGAACTCACCTTTACGTTTTCAATGAACAGATGATTGGTAATATTTAATAGAACATCATTCCAAATTCCACCGGTGTTTTGATCCTGCCCCCGTTCATAATCCCACCCGCCCGGTCTGCAATCGTGATGATTAAAAATTCCTTTAATAAGTTTTTTCTTTAGAGGCCAAACGGTCTTCGGTTCTTCGAATGGCGATGTGACTTTCACAATTAATAAATTATCTTCTCTCAGGAAGCGGCTGACATCACAATTAAACGATTGGAAATAACCTTCGTGCCTGCCAAGGAATTTTCCATTTAACCAGACATCAGAGAAATAATCTATCCCTTTGAACTCAACTACGTTTAATTTATCTGTAAACTGTGAATCGTTAACTGAAAACTCTTTTATAAACCAGATTGATCCGTTGAAATTATTTAAACCGGCAAGCTGCCAATTGTTAGGAATACTCATAATGTCTTTTATCTTTCCCGACAAAAACATTTCATGAACGGATGCATAACTCAGCTTGCCGTCCTTGTCAGTTTTGTATAGCCAGTTTCCGTTTAATTTGATTGTCCGGCTCATTTTTTCAATAGATTATTTTTAATGTTGCTGGTATTTTTTTTAATCTCTTCATTGTTCACATTAATATGACTTTTCCATTGAGATATTTTCATTTTAGCACTATCCGAGATATAAACTTTCCAGCCATCAGTTGCCTTGAACTCATCGAGAAGATTTGACTGACCGAAAACTTGAATAGCCAACGAAAGCAAAACAAGAATCAATATCAGATACTTTTTGAAATAATCTCTCGAACCTTCTGTTGTTCTGTTTTGGGGAATGAACTTGTTAATTATTGGTTGCTCTTCATTCATACACATTCCAAAATTTTGAAACTCCATAAAAGATTTGGAGAAGCGGAGTGTAGTTAAATTCTATTTATGAGTCTACTATAAAAAGGTTATTTCTGTCATTGCGGGTATAATAGTCAAAAAGTGTTGCTAAAATTACAGTAACCTATTATATCACAAATAATTACAAGGAGTAAACTTAAAACAAATGAGTTTCTGAATTATCTTTCATTTAATTTTTAGTTTTACTCCTTGCTTTTTCGTGGCGTCTTTATTTTATAACATATAATTTTTTAATGCAACCACACAAAATATAATCATTAAAATAATGAAGATGACTTTCATCCTTATAACATGCTGTTAAAAGCAATGCGGAAAAACAACTTGAGAAAAACACTACAATACTTTTTAAGTTGTTGAATAAATTATGATAGCTGTATAACAACTAAAATTGTTTTTGTAGTAATATTCAATGTTAAAACAGCAACACAAAATGACTATTATACCCATTGCGAGGAGCGAAGCGACGAAGCAATCTATTGTTTTTGAACTAAATTCTGAAGATTGCTTCGCTCCGCTCGCAATGACAAATACTAAAAATACCTTTTTAGAGTGAGCTCATTTATTATTTTTGAATCCGAGTCGCGTCAATCCTTCCAGCACAATTGGATCTTTCATAAAATATTTCCAGACAAATCCGTTCATGTAATTTTCAATCATTATTACAATCGGTCCCTGATCAAGTCCAAGATAATCTTTGTCGTACCATTTCAAAGTTGGGTTGAACGCATCCAGAAATCCGTACTTGCCCCAGAGTCCTTTCGAGCCATATTTATCATACATGTTCATTAAAGTCGGAATAGTAATTTCCGGTGCGAATGGGATTGAACCGCCCGCAGCTGTTGGTGCAATTGTTCCATCGTCAAATGTTGAATCGGGTCCTGAAGTTCCGCGCGCGGAATATGTCCAAAATTCTTTTCCGTCAAAATTATATTTCTCTCCAGGACCATCGCACGCCGTCAATCCCCAAGTTAACGAGTCATACCCAACCCATTTATTTAAATTTCTGATTGCATATTCGCGTTGGACGTATGTTGCGCGCCGTGAATTTTCAAAATAATCTATACCTCGTTTCTTCATATACTTATCGATCAGACCTCGTCCATCGAACCAGAGGAAAGAAAATTGATGAATGAACAGAGCCGGAAATACAACGTGACCTAATTTTTCGCTGTAAGGTTGCCGCCACTGATATGTTTTCAGCCAGGTATCATATCCTTTTTCAGCATTGGGCATATCCATTCCCGCAGCAATAATGTATAAGAATAAAGCTTCGGTATAACCCCACCATCCAAGTTTATTGAACCCATCTTTTTTGTCCCAGCCGAGTGAAATTGTGTTTGCATATTTACCGGTATCCGGCATTGTGAAAAATTTCCAATCAACTCTGGCTAATAATTTTGTAGATAACTCTCTGATCTGTATTTCTTTTTCATTTGTACCATTGTAATATTGCCGTGCGAAGATAATTCCGCAATAGAGAATTCCGGAATCAATCGATGATAGTTCGCAATTCCAAAACCTCTTTCCCGTTTTCATATCAAGGAAGTGATAATAAAATCCTTTGTAACCGGTTGCTAACGGTTCTTGACTCTGTTCGGAATTCCACAAAAAATTGAGCATCGAAAGAGTGTATTGAACAGACTGGTCTCTTGTAATCCATCCCTTCTCCGCACCAATTGCCCAAATAGGAACAGCAAAACCAACAGCAGCTATAGTAGCAGGTGATCCATCTTGTGAACGGTCTTTCACCATTCCATTCTCGGGATTCATTTCATGAATGAAGTAGAGAAATGATTTGTATTGCAGGGTACTTAGAAATGCTTCTTCTTTTTGAGTGAGCTTGAAATCTATTTTGTCATAAGAAAGATATTTCACATCCCGGGATTGACATCCCGCATTCATTATAAAAACGAAAAGCAGCAAGTAAATTAACTTTCTCATAAAACACCTTTCAGATTTTTAAAGTATAACTTCAACTTCAACATAGGACTTATTTTCCGGTCTGATAAGATTTTCAGTTTGCTTAATTCCATCCACAAAAATTTCTGAAACGCCAAATGAAACACCGGATTTATTTTTCACTTCTATATTATAAACCGCTCCACGGAAAGTGCGTTTAACTTTGTATTCCTTCCACGTTTTTGGAATGCACGGATCAATTAACAAACCATTTTCAGTTGGACGAATACCAAGAATCCATTCCAGAACAACTTTACTGTACCATTGAGCGGATCCGGTATACCATGTCCATCCCGCCATTCCGTAATTTGGTGAATCAGGTCCGTCAATATTACCCGGAGTTACGAAAGGTTCTGCAACGTATTTCTCGGGATCCATTCCACTATTAATCGGATTCAATCTTGAATATGCCAGCCAGGCATTGTCTGCATCTTTCAACATTGCATAAGCTTGAATTGCCCAGGTTGCGGCGTGAGTATAGACACCGCCGTTCTCTCTTCTTGCGGGTGCATAACGAGAAAGGTAACCAATAAATTTATCCGGTTTTGAATACGCCGGCCAAAGTAAAAGCGCACCATTGTCTTTCAATAAAAAGTTTGAAACAGAATTCATTGCATCTGTTTGTCTTTCTTTATCTGTAGAATTGCTAATTACACTCCACGTTTGAGCATTGAGATAAATTTTTCCTTCTTCACATTCATCACTTCCTATTTTACTACCATTATCTTTAGTTGCGCGCCAAAACCATTTTCCATCCCAGGTGAAAGTATTGATTGCCTCTCTCAATTCATCGGCTTTCACATTGTAACGAATTTGCAAATCAACTCTTCCAACTTTTTCTGATAGACTTGCAAATCTTTTTAAGATCAGGTAGAAGAAATGTGCGAGCCAAACGGATTCTCCTTTAAATTCCAAACCGACAGCGCTTAAGCCATCGTTCCAGTCGCCTGCCCCTATTAAAGGCAAGCCGCGATCACTATAGCGGGTTAAAACTTTTTCTATTGAACCTACACAGTGATTGAACAGTGAATCTTGCTTTTCTTTATTGTCGTAATAAGATTCTGTCTCATCCAAGAATTTGTAATTCGCAGTTTCATCAAGATAATGGAAGAGAATAAATGGAAGCCATAGCAGGTCGTCGGTCATTTTGGTTGGTAATCCGGTTTCGCTAATGGGATGCCACCAATGCAGAACTGTACCATCTTCAAATTGATGGCGGGCGTGAAGACGAATTTGTTTCTCGCATAATGTGTGATCTATCGGCAAATAGACCATGCTGTCTTGAAGTTGATCTCGAAAACCAAACGCGCCGCTTTGCTGATAGTACGCTGTACGAGCCAATAATCTGCCGGCAATAGCTTGATAGCGAACCCACTTATTAATCATCAGATCCATTGCATCATCAGGTGTTTTGATTTCAAGTGTACCTAATAAAGATGACCAATATTTTTTCACATCTTCTAAGGCATTCTGGATTTGCTCTTCTGTACGGAATTTTTTCAGAGTTTCGAAAACATCTTTTTTAGTTGATTGAATTCCAAGATAAAACGCAATTGATCTGAATTTATCTTCTGCAACATTTGCTTTAACATGTACTGTTCCTATCGAATCGTTCCACTTGCCAACTTTATTGGAAAGTGAATCTTTCATCAATCCGGCGGGTTTATCAAGATTGTTGTATTGACCGATGAACTCTTCTTTGTCACCTTCGAAATCTATTATTGCTTTATTCGATGAGATAAATCCGTAGTAAGGGTATTCAATATTCCAATGCCCCCGATCTCCAAGCGGAACATCCCACAATCGTTTTGTTGCCAGCATAGCATTGTTTTCTGCGTTGAATTCCGTCTCAACAAATTGCTTATGAAATTCCCGATGATGATCGTTAGATGTACCGAGACACCACTCGAAATAAGAATAGATAGAAAGATCGAGCAGCTCCTTTGAGTTATTGGTAATCTTGAAATTCCAAATCTCAAGATTGTCATTCATTGGAACAAAGAGCTCCAGTTCCACGATAATATTTTTGAATTCAGATTTGAATACAGTGTAGCCGAAACCGTAACGGGCTTCATAATTTTGTAATTCGTTTTTTGTAGGCATCCACGTGGGGTTCCAGACTTCGCCGGTTTTGTTATTCTTAAAATAAAAGTATTTGCCCCAGTCATCTCGTATCAGATCCTGGTGCCATCGGTTTAGCCGGTTAAACTCGGAGTGTTCATTCCAGCTAAAGCCGCCACCGGTTTGTGAAATCACCAATCCATAAACTCCATTCGAAATTACATTAATCCATGGTTTTGGAGTTTTATGATTTGTGATTACATATTCGTTTCCGTCATCAGTAAAATAACCGTACTTGGTTTTGTACTTTGCCACTTTCAATTTCCCGATTTAATAGTTTTAGCACGAACTTCTAATTACAAGTTGAGATGCAATTTCTTTTTTCTGAATTGTTTTATTAATTGAACCGTTCATTTTTTCAATGAGCCGTTCTGCAGCTATTTTTCCAATTCGGTCAGTATCCACCCTGATTGTGGTAAGAGAAGGATTTGCATATTCGGAGATCAGAATATCATCAAATCCGGTTATTGCTATATCAGCCGGTATTTTCATTCCTAAAGAATGAATTGCTTTATAGCAGCCAAGCGCCATCATATCATTTGCAGCAAAAATAACTTCTGGTTTTTCTTTTTCACTAAGAAGTTTAGAACAAGCTTGTTCCCCGCTCTCCATAGTGAAATTTCCTTTCGCTAGCCAACTCTTCTTTACATCTATTTTATATTTTGAACAGGCATCTAAAAACCCTTTCTTTCTCAGAGAAGCATCATTGTTATTTGGCGGTCCGGATATGTGAGCAATTTTTTTGTATCCCTTCTCCACCAGAAATTCCACCATCCTAAATGCCGATTGATAGTTATCTATTGTAACTACATCAAAATCTCCAATGTCATCATCTCCGCTGATCAATACGAATGGAACGCTGCCACTGTTAAGCGCTTTTTTAATATCGCTATTTATAAACGGTATAAGTAAAATGAATCCGCCGACTATTCCGCTGTTCATCATTGTATTGATGGATTCTGTAAGAGATCTGTTTTCATGAGAACTCATAACCATAGTGTAATATCCGTTCAGATACGATGTGTCATCAATACTCCTAATGATTTCTGAGAAGTATTCGTCGGAGATATCAGGCAATATTAATCCGATGATATTTGATTTACCTTTTACAAAGTTGCGCGCGATTATATTAGGGTTATAGTTGAGTTGCTTTGCGATTTTAAGCACAAGCTTTTTAGTGTCTTCACGGACCTTTCTATCGCCGCCAAGCGCTCTTGATACAGTGGCAATTGATACATTTGCCTTTTTTGCAATCTGCTTAATAGTTATCGGCATTAAAACCTGCTCTGAGGAATAAATATATAATGTAAACGTTTACATCGCTGTTTTAAATTAACAATGCAGGTCATAATTGTCAAGAACAATTTTAGGAGAACAAAATATTTTACATCAATCCAACTTCAAGATGAAGTAATGATACTGTTTCTGAGTGATGAATCGCGCAAATTCCCTAATAAAGAGGACTCTCAAAGTAAATAATAAGGATAGAAAATTGTAAATTTGTTCGTAAACTATTTTGATATGAGAAATTACACAGGACACTTAAGCATGTTGGTAATTAAAAATATTCCGGGAAAATCTATTCAAATCATTTTATTCATTCTCTTGCTGCTCCAGACAAATACTTTTTCACAAACTCTTGAAGAACGAATTACAGATATCATTTCGAAAATGACTCTTGAAGAAAAGATCCTACAGCTTCATAAAGAAGGAGGAATGAACACTGCCGATAACACGCGTTTAAATATTCCCGGATTTGTAATGTCGGATGGACCTCACGGTGTACGAAACGGATTGGCAACATCATTCCCTGTAGGAATTGGATTAGCCGCAACATGGGACGTTGATCTGGTTTATAAAGTTGGTGAGGCGATGGGAAAAGAATTTCGCGGGAAAGGAATTCATCAAATGCTTGGACCATGTTTGGATCTCTGCCTCGATCCCCGCAACGGCAGATCTCCTGAAACCGGTGGCGAAGATCCTTATTTGAATGCTAAGATAAATACTTCAATCGTTCAAGGTGTGCAATCTACCCCAACTATCGCAACTATAAAACATTTTTATACCGAGTACAGACAAGACGGAAGAACAAGCAACAACTACACACTCAGCAATCGAATGCTGCTGGAACATCACGGTTTGCAGTTTCGTGAAGCAATTCAAATTGGCGGTGCTATGAGCGTTATGAGTTCATATAACTCACTTAACGGGAAAAGTGCAGCAAAAAATCCTACACTTCTTACAACTGTTCTTCGAACTAAATGGGGATTTCCATATTATGTTGTAAGTGATTGGTGGTCAATTTATTGGAATCCGGATGAAGCGATAAAAGCAGGATGCGATATTGAAATGGGTTCGAGTCTTTATGCAGATACAACCAGCGGCTTATCGGCTCTTGTCAAAAGTGGTAAGTTAACAGTGGAAGATATCAATAATGCCGTGCGAAGAGTATTACGTACAAAAATTTTATCCGGTATAATGGATTACTACCCTGCCGGCGATCCAGGTGATGTTAACAGTCCGGTACACCAAGCTCTATGTTTGGAAGCAGGCAAAAAAGGAATTGTACTATTAAAAAATCAAGACAACATTTTACCGTTAGACAAAAACACTATAAAAACAATTGCAGTGTTAGGACCTAACGCAAACGAAATGAGAACAGACGCTTCCGGCAGCAGTTGGGTTGATCCGTTTTATAAAGTTTCTCCGAGACAAGGAATTGAAAATTATCTTGGTACAAGTAAAGTTTTATACGCTCAAGGATGTACAATTGCCGGGAATTATGCGAGTGATGTTTATGATGCTTTGCAAAAAGCTACACAGGCAGATGTTGTAATTTATTTCGGCGGATTAGACCCAACACAAGAAGGAGAGCCGATTGACCGCGTAAACAGTTCGATTGAATTGCCCGGAAAACAGAAAGATTTTATTCAGCTAATAAAGAATGCTAATCCAAATGTTATTGTTGTTATGATAAGCGGAGGAATTTGCACAGCTACACCTTTCATTAATGATATCAAGGGTTTGCTGTATGCATTTTATCCCGGGCAAGAAGGCGGCAACGCGATTGCTCAAGTGTTGTTCGGCGACTATAATCCGAGTGGTAAACTTCCGGTGATAATGCCTATGAGCGATTCGCAGCTTCCGGATAGGAGTAAAAATGATTTAGATGCAATTCAAGGTGGTGGATACAGGTGGTTCGATTATAAACAATATACACCTCTGTTTGCATTTGGATTTGGATTGAGCTATACAACTTTTTCTTACAGCAATTTCAGGATGTCACATCAAACTTGGGCATTTTATGAAGAACCAATAACGATTAGCGTTGATGTTAAGAATACCGGTTTGCGTGCGGGTGAAGAAGTTGTACAGTTGTATCTGAGTGAAACGACATCTTATGTAACTAAGTTTGCAAAAGATTTGAAAGGATTTAAGAAAATTTTTCTTGAACCGGGAGAGACTAAAACTGTTTCATTCGAAATAACACCCAACGAACTTTATTATTTTAGACAGCAAAGTAATAGTTATGAAATTGATCCGGGACCTTATACTTTTCGCATAGGAAGTTCATCGGATAATATAAAATTCAACTATACATTAGATTTACGTCCTCGTCCGCCTAAACCTGATTTGCAAGTTGCGAACATCATGACGGTTCCTCGTTTTCCTCTCAAAGGAGATAAAGTAATTTTTCTCGCAACAATTATTAACCGCGGTACGGGACCAAGCCCCAATTCAACATTTCACGAAGTAAGTTTCAGTGTAGATGGAAAATATGTTAGCGGCTCTGTTGCTCTACAAGATTCTATTCCCAAAGGTGGTATGGCGCTTGTGTGTGGAAATGTCGGTGACAACAACATCAATTATTGGATTGCAGGGAAACCCGGTACATATACAATCGAAGCATTCGTTGATGATAAAAAAGCAATCGGTGAAATGATTGAAACAAATAATCAAAAAAGTAGAACGCTGAAAGTTTATCCCGCACCGGCTGTGAATCTTGCGTTTCGAAAAACGGTTATTGTTTCATCAATTGAAGGGACGGGTTTAGAAGGAAATAAAGCTGTTGATGGAAGTTATGGTACACGGTGGTCTTCACAATACACCGATCCGCAATGGATCACAATAGATTTCGGAACACCGATTCAATTTAATGAAATACAATTGAATTGGGAATATGCATACGGAAAGGAATACTTGATTCAAGTTTCTAATGACAATTTGAATTGGACAACTATAATAACCCGGACTAATGGAAGTGGAGGATTTGAGAAATACAACGTTCAAGCCAATGCAAGGTACTTAAGAATTTACGGAACTAAACGCAGTACTCCGTATGGATACTCGCTCTATGAAATTGAAGTATTCAATATTACCACATCAGATGTAAATGATACAGAGAATAATCTTCCGTTTAATTTTAGTTTGAGCAACAACTATCCAAATCCTTTCAATCCCTCCACAAAGATTGAATACAGTTTACCAAAAGCAAGCAATGTTAAGATTGAGGTTTACAATTCTCTCGGTCAGTTGGTTAATGTTTTGGAAAATTCATTCCGTAATGCAGGCAAATACAATTTGGTTTGGAACGGTAGCAACTCAATAGGTAATCCGGTGAGCAGCGGAATATATTTCTACCGGATGAGTGCCGAAGGATTTACATTGGTAAAAAAGATGATTTTAATGAGATAAATTTTTTGAGGAATGTTGTGTGAGCAACCTCCCCACTCTTACATCCTTATTTGATGAATAGCATCTTCTTCGATTGAGAGAAATTTCCCGCACTTAATCTGTAATAATACACGCCGCTTGATAATTGAGAATTACGAACCTGCCTGCCGAGCATGTTGCGCAACCAAAGCATTGTCATTTCGAATCCGATCTTGCCTGTCGGCAGAGCGTGTTGCACAACTCGAATATATCATTCTGAGCGAGTCTACGAGGAGCGAAGAATCTCACACTTAAATTTAGAATTAGTGCGATTATTAGCATAGAGATTCTTCATTTCGCTTCGCTTCATTCAGAATGACAAGTTCTGCAACACGCTCTTACGTTAGGGGCAAGAATGGCTAACTCAATTTATTTCACAACAACTTCCGTTTTTAGTTTTAGATCTCTTGAAGAACCTCCGACAAGAAAATGATACGCACCGGTTTCAACTTTCCAAGATTGCGTTTGCCCATCAAAATATGCTATTGCATTTTTCGCAACAGATAGAGTTACTTTTCTCAATTCACCGGGATTCAATTTTACTTTCGCAAATGCTTTCAACTCTTTTGCTGGACGATCAACCTTTGGTTCTTTTTCTCCAATATATAACTGCGCTACTTCAGCACCCTCTATGGCTCCGGTGTTCTTCAAATCGAACGTAATGGTAAAATCATTTCCATTTGGTGTTACACTTAAATTAGAATACTCAAAAGTTGTGTAAGATAACCCATACCCAAACGGGAAAAGCGGCTCAAGATTATTTTTATCGAAGTGACGGTACCCTACGCAAATATCATCCGCGTAATATGTACGTGCCGGAAATGCTTTGTAAGTTCCGAATGCCGAACAATCTTCCCATCGCTTTGGAAATGTTACAGGTAATTTCCCGGAAGGATTATAATTGCCAAGAACAACATCCGCAATTGCGTTTCCGCCTTCACTTCCGGCAAACCACATTTCAACCACGCCATTAACCTTGTTAATCCATTTATCCATTAATACAGGTGCACCGGTTGTTAAGACAACAACTACATTTTTATTTACTTCTGCAATTTTCGCAATCAGTTCGTCTTGTTCACCGGGAAGAAATAAATTATCTCTGTCCCGTCCTTCGGTTTCAATTTGGTTTGATGTACCGACGAATAGAAGAACTTGATCGGCTCTCCTGGCAGCTTCGATTGCTGCATTCAGCAATTCATTGCCCGGTGCAGTCCAACCTAATATTGCAATAGCTCCACCGCCCCTTTCATAATATTCCATCTTAATTTTATAAAGTTTTCCTTCTTCTAAGTGAGCTGTGTAAGTCCTTGTTTCAACCGCATGATCATTCCAATCATTTATAACAAGTTTGTCTTCAAAGTAAAGCCGGGCGCCATCATCTGTAGATGTACTGAAAATAAAATCACCTGTCTTCGGAGCTTTAATATATCCGGTCCACCTTACCGAAAAATTATCTTCCCCGATTTCTTTAGCGGGACTTTTATCATCCCAATGAAAAACAATTTGTGCATCAATTCGTTTTAAAGCGGGAGTTCCGCTTAGATCCATATTGGGAAAGTATTCACCCGTCAATCCGTTCTGTTTTTGAGATTGATCAATGAATAAATATTTTGTTTCAATTCCATCGGCGTCACCTTCGAGGTTCAATCCTTGCGCATATTCAATTTTAATTTTATCCGAAAGTTTTTTCTTCAAAGCATCAAGCGGGGAAACGGGATCAATAGCTGTTACGTAAGCGCTTCCGCCTCCGCCGGTTCTTGGAACTTGAGCACCCGGTCCAATCACAGCCAGAGTTTTAATTTGATTTTGTTTTAGAGGTAAAATGTTTTGATCATTCTTCAACAAAACAATTGATGCGAGAGAAGTTTCATAAGCAGCTTTCCTGTTTTCTACACTATTTACAAGATCCGGATTTTCTTTCCATTCCGGATTATCGAACAAACCAAGTTTAAAAATTACACCGAGGATTCTCTTCACCTTATCGTCAATTGTGGATTGAGAAATATTTCCACTCTTAATTTCATCAAGCAAAGTTTTTTGATTCATGAATTCGCCGAACGGCATTTCGAGATCGAGTCCTCCTTTTGCAGTTGGAATTGACGAATGCACCGCGCCCCAATCGCTCATCACCAATCCTTTAAATCCCCATTCTTTTTTCAGTTTGTCAATAAGCAGATAATCATTCTCGCTTGCATAATGCCTGTTAATTTTGTTGTATGCACTCATCACGCAGAGTACATCTGCTTCTGTAACTGCAGCTTTGAATGAAGGCAGATAAATTTCATTCAGCGCACGTTCGCTTACAAGAACATCAATCCATGTTCTCTCATATTCTTGATTATTCACAGCAAAGTGTTTAACTGTTGCAGCCACATTTTCTTTCTGCACACCTTTGATATAAGAAACCGTCATACGGGATGTTAAGAAAGGATCTTCGCCAAAGCTTTCAAAATTTCTTCCGCCCATCGGCAAACGAACAATGTTTACACACGGCCCAAGAATTACGTGTCTGCCCTTACCTCTTGTCTCCCGTCCGATTGCACTTCCAATTCCATTAACTAATTCCGGGTCCCAAGTAGCAGCCATAGCAACTGAAACAGGGAATGCAGTTGACGGATTCCATCGAACTCCAACCGGCCCATCAGACATTCGTAGTTCAGGAATTCCGAGCCGTTCGTTTGGTTTAGTGGCAAATCCCGTTCCGCCTAGCAAATCAATTTTTTCTTCGAGCGTCATACGGTTCAATAAATCATCAACTCGTTTTTCTAAGGGCAATTTTGAATTTTTATATGGAAGATTTTCCTGTGCAGCCACAAATGATGTGAATAAAAGAAACAACGATAAAAATAACTTTTTCATTACTTCTCCTTTTGATTTGCAAAGTTTTTGATTTATTGTTTCACCCCAAGTGCATTTAGATATCCTTTGTTGATTGTACAGTTTTTGAATTTGATATTTTCCAGCAAAACACTAAATGCTTTCTTTACAAGTTCATGAGGAGGTTTTGCTTTCCGTACTTCTTCAAAATTTTTCTTAGGTGTTTCCGCATATTTGATTATCTGTTTCCACTCCTCCGTTTGTGCAAAGGAAACAATTCCACGAGTAGAATCCATTTTTTTGTAAGGCCAGAAACACCAGCCAATTTCATTGTTATCTAATAGCTTTCTAAATGAATCAATCCACACATCATCATTCTCTCCGGATTCACCCATATATACGGGGACCTGATATTTATTACCGTAATCAACATACTCTTGAATTTCTTTTTGTTCGGGGGGCATCCAATATTTATGAAATGTGTATGCGAGATTTTTATCGAACGGAGCGCCGAAGATTTTGAAGTTTGTATTCCACTGCGATCCACCGAGAAAGATGATATGATTCTTATCAATACTTCGAATTGCCGTCGTCAGTTTCTTGTAGAACGGTTCAAGTAATTTGTTCAGATCTTCTTTGTTCTCATAGAAATGAGGAATCGGCTCATTAAGCAAATCATAACCGATCACTATCTTTTCGTTCTTATATCTTGCGGCAAGTTTTTTCCAAAGTTCGATTGTTGTTTGTTGCGCTTCTTCGCTTTCATACAAAAATGGATAGCTCCAACTGTCGTCAATATTATCTCCTGTTTGTCCGCCCGGTGCAGCATGCAGATCTAACAGAACATAAAGATTTTCTTCGCGGCACCATTTAATTACATCATCTAACCGTTTGAATCCTTCTTCCAAATAAATATCAGGGTAGTCTTCAACAAGAAAAAGTTTGAAATTGAACGGAACACGGATATGATTTAATCCTGTACTCTTAATAAAATGAATATCTTCTTTTGTTATGTAATTGTCCCGAAATGCTTTCCAAAATTTTCTTGTTTCATCGGCACCGAGAAGTTCTTTGAAAGCATTATCAATCAACCGGAATGAGCTAACGTTTTCAAAGCGAAACATATATCCTTCCGGATTTAGCCAGTTACCAAGATTTATTCCCTTCGGTATAAATACTTTTCCGCCGGAATCAATAAAATTTTTCCCTTCGCAACTAACAAATCCCTTTGACTGTGCAGATAAACTAATTCCAATTATTAGTAACCAGTAACTAATAACAAAAATCTTTTTCATCAACTTCTCCTTAAATTTTTAGAATCAATTCGAGTTCAATTTCTTTCTTTCATTTTTTCATTTCCTATTCAACAACTGAAAACGAAGTTTCTTTCACATCAACTGAATTAGTTCCTACAAAAACTTTAAAATCCCCCGGCTCAACAACAAAGTTCATATTTACGTCATAGAATTTCAGTTTCTCAGGTGTAATTGTGAATTCGACTTTTTTGGACTCACCAGCTTTCAAAAATATTTTTGTAAAATCTTTCAACTCTTTCACGGGACGTGTAACGCTTCCTACCAAATCACGGATATAAAGCTGAACAACCTCTGTTCCGTCTTGTGTACCACTGTTTTTTACTTCAACACTTACTGTAAGCGATTCATCTTTCTTGATTTTATTTTTACTCAAAAAAATGTCGGAATAAGAAAATGTAGTGTAACTCAACCCGTAGCCAAATGGGTATAGCGGTGTATTTTCTATATCCATATAGTAAGATGTGTAATGATTTTTAGGATCGTATGGACGACCGGTGTTTTTGTGATTATAATAAATTGGAACTTGTCCAACATAACGCGGGAATGTTACGGGAAGTTTTCCACTGGGATTGTAGTCTCCAAAAAGAACATCCGCAATTGCATTACCGGCTTGGATTCCCAAATACCAGGATTCGATTACAGCAGATACGTTTTGCTGAATCCACGTAATAGTCAGCGGTCTTCCGTTCATTAAAACAACAATTATAGGTTTGCCGGTTTTCTGAATCTCTTCGATAAAGCTTTCTTGAACACCAGGCAGATCCAATGTTGCGCGCGAACTCGCTTCGCCGCTCATGTTTCTACTTTCTCCAACCACAACAATTGCTACGTCAGATGATCTAACCAGTTCGATTGCTTTACCAAAACCATCTTTCTCTTTTCCTTCGATTGTACACCCTTCTTCAAAATTGATTTCATTATTCTTTCCTAATTTATTTTTGATTCCATCTAAAACCGTAACAACATCTTTCGGATTTCCCTGCTGATCCCATCCGCCAAGCGGATTATCTTTTGAGTTTGCGAGAGGACCAACGACTGCAATTTTCTTCAAATCTTTTTTAAGCGGAAGAAGTTTATTTTCGTTTTTAAGAAGAACAATTGATTCACGCGCCGATTGTAAAGTTGCCTGAACAATTTCCTTGCTCATTATTGATTTTTCCTCACGTGCAGTGTCACAATACATGTAAGGATCATCAAATAAACCGAGGCGGAATTTAATTCGTAAAACTCGCCGTACGCTCTCATCTAAAATTTGCAGTGAAACTTTTCCCTCTTTCACCAAATCAGCAAGATGAGAGTAATATGAATTCGCTTCCATATCCATATCGAGACCGGCATTCATTGCAAGTTCGCCGGCATGTTTCAAATCCTTTGCAACGCCATGCGGAATTAATTCTCCAATCGAATTCCAGTCGCTTACAACAAATCCATCGAACTTCCATTCGTTGCGTAATATTTTTGTAAGAAGAAATTGGCTTGAAGATGAAGGAATACCGCCAATCTCATTGAACGAAGCCATCAAAGTTGCCGCGCCCGCTTCAACAGCTGCTTTGAATGGACGTAGATAAACTTCGCGGAAAGTTCTTTCTGAAAAATCAACAGTATTGTAATCGCGTCCACCCTCGGCTCCTCCGTAACCTGCAAAATGTTTTATACATGCAGCTATTGTATTGTTTGCAGAAAGATCATTCCCCTGGTAACCTTTTACACGTGCAACAGCCATGAGAGAACCGAGATACGGATCTTCGCCGCTACCTTCCATTATTCTTCCCCATCGCGGATCGCGAGCAATATCAACCATCGGGTTGAATGTCCAATGAATACCTGCTGATGATGCTTCAATTGCCTGCCAACGAGCTGATTTTTCTACAAGTCCAGGATTCCAACTGCTTGCCTCTGCAAGAGGAACGGGAAATGTAGCTCGAAATCCATGTATAACATCAAGACCGAAAATCAGAGGAATTTTTAAACGTGATTGTTCAACTGCAATCTTCTGCATTTTCTTAGTCGCTTCTGCACCAACAACATTTAGAAATGAACCAACCTTACCTTTAAGAATTAACGCATCGCTTCCTTCATTTGATTTTTCAGTTTGTGTTTCTGTTGCCCATCCTCCGCTGTACTGAACAAGCTGACCTACTTTTTCATCAAGAGTCATTAGTGCAAAAACGGAATCAACGCGCTGCTCGATTGTTTTTTTCTGCGCAAAGGAAATTGTGCAAACCAAAAAGAAAAGAATAATTTTTTTCATATCGGTCCTCGGTGTTTAGTCTAAAAGATTTCCTCTGTTAAACCTCTACATAGTGATCCATTCCGGATGCGAATCCTGAGTGATCCTCTGTGCAATTATTCAGTTGCAGAGTTTCATTGAGTTTGTACAAAATATTTATAAGTAAGTATTTAAAACTTCTGAAAAATTATTTCCGAATGGTCATTACAAAAAAGCAATCTTAATTCCATTTTCTTGTCAAATTAGATTGCTTCGACTTACAAAAAACGTAAGTCTCGCAATGACTGAATACTTTCTCATTTGTCATTGCGAATCCCGCGTAAGCGGGATGAAGCAATCTTAATGTGAACTAAAAAATTAAACATTAGTTTGCTTCGCTCGCAAAGACAAACATCGGAATTTTTCGGAAGTTTCTATTTTTAATATGTCATTCCAAATCCGTACGGAAACAACGGATCGTAATTCGCATCTCCGATATTGATTGGAATTTGCTGCATATTTTTTGGCCATGAATGAGGCAGTTTTCCCACAGGCTTGAAATCACCAAAAAGAATATCTGCAACTCCCTGACCTTCCGTTCCGGGTAACCATGCAGCAATAAATGCCTTACTGCTGTTCAAACTTGGTTCAATCAACATCGGTCTTCCAAAAAGAAGAATTACTACAACCGGAACTCCCGAAGCTTTTGCTTTTTCGATTGCATCAACATCTTCTTTGGCAAGACTCAAATCTTCACGGTCGCCAAACATTTCTGCATAAGGAGTTTCTCCGACAACAACAACGCAAACATCTGCACCTTCTGCACCGGAACCATCGGAGGAGGTTGTTACCTTAGTACCTCTTGATACGGTGTTTTTTATTGCTTGCAAAATTGTTGTGCCACCACTAATAACATTACCACTCTTACTCTGCCAAATGATTGTCCAGCCGCCGCACTGATTTCCGATATCATCAGCACTCTTTCCGGTTACGTGAATGCGTTTCAAATTCTTTGATATCGGCAAAACTTTATTGTCGTTCTTCAATAGTACAAGCGACTGACGAACTGCCTCTCGTGCAACTTCTCTATGTTCTTTTGAGCCGACTTGTGCAGTTAGATTTTTATCGGTCATAGGATTTTCGAAAAGCCCTAACTCAAATTTTACTTTTAATATTCTTTTAACAGCATCATCTATTCTACTCAATGGTACTTTGTTTTCGCTTACAAGTTCTTTCAACTTTGTAATGAAATCAACGTAGTTGTTCTCTTGACCGGGTGCGTTTGGAATCATGATCATGTCAAGACCGGCGTTAATTGATTTTTCAATATCACTCTTGTAATCTTTGTCGAGCTGATCAATCGCAGCCCAATCCGAAACCACGAAACCTTTGAAGCCGAGTTCACCTTTCAAGACATCAGTCAATAGATATTTGTGCCCGTGTAATTTTTCTCCGTTCCAACTACTATATGAAACCATAATTGATTTTGCACCTGCTCTAATTGCTTCAACGTAACCTTGCATATGTAATTTGCGAAGTGTTTCTTCATCAACTTCTGTATTGCCTTGATCTTTTCCATTTGTCGTTCCACCATCACCAACAAAATGTTTAACACAAGCAAGTACGGAAGTTTTATCAGCAAGATCCTTTCCTTGCATTCCTTTTACATAAGCTGCTCCTAACATCTTAACCAAATCCGGATCTTCACCATAACTTTCGTACGTTCTTCCCCATCTTTCATTACGTGCAACAGCAACACACGGAGCGAAATCCCATTGCATTCCTGTTCCTCTTATTTCAGCAGCTGTAACAGCAGCAACTTGCTCAATAAGTTTTGGATTACGTGTTGCGCCTAATCCAATATTGTGTGGAAAGATCGTTGCGCCATCAACATTGTTATGTCCATGCACGGCATCAATTCCCCAAATGATGGGTATTTTTAAACGTGTTTTAAGTGCGATGTTTTGATATTTATCATAAAGATCAGCCCAACCTTTTGCGGTAATATCATCCGGTTCAGAATTGCCGCCGCATAAAATTGAACCGATAGAATATTTGACGATGTCGTTAACATTTTTTTTAATCGCATCATAATCAACTTGCGTCATCTGACCTATTTTTTCATCGAGCGTCATTTGGGAAAGAAGCGCATTAACTTTTTTATCGATAGCTTTTTCTTTCTCGGTTTGTGCGTTAGTTATAAATATTCCGGTTAAAAGAAAGGTTATAACAAGAAGAATATTTTGTTTCATCTCTGTCCTCAAAAAATTAATTCAACAATGATTTATCATTTTGTCTTCTTCAATTCATTCCATATTAAAGCGCTGGCGCCAAGAACGGCAGCATGAGCACCAGGTAATGCAGATGGAAGAAGTTTAACTTTGTTTTTAAAAATATTTAGCATGTATTCTTCCATGTATCGCTTAGCGGGTACAAATATTAAATCTCCGGCAAGAGCCAGACCACCGAAAAGAATTACTGCATCGGGACTTAAATATGCAACAGAATCCGCAAGTTTGAGACCGAGAATTTTAGCCGTGAAATCAAATGCGGCGAGTGCTAATTTATCGCCGTTGTTTGCTGCATCTGCAATATCTTTGGATGTGAGTTGATTATAACTCAAATTCCTTAACTCACTCGGAATATTCGTCGTGGCAATTAACTCGTAGACAGTACGCCGAATGCCAGAGGCTGACGCATATGTTTCTAGACATCCTTTTCTTCCGCAACCGCACTCTCTGCCATTTGGGTCTACAATAGTATGACCAATCTCTCCGGCAAAACCATCGGAACCGTAAACCAATTCGCCGTTAACAACAATGCCGCTACCCAGACCTGTACCAAGAGTTATCACAATAAAATCTTTCATCCCTTTAGCAGCACCGAAAATCATCTCTCCTATTGCGGCCGCGTTTGCATCATTTGTAATTGCGGAGGGCAAAGGAGAATATTTTTTTACTATCTCGAGAACATTTACTATGCCCCAATTTAAATTTGGGGGGAGTTCCACTGTCCCTTTATAATAATTTGCGTTTGGTGCACCAATACCGATTCCAATCAATTCATAGTCAGAAGAATATTTTTTGAAATCATCATCGACCTTCTTAAACAATCTGCCGAACAATTGATCGGCATCTTGATCTGCATGAGTCAAGATTGATGATTCATAAATGCATACACCGCCTTCATCAACAAATCCAAAAACAGTATTGGTGCCTCCAACATCAATTCCAATAGCAACTTTTTTCTTCATTGCTATACCTTTGCGGTAAGGTATGATGGTTTATGTCCTTTGAGTCCGTAATAAGCAATGTAGATGTAACATAACACAGGAATGAAGAACGCATGATGAATTCCTATATTGTCAGCAAAGAAACCTTGAACAACCGGAAGGATTGCACCACCGACAATTGCCGTACAAAGGATTCCGGAAGCTTGTCCGGTATGCTTACCAAGTCCGTCAATTGCAAGTGTGAAGATTGTTGGAAACATAATCGAATTGAACAATCCAACTGCAAGAATCGCCCACATTGCTACTTGCCCAAAAGTCAGCATAGAAATTATCACGAGAACGGCAGCAACAAACGCGTTAAACGCAAGAACTTTTCCCGGATTAATTTTTCTTTGAACTGCAGAACCAATAAATCTTCCAATCATTGCACCGCCCCAATACAAAGAAACATATTTTCCTGCATCGGACTCTTTTAAGCCGGCTATGAAAGGTTGACCTAAATAATTCACAAGAAAACTTCCAATAGAAACTTCACCGCCCACGTAAACAAAAATTGCTATTGCCCCGAGAACTAAATGTTTATAACCCCAAGCACTTTTATGGATATCATGATAATTCACACCGTCATCACCGCTTGCCATAATATCGGACGCTTCAATTTTTGGTAACTTTATTACCGCAAAGATTGCAGCAATAACAAATAATGCTGCGGCTAACCCAAGATATGGAACTTGAACTGCGCCGGACTCAGCTAATTTATACGCAGAAATTTGATCGGGGCTCATTGTCTTAAAATCTTCAACTGTCTTCACCGCGATAGAAAGAATTATTAATGCGCCAAAGTATGGTGCAATTGTAGTTCCAAGCGAGTTGAAAGCTTGAGTTAGATTTAATCTGCTTGATGCCGTTTCGGGTTTACCAAGAATTGCAACGTATGGATTAGCAGCAACCTGTAAAATTGTAATACCGGATGCCAGCACGAACAATGCACCTAAAAACATTCCATAGGATTGAACACTTGCCGCAGGATAAAATAATAAACAACCAATACCTGCAGTTACTAACCCAATAACAATTCCACTTTTATACCCTATTTTTTCTACAAGAATTCCTGCCGGCAAAGAAACAATTGCATAAGCAGTAAAAAAACTGAATTGGATCAACATCACTTGTGTATAATTTAATGTGAAAACTGCTTTCAGATGAGGAATCAAAATATCGTTCAGACAAGTAATAAACCCCCACATAAAAAATAGCGAGGTAAGAACTGTTAGTGCGAAGTTATAATTTTGCCCGTCGTTAACAGCTTTTGCATTCGATGTAGTTGGCGCAGAAGAAGCCATTTATTTCTCCTTATTGGTTAAATTCAAATTCATTTTATCAACAACATTTTTTTTGTCTGTGCGAAATTATCCGTCCGTAAAGTGTAGAAGTAAACGCCGCTTGGTAGAGACGTTGCATGCAACGTCTTTACATATTGACCGGCATGTTGTTCTTCATTTACAAGAGTTGCAATTTCAGATCCAAGCGAATTAAAAACTTTCAACGATACATGTACTAAGTCATTGCGAGTCATCGCAGATGACGAAGCAATCTTTTGAGATTCTTTCGCTGCGCTCGGAATGACATACTGTATTATTGTACTTGGATTAAACGGATTAGGGAAATTCTGTTCGAGTTTGAATTCATTGGGAACATTTGTTCCCGTTTTTACATCCGAAGGAGTAAGAGATTCAACAATGATTCCGTTGAGAAGCGGTCTTTCAATCTGCGCTGCAAAATGAATATCGAGCAGATAGTCTTTCACTTCAACATTATCAATCACTTTTTCCAATGCAACCTTTGCGCCTACTTCCTTAATAATATCTAATCCTTTGATAACAAGATCGCCCTGGAGATAAATATCAAAAACTCTTTTACCAACTATGTTGTAATAATTTTCCGCGAATAGAAGTTTTATTTTGTACTTACCATTCGGGATACGTAAAATATATTTTGCCAATCCGTTGATTTCAGTTTGATAAACCGGATCATCAACTGTGTTAGCTATTTCATTTGCAAAAGGTCCGCCTTTTGATCCTTCCATAAAACCGTAATCGGAAGTAACTGTCACGAATTCATTATCCGCAATAAAATCTTTGTACGCGTCCCCTCCGACATTTATCTTCAATGGAAATATAAATTTCTTTGTTATCTGCATCGGTCGCAAATGAAGATCTGAAATGTTTGCCGGTGAGGCTAAGTCTTTAATATTTTTTACAATAGCATTTGGTGGTGAATTCAAATTCAAACCACTCACTTGAAGTTCAGTGGTTCTTCGATCTTGTAAAAGAGTTACGTTGTTGACTGTGACTCCGGGAATAATATAATTTTCAATTATTTCCGCACTTGTTTTTTCAACATGTTCCGAAAAAAATATTTTTATTTTGTTTTCGGAATCAGCTCGAACATTTAACATTGTTGGTTTTACTTTATCTGTGTAGCCGGGAGTTAATTTATCCGTCAAGCAAAGTATTAGTTTGCCATCTACGAATACGATATTTTCCGGTACAAAGCTGCTTCGATTTCCGGTGAATCCATGACTTGCCTTTTCCCATCTTGTCTCGTCAAATGCATTGAATTCGTCTTTCCAATCAAGTGTGAAATTATTTCCGGTTCCGTAATTGCCTGTGCCGGGTGTATATTTGTAATATGCCGCCCAATCATAATATCCAAATGCTGGAAGAACCGCATCATTCCAAACGCCAGCCCAATTTGTATAAATTGGACTCCAGATATTCATCATTAATTTTTGTGCTCTCGTTAAAGTTTTAATGTGGTCTTCTGTTTGTTTATAAACCTCAACCCCATCAATAAACCAGGCAACGTATTCCGGTGTCCACTCAAAAGCGTAAGTGTGATAATCTAAAGAGGGATTAAAATTTACGTACTGATGTCTTACATGGTTTCCTTGTCCCGGTGTAATAGTGTTGAACTGAACATCGTTGTTGTAGCGTCCCATAATTTCAAAGTCAACCTCATTCCACTTTGAAGATACCCAAGTATCACCGGGTAATCCGTCAAAATAAGTAAACAAAGATGTAAGCATTCCTTCTTTACCCGGTGCCTTGATGCTTGCCTCAAATCTTCCGTACTTAAAAGAATCTTTAGTCCTATATTCAGCGCCCTTTAGAACTACCTGAGCAACAGAAATTATTTGAAGATAAAAAAAGAAGATGGATGTTATGATAATTTTTGTTTTCAATTAAATAATGCCGTATAGAGTTTATTAATAACACACCTTACGCAGAAATATTAATAATTGTCATTCTGAGCGAAGCGAAGAATCTAAAAACTTCTTTTTTGCTCGATTATTAGATTCTTCACTCCACTTCGTTCCGTTCAGAATGACACCTAGCATAAGATAACTTAATAACACACGGGGTGAGTTAGTTTACTCACCCCGCAGTTGGATCATATGGAGGCACCATATGATAAAAACAATTTTCAGTTTTTAGAAAGTTATACCGATGGAAAATTTTTGAACATTTTTTAATCTGCCAAAATCTCCATACGAATAATCAACCTTCATCGAAACGTTGCCGATAAACCGTTGCTGAACTCCCGCGCCGAATGTATATGACTCTTCAGAATCTTTTAAGAAGAGAGATTTATAACCGGCTCTCAGAAAGAACATATCGTTAAAGGTGTATTCACCGCCAACATTGATGCTTTCATAATTGTCGCTTGGATGCATTGCATCAAGCGCAAATAAGAATTTATGCATCTCAGTATTAATCGGTCTATAAGAAAGCCCTACTCTAAAGTTTAACGGTAGTTCCCATTCATCTGTTTGCAGGTAAGCCGGTATTCTATCATTATTACCTGTTGAATTTTTGTCCGGATCATAAAGAACAAGTGCAGATGTTCCATCCAATTTCATCTTTGTTCCAAAGTTAGATATTGACATAGCAAGTACTATCCCATCAAAAGGAGTAATGTATTGAACGCCCATATCAACAGCGAAAGCAGTTGCGTTAGTTCTCCAGATTTTTTGATTAATGAATTTAGGATTGAAACCAATGGCAAAATTATCAGTCAAATTGATTGCATATGCAACGCTGAACATTACATCAGACACACTGAATGTCTCTCCGGTACCTTCCGGATCTGCAACGGTTCTAACTTTCATATCTTCTACATTAGATGATATAAAACTAATACCAAGCGTTCCATAAGTTCCTATATTGTAAGAAGCGGCAACGTAGTTATAATTGATATCTGCAATCCAGCTTGAATGATCGAAGACCACTGCACCGCCCTGCACTTTTGCCAAGCCTGCAGGATTCCAATAAATTGCAGTAGGATCATCAGAAACCGCAACATATGCACTTCCCATTCCGGAAGCTCTTGCGCCTTGATTGATTGAAAGGAATTGTGCAGCAGTGGTTCCCTTCTTTGAAACATCTGAAACGAAATTTTGTGCGGTTACCGTAGAAACATCAGCCAGAGTTAGAGCCGCAATCAAAACCAGAAATACTAAATTTATTATTCTTCTTTTCATATCTCGCTCCATGGCTATTTGATTACCGCAAATTTGCCGATGTACTCACCTATCTCGGGTGCATCAACATGATAAATATAGAGTCCGAATGATAAATCCATTCCGTCTTCCGTTATAAGATTCCAGGATATTGTTCCGTCTTCCGAGCCGCCTTCTTTTTGAAGTGTCTTTATTAAAGCGCCGGTAACAGTGTATATTCTAATTGTACACTTTGTGGGAAGATGAATGAAATCAATTCTTCTCTCACCGCGTCCGGTTTGAACTAGATTTCTCTTTTCCCAAGCATTAGCGCTGATATATGGATTAGGAACGACTGCTATTCTACTTAGAGAATTTTTTGCACTATCGGCATCAACCCTTGCTCCTTTAGTAGAGAATTGAAAATAATCACCGGTCTTGAATGGTTTAGTTGTAACGAACCTGAAAATATCTCCCGGTCTGGGAGTAGCAAACATTGGTGCGGAAGGTTTTCTGTACAAAATTCTCCATGTTATTTTAAATTGATTTTGCTGGTACTCAATAATTACGATGTCATCGCTCAAACTGAATTGTCCATCGGCATCATTATCAAAGTACTCGGCTTGCACTACTTCTCCTCTGGAGATATTACGCACTTTAAATGGAACAAGTTTTTTGGTGAAAGGAGTTGTTACGGTTTGACCATCAGTCAACCATTCAATTTCATAATCAGAAGGCCATGCAACATTTCTGGTGGGAGAACTTTTATCAGGAGCTACGATCATATCAACGTTGCTGTAACCCTTAACCCATCCTTTTTCTTTTACAACACCAAGAGTATCGCTGCTTACAGAAAGTATAAGACCATCAAATGGTGCGCTGTATTTTCCGGCGCCAAATTTCGAAGTATCAATCTTTGCAAAAATTACTTCTTCCTTTCCATTCCATGAACGGTTTAGAGAATATCCCGTTGTTTTATAATTTGGTACATCGCCGTCAGCAGTAAAATTAACTTTATAAGTTGCACCTTCTTTAACTTCATTCGGGTTAAGCACTATCAAATCCAACTTGCCGGAACCAAGACCCTGTGTAACTTTGGCTAAATCGCCAGAGACTTGGGGAGGGCGGTAACCTGCTGCCGGTGCGTTTGGTTTAACAACTGCGCAATTGATATCAATGAATTTTATCTGACCTGAAAAATCTTGAGAGATAATTTTTGTTGTCTCGCTGGGAATTAAACCTTTGGTGCCATAGCCGGGATCTCCCTGATCATATGCAACTAAAGCATAATAGTATGTACTTCCGTTTGTAACTGTTGAATCAACAAAAGAATGTTGAAGTCCGGTCTCATTTCCTCTCCAAAAATGAGCACCGTTGATTCCAATCGGGTCAGGTCCTTTAATACCATCTTTGATATCGAACTGTGCGATCGGTTTCCAATACTTAGGTTCGCCTTTGGAATCTGTAATCAACTTGATATCGTTAAACTCGGGTTCTTGACTTCTATAAAGGAGATAGCCTTCAAAATCTTTTTTTCTTAAAAATCTATCAAAAGATTTTTCTGCATAATCATTCCAATAAAGAAATACTTTTTTATTCCCGGCAATTGCAGTTAAGGTCGGTTTCAATGGTGGTTGAGAGAAATTATAATTTGCATTGTAGATTGACTGAACTGTCTCTTTGTTAAAAACCATATCGTCATAATCAACACCAAACACCAATGCAACAGAAAATCTTTCGCGCTTGTATACTTTGAGCGGGAACGGACCTGAACCAAAAAGAATTTGGATGTTTGAACTTGTTAACGATGTATCAAAACTACCGTAATTCATTTTTCTCCAGATCACCTCATCATTCTTAGGCCATATAGCGTTCGGTCCTTTGTTAGATAATCTTTCAATTACCAAACTTGTCAAACCGATCTGATCTGATTCATCTTTATCTGTTCTATCAAAATTTGGTTCACCATCGGTTGGTTTACCATCTCCCTCACCCTCATCTGCACCATTGTATTGAGGATCGTCCGGACCAACACCATCTTTTCCAAGATCGTCGTTCAAAGGTTCTCCCGGATCCCATTTCCCATTACGGTTTGAATCAGTGAATGGAACCCAGTTGTGGTTATCGTCTATACCATTATCGCGACTTTCATCAGTCAATCCGTCTTCATCGTTATCAATTCCGTCCGTTGAATTACCGGGACTCTCCAAAAATGCATAACCGACGTAACCAGTCTTCCAGTTATCCGGAGGTGCAATACCATCTTTATCGAATGCGTATGCAAGATCAAGTTTAGTATCGTAAGAAGCGTTGTCATCAGCGTTATCATTTATACCGCCAACACCGGTATCGCAGTAAAACCCGAAGTAAGTTGTATCTAACGATACATCCGATAGATTTACTATATCATAATGGAAAAAGATGATATCTTCGGCGAGTACGTGTGACCATTGAAATCCACGTACTTCTTCTCTCAATCCTAATCCGCCTCTGTTATGATCCGAAGCAAGCGGATAGTACATATACGGTGGACGAGAAAATTCTTTATCTTTTGAATCATCCATTGCATAAAAAATTTCAAGATCAGCATTCATAACACCGCGGCCAAAATAGCCGAACCAATATCCATCCCAATTAGCATCAACGTTTGGAAGTGAACGGGGCCATTGTTCGGGCCAGGATAATGGTCTTGTGCTCATTGCCGGTTGTTCCGAACCAGCTCTTGCATAGCCAGGTATCGGCTCCATAACCCATAAATCGTTTGATACAGGGTCATAATCAACTTCTTCTCTATATGATGTTTGTGCAGGATGAACAATTTGTTTATTACCGGGGGCGAATATTGCGGAGGCTACAACCGGCGTACATCCGTCCAGATACATATGCCCCGTTCCTTTCGGCCATTCTCCCGAAGGTCTGTCCGGCCACGTACCTAACTGCCCGTCATTCTGGAAAAGAGTACGGACAAGGTTGCCATCCATTACAGCTTTTTTTCTATAAGTTTTATCCCCATATGGCTCTGCACGATACTTCAATATCTGTTCCTGGGTTTGAGCCCAAGAGATATCTGCCACAACAAGGAGTACAAATAACCATAAAATATTTCTTTTCATTCTTAACTCCATTTTCTAAAAATAGCTCGGTGCATCGGATTAGAAATTAACATTGAAACCAATGTTGATTCTTCTTGGAGATGAGTAGTCTCCAGGATTTTTTAAATACTGCTCAATGGTATTTTTTCCAACAATTGGTGCGGCAAATTTTGTATTAAGATCGATGCCTGCTCTGCCTGTTGAACTTGACACTCCATATTCATTTTTAATGTCGAACAAGTTATAGACGAGTAAGAATGCGCTTACGTCAAGACCAAAGATCTTGAATTGTTTATTTGTCCTTAGATCAACATTCATTGTATTCGGTTTTCTTCCACCGTTTTCAAAGCGTAAACCCTGTGAATAACGAGGGTCTTCTGTATATGGCGCACCGGAACCATAACTGAATATCATTCCCGCTGTCCAATCCGATATATCTCCGATCGTTACCGAAGCATTAACCGTATGTGTTTGATCCCAGTTTAGAGGAACAACTTTTTTGTTCGACTCAACAGGAGGATCGGCTTGATTATTATAAAATTCAACCATAGGATCCGATGCATTTCCGGATGCTACCTGATAAGTATAATCAATCTTAGCGCTAAAGAAATCTGCAAATCTTTTATCAAGAGTTATGATTACTCCTTTAACGTTTCCATAATCTCTATTAATAAATCTTGCAAATGTGAATCCTTCGTAAGTTTTTAAAATTTGCATACCAAGCAGATTTCTGATATCGCTGTAGTAAAGAGAAACATCTATAGAAACATCGGGAAAGATTTCTTGCTGCAATCCTAATTCATACTTAACTGTTTTCTGCGATTTCAATTCCGGATTTCCAA
>CAYVBQ010000030.1:0-48123 GCA_964449775.1 uncultured Melioribacter sp. | reverse complement strand
ACGTCCGTGTTCAAATTTTTTTTCCAAAACATTCATTTTAGAATTTTAGGTAATAAATTATTTTGGTTTTAGAAAAAAGTACCATAGAAAATATTTTTGTTTATTAACTTTTGATAAACCGCGATGTAAGCGGTAGTGTTCTTTGAGACGACTGAAGTAACCTTCTAAAGCATTGGTAGAGCGAGGTATCTTAGAGTTGTCTAAGTAATGAAACAAGCTTGGAAGCGCTTTGAGTAACATACTCCGTGCACGAATAATGTCGCTAAATACTCGTCCACGATTGGTTGAAGTTTTTATTTCTAGACCAAAACGTCTTTCCCAAGCATTAACACCTCTTACAAATCGAAGAGATTCTTCTTTTGTTTGTGTTTTTGTTAGTTTCAAAAACAACTCTCTAAGTTCCTTAGCTTCAGTGCGTTTAGGATTTCGACGACACCAACTTAAACCTTGACGTTGGACGTGAACTATACAACGTTGTAAAATAATCTCTGGCCAGACTTCTCGTAAATACTTGATTTGTTGCGTATTTCCATCAGTTGTTGCGCTTTCAAGTATTAGTCCGGCTTCTGCTAAGTGCTCGTAGAACGACAAGAGTTCTATTCCTCCTTCTCGAATATTATATGCAGCATCAACGAGAGTGTGGTTCTCTGCATTCATTGCAGCATATATACCTCTCGGGCGATGCAACAATGTTCCGTCTAAGATTAAGTGTTTAGTGGTTAAGAAATCAACTTCTATTTTTTTTGGTGTTTGCTCAAGCCAGTATTGTATAACACGCCTGGCTGTTGATTGACTGACTCTGTTCATTCGAGCTAATTCTCTTACACTGTAACCTTCTTCGATCCACAGCTTGAACCAATTATAACGTCGTGCAGATTTTTCTTTTCCTAAACGCCATGAGTAACTTCGATGACAACGTAAACAGTAATGTCGTTGTCTTCCTTGAAGACTCTTTCCATTGCGTTTTACTTCAGTGGAAGAACAATAAACACAGTGTTTTTTTTCATCATTCTCACTTGTTTTAAGTTTCTTCCCCGTAACATAATCTCAAAGAACATCTTATAGCTATTTTAGCAACACTTTTTGACTATTATACCCATTCCGGAATCGAGCAAAAAAGAAGTTTTTAGATTCTTCCCCCGATAATCCGCCGAGGCGGAGGGATCAGAATGAAAAATAATAATGTTTTTGCGTAACATCAGTTAATAATTAACGAAAATAGGAGTAACAAAGAATGAGTAAAGCAGATATCGGTTTGGTTGGTCTCGCGGTCATGGGGGAAAATCTTGTACTGAATATGGAAAGTCATGGATTCAAGGTTGCTGTATATAATAGAACGATTGATAAAGTAAATGCTTTTATTAACGGACGAGGGAAAGGGAAAAATATTATCGGTGCTTCTTCTATTGAAGAATTGGTTGCAAACTTAAGTTCACCACGAAAAATAATGTTGATGGTAAAAGCCGGTAAACCGGTTGATGATTTCATTGAGCTATTGATCCCGCATCTTGATAAAGGCGATATAATAATTGATGGCGGCAATTCACATTTTCCGGATTCGATTAGAAGAACAAAATATTTAGAAGAGAATGGATTTCTATTCATAGGTACAGGAGTATCCGGTGGTGAAGAGGGCGCTTTTAAAGGTCCTTCAATTATGCCCGGGGGTTCTGCTGCTGCCTGGCCGTTTGTGAAACCAATCTTTCAATCGATTGCCGCTAAAGTTGAAGACGGTACTCCATGCTGCGATTGGGTTGGCGAAAATGGTGCGGGTCATTTTGTAAAGATGGTTCATAACGGAATTGAATATGGCGACATGCAGTTAATCTGCGAAGCGTATCAGATCATGAAAGACCTACTTGGAATGAGTTACGAAGAGATGTATCACGTATTTAAAGAATGGAATGAAGGTGAACTTAACAGCTACTTAATCGAGATTACACGTGACATACTTGCGTACAAAGATGAAGACGGAAATCCTTTGGTAGATAAAATTTTAGATACAGCCGGACAAAAAGGAACAGGCAAATGGACAGTTCTTGCGTCACTCGATTATGGTGCACCTCTTACATTAATTGGTGAAGCTGTATATGGAAGAACTTTATCGTCACAAAAAGATGAAAGAGTAGAAGCATCAAAAATATTATCGGGACCAAAACCAAAATTTAACGGGGACAAAAAACAGTTCATTGATGATTTAATGAAAGCATTATATGCATCGAAGCTTGTTTCTTATGCTCAAGGTTATGTTTTGATGAAGTACGCTGCTCAAGAATTAGGGTGGAAATTAAATAACGGTGGAATTGCTTTGATGTGGCGCGGAGGATGTATAATCCGTTCAGTATTTCTCGGTAAGATCAAGGAAGCGTTTGATAAGAATCCAGATCTGACAAATCTTCTTCTCGATCCTTTCTTTAAGGAGAAGATTGAATCGTCGCAAGCTGCATGGAGAAGGGTTGTTTCCGAATCTGTAATGAATGGTATCTGGATTCCCGCTCTTTCAACCGCTTTGAATTATTTTGACGGATTTAGGAATGGAAGACTACCCGCTAATTTATTACAGGCACAACGCGATTATTTTGGCGCTCATACTTATGAAAGAACTGATAAACCGCGCGGAGAATTTTTTCACACAAACTGGACGGGAAGAGGCGGAACAACTGCTTCATCTACTTATTCAGTTTGATAATAATGCTCAACAAATATGAATAGAATTTTAGAAAAAATTGAACCGTACGGTATTGTACCGGTAATTGTAATTGATGATGCAGAAAACGCTCTTTCACTTTCTCAAGCTTTAATGCTTGGATTGTGTTTAACTATCTTATTCCCAATCTCGATGAAGCACAAGTGAAATTTGAATAACCTTTTTAAGCATGAAAATAATATGAAAGACATCTTTTGGTGTTGATGAAAATATATAACCGGCAGTGCAAGTGATAAAGAAAAATTCTTCAAATGGGCAAAAACGGTTCCCTACACAATAAAGAATTCTCTTTATCATTAGACACACATGGAACTGAAAAAACCGTTTGGTATCTCCGATAAACTATTGAATGCAAATACGGCTGATGAAATCTGGAATAAATGTAATGAATTACTTTTGCAAGAGAACTATTCAGCGCAAGGATTGATAAAACAATTCAATGCTCAAGTTGTTTGCACCACAGATGATCCTGTAGATTCACTTGAACATCATCAAAAAATAAATCAGAATCCTTTCGGCGTAAAAGTAGTTCCAGCATTTCATCCTGATAATTCTATGGCTGTTGAAAATTTGACTCAGTTCCAAATTTGGCTCGCAAAATTGCAGTCAGCCTCCCACCTCAATAACTAACTTAGATTCGTTTATTGAAGCAATCAGAAATCGTCATGATTACTTCCATGCAAATGGTTGCCGTATCTCAGATCATGGACTGGAAATAGTATATACGAAAGAATTTACCACTGAGGAAATCAATTCTATCTTTAGCAAGATTTTGTCAAAGAACAAATTGAACTCAGAAGAGATATTGAAATTCAAATCCGCCATGATGTTTGAGTTCGGAATAATGGAACATGAAAAAGTTGGTTCAGCAGTTACATCTTGGTGTTCTTTTCAACAATTATCATATCTTTGCATAAATATTACAAAATATATTTTTGTATTTTATTCATCGTCTTTGAGACTTGCAAAAAATGAAAAAAAATTATGTACATAGAAAAATATAATGCAGATGAAGATTTACTCAGCCAAATTAAACACAATGATTCCGGAGCGCTGAAAGTATTATTTGAAAAATATTTTGCGGCTTTATGTTATTTCTCAAATAAATTTGTTAGAAATACCGATCTTGCTGAAGAAGCAGTCTCTGATATATTTCTTAATATCTGGTTGAAGAAAGGAAAGATTGAGATTACAACTTCTCTAAGAGCATATTTATATACCGCAGTCCGCAACCAATCGCTGAACTATCTCAAGCAAAATAAAATTCGTTTTTCCATTCACCAGTAGTAGGTCAAGGGTTAAAACTTTGTCTTAAGGATAGAAGAAAATCTATTCTAATATAAACTGGGTGTATGGCATGAATGAAGAGAAATTTATAGAATTAGCAACGAAATATTTGTCTAAAGAAGCTTCGAACGAAGAGATAGAGAAATTGCAAAATTTGCTGAAGGATGAAGAATACAACCGGCTTTTTAATTCCCAAGGATAGGACTGATTACATGATTCCAATTTTCATAATCAACTATATGCCTAATGGTCTGATCGGGATATTAGTGGTTGCGATTTTATCTGCCGCAATGTCTTCGCTTAGTTCAACGATGAATTCTTTAGCTGCTGTTACGGTAGAAGATTTGATTGTCAGAAGACGATCAAAGAAGCTGAGTAACGAAAAATATGTTCAATATTCCCGATGGTTCACGATATTTTGGGGTGTTGTTTGCATTGTAGTAGCTTTTATGGCTGGCAATATTGCCAGTACTGTAATAGAAGCTATAAATAAAATTGGATCGCTTTTCTATGGACCGATATTAGCAACATTTCTGCTTGCCATTCTTTCAAAGAAAGTGAATGGTACTGCAGTAAATATCGGTTTAATATCGGGTGTAGTTTTCAACTTTCTATTATGGATATTTGCTGGCGATGTTGTATTCTGGTTTTGGTGGAATTTTACCGGCGCGGTTGTTACTATATCACTTGCGTATATCAGCACTAGTATGATGAAAAATAAGAGAGCGTTATGTGAACCCGCTGAAAGGGAACCAGTCCCGTTCTTTTCACGAGAGACAATAATTCTTGTAGGATTTTTTATCTTCATAGTGGCGCTTAGTTATTCGATATATTTAATAATATAATTAACCAAATTAATTACTATTTTCTTGATGAATCCCACAAGAATAGGGTCAACTTTCATCAAAAATTTTTGAATTTAAGTTGACGCCTATGCGCAAAGAGCGCGGGACAGGTTAGCTCAATAGGCAATAAAGTAAAATTAGAATAGCACAAGAGTTGTTTCTATGCAATGCTCTTTGAAAAGCAGAACTGATGATTCACAATTCTAGATGTCTACAATATCTTGATTGTTGCCAGCAAGCAGCAACTAAACCACTTACGGGGCTCACTGCTAAACAGAAGAGTTATCAATTATAAATGGAATATCCGCGATTAAAACCAACGGGGCAGGTGAATACTCATCCAGCTATTGTGATTTATCTAAATATGGCGTAACATTAAATTATTCAATAATCTTTTACGAAAGAAATGCAGATGATAAATTTTATTAACGGTTTACCCAAAGCAGAGTTGCATCTTCATATAGAGGGGACTTTAAACCCAGAGTTAATGTTTAAAATTGCTAAGCGGAATAAAATAGAAATCAAATACAAATCGGTTGATGAATTAAAAAAGGCTTATGAGTTCAGCAATCTGCAAGACTTTTTAAATCTCTATTACGCCGGTGCAGAGGTTCTTCGCAAGGAAGAGGATTTTTACGAGATGACTTGTGCATACCTTGAAAAGGCTTCTTCTCAGAATATTCTTCATTGTGAAATATTCTTTGATCCCCAAACACATACAAATAGGGGAATTAAATTTGAAACCGTTATTAATGGTATTCATAGAGCAATAACGGACGCAAGTAAAAATATCGGCATTTCTACGAAACTAATAATGTGCTTTCTTAGAGATCTGGATGAGGACTCTGCCATTAAAACACTGCAAGAGGCATTACCACACAAAGATAAAATTATCGCGGTCGGATTGGATTCTGCTGAAGTAGGAAATCCTCCATCAAAATTTAAAAATGTATTTAATATGGCGCACCGCGAGGGCTTTCTTACAGTAGCTCACGCCGGGGAAGAAGGTCCTGCTGATTATGTCTGGGAAGCCTTGGAACATCTTAATGTCTCCAGAATAGACCACGGGAATAATTCGATGGATGACGATAGTTTGATAGATGAATTGGCTAAATCGAAAATGCCGCTAACCGTTTGCCCGTTATCAAATTTGAAATTGAAAATTGTAGATGATCTGAAAAAACACCCGTTGAAAAAAATGATTCAAAAAAATCTTTTGGTTACAATCAATTCCGATGACCCGGCTTACTTTGGCGGATATGTAAATGAAAATTATTCGGCAATTGCTAACGCATTAGACTTATCGAAAGAAGAGATCTGTCAACTTGCTAAAAATTCTTTTCAAGCTAGTTTTCTTGATGATGATCAAAAAGAAAAAATGATGGGAAAAGTGGATGACTATCTTGCCAAATATAAATAAGAGTAATTTCGTTAGGTGCAATCAATTCACTCATGACGGACAATAGTCCTTGGATGATTAATATGATTTTTCATAAATATCTTTGGCAAGGATATAAGTAATTTACGTTACGCATGAAAGTTTTTCAGTTATCATTTATTTGCGGTCTTAGCGCCTGCCTGCAGTAGTCATGTTATCTTGGCGGTCTTTTCCCATAGGGATGGCTATGCCAGCGTGAAATTTGTTTCTTTTTTCCACGCCAAGTCTATAAACTGCGTAAGGTGAGTAAGTAAATAATCCCTTTATAGAAACTTGTACCAATGATGAGAAATTCAAAAAAAGGATCTTGATCTATGTATGAATATATGGAGAAGAATAGTTTCTTTGCACAAGTGCCGGGAATGATGGAAACTCTATGTGAAGAGGAGTTGATAGAACTTGGAGCTACCAACACAAAGGTTGCATATAGAGGAATTTATTTTGAAGCCGACTCTACTGCTCTATATAGAATTAATTACACGTCCAGGTTAATATCACGTGTACTCGCGCCACTGCTGACCTTCCAATGTCACAATACAAATATTCTTAAGAAGAAAGCAGAAGAAATTAAATGGGAGGAGTTTTTTTCAATAGATAAAACATTTGCCATAACAGCATCAGTTGCTAAAAGTCAGATCAACAATTCATTATATGCGTCACAATGCTTAAAGGATGGAATTGCAGATTATTTCCGGAAGGTAAGTGATGGTATACGCCCGGATGTAAACACCGTTAATCCGGATGTTCGGATAAATCTTCATATTGAAAAAGATGTTGCAGTGATAAGTCTAGATACATCGGGTGAATCTCTCCATAAAAGAGGTTACAGACTATTGGCGGGAGAAGCACCAATGCAGGAGACGCTGGCAGCAGCAATAATCCGCCTTAGCAAATGGGACGGTCAAAATCCTTTGTGGGATTGTATGTGCGGATCGGGGACAATTCTTTGCGAAGCATTAATGCACTATTGCAGAATTCCCGCTCAGAAATTGCGGACAAACTTCGGATTTTTTTATCTGCCCGATTTCGATAAGCAACTTTGGGAAAATCTAAAGGCAGAATGCGATAAGAAAATTCGTCCATTGCCCAAAGGACTTATAAGCGGCAGCGATAAATCTCAAAGAGTAATTGATGTAGCAAAAGAAAATCTATCTCGACTTCCATTCTCCGATGCGGTTGAGATAGCGGGTCATCCTTTTCAGCACGTTAAACAATTTGAAAACGGAACATTGATTACGAATCCTCCGTATGGAATTCGCATGGGCGATTTTGAGGAAGTGAAAAAGCTTTACACTGAACTTGGAGATTTTATCAAACAGAAATGTAAAGGTACCACGGCATTTATCTATACCGGCGATCCAACTCTCAGAAAATCTATTGGCCTCAAAACAACTCGGAGAATTCCTCTTGTTAATGGAAAACTTGAAGGGGTACTAGTTCAGATTGACAGTTATGATGGAAGTAAAAAGAGATACTACGCCGAGTATAAAGCTGAGGAAGAACTTTTGAAGAAAGAATCTGAAGGTGACTAAATTTCAGTTGGTAATGATAGTTCAATTATTATTTGATCATTTTTATGTAGCGCAGAATCGTATTCTGCGCACACAGAACAGAATACAATTCTGTTCTACAAACCTAGAATAATTCTAAACAGCTCTTAGCGGCTTCAACCAATGGTGTAAAATAAATTCCGAATACTAAGATCAGAGCAACAAGAGAAGAAACCAGAATTTTGTTTGGAACGGAAGCAATAACAGTCGGTGTTTCTTTTTCCGGCTTTGTCAAGAACATGTGTTTCAATACCCGAACATAATAGTAGAGTGAGACAACGGAATTCAAAAGAGCAATAACCGCAACAGCAATCATCTTAGCATCAACAAGAGCTATAAAAATATATAACTTACCTATAAATCCCGCAGTCGGCGGTAATCCTGTTAGCGAAACTAAAAATATTGCAAGTGAAATTCCGAGGAACGGGGAAGTGTGACCGAGTCCGTTATAGTCATGAATATCTTCTGAACCGGTTTTATTTGCGATCAACATTACAACAAGGAATGCGCCGAGGTTCATCAGCAGATAAACTGAGAAATAAATTAAGATGGCGAGTAAACCTTGATTTGAAAGAACAACCAATCCAAGCAGAAGATAACCGGCATGCGCTATTGAAGAGTACGCAAGCATTCTCTTCATATTATTTTGCCATAGTGCTGAAAAATTTCCGAGCGTCATTGTAAGAATTGAGATTGCAACCAGCAACGATCTCCAATCGAAGACATTAATTAAATGCCACATTCCTAACGGATCTACATAAGAAACGAAAGTTGTTTTAATGAACCGGATTAACAATGCAAAGCCCGCAGCTTTACTTGCAACCGATAAGAAAGCCGTGATTGTAATAGGGGCGCCTTCGTAAACATCCGGTGTCCAGAAATGGAATGGTGCAGATGAAATTTTATATCCAATTCCGGCGAAGATAAGTATGCAAGCAAAAGCAAGCGTAAAGAGATTTATATGCGGATTCTGAATGACTGCATTGATAACATAAAGATTTGTGCTTCCGGTTAATCCGTAAACGAGAGAAATACCAAACAACATCAAACCGGAAGAGACAGCGCCGTAGAGTAAATATTTCAGAGCGGCTTCGCTGTTGCGTTCTCTTAATTTTGTGAATCCGGAAAGTACATATGAGGAGAGCGACATCAATTCCATTGAAAGATATATAAGAATCAGATCAGTAGCGGAGATCATGAAGAACATTCCTAAGATCATACCGAAGATCAAAGCGTAATACTCACCAATTCTATCTTTAATTTTATTTATCTCATCCGAACCAAATGAGAAGAAAATGATAAAGAGGGAAGAAACAACAACAATCATTTTGAAGAAGATACCAAATGAATCAACGGCGAACATACCATAATCAGTTGAGGTTGCATCGGATGTTGAAAAAGCAGATCCGAAATTTCCGAACTGGATTAACGTAAAATAACCGGTTATAGCGATTGCCGCTAATGCGATATAAGGAATGAATTTTTTATCTTTATGAAATATTAAATCTGCCAGAACGAGAACAATTAACGCAACAGAAAGAATTATTTCCGGGACGATTAGACTTAGCGAGTGATATAGATTTGTATTTTCCATCATTAAAATTATAATCCGCCTAATGAAGTTGTGCTAATAGTTGTTGTTACAAACTGAACTAAAGTATTCACAGATGTATTCATAATATTCAACATTCCGGAAGGATAAACTCCCAAGAAGATAATAATAATAGTGAGAGGAATGAACATTGCATATTCACGTGCATCAAGGTCTTTCAATGATGCCCATTTTTCATTAAGAGGACCAAAGAAAATTCTTTGAAGAGTCCATAACATATAAGCCGCACCGAGAAGAATGCCGAGTGTTGAAATCATTGTAAGAATTCTGAGAGTATCAACACCGAAAGCGCCGATGAATACGAGTGCTTCGGAAATGAAACCGCTCATGCTTGGTAAACCGATTGCAGCAAAGAATGCTACTGTAACAAATCCGGTGTAAACCGGCATCTGAGTTGCCAGACCTCCAAAGTCATTTAATCCTCTTGTGTGAGAACGATCGTAAAGAACGCCAACAATCAAGAAGAGCATTGCTGTAATTGTACCGTGGTTGAACATCTGAAAGATTGCGCCGTTCACGCCGACAGTTGTAAGCGAAGCCATTCCTAATAAAACATAACCCATGTGAGAGACAGAAGAGTAAGCGATTAGCTTCTTAAAATCTTTTTGTGCAAGAGCAACGAGTGCGCCGTAAACGATATTTATCATTCCAAAGAGAGCAATATACCACATCAATTCACGTGTGATATCCGGGAAGATTGGATAGCTGACGCGAAGAATCCCGTAAGTGCCCATCTTCAAGAGAACACCGGCAAGAATAACCGAGATTGGAGTTGGAGCTTCAACGTGAGCATCCGGTAACCATGTATGGAACGGGAACATTGGAATTTTAATAGCAAAGCCGGCGAATAATGCTATGTATGCAATCAATCTAAAATTATTTGGATTGAGCGCTGAGAGAATTCCATCGGCAGAATAATTTGCCGGATTCATTAATGCTAACAAACTGAATGTATGAACTCGGCTGCCGTCAGACATCAACTCGGTGGCGCTGAAGTATAAACCGATCATCACTAAAAGAATAAACACACTTCCAAACAAAGTATAAATGAAGAACTTTATTGCTGCATATTCTTTTCTTGGTCCGCCCCAGATGCCGATCAAGAAATACATCGGGAGAAGCATCAATTCCCAGAAGATGTAGAAGAGGAAGAAATCAAGAGAAACAAACACGCCCATCATACCGGCATCAAGAAGAAGGAAAAGAGCGAAATAACCTTTAACGGATTTCTCAATCGTCCATGAAGATATTGCAGCGATGAATGAGATAAGCGCAGTCAATAAAACCATAGGCATGCTTAATCCATCGATTCCTAAGAAGTAATCAATCTTTACATTGCCAAGCCACGAGATGCCGCTGATGTTGATCCATTGAAATTTTTCAATGAATTGAAATGACTTTTCTTCATAAATACCGGCTGCTGAGTAATTATAATCAGCAAGAAGAACAACTGCCAGCACAACTTGAAGGGCAGTAATACCAAGCGTCAAGTATTTTATCGATTTGGGCTGTTCCTTTTTCATGAACAAGATTAAGAACATTCCCAGCACCGGGAGAAAAGTGATTAACGAAAGAATCGGAAATCCAATCATAACTACGAACCTATGTTTATTTTAGCTTTTAGCTTTTAGCGGTTAGCCATTAGCTTATTATTTACTTTTTGCAATGATTATTGTTTTTGCGTCCTTCGCGAAAAAATCTTTGCGTTCTTAGCGGTTTAAAAGCTCAACCGCAGAGGGCGCGAAGTAGGCGCAAAGCTCGCAAAGAACTCTATCTACTAAAAAGGTTTGAAGAACACCAACAAAATAATTACGGCAAATACAACAAAGACAATGTACGTCTGAACTTTTCCGGTTTGAAGTCTCTTGAAAGACAACCCTACAAAGCCGCTGAAGAATGCAGAAAAGTTTACAAAGCCGTCGACAACAAATGTATCGAACCAATCACTCATTCTTGAAGTAAATCTTGTTACAGTAGCTGAGCCATTAACAATTCCATCAACAATTTTATTATCGAACCAGGCAAGGATTGAACTGAAACTCAAAGTACCTGCAATAGCCGTTAAATCGTAAAGTTCATCAAGGAACCATTTGTTCAAAGAGAAATTATATAGCGGTTTCAGTTTTTCGGCAAGTTTATCGGCACTTAATTTTTTCCACTGGTAGAACATGAATGCTATTAATATTCCAAGTCCGGCAAAAGCTAACGATAAAAACATAGCAGGGTAATGAGCCCAATGCATTGTCTCGGTATATTCCACAGAGTGAGTAACTTCTCCGTGCACTTCTGCTTTTGCTTCTTCGGTGCTCGGCTTCATAAATTCAAATCTTGTTTCAACCGGTGTTACTTGTGTTGGAGTTTTAATCCAGCTTTTTAAAACCCATCCGGCATCCGCGCCAATTGGATTTGGAGTGTACCAGATGAAAATTGAAAGAGTCGCAAGAACAACAAGAGGTGCTGCCATAACAAAAGGTGATTCGTGTACATGATCATATTTATGATGATCTCTCGGTTCGCCGTGGAATGTTAAGATGACTAAACGGAACATATAGAACGCTGTAAGACCTGCTACAGTAAATCCAATAATTGGAATTAACCAATGTCCGGTAAGTTTGCCGAATGCTAAAGTGCCGGCGAGAATTCCGTCTTTACTCAAGAAACCGGAGAAGAGTGGAACGCCGGAGATAGCCAATGTGGAAATTAAAAATGTGTAATAAGTAATCGGCATTTTCTTTTTTAATCCGCCCATGTTGCGAATGTCTTGTTCGTGGTGCATAGAATGAATTACAGAACCCGAACCCAAGAACAAACATGCTTTGAAGAAAGCATGAGTAACAAGATGGAAGAATGCGAATGCGTAAGCGCCAACACCAAGAGACATAACCATGTAACCCAACTGAGATACGGTTGAGTATGCTAAAACTTTTTTAATATCATTTTGTGTGAGTGCGATTGTTGCGGCAACAAGAGAAGTAAAAGCGCCGACAACTGCAATCACTAACATTGCATCAGCAGTGAGCATAACAAAGATTCTAACAACAAGATAAACACCGGCGGCAACCATTGTAGCAGCGTGGATTAATGCGCTGACCGGAGTAGGACCTTCCATAGCATCCGGAAGCCAAACGTGAAGAGGAAATTGAGCAGATTTACCAACCGCTCCCAAGAAAATTAAAATTCCGGCTGCGGTTAACCATGCATTACTTCCAAACGGAATGTTACCGGCAGCGATCTGTTGATATATAACATCGAACGTAAAAGTTTTGTACTGTGTAAAAAGAATTAAAATACCAATGAACATTCCAACATCACCAATACGGTTAACGATGAACGCTTTCTTAGCGGCATCGGATGCGGATTTTTTTTCGTACCAGAAACCGATTAAAAGGTAAGAAGAAAGACCTACCAGTTCCCAGAAGATATACATCATCAATAAATTGTGTGTAAGAACAATACCGAGCATTGAAAAAGTGAAGATACCCAGATAAGCAAAGTAACGTGTGTAAAGTTTGTCACCGCGCATATACTCGATTGAGAAAACGTGAACAAGAAAACTGATGAGGTTTACAACAAAGAGCATCATCACCGTAATATTGTCGATCTTAAAACCAAGTTCTATGTTGAGTCCACCAATCCCGGGTGCGTTGCTCATCGAGATCCAGGTGAACGCAGCAATTATATCTTTGGTATCATAGAAAGAAAGTTTTACGTATCCAACAATAATGGAGAGAAGGAGAGCAATTCCAAGAATTGCTACTTCAAACATGTAAAGTTTTGGAATTCTTTTGCCGAAAAAAACGACAGTGGTGAATCCAAGTAATGGAAGAAAGAGAATAACAATACAAATATTGATCAGTAAACTTTCGCTCATAACCTATTCTTTTAAGTGGTCTATTTCGTCAACGTTAACGTTTGAGAATGTCTTATAAATATTTAATACAATTGCGAGAGCAATTGCTGCTTCAGCAGCAGCTAATACAATTACGAAGAGCGCAATTACCTGTCCACCCAGACCGAAATTCCCGAATCTCGAGAATGCAACAAAATTAATGTTGGCAGAATTGAGAACGAGCTCAATTCCCATCAGAACCATTACTGCATTCTTGCGGGTAACAATTCCGTAAATGCCAAGAGAAAATAAGATGGCACTGATAATCAAAAAATGTGTTAAACCAACGTGTAACAAATCTATTCTCCTACAATTTTAATAATAGAACGCGGGTCAATTCGTGTTCTATCCTTTCAAAAAACATTATTAATCTCAGTATCCAGAATCGAGTATCCAGAAACTATTCTTTGTCTCTTCTCGCTATTGATGCAGCGCCGATTAAAGCAACGAGCAATAATATTCCAAGCAACTCAAAAATTAATACGTAATCGTTTATTAATAAATGACCAATATCTTTTGTAGTTGATACGGGCATAATTCCCGGTTCTGATTTCCAATTAGTCCAAATCATAACAGAAACAACAGCACCCATAAAAAGACCAACGCCAATTGCAGCGGGAAGCATTTGTACCGTGCCCGTGCGAATTTCAACACCGGTAATTTTATTTGTTAACATCACACCAAAGAGGATCAAAATCAAAATGCCGCCAACGTAAACCATAATCTGAGCGATAGCTATAAAATCAGCGCCAAGTAAAACATAAATTCCGGCAACTCCGAAGAATGTGAATAAGAGATAGAATGCAGAATGGACAATGTTGCGCGTTGTAACAACAAACAGAGCAGAGAGAATTGTTATCGCTGCGAAAATATAAAAGATGATGTCGTAAAAATTCATAAAATCTTTTCTCTATTTACTCGGTTTTATTTTCCTGTAGAGGAGCTGCCGGTGCTTCAGGTTTTGGTTTTGCCGCGGCTGCCGTCCCGACCTGTCGGGATGCTTCTTTTTCTGCCTGCATCTTTTCGTAATTAACTTTTTTCTGTGCAGCTTCTTCGTCGGTTAATGTTGCAAATTTGTAAAGGAAATTACTTCTTTCAAACTCAGCAAATTCATAAACGTCCGTCATATAAATGCATTCGGTTGGACAAGGGAAAACACACAACTGACAGTAACAGCACTTTGCAATGTCAATATCAAACTTTGTAACCCAGAGAGCTTTCTTCTTTCCGTTTGATGTGACACCAAGATCTTCTCCAGGAACACTCTTAACAGTTTCAATTTCAATACAACTCACCGGGCAAGCGCGTGAACATTGATCGCACCCGATGCAATCGTCCATGTTTACATACAATCTATTTCTAACACGCTCCGGTAAAGTAACTTTCACATCGGGGTATTGAATGGTTACAGCCGGAGTGAAAAGATGCTTAAATGTAATTTTCATTCCAACAAGAACAGTGAAAATTCCATCCCAGGTATTTCTTAAATATTGTTTCATTTCAGTAATCAGTCTTCAACAGTTTATAGTATTGAAATAATTCCAATGATAATTAAATTTAAAAACGCATAAGGGATTAAATATTTCCAGCAAACGGTCATAAGCTGATCAACCCGTAAGCGGGGAAGTGTCCATCTTAACCACATCTGAACAAACACGAAGAATAATCCTTTTGCGATGAACCAGAATCCCTGTTCAAAAGGAACGAGCCACTCAGCGCCGATCGTATTTCCGAAATAACCGAATGGTGATTGATAACCGCCGAAGAATAAAATCGAAATAATTGCGCTGACGGCAAACATATTACCGTATTCTGCAAGCATGAACATGCCCCATTTCATACCGCAGTATTCAGTAAAATATCCGGCAACTAATTCGGATTCTGCTTCGGGAATATCAAATGGTACTCTATTAACTTCAGCGAGTGTGCTGATGAAAAGAATCAAAGCTCCAATGAACATAAATGGAATTAACAAAAACTTAGATAAACCAAAAACCGCACCGCCGAAGATATTCCAATTCCAAAAAGAAGAAGTTTGCATCTGACTCATCTGGTCTAAACTCAAAGTTCCGGTAAGCATAACCATAGAAAGGACGATCAGTGCTGTTGGAATTTCATAACTGACGATCTGAGCAGCTGCACGCATAGCACCAAGCAATGAATATTTATTATTAGCAGACCAACCAGCCATCAAAATTCCCGCAACTACGATACTCGAAATTGCAAGAACGTAAAAAATTCCTATTTCAACTTCGCTGCCAAGGAGTTTGCTGGAGAAGGGAATAACAGCATAAACTGCAAAGCTTCCGGTAAAAACTAAGACTGGCGCAATGTTGTAGAGAGTTTTATCTGCATCATTAGGAACGATATTTTCTTTCTGAAGCATCTTCATTAAATCAGCAATAGTCTGAAGCCAACCATGCCAGCCTGTGCGCATAGGACCTAATCTATCTTGCATATGAGCAGAAACTTTTCTTTCTAACCAAATGCCAAAGAGTGCGAATAGAAGAACTATAGTAAGCGGGACAACAGCTACAAGTAATCCGGCAACTATTTCATTACCAATCAAGTTATAGAGGAATTGATACATTATCTATCTATTTCTCCTAAGACAATATCCAGGCTTCCGAGAATTGCAATTACGTCTGCAACTAAATGACCTTTGCACAATTCTCCCATGACTTCAAGATTTACAAATGATGGTGCTCGAACTTTGACTCTGAATGGATTCAAGTTGCCATCGCTAATTATAAAATATCCTAACTCGCCACGCGGATTCTCAACACGAGCGTAAACTGTACCTTTAGGCGGTTTAATTCTTTTTGGAATTGCTGATTGAACATCGCCTTCAGGGATATTATCTATTGCCTGTTCGATTATACGTACACTTTGTTCCATCTCCAGAACGCGAACATAATAACGATCCCAGCAATCGCCCACAGTTCCAACTAATCCTTTACCTGTTGGAATCTCATAATCAAAACGATTATAGATTGAATAAGGATCTTCTTTTCGAACATCAAAAGCTAAACCGCTTCCCCGAAGAACAGGACCGCTTGCACCAAAGTTAATTGCTGTATCGATTGGAAGAACACCAACGTTGGCTGTTCTCTCAATAAAAATTTTATTGAACGTTAATAGATTGTTTAGCTCGGTAACAGTTGGACGGAAGTGTTTAATAAATTCTTTTGTCTTACGAACGAAGTCAGGATGAATGTCGTGAGAAAGTCCACCAATCCACATATAATTATAAAGCATTCTGGCGCCGCAAGTCATCTCAAAGAGACTTAAAATATATTCGCGGTCACGAAATAGGTAAAGAAAGGGGGTTAGTGCGCCGATATCAGCACCATTAGTTGCAATTGCAACAAGATGTGATGCAATTCTCTGCAATTCAGCCATAATCACACGGATATACTCAACACGGTCGGGAACTTGAATGCCTAGCAACTTCTCAACTGCAATAGCATACCCGAAGTTATTTCCCATTGCAGCTAAATAATCTAATCTATCAGTATATGGAACTACCTGTGGGTAGGTCATTGCTTCAGCATGTTTTTCAAAACATCTATGAAGATAACCAATGTGGGGCTTGACACTTAATATCAGTTCTCCTTCGATCTCTAATTCAAGTCGTAACACACCATGTGTGGATGGGTGTTGAGGACCCATATTTAAAACCATTGTCTCGGTCTTTAAAGCCATATCAGTATGGAACCTTCATCCCTTGATAAAATTCTGGATTCTTGTAATCTTTTCTTAACGGATAACCTGCTTCCCAATCGTACGGCATCAAAATCCTTCTAAGGTCAGGATGATTCTGAAATATGATCCCGAACATATCGAACGCTTCACGTTCATGCCAATCGGAAGTTCTCCAAACATTATATACAGATTCGACTTTTGGATCTTCTCTGGGAGTTGAAACTTTGATTGTAATTTTATGCCTCAGAACAGTCGAATGTAAATGATAGTAAACACTTAGAGTTCCACCAGTTATGACATCCGCCCCATCATCATCTTTGGCCTTTGTACCGTTGGCATCATCAACACCGGAAAGAACCATTAAGCTATCAAATTGGAGTTCATTATTCTCACGTAAAAATGCTCCGACAGTGTGAATTTGCATTGGATCAACAGAAATTATTGGTTCTGTGGGGGTTTCTTTATCAATTCCTGTAACGGTTTCACCGAATTCTTTCTTTAATAGCTCAAAAATTTCTTCGGGATTCTTCATGCGATTTTCTTTCTCATAGATTCATTACGGATTTTTTCTTGTAATTTAAGTAAACCTTCTAATAAAGCTTCCGGTCTGGGAGGGCAACCAGGGACATAAACGTCAACCGGGATCACGCGATCAATGCCTTTCAAAACATGGTAGCCATGTTCCCAATAAGGACCACCGCAGTTAGCGCAGCTCCCCATTGAGATTATATATTTAGGATCGGGCATTTGTTCATATAGTCTCTTAATACGCGTAGCCATTTTAAGAGTTACTGTACCGGAAATGATAATTGCGTCTGCTTGTCGTGGAGTGTTTCTAGGAATAACACCGAAGCGATCAAAATCGTAATGTGAGGCGGAAGTGGCCATCATTTCAATGGCGCAACAAGCGAGACCAAATCCAAGTTGCCAGATTGATGAGAGACGTGCCCAGTTCATCAAGTCTTCTGCTCGGGCTATAACAATGTTGCCATCGGAAAATTCTTTATCTAATAAACCCATTTAATATTTCTCTTTCCGAATTAAGACTTCGAGTTAAGTATTTCATCGAGTTTTGGTGGTTTTGGCTGAGGTCGAGCCCATTCTAAATCACCTTTTCTCCATTCATAAGCCATTCCAAGGCCAAGTACTAATAGGAAAATCAATCCAACAGCAAAACCATAAAATCCATATTCTTTATATGCTAATGCCCATGGGAAGAGAAGAACAACTTCCACATCAAAGATCAAGAAGATCAGAGCAATTACATAGAAACGAATATTGAATTTAACCCAGGGTGAACCTTGAGGATTCTCACCGCATTCATATGTTAAATATTTTTCTTTGGTAGGACGGTCTGGACTAAGAAGTTTAGAAATGATAAAAACAACTATTACGAAAACAGTTGCAAGCATCATGAAGATTAAAATTTTTCCGAATTCAGTGAGCATAACCTTTCAAAAAAGTTGCCGTGAAAATAGCACATCAAAGTATTTTTGTCAACAATGTTTTTTTTATTTATGTAACATTCTTTTAATCGTACAATAATTTTGACTAAATTTGCAGCAGAAAGAAAACAAATCAGGAAAAAAGATGAATAGAAAAATTTTATTTGCTGCCCTGATTATTGTTTTATCCGGTTTAAAAGTATTCGGACAAACACCAGGTCCGAAGTGGGAAAAAGTTCTTGAATTGACCGACCGGACTATTTATGTTGATACATCCAGCATCAAGCAATTTGAGAATCAAATTTCTCTGTTAAGCCAAACATATTATAAAACACCACAGATCATTACTTCATTAAACAAAGAAGCCGGAAGTATCAAATCTCAATTGCTATTTAATGCGGCATCTAAAAAATTTACGGTCATCGGAACTCTTTATTATGATAAGAATCTTAAAATCCTTGGCGAGACATCATTGCCGGGATTTGCATCCAGTAGTGAAACTTTTTCTGTTCCTCTAGAAGGCAACACGAGCATGACTGCCATATTCAATAAAGCTGTTGAGTATCTAAAAAGTGGATTATCTACACTCGAACAGAAGGATTTTTCGAAAAGTGGTGAGAAGAATAAAGAGCTTTTAGTCTCGGATCAAAAGAAAAATCCTAAAGTTGAACATGCCAAACCAGTTGACATTGACACAACAAAGGCTTTGGAAAGGGTTTCACTCTATCTCAGCAAACGAGATTCAGTCCAAAAAGCCTCAATGCAAGCTGCTCAGTTGAAAGCAAAAGTATCAGAAACTTCTGGAGAAATTTCAAAAATCAAAAAAGAAGTAAAACTATCTCCGGTTATTAAAAATAACAAACCAGTTCTTGACACGAAAGAAATTGAATCAGAGACAGAAACAAACCCAAAGAGTACAATCTTCAAGGTTGGGCTGAAATATTCTTTTCAAGTTTCTTCATGGAAAAATAGAGTCATAGCCGAAAGTGAAGTAATCAAATTGAAACGAAAAGGGCACACCGCTTTTCTTACAGAAGGTTCCGTGAATGGTCAGACCCGGTACCGTGTACGTATCGGGTATTTCAATTCGTTAGAAGAGACCGAACAGTACATGAAAAAAATAAAAAACTAATAGAATTCCCCTTCTTATTAAGTAAGGAATTTCATCCCCCCTCGTCTATATATATGAAAATAATTTTGAAAGAGATCTTTATGAATAGAAAAAATGTTTTATCTGTATTAATAGTAATTCTTTTCATCAACACAGCTTGCGCCCAACAAAACCAAACATCTAATCAATCGAAAGGGAAAGAGATGTCTGTTAAAATTCAGAAGACTGATAAAGAGTGGAAGGAAATTTTAACTCCGGAACAATACAACGTGTTGCGAGAGAAAGGAACAGAAAAGCCTTTTAGCGGGGAATACTGGAATTCAAAGGGAGAAGGTGTTTATAAATGTGCCGCTTGTGGAGCTGAACTTTTTAGTTCAGACACAAAATTTGATAGCGATTGCGGCTGGCCCAGTTTTTCTGATGTTATTAATAATAAGAATGTCATAACAAAAGATGATTATAGTTTTGGAATGCATAGAGTTGAAGTAATGTGCGCTTCATGCGGCGGACATCTAGGACATATTTTCGACGATGGTCCTAAACCAACGGGACAACGGTACTGTATTAATTCTCTTTCAATAAAGCTTGAGAAGAAAGAAAAATAAATGTAATCTTTTTGGCATTGTTGAAGGGAAATCCTGGAATTATTTTTACGATAAAATGTTGGGGTAGTATGAAAAGTTTGGTCTTTACATTTTTATGCTTGTTAGTTTCTACACAAATTTTCTCTCAGCAAAAAAAGCAAAATCTCAATTCTTTAATCGCAACTGAATATTCGTTTGTAGCTGCGGCGGCAGAGATAGGGACGCGTGATGCTTTTCTAAAATTTATTGCCGATGACGGAATAATTTTTAGACCAAATGCGGTGAATGGTAAAAAGTTTTTAACTGATGCGCCTAAAAGATCCGGACTGTTAAGCTGGTATCCAATTCATGCAGAGGTTTCGAATGCTGGTGATATGGGATTTACAACCGGCCCTGCTGAATTTCGGAAAGATAAAGACAGTGCTGCAATTTGGTTTGGTAATTTTTGTACTGTATGGCAAAAGCAATCTAATGGAGAATGGAAGTTCGCCATCGATATTGGCAATCAAAATGACAAACCTCTAACCGTACCAAAAGGATTGGAATATAAAATCGGCGCCGCGGATCAGCAGCAATTGATAAAAGGGGAAAAGCGGCCTAGTCCTTTTGAACTGTATATTCTTGACAGAGCATTCAATACCATGACCGAAAAGATGGGAATCGAGAAGAGCTACAGAAAATTTGTTAATGAAGAATCGAGAATTTTACGAGATGGGAAATTCCCGATAGTCGGCTTAAAACAAATTATCTATTATTGCAGCGGTCAAAACTTTAACATGAACTTCAAACCCATTGACGGTAAATTATCCTCTTCCAAAGATTTTGGTTTTACATACGGCGAATTAGAAATGATCAACTTGGATAATAAATTAAGTGAGCGATTCAATTACATGCACGTTTATAAGAAAGAGGGAAAGCATTGGGTAATTGCTGTAGAGGTTGCAAACAAAAGAGAAAAGTAAAAAGTGAGTCTACTCTAAAAAGGTATTTGTAATGTTCGTCATTGCGAACGGAGTGAAGCAATCTTTAGAATTCGTCTCGAAATCGTAAGATTGCTTCGGCAAAAAACGCCTCGCAATGACAATAGTGACCTTTTTAGAGTGGACTCAAAAGTAAAAAGTAAAAAGGAAATTATTTGCCGTTAAGACCGAGAAGATTGATGCCGGATACTTTTATTATGCTGAAGATTAATAAAGCTGCGCCCAGCCATTGTACTGGATTCAAAATATTTCCATGAAGAAAATATTCAAGTACAACTGCTGTTAAAGGAAACGCTAATTCGCAAATTGTTGCTACCGAAGCGGTAATTTTTTTCAATCCGTAGTAATACAAGAATATTGCCGCACCACCGGTTGTAAAAGCGATTAGAAGAAAAACCAGCCATTGATTTGATGAAACATTTACGATTGATTTAATATCTCCTATCAATGAAGCGATAATTAACATGATTACGGCTGAGAATAAAAATCTTAAGTAGGTTCCCATTTCAAATCCGACATTCCGCAAAGCTCTTTTGCTGAAGACAGTGGAAGAACTGAAACTTATGGCAGCTATAAGTGAGAACCCCGCGGCAATTAAAGTTTTATCTCCGGTTCCCATATTCGGAAGGGAGAAACCGAACGTCATGAAATAAGCCCCCGTGATGGCTAAGGCAGACCATAAGAAGAAAATTTTCGGCAGTCTTTCTCTCAATATTAATGCGGCAAGTGTTAGAGCGAATACGGGCTGCAACTTCTGAATGAGTATTACTATGGAAAGATTTACGAAGTTTACGTAGAAGAGCGCTTTTGTAATTGCCATTGTACCTATCGCTCCCCCGAATAACGCCACTCCCAAAAATGCAAACCAGTCTTTTTTACTTAGCAATTTTAACTTGGTGTGTTGCTTTAAAAAAATTGGAGAGAGAATTAAGGCGACGATTGAACTTTCAATAAGAACTACAAGAGGAACAGGCAAACTGTATAATGCAGGACGTAAAACAATTCCATCTACTCCCCACAATGCGGCTGCTATAATTACAAAAAGTGGTGCAAAACGGCTCATCTGATTTTCTTTCTTAGAAGTTACTCTTCAAATTTCGTGGGCAAAGATAAAAATTATTTCTTAGTTATCTATGAATTCGTTAGGTAATAAAAACCACAATTATCTTATTAGGATATTGCAAATTTTGAAAATCAGAAGAAAAAAAGATAATTTTAGTGCAGTAAAAAATAGAGGTGAAAGTGATGATTACTTTAGACCAAGCTTTAGATAGCGCGATGCAATTGCCTTTTTATGAGAAAGAATTGCTAATTGAAATTCTAAGAAAGCGTGCAGTCGAAGAAAGAAGAAAGGAAACAGCTTTAGAAGTTAAAGAAGCACAAGAGTCATACGATGCCGGAAAGCTTCTGTCCGCATCAACAGAACAGATTCTGAATGAACTTTACATGCAAACTATTCAGCTACCTCTTGATGAATATAAAGCTCTTAAAGAAGAACTATTGCTTCTCAAAGATTCTGACTTCATAAAAAAAATAAACAAATTAATTGACCTTCTTTACCAGGAAAAGTATGGATTATATTTAGGAAACTTTACCGAAGATTTGACTGAAGCATCAATAAATAATTTGTTGGATAATAATTCTGAGGCGTGGGATAATGTATAAGCAGAAAGAAATTGTTTTAGTTCCATTTCCATATTCCGATTTGAGCAGTTCAAAGAAAAGACCCGTGCTAATAGTTTCTAATGAAGACCTCTGTGAAGGCAATTATAAATGAGTCCGGTGTTTCTGTTGATGAGTTTATGAAATTATGAATTTACTCTTCGTATTAAATCTAAACGCCATCGTAATTCCCAACGAAGCCAAACCGAGCAATAAACCAATCCAGATTCCAACAGCACCAAGTTTGAAATAAAATCCAAGAAGAATAGATACTGGGACACCAATTACCCAGTATGTTGCAAAAGATATCAACATAGGAATTTTTGTGTCTGTCAAACCGCGAAGTACACCAATACCTACTGCCTGTAATCCGTCAAAAATTTGGAAAAGTGCGGCGATGATTAAAAGTTGGGATGCGACTTCGATCACCTCTTCCTCGTTAATATAAAGCGTCGGGAAAAAGTTTCTGAATAAAATAAAACTAATTCCGAAACAAATCATAAGTAAAGCTGCAATTCCCAGTGCACTAAAGCCCGCCCGCCGGATTTGTATAATATTTTTTTGTCCCACGGCTTCTCCAACTCTAATTGTTCCGGCGGAAGAAATTCCAAGGATAATCATATAAGTTATTGAAGCAAGATTGATTGCAATTTGATGAGCGGCGAGTTGTGCTTTTCCAAGCCAACCAATCATAATAGCTGCAAATGCAAATGCAGCCACCTCGAGAAAATATTGAAATCCGCTTGGTAACCCGATATGGATTAATTTCTTTATTAGTGAGTAATCTAATTTTCCTATTTTTATTTGCGGATTGTAAATTTTTATTTTTTTGTAATTAAGAACGAAATAGAGCAAAGTCAATGACATTGTCCAGCGCGTGATAGTTGTTGCTACACCCGCCCCGAATAGTCCCCATGCGGGAAATCCGAAATTACCGAAGATAAAGAGCCAATTGAAAAATGCGTTGAAAAGATTTGCGAAGATAGCGATGTACATTGGTGGATTAGGAATCGAGAGCCCTTCAAGAAATTGTCGGTACGTCTGAAAAAGTATGAAGGGAATCACCGAAAGAGACAAGACTTGCAAATAGGGAATTGCTTCTCTCACAACTTCTTTCGGTTGATTCAAGTATGGAATAAGGAAAGAGAAACTAAAAGTTAAAGCCATCAATGCAATTGAGAATACAACATTTACAACTAAAGAATGATTCAAAGTTTTGCCGCAATCATCAAATTTATCAGCGCCCTTTGCCATTGCAATTAAAGGTGTTGCCGCCATTGATAATCCTATCCCAATCACCAATATCAAGAAGAAAATTCCGTTTACTAATGATGCGGCAGCTAACGATGCGGAGCCAACTTTACCAACCATAACGCTGTCAACAACACCAAGCATAACATGCCCAAGCTGTCCAACGGAAATAGGGAATGCAAGTTTGATTGTTTCTCTTATGTGGGTTCGTATGTTCATATAATCAGTTCACACTTAACAATGGAAGAATCATCTCTGATAGAAAATTAGTAAATTGTTCATGGATCTCGCCACTAATTATTGTTGAAATGAAATTATTTTTTCGCGAAAAATTTTCTATAAATAAATCGATCCCAAAATATTTTGGATTCCTAGGGCTCGTTATAATCATCTTCTTTTTTCTCAATAATTTGAAAGATGTTCGATTTATACAGGATGACGCATACACTTCATTCCGGTATGTAAAAAACTTTGTGGAAGGAAATGGATTAGTCTTTAACCCGGGTGAAAGAGTAGAAGGGTACACAAATTTCTTGTGGGTAATGATACTCAGTCTTTTCTATTTTCTTGATCATGCTCATATTCTTATTCTTGATCTTGAGAGCACTTCACAATCTCTATCCATTCTATTCTCTGTTTTCGTTTTGGTTTTAACATATTTTCTATCAAGAACTATTTTCAAAAGAGACGTCGGAGAGAAATCACCAACTGAAAATTTTATCAATGAACTGGTTAATCTGGCTCCGGTTTTTATGCTGTCAGTTTCTACGCCATTAATCTATTGGGGTGTCAGTGCAATGGAGACAACATTATTTGTCTCACTCACTTTGCTATCGGTTCTTCTCTATCTTAACAATTTTGAAAACAATCCCAATGTGTTGTGGATTTTTGTATCGGTGCTAAGTTCACTTCTTCGCCCGGAAGGTTTGATTGTTTTTGTCCTTATTCTATTGCACAAAATATTTTATAACTATTTATTGCATCAAGAAAAGAAATTCTTATTAAGAATTCGAGCCGCAGTAGATAAGACTCTTATAAAAGAAATACTATTTTTTTCATTCCCTTTGCTGATTTATATCTGTTTCAGAATGATCTACTATGGTTATCCGCTGCCAAATACTTTTTATGCCAAAACAAATTTTTCCTTTGAGTTAATCATTCGCGGAATTAACTATTTTTATAATTTCGCTAAAGCATATCTTCTCTACGGGTTTATATTATTATTCCCAACAGTTCTTTTCTTCGATAAAAAAATTATCAAGGAATTATCGTTACTCTTTTGGCTCATAGCCGCATGGACAATGCTAAATATTCTGATTGGCGGAGATGTTTTGCCTATCCACCGTTTCTTTCTTCCAATCATGCCATTGATATTTATCCTATTTGTGAAAACTATTCTTTATGCGAGTAATCTCGTTATTGCCAAGAAGAAATGGATTACCCATTTAATATCCTCTGCAGCAATCGTTCTTGTTCTCTTGGGTGGATTAGTGAATTTTAGTAAGCAACGATTTCAGTTGATGGAAAAACGCGCTTATGAAACCGGACTAGTAAAGAAAATGAAAATTTATGCAAACTGGGTGAACTCACAAAGCGAAAGAAAAGGAAGGCAAATTTCAGTAGCGATGTCAACCATCGGTGCATTCTCCTATTTTACTAATACTCGAGTAATAGATATAGTAGGATTAACCGATGAATACATTTCGCATCATCCAAAAGAAGTAGAAGGAATTGACGAAGAGTTACCTGTCCTCTGGAAAGAAAGACATTACAACGCTGATTATGTTTTATCACAAAAACCCGATTATATAATCTTTCCAGCCGGAGCCAAACCAAGCGCATTTGCCGAGTGTGCTCTTTTTGTGAAAAATGAGTTTCAAGAAAATTATTACATGCAAATATTCTATGCAGATGAACTGCATCAATTACTTCCGGTATTTACTCGAAAAGAAAATCTACGAGTTGATTCATCATGGAAAAATTGTAACAACAAATACTTAAAACACTATATCGAAGCAAATAATTATTTTTTGGAAATGATACAGAAGAAAGATAAGAACATTTTGCAAAAGGTGGTATCCGAGTGTGACAGTGTAATTTATTTCTGTCCTCAAAAAATATCCGACGTGAATACATTGAAAGGAATGGCTTGCTACCATGTTGATGATTATGTAATTGCTCAAAACTATTTATTGGAAGCCGCTAAAGAAGATGAAACAAATAGCATTGCGCGATATTACCTAATGAAAATTTTCAGTTTGCAAAGAAAAGATAAAGAAGCGATGAATATGATCGGCGAGATCATTCGTTACTCTCCGGATGCTTTCCCAAACTTGTTTGTGCGGTAAGGAACGCGGAACTAATCCATAAATTGTATTTTGTAACTGCCGCAAATGTTTTTATCTTTCAACAGAAAATTTTTAAGAAAGGATTATATGGGAAATTTAGGCCCAACAGAGATAATACTAATTGTTCTTGTCCTCATCTTATTATTTGGTGGAAAGAAGATCCCCGAATTAATGAAAGGAATCGGTGATGGAATTCGCCAGTTTAAAAAAGGGATGAATGAGGAAGAGAAAAATCCAGATGATAAAAATCCAAAATAAAATAATAGGACTGGTAATTTGTTTTATGTCCTATTCTCATATGGGTTCTGGTTCTTCCCTTTGTGAGATAAGAATCAAAATTTCGTAGAAAAATTTTACAATATTCTATTCACATCAATATTTTGGAATCAAAATTTATTTTTATCGCCGAATTCCCGTATACCTGAATAAAGTTAAGCCATTCTTATAACCAAAAAACATAAATGAGGCGTATCTAAAAAGGTCTATTTTATAATTTTGATGTTGGAATATGGTAAAATTTCAAAACTTATTTTTGGCATAAATACCTTTTTAGAGGAGACTCATCAATTAAAAATAATATTTGAGACATAGGAGATTTCGATGACAGATAGTACTAAAAAATATGAGTTCAAAGCCGAAGTAAAGAAGCTTCTCGATATACTCGCTCACTCGTTATATACCAGCAGAGAAATATTTCTGCGCGAGTTGATCTCTAACGCATCCGATGCACTGGATAAATTGCGTTTCGAATCAAACCGCGGTACGGAAATGTTTGATAAAGATTTAGCGCTCGAAATAAAAATAGAATTTGATGAGAAGAAGAAACTTCTCACAATTACCGATACCGGAATAGGAATGACGCGTGATGAGATGATCACGAACATCGGAACAATTGCTAAATCCGGTACGGAAGAATTTGTCCGTTTAATCGCCGAGACAAAGGCGGATGCAAGTAATATCATCGGAAAATTCGGAGTAGGATTCTATTCTGTTTTCATGGTTGCAAAGGAAGTAATTATTAAAACAAAATCCTTCCGCAACGATGAGAAAGCTGTTGAATGGCGCTCGGATGGTCTGGGCGAGTATGAAATTATTGAACTCGATGAAAAACTTCCACGCGGAACAAAAGTAGAGGTGCATCTTAAAGATGATGCGGTTGAGTTTACAGAAAAATGGCGTCTCGAAAGCACTATTAAGAAGCATTCAAATTTTATCTCTTACCCCATCTCCCTGGATAAAGAAAAAATTAATACAGTTAGCGCACTCTGGCGTGAACCAAAAAATTCCATCAAGAAAGAACAGTATGATGAGTTTTATAAATTCTTGAGTTACGATTCTGAAGGACCGATGGATGTAATTCACAAATTAGTTGACGCGCCAATTCAATTTAATGTCTTACTTTTCATTCCCAAGAAAAGTAATGATCTATTCTGGCATGACCGCGAGAACTACGGTTTAGATCTTTATGTCCGCCGCGTTTTGATCCAGCACAAGAACAAAGAATTATTACCGGAGTATTTAAGTTTTGTAAAAGGTGTAGTAGATTCGGAAGATTTACCGCTTAACATTTCCCGCGAAACACTTCAAGAAAATATTGTGTTTACAAAAATTGCGTCAAGCGTAGCAAGTACAATTTTTAGCTATCTCTCAGATAAAGCGAAGAATGATCCATCTTCATTTGATGAATTCTGGAAAGAGCACGGGAAAATTTTCAAACTTGGTTATAGTGATTTCGCAAATCATGATAAGTATATGGATTTGATTCGTTTCAATTCTTCCTTCTGTAATGATAAAGATGGGCTTACTTCATTAGCCGATTATGCCGCGCGAATGAAAGAAGGGCAGAAGGAAATTTATTTTATAACCGGTACAAACCGTGAGGCGATCAAATTGGATCCGCATATGGAAATTTTTAAGAACAAGGGATTGGAAGTTCTCTATCTCATTGATCCTATTGATGAATTTGTGGTTCAATCAATCCGTAAATACAAAGATTACGATTTCAAGTCTGCAGAGTCGGTTGATTCTAAAAAAATAAGCGACATTAAAAATGTAGAAGAAAAGAAAAACGAATTGGAAGAATTGAATAAAGACGATGAGAAACATTTCTTCAGTCTTCTTTCCAAAATGAAGAGTATTCTATCAGACCGTGTTGAAGACGTTGTAAAATCAACTCGTTTGGTTGACAGCGCATCATGCATTGTTTCAAAGGATGAAGGATTATCCGCGGCTATGCAGAAGATTTTGAGGATGACGAACAAAGAAATGGGACAACAGAAAAAAATATTTGAAGTCAACCCGAATCATAAATTGGTAAGGAATTTGATAAAAGTATTTAAGGTTGATTCTAATGATGATTTCATTGTGAATGTAACAGAACAATTGTTTGAATCCGCGCTTCTACAGGAAGGAAGTCTCGATGATCCGCATACATTAATTCAGCGGCTGAATAAGTCCCTAGAACAATCAAGCGATTGGTATGTGGAAGTGAAGAAAATTATTTAACCTTTTCAAGAAATAGATTCTTAATACTTTGGTAGTGCCGATAAGCTTATTCGTTCATAAGAACCATGCTTTCTATCTTCAGGATGAGGTTCAATACCAATTATTGTAATATCATTTTTGTTAGGACCATATACCCAAAAGATTCTACCGGCAGCAGGAACATTATTTTCTAAATAAGATTCCCAAACTTTCAAACCGTAACGTTTGGTCAAAGATTTTATTTCGTGAGATGAGAGTGAAGGATGTTTTGGATTGCTGGCAAGTAAGTTAAACGCTTTTCCTAATTTATTATGAAAAATAATTTCACCTTTGCTAAATTTCCGTTTTTTTCTTCTTTCGCAGAGATCTTTCCAGAGATCAAGTACATCAGGTACACCGAGACGTATCTTAAAGTTCACAACTATTCCTCACTATCCCAATCAAATTCATTTAATTTAATTGGCTCGGAAACTTTGCCTTCTTTGAAATTCTTCATTGATGATTCAATAGTCTTAAATGTGTTTTTCGATACTGTATTTGGATCTATCAAAATACGCGGGCTCAGCATTACATTTCCGTCACTGTAAACCTTAACATTGTAATGGTTGAATGCCGCTTCTCTGATCGTGATCCTTCGTTTAGTATCAAGACTGGTCGTGTATTGTTTCACTACTTTTGTCTTCATGGTTTCCTTCTGCTGTGGGAATTCCCACCAAACCTATGAAGTCAAGAGTACAATGTCAAGGTCATTATTCTTTCAAGATATCTTCATTTTTTTTTGTGGCTGTTGAATGAAGGATGAGTTAAATTCATAACAAAATTATTTGGTGAATGTATGACCAACCCTAAAATTCCAAATACGGATCAATACAGTATAGGATTCAAACGGGAACTCGGTTTATTCGATTCAACGATGATCGTCATAGGTTCTATGATAGGTTCGGGAATATTTATTGTCAGCGCGGATATTTCCCGCACTGTTGGTTCAAGCGGATTGTTGCTCTTAGTTTGGCTCATAACCGGAGTAATCACAATCATTGGTGCGTTAAGTTACGGAGAGCTTGCCGCTATGATGCCAAAGGCGGGAGGGCAATATGTTTATTTACGCGAGTCTTACAATCCCTTGATTGGATTTTTATATGGCTGGACACTTTTTCTTGTAATTCAAACCGGGACAATTGCTGCGGTTGCGGTTGCATTTGCAAAATTTACAGCAGTCCTTTTTCCTTGGTTCAGTTCAAAAAATATTTTGTTCTCTCTCCTCGGATTAAACATTCACGCGGGACAAATTCTGGCAATCTGTTCCATCACCCTTCTTACATATATAAACATACGCGGACTGCGAGAAGCGAAAATTGTCCAAAATGTTTTTACGATCGCGAAAACTGCAGCACTCTTTGGATTGATACTTCTTGGATTGTTCATCGGTGCAAATGCTCAAGCAATAAGCGCAAATTTTTCAAACATCTGGCAGGGTAAATGGTTACATCTTGTTGATGGAAAGATCGGATGGGTTGAATCATTGACCGGTTTCTCGATTGTCGTTGCAATTGGAGTGTCAATGGTTGGTTCGTTATTCTCGAGTGTTGCGTGGGAAAATATAACATTCACTGCCGGTGAAATTAAAAATCCTAAAAAAAATATTCCGTTGAGTTTATTCTTCGGCGCATCAATCGTAATCATTCTTTATTTTCTCGCAAACGTGGCTTACTTATTTGTTCTTCCGCTTGCCGGAAATCCTGACGGAAAGGATGTTATGAGTCAGGGGATTCAGTTTGCAGCAGAGGATAGAGTAGGAACCGCAGTCGCGCATTTAATATTTGGAGAACCGGCAGCAATAATAATGGCAATCTTAATAATGGTTTCAACTTTCGGGTGCAACAACGGTTTGATTCTTGCAGGCCCGCGTGTCTTTTATACCATGGCAAAAGATAAATTATTTTTCAAATCAACCGGAACATTGAATAAAAAATCAGTTCCGGCTATTGCCCTAATCTCTCAGGGAGTATGGGCAAGTTTACTTTGTCTTTCAGGTACTTACTCACAGCTTCTTGACTATGTTGTCTTCGCCGTTCTTATATTTTATATTCTTACAATTGTTGGGATTTTTATTCTTCGAAAGAAACAACCAAACACAGATCGTCCGTACAAAGCATTTGGTTATCCAATTCTGCCGCTGCTCTATATATTCTTAGCAGCATCAATTGCTTTAATTCTTTTCCTTTACAAACCGGAATATACCTGGCCCGGACTGATCATTGTCCTTTTAGGGATACCTGTATATTTTGTGTGGATAAAATTATCCGCAGAGAATATTCAAAAATGAAATAGTCATCACGAGTCCCGATTCATCGGGGCGAAGTGATCTAATTTTCAAATGAGAGACAAAGATTGCTTCGTCATCCCTGTCTTCGTCTTCGCTCAGACTGACGGGATTCTCGCAATGACTTTTAAACTATTCTTTAGACAGCTTTCTTGATTACAACTCGTCTGGTCTAATGTTCTTCTTCGAAATGCGGTGTTTCAAATACTCAATCAACATTGGTAGAACCGAAATAAGAATTATTGCAACGATTACAAAAGAAAAATTGTTTTTTACGAACGATAGATTTCCAAAAAAGTATCCTCCATAAATAAATATTGCACACCAAAGAATACCACCGATTATGTTGTAAGCAAGAAACTTACTATATGTCATTGCCCCAATGCCGGCAACAAATGGTGCGAAAGTTCTGACAATCGGAATAAAGCGCGCAAGTATTATTGTTTTACCCCCATGCTTCTCGTAAAATTTATGTGTGCGGTCCAGGTATTCTTTTTTAAGAAAACGGCTCTTCCTTTCGAATAACTTTAATCCGATATATTGACCCACCCAATAATTGACTGAATCGCCTATAATAGCAGCGGTTGAGAGGAGAAGAAAAAGTATGTGCACATTGAATGACCCAATTGCAGCAAATGTACCGGCTGCAAAAAGGAGTGAGTCACCCGGAAGGAACGGAGTAAATACAAATCCGGTTTCTGCAAAGATGACGAGAAAGAGAATCAGGTAGGTAAGAGCGCCGTATTGAAGAATAATTTCATTAAGATGTTTGTCAAGATGAAGAAAAAGGTCAATCAAGTATTCTAAAAATTCCATTAGGATTTATTCTCGGATTAAATTGCTGAAAATTTTACTGCTGAAAGTATCATTTCTTTTTCTAATTACAAACAAAAAATCTGACGCAAAGATATAAATATTCCCGGGCGAAATTCACTTAAACGCAGAATTATAAAAGTAAATTTTCTGTTACAATCTGCGATCTGTTACAATCTAAAATTAATTTGTTGCTATGTTGGAATTAAAATCCGATATTATTACCAAACATTTCTTGAGAGATAATATGTGTCTTGCTGTCCCTGGTAAAATCATTTCGATTGACGACTCGAATACTGAACTTAAAATGGCAAAAATTAATTTTGGCGGAATTATAAAAGACGCATGTGTACAATTGCTTGATGATGTTTCGATTGGTGATTATGTAATTGTTCATGCCGGATTTGCATTGAATAAAATTGATACAACCGAAGCGGAAGAGACAATTCGAATGCTGAATGAAATGAGCGATTTGCTCGACAAAGAAGATTCGAAAGGAAATTAATCTTACTCGAAATTAAATCGGCATACTGAATGAAATTTGTTGATGAATACAGAGATTTAAAGTCTGCTAAAGTATTAACAAAACAAATTGAAGAAGTTGTTACGCGTCCATGGGCAATAATGGAAATCTGCGGCGGACAAACTCATTCAATTCTGAAATACGGCATTGAAGAACTTCTGCCAAAACAAATAACTCTTCTACATGGTCCTGGCTGCCCGGTTTGTGTTACGCCGCTGGAACAAATTGACAAAGCTGTTGCAATTGCCTCACGTAATGATGTTATCTTTACTTCGTTTGGTGATATGCTGCGTGTGCCCGGATCCCAAAATGATCTGCTGAATGTGAAGGCAAACGGCGGCGATGTGCGGATGGTTTACTCTCCGCTCGATGCAGTTAAGATTGCCGAAGATAATCCAAATAAAAAAGTAGTTTTCTTTGCTGTTGGTTTTGAAACTACAGCGCCGGTAAATGCAATGTCGGTTTTAGAAGCAAACCGGAGAAACTTGAAAAATTATTCTATACTTTCTTCGCACGTGCTTGTTCCCCCAGCAATTGAAGCATTGCTATCTTCAAGTGATTGTATGATCCAGGGCTTTCTTGCTGCCGGACATGTTTGTACTGTAATGGGGTATGAAGAATATATTCCTCTTTGCGAAAAATATAAAACCCCAATTGTTGTTACCGGATTTGAACCGGTTGATATCCTTCAAGGTATTTTGATGTGTATTAAACAATTGGAAGAAGGAAGATGCGAAGTTGAAAATCAGTACAATCGTGTTGTAGCAAGAAATGGAAATGAGCAAGCAAAGAAAATCCTCTCAACAGTTTTCGATACGATTGATAGAAAGTGGCGGGGTATAGGAACCATTCCCAAAAGCGGATATGCTTTGAAAGAAATTTTTAAGGATTTTGATGCTGAAAAAATTTTTGATGTTGGGCATATTGAACAAAATGAATCAACTCTTTGTATTGCCGGAGAAGTTTTGAAAGGTGTTAAAAAACCGGTTGAATGCTCGGCGTTCGGAAAAGAATGTAAACCGGAAACTCCTCTTGGGGCACTAATGGTTTCTTCTGAGGGTGCATGCGCGGCTTATTTTCATTATGGAAAAAATAAATTTAATGCAGTTCACACTGATTTAGTGAAATAGAGAATAATGACCGACGAAACAAAAATAAATATTACGCCCGGCTTTTCTTGTCCCATTCTTAAAAGCGAGTATGATAAAATCTTATTAGCACATGGCGGCGGCGGTAGTTTATCCCATCAACTAATCTCAAAAATGTTTCTGCCTCAATTTGACAACGAATTATTATATGCACAGCACGATAGCGCAATATTCACAGTTGGTAAAAACAAATTTGCATTCACCACCGATTCGTATGTAGTTCAGCCGATCTTTTTCCCCGGCGGGAATATTGGTGATCTTGCCGTGAACGGAACCATTAATGATCTAACAGTGTCGGGCGCAAAACCACTTTACATTTCTGCTGCATTTATAATTGAAGAAGGATTACCGATAGAAGATTTGTGGAAAATTGTTCTTTCAATGAAAGAAGCGGCTCACAAAGCCGGAGTTCAAATTGTTACCGGCGATACAAAAGTTGTTGAACATGGCAAAGGTGATAAAATTTTTATCAATACTTCCGGAATCGGAATAGTTGAAGAAGGAATAAACATCTCACCAAAGAATTGCAAAGAAGGTGATGTGATAATTCTAAATGGAAGTATTGCAGATCATGGTGTGGCAATCATGTCTGCACGAGAAGGATTGACATTTGAAACAGAAATAATAAGTGATACAGCACCATTGAATGACTTAATCGGCTCAGTTCTCAGCGTATCAAAAAATGTACACGTAATGCGCGACCCGACACGCGGCGGAGTTGCAAGCACACTAAAAGAAATTGCGATGACAGCGCAAATGGGAATTGAAATTGATGAAGCAAAAATTCCCATTAAGGAAGAAGTTAAAGGTGCTTGTGAGATTTTAGGACTGGATCCGCTCTATATTGCAAACGAAGGGAAAGTGATTTTATTTGTTGCGAAAGAAGATGCAGAAAAGGTATTACTTGAAATGAAAAAGCATCCGTTAGGAAAAGAATCGCGTATCATTGGAAAAGTTACAAAAGAACATACCGGAATTGTTGTAATGAAAACAATAATAGGCAGTACGCGCGTTGTAGAAATGATAACGGGTGAACAATTACCAAGGATTTGTTGAATTTATAAATTCTATTAAAAAAAGACTTGACAGTCAGATTTTTTCCGTGCATTTTTATAGTAAGAAGTTCCTATACCCTTTACGGTCAATGATTACAATTTAGTTTTTACTTGAATATAGTTAAACTAATATAGATACATAATCTTCGTAATCTTTTATGGCGACTACAACTGTCCAGTATTTTACTGATACAAGGGATCTTCTACATATTCACCCCACCACCATTATTAATCGAATATTAAGCGAATTGGCAGGTTCATTATGAAATATAGAACCGATCCTAATTTATTAACTGAAGTTCGTAAATATGGTAAGTTCGACACAAATGCCTGTCTTCAGTGCGGCAGTTGCACTGTTTCGTGCGATCTAACAAATGATACAAATTCATTCCCGCGCAAGACGCTTAGATATACTTTAATTGGTTTAAAGGAACAATTGAAAAGCAGATTAGAACCCTGGTTGTGTTACTACTGCGGTGATTGTTCTACGACCTGCCCAAGACAAACTGAACCCGGAGAAGCGATGATGACTCTCCGCCGCTATCTAACTGCACAATATGATTGGACAGGTCTTTCCGCAAAAATTTATAAATCAAAATTTTGGGAAATAGGATCTCTCTTTTTCTTCGGATTAATCGTTTTACTTCTGGTTGTATATTATCATTTATTTTATGCTGAACTTGAGTACGAGGTGTTCATCTCGGAACCGATGCCAATGGAACATATGTTCGGTTTAATTGGAACATTTACAACTATTGTCTTTCTCATCCCGCTCTTCTTTCTATTATCTAACTCTTTGCGGATGTATTGGTTTACTATGAGGAGCGATGATAATCTCAAGATACCTTTCCATTTATACTTCACCGAAGCTAAAACTTTTTTATTACACGCTATTACTCAAAAACGATTTAGAGATTGTGCTGTTCGAAACCGCTGGATAAAACATTTGATCCTAGCAGCCGGTTGCGGATTGATGGTCTGTATAAAATTTTTCTTTCTTGAATGGTTTCAGACAGACAATATCTATCCTGTTTACCATCCGCAGAGATGGCTCGGTTATTTTTCCGCAGGAGCTTTAATCTATACTACCGTAGAAATATTGATAAGCCGAATCAAAAAACGTGAAGAAATACACAAATTCTCCAACGCGAATGATCTGATATTCCCAATTATGCTATTGCTTACGGCGGTCAGCGGTCTTGCAGTTCACATATTCAGGTATTTGGGATTGGAACTTACTACTCATTTTACTTACGCAATTCATTTAGCTATAGCTGTTCCAATGTTGATAATTGAAATTCCGTTTGGTAAATGGAGCCATATGATTTATCGTCCTCTGGCTATTTACTTTCAAGCGGTTAAAGAAAAAGCATTGCAAGTGGAAATAAACAAGGAGCCAGTTTTAGAAAATGTTTGATGATATTAAATCTAACGGGAAGATCGGTTCTGCATTAGTAGTTGGCGGCGGAATCGGCGGTATGCAAGCGGCGCTTGATCTTGCAGAATCGGGCATTAAAGTTTATCTGGTTGATAATAAACCTTCGATTGGCGGAGTGATGGCTCAACTCGATAAAACTTTTCCTACTAATGATTGTGCTATGTGTACTATGGCGCCGCGGTTAGTTGAAATTGGAAGGCATAAAGATATTGAGAAGATCACTCTAAGCGAAGTTGAGAGTATTACCGGACAACCCGGCAATTTTTCTGTAAGATTGAATAAGAAGCCCAGGTACGTTGATGAAGAAAAATGTACCGGCTGCGGAGCTTGCGTTTCGAATTGCCCAACGAGAAATAGTGTTCAAATCGTTGAGAAAGAAAAAATAGAAATTCAACCTATATATGCTGAAACAGTAACTGAAATCCTGAAAAAACATCGGAACAGAAAAGGTCCTTTAATGCCGATCCTTCAGGATGTTAATGCAGCTTACAATTATTTCCCGGAAAATATTTTAAGATATATCTCGCAAGAAACAAATTATCCTCTTTCACATATTACACGTATCGCAACGTTCTACAGTTCATTCAGTTTAAAACCAATTGGCAAATACACTATAAATGTATGTATGGGAACTGCTTGTTATGTCCGTGGATCTGGAATATTACTGGAACAGTTCAGTGAAAAATTAAATGTTAAGCCGGGAGAAACCACGGACGACATGTTTTTTACACTTAAGGCAGTTAGATGTATTGGCTGCTGCGGGTTAGCACCTGTGGCAACTATTGGTGATGATGTTTATGGAAAACTCCAAACTAAAAATATTCCCGGGATCATTGAAAAAAGCAAGATCAAGGAGTTGCAGTATGCCCAGATTAACAATTGGTGAATTACAAAAAATGCGGGAGACCGCTAGAAAAGGAATTTACCTGCGCGAAGGAAATTTTCGTGGAAAAGTAATAGTTCATATGGGCACATGCGGTATTGCCGCCGGAGCTAGAGAAATTATGAATTCGTTTTTAGATGAGATGGAAGAAAGAAAATTAACTGATATAATGTTCACAACATCAGGTTGTGCAGGTTTATGTTCTGAAGAACCAATTGCTACAATTGAAATGGAAGGTTCTGCCCCTGTAAAATATCGCAAACTTACTTCGGAGAAAGTAAAAAAAATTTTTAACGAACACATTATGGCGGGTAATGTGGTTAAAGAATTTGTATTAGGTATTGGTTCCGAGAGGGTTGGGTAATGGCTGAGAAGAGACGAATTGAATTGATGGTTTGCACCGGAACGGGCTGTTTTGCCGGCGGCGCTTTCCAAATTATAGACGAGTTGAATATAGAACTCGAATCATTCGGTTTGAAAGATGAAGTTACTGTTGTTGCAACCGGTTGTAATGGATTCTGCGGGCAGGGTCCTCTTATGGTTGTTATACCCGATAATATTTTCTACGGCTGGCTAGAAAAGAAAGATATTCACCATCTTGTTGAAGAACATTTTCTTAAAGGAAGACCTGTAAAAAAATTGATGTTCAAACCACCGGAGGAAAAAGAACCTCTTCCGCTGCTTTCCGATATTCCTTTCTTCAAAAAACAATTGCTAATTGTATTGCGGAACAAAGGAATTATAGACCCGGAAAAGATAGTAGATTATATTGCCCGCGATGGTTACTTAGCCATTGAAAAAGTTCTGAGCTTAATGACTCCAAGAAATGTTGTAGAGGAAATTTTAAAATCGGGATTAAGAGGAAGAGGCGGAGCGGGCTTTCTTACCGGCAGGAAGTGGGAAATTGCAAGTCAGCAAACCAAGACACCAAAATATTTTATTGCAAACTGCGATGAAGGCGACCCCGGCGCCTACATGGACAGAAGCGTTTTAGAATCTGACCCTCATTCTGTCATCGAAGGAATGTGCATAGCCGGATATGCAATTAGTTCAAACGAAGGATTTATTTATGTGAGAACAGAATATCCGCTTGCCATAAAGAGAATGAGAATTGCTATTGCACAAGCCGAAGAGTATGGACTTTTAGGCAAAGACATTTTAGGGTCCGGCTTCGATTTTACTATTGAAATTAGAGAAGGTTCTGGAGCTTTTGTCTGCGGTGAGGAAACATCTTTGATTAATTCTATTGAAGGTGCTATTCCGGAACCACGGCAGCGTCCGCCATTTCCTGCTCAAGCCGGGCTTTGGGGCTGTCCTACTGTAATTAATAATGTTGAAACTCTGGCAAATGTTCCAGTGATAGTTACAAGAGGTGCAGAATGGTTTTCAAGTATTGGAACTGAAACCTCTAAGGGAACAAAAATATTTTCATTGGTTGGAAAAATAAATAATACCGGTCTTATTGAAGTTCCGATGGGCATCACACTTAAAGAAGTGGTTTACGAAATTGGCGGAGGAATTCCTAAAGGGAAAAAATTTAAAGCAGTTCAGACTGGCGGTCCTTCCGGCGGGTGCATTCCTTCGTCTATGCTCGATTCTCCAATTGATTATGAATCTTTACAGAAAGCCGGCTCAATGATGGGCTCAGGCGGTATGATTGTTATGGATGAAGATACCTGTGTAGTTGATGTCTCCAAATTCTTTATTCAGTTTACAAATGAAGAATCTTGTGGTAAGTGTGTATCATGCCGCGATGGCAGCGATGCATTATTAGAAGTTCTCACTCGAATTTCCGATGGCGAAGGACGTGAAGGAGATCTTGAATTTTTAACTGAATTAGGTGAGTGCATTAAAGATGCTTCGATGTGCGGATTAGGTCAAACTCTCCCTAACCCTGTGCTTTCTACATTGAGATATTTCAAAGATGAATACGAAGCTCACATTAAAGAAAAAAGGTGTCCAGCGCTCGTTTGTAGAAATTTGATACAATATTATATAGACCCAAACAAATGTGTTGGTTGTTTGCTCTGTATTAAAAGTTGTCCTACCGAAGCTATCAAAGGAGAGTCAAAATTTATCCACATAATAAACCAGGAAAACTGTCACAAATGTGGTCAATGTTTGGAAGTCTGTCCGCCGAAAATTTCAGCAATAATTAAAGTTACCGGTTCTGATATTGAAAACTTGATACAGCTTTCTGAAATCATTTCTTGCAAAGAATGGAAAAAAAAGAATGAATATTCATAAAGTGAAACAGATAATAAATGCAGAAGTTATTTGCGGTGAAGAATTATTAGACATGGAAGTAAAGATGGGCTGCGGCTGCGACCTGATGAGTCACGTTCTTGCGCATGTTGAACATGAAAGTACTTTACTTTTAACCGGACTTACAACACCCCAGGTTATTTATACAACAGACGCTGTTGATATAAAAGCTATCTGTTTTGTAAGAGGCAAACGACCGGATGATGATGTTGTTAGACTTGCAAATGAAAGGGGAGTAGTTCTGATGTGTACTCAACTTCCTTTATTTGAAAGCTGTGGTAAATTATACAAAGAAGGGTTAAAAGGAATTTCGGAAGATGACTGATATAGTGAGAACTTCAAAAATTCAAGAACTCGCTTATGAATGTAAAGTTGAAGAGGCAATGACAAAAGATGTTATTACAGTAGCACCCGACGATACAATGGTTGATGTATGGATGAAACTTAGAGATAAACGGATTTCAGGATTACCGGTAGTTAGCGAAGATAATTTAGAAGGGATAATAAGCGTAGAGGATTTTATAAAATGTATCATCAAAGGAAGAAAGGATGAGCATGTAAAAGACCATATGACATCTCAGATTGAGTTTATTTACAGTGATGAACCGCTAATTCATGTTATTAAAAAATTTGAGAAACATAGATTTGGCAGATTTCCCGTAAAAGAGCGTGATACAAAAAAACTCGTAGGAATGATCACAAAAGGAGATGTGATTAGATGTCTCTTGAAAAGATTTGAAAAAGACTATTATGAAGAGGAAGCCCAAAAGAATAAGATGAGAAACATTTTTCAAGATATTAAATCAGATAAAACCACGGTCATACTTAAGTATGATGTTAAAGGGAAAGAATTTAAAAAAGCAGGTGAGAAAAGTAGTTTTCTAAAGAATGCATTATTAAGACTTGGAATTACTACCGAGATTACAAGGAGAATAGTTATAGCGTCTATGGAGACGGAAATGAATATCATCATATTTACTGATGGAGGAGAAATTACAGTTTGTGTAGAGGAAGATAAAATTAAAGTAAATGCTGTTGATGCCGGACCGGGTATTCCCGACATCGAAAAAGCAATGCTGCCGGGATTTTCCACTGCTCCTGACTGGGTAAGAGAAATGGGTTTCGGTGCTGGCATGGGGCTTCCGAACATAAAAAATTGTACAGATGAAATGAGGATAGATTCAAAAGTTGGCAAAGGAACAAATTTGGAATTTATAGTGAATCTAAAAAAATGAAAATCTCAGAAATTATAAAGGAATTAAACCTCACCGTTTTAACGGGCGGGGATTTCTCCTGTCTTACACACTGGGACAACCAATTCAAAGTCAAAAATGCAGTATTTAGAAAGATTTCTAGAGATTTTCTTGTTTCTTTAAAAATGTGCGGAAGTCAGAAGTGTTGATAGAAAAATATAAAAAATAAATAGAGATAGAGAAATGAATCTCAAACCATTAACGGAAAAAGAAGAAATTGTAGGTAAAGCTATTGTTAATGCGGTGTTCACAGTTCATAAAAGTTTAGGACCGGGTCTGTTAGAAAAGGTTTATGAAGTTTGTTTCTGTTATGAACTCAAAAAACTTGGGATGAATTATCAAAGACAAGTTGATATTCCGATTGTGTATGACAATATCACTTTTGAAGAGGGCTTACGTCTTGATGTATTAGTAGAAGAATTAGTTGTTGTTGAACTTAAAGCTGTTGACGAAATGAATCCGGTTTATCAGGCGCAAATATTAAGCTATCTTAAATTGACAGGGAAACGTCTTGGCTATTTGATTAATTTTAATGTGCCTCTGATTAAAGACGGCATAAAAAGGTTAATCCTTTGAGTCTTAGTGTCTTGGTGGTGAGAAGTTTTTTACCACAAAGGCTCTAAGGCACAAAGTAACACAAAGAAAATGTTAAAAAAGTATGAGTCTCCTCTAAGATGAAATGAGGATAGATTCAAAAGTTGGCGAAGGAACGAATTTAGAATTTACAGTGAATCTAAAAAAATGAAAATCTCAGAAATTATTAAAGAATTAAATCTCACCGTTTTATCGAGCGGGGATTTTTTAGACAGAGAAATAAATGGCGGTTACGTAAGCGATATGTTGAGCGACGTACTCGCTAATTCGAAGAAAGGAAATATTTGGATTACTTTACAGACGCATCTAAATATTATCTCTGTTGCAAGCGTAAAAGATCTTTCAGGAATAATTATTGTAAACGGAAGAAAGCCGGACGAAGATTCATTGAAAAAAGCTGAAGATGAAAAGATAATTGTTTTGAGTACCGATGAGAGAGCTTTTCAAATTGTTGGTAAGCTGTATGAATTTGGTATCGGTAAAAATGATGAAGACATTTAAAGCCGATTTACATATTCATACTTGTCTTTCTTATTGCGCCGAGCTTGAAATGACTCCTAAAAATATTGTTAAAGAATCAGAAAAGCGTGGGTTAAATATTATTGGAATTTGTGATCACAACTCATGTGAGAATGTGATAAGTGTAAAAAAGTGTGCGGAAAATATGGACTTAGATATTATCGGCGGAATCGAGATTACATCAAAGGAAGAGGTTCATGTGCTTGCATTATTTGATAACGAGAAGTCTCTTCATTCAATGCAGCAAATTATTTATGATAATCTAATCGAAACGGACGATGAAAAAATTTATGGCGATCAAGTTGTTGTTAACGAAGATGATGAAGTGCTTGGTTTCAATAAGAAATTATTAATCGGCGCTGCTGAACTATCAATTGAAAGTATAGTTAATTCCATCCACGAATTAGGAGGAATTGCAATTGCATCTCATGTTGATAGAGAAAGGTTCAGTTTAATCTCACAGCTCGGATTTATACCGGAAGGATTAGTGCTCGATGCTTTAGAAGTATCCAATAAAAGTCAGATTCAAAAATTTAACGATAGATCATTGCCAATAGTAACATTTTCGGATGCGCATTCGCTGAAAGATATTGGCAGAAACTATACAAGTTTTTCTATGGAGAATTCAACTTTTGATGAGATAAAAAAATCTTTACGAGGCGAAGAAGGAAGGAAAATTGAAATATAAATTTGGTGATCATTATCAATTAAACGTAACTGTTTAACTGAACTAATAAAAGATGTGTTTGTAGAAACCCCATGCTTCAGCATGGGGTGAACACCAAACAAAAAATAATGGACTTTAGCCTTTATCATTTGAGAATGAGTATGAAGAATTTATCAAGAAATACAGGTTTGAACATCAGGGCTAAAGCCCCACAGGGTTACTACACTTCACCCCTCGATAAATCGAGGGGTTACTCCATGTATGTATGTGTTATTAGGATGAACAAATAATGGAAGATCTATCGCTTCATATTTTGGACATAGCGGAAAATTCTTTAAACGCCGGTGCGAAAAATATACGAGTGATACTTATAGAAAAGAATGAGACACTGATTTTAGAAATTGAAGATGACGGTAAGGGAATGAGTGAGGATGATTTTAAGAAAGCAGTTGATCCTTTTTTTACAACTAAAAAAGGAAAAAGAATCGGGCTTGGTCTTCCGTTCCTTTCACAAGCGGCAGAAGAAACCGGCGGAAATTTGAAAATTGAAAGACGAACGGAAAAAGGAATTCGAATCACTGCTTGCTTTAATAAAAATAATATAGATATGAAACCTTTCGGAGATATAAAAAAAACTATGCGCGTTCTTAAAGCTTCTCATCCTGAAGTTAATTTTGTTTTCGAACAGATAGTTGAAAAGGGAGACACAGCGTGATTCAATTAGCCATAAATGGGAACAAATTTGAATTCCCGGAAGGGAAGACTCTTCTAGAATCTATCGAAAGTGTGGGACTTAGTGTGCCGAAGTTATGTCATCATAAAGCACTGCTGCCTTACGGTGCTTGCAGGTTATGTTTAGTTGAAGTTCACCAAGAGGGAAGAAATTCTACAGTTCAAGCATCATGTTCGTTTCCCGCATTAAATGGCCTCTCTATTTTTACAGATACAGATAGAGTTAAAAGAGCAAGGAAGATTGTTGCAGAACTTCTACTTGCGCGCTGCCCTGATTCAGAAAACATACGACGAATTGCTTTCGATATGGGAGTCGGCGAACCAAGAATAAAGAAAAAATTTGATGATTGCGTTTATTGCGGACTCTGCGTTAGAATTTGTGAAGAAAGAATGGGAAGAAATGCGGTCAGTTTCTCCGGAAGAGGTCCGGGCAAAAAAGTTGAACCTCCGTTTGGAAAACAAAATGAGATGTGCTGGACTTGCGGGGCGTGCAATTTCATTTGCCCTGTCGGGAAAAAAGTTTCTGACCTTACGAGCATGAATGTTCCAATACCAATTCCGGATCCATTTAATTTAGGATTAGATTCAAAACCCGCTATACATATTCTCTATCCTCAAGCAGTTCCCAATACACCTATGATTGATGACGAAAAATGTATTTATCTGAAGTATGAGAAATGTAAAATTTGTGAGACAGTATGCGAGGCAAAAGCAATTGATTATTCACAAAAAGAAGAAAAGATAGAACTGAATGTCGGAGCTATAGTTTTATCACCGGGTTTTGATTTATTCGATCCAAAAATAAAACCGGAACTTGGATATGGACTTTACCCAAATGTAATTACCTCACTTGAGTTCGAAAGAATATTAAATGCTTCGGGACCATTCTCCGGACACGTGTTGAGACCTTCTGACAGGCAGAAACCAAAAAGAATAGCATTCCTCCAATGTGTCGGTTCCCGCGATTGCGAAAGAGATTATTGTTCATCGGTATGCTGTATGTATGCAACAAAGGAAGCGTTAATAGCCAAAGAACATATTGGCGGAAACTTAGAATGCGACATATTTTTTATGGATATCCGCGCTCATGGTAAAGGGTTCGATGAATATTATCAAAGAGCAATTAACAATGGTGTGAATTATATAAGATGCCGCATTCCTGCGGTCGAAGAGATTCCTTATACAAATAATCTGTTAATCAAATATCTGACTGAAGATGATAAAAAAGTTTCCCGCGAATATGATCTCGTTGTTTTATCTGTTGGAATACTGCCCCCGAAATCTGCAACCAACATTGCAGAAAAATTTGGCATCGAGTTGAATGAATTCAATTTCTGTAAGACTTCTATTTTCAATCCAACAGAATCATCACGCGAAGGTATCTACGTGGCTGGTCCTTTCACTGAACCTAAAGATATTCCTGAGACCGTTATGCAGGCATCGGGTGCGGCATCAAGAGTCTTATCTCTTTTATGTGATGTGAGAGGCAGTCTGATTACTGAAAAGGAATATCCGCCCGAGATAGATGTTGCGGGACAAAAACCAAGAATTGGAGTATTTGTTTGCCATTGCGGAACAAACATTGCGGGAGTAGTAAATGTTCCTGATGTTGTAGAATACGCGAAGAAACTTCCCGATGTGGTATTTGCTGATAATAATCTATACACCTGTTCAAACGATACGCAGGAAATTATAAAAGAGAAAATTAAAGAATACGGTTTAAATAAAGTGGTTGTTGCATCATGCACTCCAAGGACTCATGAACCTCTATTCCGAAATACAATTCGAGAAGCCGGACTTAATCCTTATCTTTTCGAAATGGCTAACATCAGAGACCAATGCTCATGGGTTCACATGTTTGAACCGGAAAAAGCAACTGAAAAATCAAAAGATTTGGTGAGAATAGCGGTTGCCAAAGCAAGATTGTTAGAACCTTTGCAAAAAAGTTCGATCGCGGTAACTAAAGCTGCACTTGTAATTGGCGGCGGACTTTCCGGAATGACTTCTTCGTTAGCGCTTGCAAACCAGGGATTCGATGTACACTTAGTTGAAAAAGAAAAAGAACTCGGCGGTAATTTAAGACACATAAAATATTTACTAAACGGAGAGAAGCCACAGGAAGAATTGGAACGCATTGTTCAAGATGTAAAATCCAATGATAAAATCAATTTATATACTGAAGCCGAAATAAAAAGTTTGGAAGGTTCTGTCGGAAATTTCAAAACAAAGATTTCTGCAAATGGAAATGAAAAAGAATTTGAACATGGGGTAGTTGTCGTTGCAACCGGCGCAAAAGAATATCAACCCAAAGAGTATTTATATAATCAAGACGAACGGGTAATGACTCATCTTGAATTAGAACAGCGTCTGTCGGAAGGCGGTGGGTGGTTAGCTGCTGATAAAAAACAACCGCCGAAAACATTTGTAATAATTCAATGCGTCGGCTCTCGTGATAAAGAAAGACCTTACTGTTCAAGAATATGTTGTTCCGAATCAATAAAGAATGCGCTGAAGATTAAACAGCTCTCACCTAAGACAAATGTTTACATACTATATCGTGATATTCGAACATACGGATTTAGAGAAAGCTACTATACAAAAGCACGTCAGCAAGGCGTTATCTTCATACGATATGATGAAGATAAAAAACCGGAAGTTTCCAGAAATGGCAATGGATTACAAGTAGAAGTTTTTGACCAAACCTTAAGAATACCGATTGAGATTTCAGCGGATTTCGTTGTACTCGCGGCTGGAGTAGTGCCGAGCGAAGGGAATAAATCAATTGGGCAGTTATTAAAAGTGCCGTTAACAAGTGATCAATTTTTTCTCGAAGCTCATATGAAACTCCGCCCGATAGACTTTGCAACCGAAGGAGTTTTCTTATGCGGCTTAGCGCACTCGGCTAAGGCAATAGAAGAAAGTATTATCCAAGCTCAAGCGGCTGCGTCAAGAGCCGCTACAATTCTTTCAAAAGATTTTATAGAGCTTGAAGCGAATATCTCTCAAGTGATAGATGAAAATTGTGATGGCTGTGCGTTTTGTATTGAACCATGCCCATTTAAAGCAATTACGCTAATTGAATTTATGAGAAACGGATCAATAAAAAAGACAGTTGAAGTAAATGAATCTGCATGCAAAGGTTGCGGCGGCTGTCAAGCCACATGTCCAAAGAAAGGAATAATCGTTAGAGGATTTAAGTTAGAGCAGATTTATGCTCAAGTGAACGCAGTTTTAGGAGCTTAAAATGCAAAATGATTTTGAACCAAAGATAATTGCCTTCTGCTGTAACTGGTGTTCTTACGCAGGAGCTGATTTAGCCGGAGTTTCAAGATTACAATATCCGACAAACGTTCGGATCATTAGAGTAATGTGTTCAAATATGGTGCATCCCAATCTTGTAATTGATGCGTTGACTAAAGGTATTGATGGAGTGATAATGTGCGGCTGTCATATTGGGGATTGCCATTATATTGATGGCAATAAGAGCGCAGAAAAGAGAGCTAATGCAATTACTCTAATGCTTGAGGATTTTGGAATAGAAGGTGAACGGTTTCGGCTCGAATGGATTTCTGCTTCTGAAGCGCCGAAGTTCGCTCAAGTGATGAGAGAAGTTGTTGATACAATTAAAAAACTTGGACCTAGTCCATATAGTTAATGAGATAACTCATAATACATAGAAACTTGAAATTATGTTGTTGGAGGGTGTTCCAAAAGTAATTTTCTTTGCGCTCTCTGCGAATTACTTTGCGACCTTTGCGTTAAAAGCTTTACCGCAGAGCACGCAGAGTATCTAAACTGCACAACGTGATGTAATAAATAAATGAAACGCAAAATTAAAAATCTACAAACCTCTCAAAAATTTAGGAGGTAACTTTTGGCAGAAAACGTAAAAATAATTGATGGCAAAAAGTTTATGTGGGATGGAATAAACTATGAATCCGAATCTGCGGCAAAAGAAAATGTTGATAAATATTCTAAAGACAGATTCGAGACAAAACTCATAGAGGAAGATGGGAAATATTTTGTCTATAGTCGGCGCACAGCAACCGAAGTAAAAATTGAAGGTAATCGTTAAATAGAAGAAGTGGTGAGTAGTATACACTTCATTTTTCAATATGTATAGAAGGAGGCTTAATGGCAACTGTAGCTGAAGAATGGCTCAATATCTGCGGAGGATGTGAAATATCCATCCTTGATATAGGAGAACAACTTCTCGATCTACTTCCATCTCTCCAATTTGTCCATATGCCGGTTTTAATGGATCACAAGTACTACGGACAGACTGGTGAAAAAACTGAACTTGAGATTCCTCAAGCCGATGTAGGAATGATCTCCGGTGGAATAAGAAACGAGAAAGAAAAACATGTTGCAGAAGAGATGAGGAAAAAATGCGGAACTCTTATTGCACTTGGTTCATGCGCTTGCTTTGGAGGAATTCCAGCGCTCGCTAATATGTATGATTTGCAAGAATTATATAATAAAGTGTTCCGGGATTCAAAAAGTACCGAATCGAATAATACTCCATCTGTTGATCTTCCACCACTTACCGACAGGGTTTATGCTCTTGATGAAGTCATAAAAGTTGATCTCGCAATTCCCGGCTGCCCGATGAATCCGGCTATCATCGTGGAAGCATTGACTGCACTTCTTAGCGGAAAACCTTTTTCACTTCCCGAAAGAAGTGTTTGTGATGATTGTCCAACCAAACGTGAAGAGAAGAGCAGTTTCAATTTGAAAAGACCATTACAAGATGCGGAGTTCACACCGGGAGAATATAATTCCATGAGATGTTTTAATGAGCAGGGAATTATTTGTTTAGGACCAGTTACAAAATCGGGATGCGGAAAACCAATGAACGGAGAAGAAAATATTCCTCGCTGCGTTAAGGGATATATGCCTTGCCGGGGCTGTTTCGGTCCAATTAGAAGTGATGCAAATCCGATGGTTGATATGATGAGCGCTCTTTCATCTATAGGACTTGATGCAAAACTTGTTGATGATAGACGTGCATT
>CAYVBQ010000029.1:0-48737 GCA_964449775.1 uncultured Melioribacter sp. | reverse complement strand
AACAATCATCCAAGCAACCTGTCCCGTGAAATGTGGTTTTTACTATTTCATGGGATCAAGCATAAAGTTTTGTCCTGAGTTAACAACATTGAACCACGAACTGACTACTGCCAACTGCATACTGCTGACTTATTATAGATAACTGATCACCGATTTACATTCCGTTTTAACAATCCTTTGAGAATAACTTAAAAAGTTAGGGGTAAATAAATGAAAGTAGTAATTCTTGCCGGTGGGCCCGTCAAAAAAACGCCGGGTAAACTTGGTGCGCGGTTAAATTAGTAGGAAATAAGCAGTAGGGAAATGGGCAGCAAAAACTAAGAGTTGAGGACTATAAAAATGAAAGTTATTATTTTGGCTGGTGGTTTAGGAACACGTTTAAGTGAAGAAACAACCATTAAGCCTAAACCAATGGTAGAGATTGGCGGCAAACCAATTCTTTGGCATATTATGAAAATTTATTCTCATTATGGTTTTAATGAGTTTATTATTTGCCTTGGCTATAAGGGTTACTTAATAAAAGAATACTTCGCAAATTATTTTTTACATCAGTCAGATGTAACAGTTGACTTACAAAAAAACAAAATGGAAATTCATAATAACAACGCCGAGCCATGGAAAATCACTTTGATTGATACTGGCGATAATACAATGACAGGCGGACGACTCCTTAGAATAAAAAAATTTACCAATAATGAAACTTTTATGATGACCTACGGTGATGGTGTAGCCAATATTGATATTAAATCATTAATAAAATTCCATAATTCTAAAGGAAAGGTTGCAACAGTTACAGCAGCGCAACCTGTAGGTAGATTCGGTTCATTAGATATTGATAAAGATAATAATGTAAGAGCTTTTATTGAAAAACCAGATGGTGACGGGAAATGGGTAAATGCCGGATTCTTTGTATTAACCCCCAAGGTATTTGATTACATTAAAAGTGATGAAACCTTTTTTGAAAAGGAACCTTTAGAAAGTTTAGCAATGGGTAATCAACTGTCTGCATATAATCATCATGGATTTTGGATGCCAATGGATAAATTATCTGATAAGAATGAACTTGAAAATTTGTGGACTGCAGGTAAAGCGCCATGGAAAATTTGGGAATAGCAAAATGAGTGTAGAACTAAGAGTGATGAACGTAGAGTGAAAAAACTGTTTAATGGAATTTTTGAAAACAAAAGAGTATTAATCACTGGCGATACCGGCTTCAAAGGCTCTTGGCTGGCTATATGGTTAAAAGAACTTGGTGCTGATGTTTATGGTTATGCACTTCCGCCGCTAAGAGACGAAGATAATTTTGTCAAATGTAATTTAAATGAAAAAATCCATCATATAAATGGGGATATAAGGGACAAAGAGCATTTGTTCAAATTCTTCGATGAAGTAAAACCAGATATAGCTTTTCATCTAGCTGCTCAACCTCTTGTTATTGAATCGTACAAAGACCCGCATTATACATTTGAAACGAATTTAATGGGAACTGTAAATTTTTTTGATGCCGTGAGAAATACACCTTCTGTAAAAGCTGCGGTTAATATAACCAGCGATAAATGTTACAAAAACAATGAATGGGTTTGGGGTTATAGAGAAAATGATCCGGTGGGTGGTAAAGATCCTTACAGTGCATCTAAAGGTTGTTCTGAAATTATCACAGATTCGTACCTAAATTCTTTCTTTAAAGATACTGATTGCAAAATTTCTTCAGCAAGAGCCGGTAATGTTATCGGTGCTGGCGACTGGGCAGAAAACCGCATTATTCCGGATTACTTCAGGGCTTTATTGGGTAAGAATAAATTATTCGTACGTAATCCAATTGCTACAAGACCCTGGCAGCATGTTTTAGAACCGCTTTCCGGCTACTTGTTGCTGGCTTCAAAATTATCAGAAGATGCTAAATATTCCGGCGGTTGGAATTTCGGACCAAAAGATGAAATGAATTATTCTGTAAGAGAACTTCTTAAAGAGATAAATAAATTTGACCAAAGCGTTGAAATAACTGAAAGCAATGATTCAATAAAACCTTATGAAGCAAAAATATTAAAGTTAGATATTTCTAAAGCAGTTTTTAAATTAGGATGGAAACCTGTGCTTGATTTTAATAAAACTGTTGAATTGACTGTGAACGGATATCTTAATGATATTAATAATGTTTCTGATCCTTTAGTTAACAGGGTTGCGACAATAAAAGAATATTTAGATATAGCTGCTAAACAGAAAATAAAATGGAGTGAAAAATAAACTTATGCGTGTTCCTTATGGTATGACTGTTCACGGACAGGAAGAAATAGATGCAGTAGTTGAAGTATTAAGAACTTCAACACAGATGGGAAAAAATGTAAGAGAGTTTGAAGAGAAAGTTGCAAAGTTATTTGATAAGAAGTACGGATTAATGGTTAACTCGGGTTCATCAGCTCTTTATCTTGGAGTTGAAGTACTAAATCTTCCAAAAGAAAGTGAGGTTATCACTCCTGTATTAACATTTTCTACTACAGTTGCTTCTATTATCAAGAATGGACTTATCCCCTCTTTTGTGGATGTTGGACCGGATACTTTTGTTATAGATGTGAATAAAATAGAAGAAATAATTACGAAGAATACCAAAGCTATTTCAATCCCTAATTTGTTAGGCAACATACCTGATTGGGATAAAATTACGGAAATTGCTCAAAAATATAATTTAAAGATTATTGAAGATTCTGCCGATACACTTGGAGGCACATTAAGAGGAATGAGCAGCGGTTATCATTCGGATATTTCGATCACAAGCTTTTACGGATCTCACGTTATCAATTGCGCCGGTAATGGTGGTATGCTATGTATAAATGATAATGAGATGTTCAGAAGAGCAAAACTTTTACGCAGTTGGGGAAGAAGCTCATCTATTTTTGTTGAATCTGAAAAAATTGAGAACAGGTTTAATGTTGAGCTTGAAGGCATTCAATACGACGCAAAATTCGTATTCGCAGAACCCGGTTATAATATAGAACCCTCCGAAATGGGTGCTGCTTTCGGGCTTGTGCAATTAAATAAGCTGCAAGCTAATATTGAAGCAAGAATAGAAAATTTTAATAAGCAATATGAATTCTTTAAACAATATAAAGAATGGTTTATCCTGCCAAAGCAGACACCGGAAACAAGAACAGGCTGGTTAGCTTTCCCACTTATTGTTAAAGATAATGCGCCATTTACCAGAACCGAAATGCAGATATCATTAGAAAAGGATGATATACAAACACGCGTAATCTTTACAGGAAATATTCTAAGGCAGCCTGGCTTTAAAGATATTCACTGTGTAAAGAGTAAAGATGGGTATAGTAATGCTGATAATGTTATGCGGGGAGGAATTTTACTTGCATGTCACCATGGTCTAACAGATAAAATGTTAGAACATATTCATAAATCATTCAAGAGATTTGCTGAAAAATATTAAAATGAAATTTATTGAATTAGATTTACCCGGGGCTTACTTAATATAGATTTTTTTTTTAATGATAACGGTAATTCAGCTACATATTTTATTTCAGGCCCTCCATTGATGATAAAATCGTTTAAGAATTTTTTATATACTAACAGTGTTTCTTTAACTAAAGTTATTACTGATGACTGGGAGTAAATGGATAAGATTTTAATCACTGGGATTAGCGGGTTTATTGGTTCAAGCATAGCGGAATCTTTGGTTAAAAAATATAATGTTAGTGCTGTTATTAGAAAAAGTACAAACTTATGGCGCTGTAAAGAATTTTTAGCTGATGTAAATTTTAAATACATAGAACAATTATCTGACAATAATGTAAACCAGGTGGAAGAATACGATGCAATTATTCACTGTGCTTGGGACGGTGTAGAAAATGAAGATAGGGATAATTGGATTAAACAAATTGGGAATATCAGCATTTTATTTTCGTTGATTAATAAATACAAAACAAAAAAAATTATCTGTTTTGGGTCACAAGCCGAATATGGAGTTGAAGGCAGATTAGATGAAAATAGTATTTGTAAGCCCAACACTTCATACGGCGCAGCTAAAGCTGCATTAAAAGATTTATTACAAACATTTTGCACGCAAAAACAAATTGAACTTTATTGGTTAAAAATTTTTTCCTTGTATGGCCCAAAGCAAGATACGAAGTGGTTTATTCCAAACGCCATAATAAAAATGTTAAAGAATGAACCATTAGACCTAACAATGTGCGAACAAAAATATGATTATCTATTCATTAAGGATCTTGTTGATTCTATTGGTTTAATACTAGAAAATAAAATCCCGGCAGATGTTTATAATCTATCCGGGAATTCTGCTCATAAATTATATTCTGTAATAGAAAAGATAAAAGATATTGTTAATTCGGAATCCACCATAAATTTCGGCAAACTTCCTTATAGACATCATCAACCGATGCACATAGAAGGGGATTCTTCTAAATTTCTTAGCCGAAGCAGCTTATCTTTAACGCCTATTGAAGATGGATTACGCGTTACTGTTGAGTATTATCGAAATATCAAAGAAAAGGAAAATAATGAAAGCGTCTGATTATATAGTCCAGTTTCTTAAGAGTAAAGGGATAAGACATGTATATGAAATAGCCGGGGGAATGATAACCCATATTCTTGACTCATTAAACAAAGAAAAGAGTATTGAGGTTATAAGTGTACATCATGAACAAGCTGCTGCATTTGCCGCTGATGCGGAGGGGAGAATAACATGTAAACCTGGAATAGCATTTGCGACAAGCGGTCCTGGCGCTACAAACTTACTCACCGGGATCGGGAGCTGTTTTTTTGATTCTTCGCCAGCAATATTTATCACTGGACAAGTAAATACTGATGAACAAAAAGGGAATAAAAACATACGTCAGTTAGGATTTCAGGAAACAGATATTGTTGCAATGGCAAAACCGATAACAAAGTGGGCAGTAATGATTGAAAGTGCAGTTCAATTACCTGAAACTTTAGAGAAAGCTTATCAAATTGCAATTTCAGACAGGCCAGGACCGGTTTTGGTTGATATCCCAATGAATGTTCAAAGAGAAAATGTAGATGAAGAAATAATAATTCGAAATAACTTTAGTACAAATATTGTTCAATCTGAAATAGATTATGACAATATTATTCAAAAGATTAGAAAAGCAAAAAGACCACTAATACTTGCAGGCAGGGGTATTCGCGCCGGCGGTGCGTTAAATGAGTTCAAGGAATTTCTAAACAAGGTGCAAATACCTGTCGTATTAACACTTTTAGGATTGGATAATTTAGTCTACGATGACCCAATGAGAGTAGGTTTTATTGGCAGTTATGGTAATCGATGGGCGAATATATTATTAGGGGAATGTGACCTATTGGTTGTACTTGGAAGCCGTTTAGATATTAGGCAAACCGGAGCTGACGTTAAAAGTTTTAAAGAAAATAAAGAAATAATCCATGTGGATTGCGAAGAAAGTGAAATTAATAATAGAATTACAGGATGTATTAATTGTAATCTTGATGTAAAAGAATTTTTAATTGAAGTTAAAGAACGAATAAGTACCGATGTCATAACTGTGACGGAAGCCTGGCAAAACAGAATTAACGAATTAAAAGAAAAATATCCGGATACCGATGAGCTAAAAAATATTAATGGAATCAATCCTAATCTGTTCATTAAAATCCTTTCAGAAAGGGATTTTAAGATACATGCTTATGTTGCAGATGTTGGAAATCATCAGATGTGGGCGGCGCAATCTTTGCGGTTGAAGGAAGGGCAGTTATTTCTAACCGCAGGTGGAATGGGAGCGATGGGCTTTGCTTTACCTGCTGCAATTGGCACTTCACTATCTTTGGATAAAAAGCCGGTTATTGTCATCGCGGGTGATGGTGGATTTCAGGTAAACATTCAGGAATTACAAACTATTGTGAGTAACAAATTACCAATAAAAATTATTGTGCTGAACAATAATTGCCTTGGAATGATTCGACAGTTTCAGGATAGCTATTTTGATAGCCGTTATCAATCTACTTATTGGGGTTATAGCTCACCAGATTTTGAAAAAGTTGGTAAAGCGTATGGAATTGATTCCCAAACAATATCTAACGAAAATGAATTTGATGAAGCGCTTAAATGGTTCTTAGATAACGATAATGAAACAAAATTATTACAAGTTATGATTGATATACATACCAATGCATATCCAAAATTAGCATTTGGAAAGCCAATTACTGAGATGGAACCATTTTCTAAACCTTTAGATATGGAAGGTACGTGAAAGTTTATAATGTTTCTTCAAATAACTTAAATGTAAAAATAGTTGCAGTTGGCGGTGGTTACGCCTATGGTCCACTTGGCGCTTCGCATCATGCTACTGAAGAACTTGGGATGTTAAGGACTATACCAAATTTAACAGTCTGCGCACCAGGCGATCCAATGGAAACAAAAGCTATTACTACATTAATTACTAAACACAATGGTCCATGTTATTTACGTTTAGGAAAAGCAGGCGAGCCAACTGTTCACAAAAATGAAATAGAAATTGAGTTGGGGAAAATGGTACCGTTAATAGAGGGCAAAGAAACCGCAATTTTATCTACGGGAGCTATGTTAAAATATTCTTATGATTATGTTCTAAGAAGAACATCAAAAAAGCGGGGGATTTGGTTCAGCAATTCTAGAAGGATATAATGAGCTTGAAGAATTTGCCAAAATATCAAAACATCCAAAGATAAAGAGAATTGCAATTCTGGATCAGTTTGTTAGTGTGGCAGGGAACCAAGAGTATTTGAGGAGATTATCAAGACTGATGTTAGATTGATTCAGCTATTTAAAATAGGAAATAACTTAATAAAGAATTTAAGTACAATTTTTTAATCAAATATTAAAAATTTTGTGAAAGGCATTTTTTGGAAAAGAACAATAGAATTTATATTGCTGGACATAAAGGGATGGTTGGGTCGGGTATTTTAAGATATTTAGAAAAATTGAAATTTACTAATATCATTACCGCCACAAAAGGAGAACTTGATCTAAGAAATCAGAATGACGTAAATGTTTTTTTTAAAAAAAATAAACTTGATTATGTCTTTTTAACAGCCGCAAAAGTTGGGGGTATTCAGGCGAATATTAATTCACCTGCAGAATTTCTTTATGATAATGTATCTATTCAAAACAATATAATCCATTCTTCTTATCTGTATGGCGTTAAAAAAATTATTTTTTTAGGTAGTTCATGCATTTATCCTCGTGATTGTCCGCAACCGATGAAAGAGGAATATATCATGGGTGGAAAACTAGAGCCAACGAATGAAGGTTATGCAATTGCAAAACTTGTTGGATACAAAATGACTCAATACTATAAGCAGCAATACGGATTAGATTGTTTAAACTTAATGCCATGTAATCTATATGGCACAAATGATCATTATGATCCAATTAACTCACACGTTCTTACCGTATTGATTAAAAAATTTGTAGATGCAGTGGATGAAGGAAAGGAAGAGGTAGTGTTATGGGGTACCGGATGTGCAAGAAGAGAATTTATGCATGTTGATGATTTGGTTGAAGCGATATTTTTCTTGATGGATAAATGGAATACATCGGATATGATTAATTTAGGGTCTGGAACGGATATTACAATCAAAGATTTGGCTCTATTAATAGCAAAAAAAATAGATTATAATGGAAAGATCGTGTGGGATTCTACAAAACCTGATGGTATGCTTAGAAAATGTCTTGATATTTCAAAATTAAATTCTTTAGGATACAGACAACAAATTAGCCTTGATGATGGAATTGAAAAAACAATTAACGAGTATAAAACAATAATGGGGAAGGGAAACATCTAATGATTCCTTTAATGAAAAACGCCTTTTTGAATGAATTTGAGACTAAAAAAGCTCTTGCGGAATTTATAGTTCGTACACCAAGATTGAGTATGGATACGAAGTGTATTGAGTTTGAGGTTGAATTTTCAAAATTTCAGTCTCGGATACATTCTGTCCTTTTTAATAGCGGCGCAAGTGCAAATTTAGCAATTTTACAAGCATTAAAAAATCTTGGAAAACTCAACAATGGAGATAAAATTGGTTTTTCTGCGCTAACATGGGCGACAAATGTGATGCCTATTATTCAAATGGGTTTTGAAGCAATTCCAATAGACTGTGAACCATCAACTTTGAATGTTATGTCCAATAATCTAAAAAATACTTTGCAAGACGAAAAACTTAGAGCCGTTTTTATTACGAATGCTTTGGGATTTACAGGAGATTTAGAAAATATTAAAAAAATATGTGAAGAAAGAGGGATTATTTTACTCGAAGATAATTGTGAGGCATTGGGTACTGAATTACCGAAAGGTAAAGCGGGGAATTTTAGCTTAGCTTCAAGTTTTTCTTTTTTTGTTGCACACCATATGTCAACTATAGAGGGGGGGATGGTTTGCATGGATAATGAAGATTTATTTGAAATGCTCAAAATTGTTCGTGCAAATGGTTGGGACAGAAATTTGAATGCAGTGCAACAACGAAAATGGCGTTCAAAATTCAATATAAAATCTGAATTTGATGCTAAATATACTTTTTATGACTTAGCGTTTAATTTAAGACCGACTGAAATAACGGGATTTTTAGGCTTAGAGCAACTTAAATATTTAAATGAAAACATACAGGTAAGACAAAATAATTATTTGAGATTTGAAAAAATTATTAAAGAAAATCCTGATTTAATTTTGTTAGATAGATCTCACATTTCATTATTGTCAAGTTTTTGTTTGCCCGTCCTTTGTAAATCCCCAGTGCTTAGGCAAAAATATTTAGATCAATTTGCTGGTGCGGGCATTGAAATTAGACCAATGATTGCCGGTAATATGCAAAAACAGCCTTTTTTTTCAAAATATGTTAAAAATACTTATGCGTTACCAGGATCTGATTTTATTCACGATTGTGGCTTTTATTCAGGGAACTATCCTGAGCTATCAGATGCTGATATTGAAATCGTATCAAGTTGTTTACTAGATTATTAATAAATTATCTCTACGTATAGGATGAATGAGTTCAATATGTGAATACGAATAAAAAAAAATTTTAACTTCAACCACAATTTTTGAACAGGATATCAAAAAAATTGTTACGATATATGCAGTTCCATTTTTATCATTGCAAAATATGAACATCATTAAAGGCTATATATGAAAAAAATATTATTGGTGGCGGGACCACTGGACCCAGCCAAATCATACGAATATCATAATTTCCAAAAGCCACTGGAAAAAATGGGTCATGAAGTTGTGCCTTTTGATTTTGTGGCTATAATGCGTGCTCATGGACGTGAAGAGATGAACCGGAAGCTGCTGACCACTGTGAAGGAGTATCTGCCTGATATCGTGATTTTTGTACCCCATACCGATCAATTCATTCCGGAAATAGTGGATGAGATTGGTCGAATCGCGATTACCCTTGGCTATTTTTTTGACGATATGTGGCGGATTGAGTATTCGCGTTTTTGGGCTCGTCACTTCAATTTTGTTACCACATCAGATGTAAATGGGTTACAGAAGTTCCGTGCCGCTGGATTTACAAATGTGATTTACTCGCCCTTTGCCTGTAATACCGATGTTTTTTGTAAAAGGAATTTGCCTAAACTGTATGATGTAACATTCGTGGGGCAATACCATCCACATCGTGAGTGGTACCTTAATTATTTAAAGAAGGAGGGTATTGATGTGCGTGTCTGGGGCATGGGATGGCCTTCGAGTATGATCAATTCGGAAGATATGATAAGCATTTTCAACCAAAGCCGCATCAATCTGAACTTGTCGAATTGTGTTTCTTGGGATGCTTGCTATTTGTTTACGCCTTTCCGACCCATCAAAAGTACCCTCCGCGCTTGGCGCCAAGCAGTATATGCTATCAGGCACACTGATATGAAAACGGTGGAGCAGGTAAAGGGGCGGCATTTTGAAATCAATGCCTGTGGCGGATTTCAACTTTCCTACTATGTTGAGGGTTTGGAACGGGTGTATTCAATCGGTGAAGAAATTGCGCTATTTATTTCACTGGAGGACTTGATTGAAAAGACACGATATTATCTCAAACACGAGGAAGAACGCGAAGCCATTGCCAAGCGTGGCTACGCACGCACACGGAGCGATCATACAATGGAAAAGCGGTTTATACAGCTGTTCGAAGCCATAGACACCTCTTCAAGGAAAGCACAATGAAGATTCTACTGGCAAGTCTTTCAATAGAACCAGATTGTCGTGCTATTCATTCGCCGAATAGTGCTTACTCGCTGGGACTTGCATATCTCCAATCATTCCTCGAAAAAGACGGACATGAAGTCCGTCTTCTGTTCCTGAACAACGTCAGTCACCGAATCGCTGAAGATCGGACCCTTAAGTGTATTGAAAAATGGCAGCCTCAGGTTGTCGGTTTCCAGATATTTAGCATGAATCGGGTCTCGACCTACAAAGTACTTGATGTGATGAAGACAGCATACCCCGACGTGCGCGTAGTATTGGGTGGAATTCACACATCGGTGATGTACCATCAGATTCTCGAACGTTACCCACACGCAATCATAGTAATTGGAGAAGGTGAGGTGACTTTGAGTGAATTGGTGAAAGCGTTCGAAACACACGCGTCTTACGATCACGTTGCTGGATTGGCTTTTTTCCGTGACGGAAAGGTTGTATGTACGCTAGAGCGACCCCTAATTGAGAACTTGGATGCTTTGCCCTTTCCAAAGCACGAGACTTTTTTTGAAGAAGAACCGAATCGGATAACCGCCCACATCATCGCCTCGCGTGGATGTCCGTTTAGTTGTAGTTTTTGTTGTCTAGAAGTTATTTCCCACCGTAAGTGGCGTAAGCGCAATGTTGCCAAGGTGGTCGAAGAATTGAAGATGCTAAAAGAGAAGTACTCTCGCCTTCAATATGTGCAGTTTCATGACGACACTTTCCTCCTCGACAACGAGCAAGTCATCCTGTTCTGCAAGCTAACGATTGAGGCGAATCTGTCGCTAAAGTTTATCTGCAGCGCACGCGTCAAGCCGATTTCGACAGAGATGTTCCGCTGGATGAAACGAGCCGGTTTTATTAAAATAATGTTTGGATTAGAAACTGGGTCACCTGCGTTGCTCAAGTCCATACACAAGAACATCGCGCCAACTGATGTTTTGTACCTTTTTAAATTACTGAGTGAGTTTGATTTTGATATCACGACTTTCCTTATGTGTGGTTTCCCCGGTGAGACGGATACCACGATTTCGGAAACCATTGCGTTGGTTCGGGCTACTCAGAAGATTTATTACAACTATATTGCTGGTATTGGTAAGCTCTGGGTTTATCCCGGCACAGAAGTATACCAGATTATGAAAGAAAGGGGTTGTATTGACGATGACTTCTGGATGACAGAAGCTCCGGTGCCTTACTTCACGGCAGAACATTCCCTTGACAAATTAAAAGAATTCGAAGAACGGATGATGAATGAACTTTCCGTTGATAGAGTGTTTTCATGGAAGGGGTTTAGACGCCAAATCCCGAATATGTGGCGAGAGATCATGGGCTACTTGATTAGTCATCCTCGCCGGTTAATTGTAATTTCCATTCCAAGGAAAATACTTAGTCTTCTGGTAAAGTTGGGGAGAATTTCACCTTTTTTCAAAACTCTTGATGTGTGGAATAGGAAGATATGGAGATGAATAAGATCTTAATTCATGCACCTTCTTTGTCGGGCACTGGGGTGTTCAATACTGAGGCTAGAGACTCTTATTTTCAGCCTTTCATTTATATGAGGAAAAAGTTTCAGTCGCTTGGCTACACACTTGAAATGTCCGATGGTCACTCTTTGCAAGATTGCGATTGGGTCTGGTTCTTCGATGCTGACAGTGTAGGTATAAAAAAGGGACTTGCGCAGTGTAAGAGGTTAGTTAATGCCATAACAAAAAGGCCACAATATCGAGATCTTTATCGCGAATGCTTGGCAGCGGGTATGGATAAACAAATGGCGTTATTTTTATGGGAACCGCCATCTATTAGTCCTGAAAACTGGGATCCAGAATTGCATAAATTGTTTCCGCTGATATTTACATGGCATGACAATTACATTGATGGGCGTAAATTCATTAAAATACATGGTCCCCAAACCAGTCAATTTCCATGTGTACCAAAAATTTCTTTTGCAGATAAGAAATTATTGGTTAATATTTCGATGAACAAATTTTCTCGTCATCCCCGGGAATTATATTCAGCGCGTCGGGCAGCTATAAGATATTTTGAGCAAACCCAGCCTGAAAATTTTGATCTTTATGGCTTGGGGTGGAATCGTCCAGTGAATGTTTTGGAAAAGATATTGCCCATTACACGTCAAATTTATCCATCTTATCGTGGGACTGTGCAAAATAAATGGGATGTCCTACCGCAATATCGTTTTAGTCTATGCTATGAGAATATATATGATGAACCTGGGTATGTAACGGAAAAAATATTTAATTGTATGCGTGCGGGCTGTGTTCCTATTTATTGGGGTGCCCCAAATATAACAGATTATGTGGCCGCTGATGCCTTCATAGATCGACGGCGATTTAACTCTGATTCGGAATTGGAATCTTATCTCTTAAGCATAACCGAACAACAGTATGAACAGTTTCAAGAAGCAATGCAGGATTATTTAGCCAGTGAGCGCTTTGCTAAATTTTTACCACCTGCATTCGCGGATACGATCATTAAAGTTCTTAAATTGAATGATTATCAGTGAATATCAGCCGATTATCTTACATAAATGTGCTTTCCAGCGTGGCTGATACCCGAATTAGTTAGAGAGTAAACATGAAGAAAATTCTATTGGTCAGTCCTCCTTTGCAGGTTAACACGCAGCTTCACTCAAAGGATAATTCCTACGGGCTGGGGCTATGCTACTTGCATGCCGTTATAGAAAATGAGGGGTATCAGATAAGGACTTTCAGCTACAATAACAGCGATCCCCTAGATGCCGAGAATGCGGTTACTGCTGAACTGCTTGATTTCAGACCGGACTTTTTCCTGGTGCAAATCTTCACCATGAACAGGGTGGAAAGCTATCGTGTTTTAAAAAAAGCCAAAGAGCTAAGGCCGGAGATGAAAATTATCGCGGGCGGCGTGCATGCCTCCATATATCCCGGACAAGTGCTTGCAAACTTCCCAGTGGATTGCGTGGTGATAGGCGAAGGTGAAGTGACTATTGTGGAACTTCTGGAAACACTGTCGGATGGGCAAGACCCGTCAGGCGTAAAGGGCATCGCCTATAAAAAGGATGGGCATGTGGTCATTACCGATGAGCGGCCTCTTATCGATGACTTGGATTCGCTTCCTTTTCCAAGACACGAACTCTTCATGACACCAGAAAGGGAGATGGCCTGTATCCTTACCACCCGCGGGTGCCCGTTCAAATGTAGTTTCTGCTGCCTGCATACCATTTCCAAACGCAAGTTCAGGAAGCGTTCGGCAAAAAACGCGGTTGACGAAGTAGAGTACATCGTGAACACGTTCAAGAACATAAAGACCATCCAGATCGCCGATGATACTTTCACACTTGATCTGCAAAGAGCCATGGATTTCTGCAGGGAGATAGTGCGGAGGAAAATAAAGATCCAATTCTGGTGCTCCGCCAGAATAAAGCCCGCCAGCGTGGAATTGTTTAAACTCATGGAAGAGGCTGGCTTCAAGTCTATAGGCTTTGGCCTTGAGACCGGCAGCGCAAAGCTGTTAAAAAGCATACATAAAAGTATAACCAGGGAAGACGTCATAGAGACCTTCAAAATGCTGAAGTGCATAAACATAAGCATAAGTACTTACCTCATGGTGGGTTTTCCAGGGGAAAACAAGGAAACGGTGGCTGAAACCATAGACCTGATAAAGAAACTCCAAAAAATAAAGTATTTTGAGGTCGGTGGCGCTGCACGCCTGTGGGTTTATCCTAATACCGAGGTTTACGAACAGCTCCGCGACGCCGGCATGATAGATGACAGTTTCTGGTTGACCGATAAGGATGTCCCATATTTCACCTTAGAACATACTGAAGAGGAGATGGAAAGGATGGGTACTAATATTACCATGGCCTGTAGGCCCAAGAGACAGTGGGCCAAGCTCCTGCTGAGCGAGTGCCTGCACCCCACTTCGTTTGCCCGGAAGTTCATGCCACGCCTCAGAAAACTAAAAAACTGGCTTATCCTTGATGAATAAGGAGAAAGAGGCAAAGGGCGATTCGCTCGCCTGCAAGACTGCGGGCAGGTCCCCGCGAGCCGAGCGAAACGAACTTGCGCATTTTGGAATGATATTCTAATCCGCTATGAATCGTCTTCAACGTTCATCTATTAATATGCTCTCCAGCATGGCCGGTTATGCCGTGCCGATGCTGGTCAGTTTCATAACAACGCCTTTATTACTGCGCGCGCTGGGTGAGGCCGCCTTTGGTTTGCAAAGCCTGGTCGCCGTCGTTGTTGGTTACTTGACATTCATGGACATGGGGCTTGATCTGCCTATCACTAAACTCCTTGCCGAGGATCGCGCACGTAATGACACTAAGTCCGAAAATTGTCTATTAAGTACCACACTGCAATTGTATGTTGGCATTGGGTTGATTAGTATGGTTGCCATTATGCTCATGGCGAACTGGCTCGCGAGGTCAGTGTTTAAAGTGCCTGACGATTTGACCGGTCAGGCGGTAACTGTGTTCCGGCTTGCAGGTATCGGTTTTTTTGGCAGTGTGGTTATGTCGTGGGGACGCGCGGTGGCAATGGGACTACAGCGGTTTGACTTGAGTTCCTCGGTCTCGGTTATACTAAGTACCGCCGGAACGCTCATCGGACTCGGCGGGGTGTATGCTGGCTATGGCGTGGTCGGTTATGTTTTTATTCGCGTCATTTTTACCGTGCTCGCTGGTCCCATTTACTTTGGATTGGCGCGTTATTTTTTGCCAAATTTTCGTTTTTTGCCGGGAGTAGACCGTGCGACACTTCGGCGGGTAAGAAGTTATGTAGGTTATGGTGCGTTCAACCGCGTTACAAGCAGTTTGGTGAGTCGTCTTGATCAAACCTTGCTTGGCATTTGGGTGGGCGTGGCAGCGGCAGGTATCTACTCTGTGCCGTTTATGCTTATGACTTCGTTGGGCTATATGCTTGCCTCAATGCTTGTCTTTATCTTTCCAATGGCGAGCGAATTGCAGACCTTAGGACAAATGGATCGTCTGCGTGATATTTTCATTCGTTCGTCGCAATTTATTGCGGCACTGGCAGGATTAGTTTTCGTTCCTTTATTTGTTCTTGGGGATTTATTTTTAGCACTCTGGATACCTACGATCGCAGGTCAAGCCGGAGGCGTTTTGCAATTATTGGCGTTGGTAGGCTATATTGGAACCTTAACGGCAACCTTGCCCAACAATGTGATGGTGGGGCTTGGTAAAATGCGGCAATTTACGGTTTACACAACGATCCGTGCATTGTTCTTAGCGGCATTCTGCTTCATCTTCATTCGTCCACTGGGAATAGAAGGCGCCGGATGGGCATTGTTGCTCACATGCAGTGTGGATGTTGTTTATTTTGCTATCGTATTGCGCCGTTATCTTCAAATTGCACCATTGGAGCTTTTTCGGAAAGCCTATCTTAAACCAATCTTGCTTGGAGTTGCCTTTGCAACCTTGACTTTCCTTTGTCGCCCATTTGCTATATCTTGGGTCGGCTTTGGCGCTATTGGTATAGGATTGTCAGTGATTTACATCACAGCGGGGTTCTTCGTTGGAGTATTTGGTGAATCAGAAAAAAGAGCGATGATGATTTTGTATAACTTAGCAATGAATAAGATAAAATCTCAAGCATGAGACACCACCCTGTGGTAAATTATGGGTGATTCTGCAAATGTATATCTGATGTATCGTGAGGTTGTATTTGGGGTCTTTTAACAATCAAAAAATGCCGTTAGTCAGCATATGCATTCCGGCATATAATGCGGAAAGTACGATAGCCGAAACATTAGACACGGTACTGGCTCAGGATTACCCTTGCTTAGATATTGTTGTTTCCGATAACCAATCCACAGACAATACCAAGTCAATTGTTCAAGAATATGCAAATCATGGTGTCCGTTATGTTTATCATTCAGAGGGACGTCCCGATTGGGCAGCAAAGATGCCCAAATACATTGGCGGATTTGCCAATTGGAATTATGTTCTTTCACAGGGGCATGGTGATTATTTGTGTTTGTTCCATTCTGATGATCTTTACGAACCATCGATTGTAAGGAAGCAAGTATTGGTAATGCAGGAAAACCCTCAAGTTGGTGCAGTTTTCACTATGTTAAGAGCTATAGGAGAAGATGGCAAGCCCAGTCGATTCGGCAAAACATATCTTCCACTAGAGCTTCACGGTAGACAAGTATTTGAGTTTAATGAATTGTTTAATGCAATTCTTAAATACTTCAATTTTTTACCTTCCCCAAGTGTAATGATACGCCGTAAGGCATTCGAAGAGATAAAAGGATTCAATGAGAGACAATTTTTTACATCCGCTGATTTAGAAATGTGGCTGAGAATCGCATGTCATTACGATATCGGTATTATCAATGAGCCTTTACTTAATTACCGCCTTAGCGAAAAACAATTTGGGTCACAGTATCATAACTTGCGAACGAAAACATGGGATTATTTCTTAGTCATAGATCACTTTCTTTCTCAGCCAGAAATACGAAAATATGTAAATAAAACATCCATTTCTTTTTATGAAATGTATCGGGCTTCAGATCATGTTAAATGCGCCATGCATTTACTGCTTATCAAGCAGGCTAAAGAAGCGAAAATAATGTTAAAAAGAGCTTTAAAATTTAGACACTTTTCCCCTGCTGTTCAACGACCTCGAAAACTATCTATTTTATTATTGGGATATCTGTTACAGTGGAGTTTATGCTTAGGAGTAGGTCCTTTGGCAGGTCAAGGACTATACAGAACCCACCAATGCTATCTACAATGGCGGCGGAAGCCCTTGAACGGATAACGTAGAGCTTTTATCCATATCATTTTCTATCGGGCTATAGAATTAGAAGGCCAAGCCTCCTCTGATTCTGAGAGGTATATAATTACATATGAGTAAGGAATATGGCTGATATTTTAGCGAAAGATTCAGGAATTTATATTGCCGGTCATCAGGGTTTTGTTGGTTCTGCGATGCTTAGATTATTTATAATGAAAAGATTTTCCGATATAATATTGAAAACATGCCATGAAGTCGACTTAACCCAAAGCCTCATGGATGCTTTTTGTGTTATAAAAGTGGAAATAACGGGAAAGATAATAACGAGCATCTGGAACCGCCCGATAATCATGGAGATAAACTTCTTCGTATTTAACCGTTCTCCAGAGTCGTTCCACCTGACACCATATGAATTTGTCAAAGAACAGAAAACTATGTTATGTCACAGGACTCCTTTTGAACTTGGTACATACTTCGGGGTAAGGTCATCTTGACTATGGGCAGATTCTTATTCTTTAGAGACAAAACACTTATTTTATGGTGGTTACTATGTTTATCCTATATTGCAGGTTCACCTATAGCTCCACAAAATGAATTTGATATACCTTCAGGGCTTTATCTTATATTTAATTACTTATCCTACGTTTTCTTTTTCTTAATATTATTGGATATTCTCCTTAAATTTAAATATCTAAAGAGAAAATGGGCCAACTATTCACTAAGATTAAATATTCTTTTAGGGCTGCTCTTTATCGTAATATTCTTTTTTATAACAGGGTTTGTAATGAATGGTGAACTGGATTATCGAAGAATATTCATTGACTTTCTACCATTTCTTGGGTGCGCCATAGCGTTATTAGGCGTAGAAAAGAAAGATGTTTTTCAGAGTTACCTTGATACTATCGCCGACCAGGTTTTTATTGCTGCAATTCTTGGGTTATATGTGTTAAACACGTATCCGGTTATTAATCGAATTGGTTATTTTACCTCGTATTACCTGGCTTCAAGTCTCCTTTTACCAGTCGTACTTCTATTGCCAAGCCTTGCATATCTGAATTCTATTAGGAAAATATTTGTTATTTTCGCCTATGCTGTGTTATGCATCTTGAATATATACTATCAATCGAGGACGGATACTTTTTTATTTTTTGTTTTTGTTCCCTTTCTCACCCTACTTGCGTTCTATAAAAGGAAAGATGTGCTTTCCCCAAAAAGAAGGTTGAAAGGTTTAGTGACAGGATTTCTTATTGTAGTAATTACTTTTCCGATTATTTATAGTTATCTAAATAGAGATTCGTCATTAGAAATAGCATTTGAACAAACCCTACAAAGGTTTTCTGGTTCGCCTGTAGAGAGTATAACTTATTCAAGTGTTACAGGGACAGCAAGGAATGAAATCGCTTTTATACGAGGGGCAGAAGCGGCAGAGTTTATAAGTAATAGCACTTTATCTGATTGGATTTTAGGGAGAGGCTTTGGGGGTAAATGGGACTCAAATATGCATGGAATTAATTGGCATATGGTTCACTTCGGTCCGTTACATCTTATATTGAAGGGAGGTCTTTTGTTATTAGTATCTTTTTTATTAGTTTATTTTATTGCAATGTTTTTGGCATGGAAAAATTTCAAACGATATCATTACGCAAGTGGATGTTTTATTTATTTATGTGTTCGATTTGTTCAATTTCTTTCGCATGGGCCACTCCTTCATATGTATGATACCTATATCATGTGGCTGATTATAGGAGTTTGTTTTTCCATGGGAAATGAACGCAGGTCTACCAGAGTCTAGGAGTCTGTCCGAGAATAGTAAACAGCACGCAAAAGAGTTACCAATAAATAGACTAGGAAACAAACAAATATCAAACAAACGTCTCTGAATACATTAATAGATATATAGTATAATAATAGGAATCTCCATGGCTGAGTTAGATAATGCAATCGGTGGCATATCCTTGATTGTTGCTACGTTAGGCGAACATGACATACGTCCGCTCCTAGATTCTCTGGAAAAACAGTCATGTGATAAATATGAGTGCATAGTGATTGACCAGAGTGATGAAAAAAAGGCCGCATTTGTTGTCTCCGGTTATAAGAACATAAAATATTTGCATTCAAAGCGCAAGGGGAATTCCTTTAATAGGAACATTGGGATTAAACATGCGCAAATGCCAATATTAGGATTTCCAGATGATGATTGTTTCTACAATGCTGATGTAATTGAGAAAGTACTGGGAGTTTTAAATATTCATCCAGATATTGCTGGTGTATCAGGTAGTTGGATGGACAGCTTAACAGGCAACTTGGTCATGGGTGGCAACAAAAACAAATATGCTAATAATTTCAATTTATGGATCTCAATTACTAATTTGACAATTTTTTTGCGTGCGGATGTGGTCAAGAACGTTCACGGTTACGATGAAAAATTCGGACTTGGAAGCAACGTTTTTGAAGGAGGTGAGGAAACAGATTTTATATTGAAGATTATAGAAAATGGGGGTACAATCTTATATTATCCCGATATTAAAATTTGGCATCGCCAAGATAACTATATATTAAATAATATTAAGAAACAGTTGGGTTATGAGGAATCTTGGGGTGCATTGTTCAGGAAATGGTCTTTTTCGAGTAAAAAAGGAATAATTGTATTTTTAGCGTTTTTATTTTTGTTATTAAAATCTTTCATAGGAGCATTGTTCTGGGCGCTCCGTGGAAACTTCAAAATTGCGAGGTTTTACTTAATGAAAAATAAAGCACGTTTACAAGGATGGATTAAATATGGTTCTTTCAAAAAAGTTCGCTGAGAAATATATGAGTGGCAACTTAAAATTCTATAAAGTTGTGCCGCTTAACTTCAAATGATAAAACAATATCGCTGTGCAAAAATCTTATGGAGGTAAAATGTTCCAGGAAGTCAAACAGTGCAGAATTTGCGGAAATAATCAGCTAGTCCCAGTATTGAATTTAGGCACTCAAGTTTTAACCGGTGTTTTCCCTCGAAACAAGAATCAACAAATTACCTCTGGCCCCTTGGAACTTGTCCGATGTGTAGGAGATAAAAATAGAACATGTAGCCTAGTCCAATTGAAGCACTCTTTTGATTCGGCAGAAATGTATGGTGATAATTATGGCTATAGGTCAGGTTTAAATAATTCCATGGTGAAGCATTTGAATGGAATAGTGAATAATATATTAAATATTGTAAGTTTTAAAAAAGGCGATTTGATAATTGATATCGGGAGTAATGATAGCACTTTACTGCAGGCATACGGCGATAAAGGTTATAATTTGGTTGGGATTGATCCGACTGGCAATAAATTCAAAAAATATTATCCGCCGCATATAAATTTAGTCCCTGATTTTTTTTCTGATAACCTGGTAGTTAGATATTTCGGTAATCAAAAAGCTAAGATTGTGACGTCTATTGCAATGTTTTATGATTTAGATTCCCCCGTAGATTTTGCTCTACAAGTTCACGATATTTTGGCAGACGATGGTATATGGATCTTAGAACAAAGTTATCTGCCTGCTATGATAGATAAAAATGCATACGACACCGTTTGTCACGAGCATCTGGAATATTATTCTTTAAGACAGATAAAATGGATCTGCGATAGAGCCGGTTTCAAAATCATCGATGCAGAGGAGAATAATGTAAATGGCGGGAGTTTTTTGATAATATTAGCCAAATCTAGTTCATCTTATACTGCGAAGGAAACAAATATATCGAAGCTCATGACCCGGGAAAAGTATTTAGAAGATGAGAAGATATATCAAGATTTCAAATATAACGTATTTGATCATAAAAAAAAGTTAACTGAATTTATACGGAAAAAAAATGAGAAAAAGGAACTTATTTTAGGCTATGGAGCATCTACAAAAGGGAATGTGATTCTCCAGTTTTGTAATCTTACGAAAGAAAATATACCCTATATTGCTGAAATTAATGAGGATAAATTCGGGTCTTTTACACCGGGAACGTATATTCCAATTATTTCTGAAAAGGAAGCCAGGAAAATGAAACCCGCTTTTTTTATGGTTCTTCCCTGGCATTTTAAAGATAATATTATTGCTAAGGAAAATGAATATTTAAAGTCTGGCGGCAAGCTACTTTTCCCACTACCCTCAATAGAGGTCATTTAAAAGGTAGAATATGAAAAGAGCTATTATAGTTGGATGCCACGGGCAGGACGGCAGATTATTATATGAGTATTTAACTAAAAAGAATTACCAGATAATTGGCATTGGCATCAAATATCTGGAAGCTTCTTACGACTATCCAGAACAACCGGTAGATATTACTAATAAAGAGCACGTACGTAGACTTATACGTACCTCAATGCCAACTGAAATCTATTGCTTGGCTGCCTTTCATCATTCGTCTGAAGATAATATCCATACCAAAAATGATGAATTGTTCCAAAAGAGTTTCGAAATAAATACGTTTTCATTAATTTATTTTCTTGAAGCAATCTTAGAGTATTCTCCAAAAACTCGTTTATTCTATGCATCATCCTCTCATATATTCGGAGAGAGCAACCGCACTATCGATGATGAAGATTCAGATATTAATCCATCTTCTATTTATGGAATAACGAAAGCCGCCGGATTATTCGTTTGTCGATATTATAGAAAAGAATATTCATTATTTGCCTCATGTGGCATCCTTTATAATCACGAGTCTCGATTCAGGACCGATAATTTTATCTCGAAAAAGATTATTAAGGCAGCAATAAAAATAAAGGAGAAACAGCAGGATAAGATAGTGTTTGGTGACATAAATGCGGAAGCTGATTGGGGGTATGCCCCGGATTACATAGACGCAATGCATAAAATATTGAGTCTGGAATATTCAGATGATTTTATAATAGCAACAGGAAAGAAACACAAAGTTTCTGAATTTGCAGAAATTGCATTCAAATATCTTGATTTGGAATGGTATCGTTATGTTGAAGAGGATAAAAATGTACTGACAAGAAAATCGGTTTGCCGAGTTGGAAACCCGGGAAAATTGATGTCGAAAACTGGCTGGAAACCAAGTATAGATTTTAAAGAAATGATTAAAGTACTGCTAACGGAAGAAGGCGCATTTGAAAAAAGTAAATGAAAACCAGCGGATTCTTCTGGCGTGTACGAGATTAGGAAAAGACATTGTATTTGCCATAAATATGTTTATTCATTCATGCTGTATCTAGTCGATTTTGTTAGGAAATAATATGAAAGAATATTTGTTAACAATAGGTATCCCCACCTACAATAGGGCAACTTTGTTGAAAGGGTTAATCGAAAACATTTTTTCTGAAATAGATAAATCCGGGCACGCAGAAGACGTCCAAATCTTAGTTGTGGATGGTAAGTCGGAAGATAATACAGCGGAAATAATAGAAGAGCTGAAGGTGAGGGGAAAATTAAAATATTTCAGAAGAGAGCAAAAGGAAGGAATTGATAGGGATATTTTAAAATGTGTCGAATTAGCTGACGGAAAGTATTGTTGGTTGTTCAGTGATGATGACAGACTGACAACGGGAGCGATCAGTCACTTAGTAGATACATTGAAGAAAGGGGAAAATTTGACAGGTTGTTTTTGTAACAGAATTTCCTATGACTTTCAACTGGAAAAGAAAGTGGCGGAGGCAAAAGGGTGGCCGGGGGAATTACTAAAAGAGGATCACATATTTACCGACAAGGCCGAGTGCTTTAGATATATTGGTATGGACTTTGGGTTTATATCATCGCAGATTGTAAAAAGGTCCGAGTGGCAAAAAATTGTGGAGGGAGTCGATTTTGGAGAACTGTATAACAGTTATTATCTAATGGTACACATAATCGGTAGAATGATGGACGAGAAGTTTAAATGGTTATACATTAGTAGTCCGTTAGTAAAACAAAGAACTGGTAATGACTCCTTGCTAATAAATAAAGGAGTTATAGAACGACAAGTAATTGAGCATAATAGTTTTGAAAAAATATTGGTTCGGCATTATGACACTAAAAGTGAAGAATATAGAATATTCTTCCAGAAAATGGTAAATAGATTGCCTCGTGCGTTAGCAAATTTGAAATCCCAGAATATCGATTATAAGACCCAATTTAGCTTGTTTAAACTTTATTACAGTAAATACAAACATTACTGGGCATTTTGGTTTAGGGTGACCCCAATTTTCTTTTCACCGAATATAGTGTTTAATATAATAAAAAGAACATATTTCAAGTATTTAGTTAAAGCGGATCTATCTGCTGAGACAATAATTGCTCTCTTCTAAATCCATCTACACTAATGACTTCTGGATAAAATAAATGAGAATATTAATGTTAAATCCGCCTTTCCTTCCAAAATTCTCGAGGTTTTCTCGAAGCCCGGCTGTTACGAAGAGCGGCACAATATATTATCCGATCTGGCATGCGTATGCAACGGGGGTTTTGGAAAAAGAAGGACATGAAGTCAAACTTGTTGATGCCCCCGCAGATGGTTTATCCAGAGAAGACTGTTACAGGATTGCGAAGGAATTTGTTCCTGCAATAGTTGTCGTCTATACATCCACACCCAGCATATATAACGATATTGAAGTTGCCGGTAATATTAAGGATTTATTGCCAAACAGCTTTATCGCTCTGACCGGACCGCATGTCTCTGCATTACCGATAGAATCTCTGGAGATTGATAGGAGAATTGATGCAATCGCCCGTCGGGAGTATGACATGACTCTCATTGAGATTGCCAAAAAACTGGATAGCAAGGAAGATATAAGCAATGTGGCGGGGCTTACTCTGAGGGTCGGGAATGATATAAAATCGAACCCAGATAGGGAACTGATAGATGACTTGGATTCTATCCCCTTTGTGTCAGATGTTTATAAGAGACACTTAAAGATTGAAAACTATTTTTATGCTCATTGCAGATTCCCTGTAATTTCAATATTTACCAGTCGCGGCTGTAATGCACAGTGTAACTACTGCGTTTATCCGCAGCAAATGTTTGGAAGGAGACAAAGGCAGAGAAGCTCGGAAAATATCGTTGCTGAGTTTGACTATATTGAGAGGGAATTGCCGCAGGTCAAAGAGGTACTGATTGACGATGATACTTTTTCTTTTAATCAGGAGCATACTATAAAATTCTGTGAACTTATGATTCAAAAGAAAATTAAACTTCCATGGACGGTTGAATGTCGTGCAAATCTTAAATATGAAACGATGGTGATGATGAAAAAGGCTGGCTGTCGGTTGATAGTTGTTGGTTTTGAAAGTGCAGATAATCAAGTATTAAAAAATATTAAAAAAGGCTTAACTGTAGAAAGAATGAAACAATTTATTTCTGATGCAAAAAAAGCAGGTATTATGATTCATGCCTGTTTTATGGCCGGCAATAAAGGAGAAACAAGGGATACATTAATTAAATCTCTAAAATTTGCTAAAGAGATGAATGCAGATACCTGCCAGTTTTTTCCCTTGATGGTTTATCCGGGTACGGAGGCTTATGAATGGGCAAAGGTTAATAATTATCTAACGACGACTGATTTTAGAAACTGGCTTACCGAGGATGGTCTCCACAATTGTGTAGTAAGCACACCAGAACTAAGCGCAAAAGATTTAGTGGATTTTTGTGATTATGCGCGGAAAAGCTATTATTTAAGCCCAAAATATCTAACATATAAATTTAGGCAAGTATTATTCAATCCAAAGGAAATAACAAAAACAATTAAGTCAGCAAAAACATTTGCAAAGTATATATTCCGCTAATTGAATGAGGACATAAGATGATTTTGTTGGAAGCAATATTCTGGATCGTGTTATTTTTACTATTTTATTCCTATACTGGTTACCCTTTATTCCTTATAGTTGTAAATAAAATGTTGTCTCATAAGTCTTTGAATAAGAGGGCAGCTGATAGGTGGCCGGTCATTAGTATTCTTATTGCTGCCTATAATGAGGAAAAAGTAATAGGAGATAAGTTAAAGAATTGTCTATCTCTTGATTATCCTGCCGAACTTTTAGAAATCTACGTTGCATCTGATGGTTCTTCAGACAAGACCAACGATATTGTCAAGGGATACGCTGAAAAAGAGAAAAGAATCCATTTGTTGGAATTCCCTCGAACCGGTAAGTCTGGTGTTTTAAATAAGGCGATGGCTTGCATAAAAAGCGAGATAGTGGTTTTTTCAGATGCAAATACGGAATATATGCGTGATGCATTAACAAATTTGGTAAAGCATTTCTCAGATGAAAAGGTGGGCTGTGTATGTGGAAGGCTCATTTACAGGAACCCGGGAGAGGTTATTAGCGGAAAAGGAGAGAGTTTCTATTGGCGTTATGAAACAGCCTTGAAAAAGTTGGAAAGTAAATTGGGTTATGTTGCGGGGGCAAATGGGGCTATTTATGCGATAAGGAAAGAGCTATTTGAGCCTTTACCAGCCGGAACGATTAATGATGATTTTACGATTTCGATGAAAATAGTGCAGAAGGGTTTTAAATGCGTGTATGATGAAAATGCTATTGCTTATGAAGATGTATCTCCCACGATGGAAGGCGAGTTCAAACGACACGTAAGGGATGGGGCAGGGCATTATATTGCGGTATATCACCTATTTGGCCTGCTGAACCCGTTCTTGGGATTAAGATCATTTATTTACTGGTCACACAGGGTATTGCGATGGGCAGCGCCGTTTATACTTATATTATTATTTCTTTTGAACATGCTTTTATTGAGCGACTTATTTTATTTACTTTTGTTCATTATGCATCTGGGATTTTATCTATTGGCAGTCATTGGTTTGATTTATGTAAAAACCAAAAAACTGCCATTTTTTATGTATGTGCCTTTCTACTTTTGTAATCTTAATCTTGCCCTCCTGTTAGGTTTTTTCAAAGCAGTAACGGGAAGACAGCAAATGACATGGGAAAGGACAGAAAGATTGGCTTAAAATGTTTAAGGCTGCGTATCTTATCCCTTTAATTAGTTTTTTTATTAGTGCAATGTGTTCTTTTATGATATATAAAGTGGCACACAAGTTTGTTTCGAGGAATTCCGGGGACACCATACTTAATTATCGATTTCATGTTTTACAAGCCGTATCATAGAGTATGGCAAGAATAGTGTGGAAAAAAGAAAGACTGACTAATGTTTTTAAACAACATTAATAGGGAGGCGAATATGAACAACACAGATGAAAGATTGGGTGTATGGGATGGCTTCCTGACTATCCTGATTTCAGGGATTATACGGAGGGGCATGAGGAGATTAATAAGGTTATTGCACCAACAGGTATTTTAAAAAAGGCAGGTGTAAAGATTCCAGCATCTGTAGATTTAAGAGTGTGGTGTTCGCCTATAGAAAATCAACTTTCTCTCGGTTCCTGTACAGCACATGCAGGTATTAGCATAGTGGAATACTACGAGAGGAGGGCATTCGGAAAACATATAGACGCATCGCGTCTATATGTTTATAAGGTGACCCGCAATCTCATGCGTGTATCGGGAGATACAGGCGCATTTCTAAGAACTGCCATGGGTGCGCTTGTGCTTTTCGGGGTTCCGCCTGAGGAATATTGGGCATATAAAATAGCCGATTTTGATAAAGAGCCTACCGCATTCTGCTATGCCTTCGCACAGAATTACCAGACAATAAAATATTATAGACACGACCCTCCTCGTACACCTGCAGATATTTTATTAAATCGTATTAAAACTTATCTTTCAGCAGGACATCCTTCCATGTTCGGTTTTACGGTGTATAGTTCCATAAGTCAGGGAGCCTTGACAGGAAGGATTCCCTATCCATGCAAAGGTGAAAAGATAGAAGGCGGACATGCGATTGTTGCAGTTGGATATGATGACAAGATGCAGATCAAAAATACAGGTAAATGCGGGGTTGAGACAACAGGCGCGCTCCTTATAAGAAATTCATGGGGAACTGGATGGGGAGATTCAGGCTATGGCTGGCTTCCGTATGAATATGTTTTGAAAGGCCTCGCTGAAGATTTTTGGTCAATATTAAAGAAAGAGTGGGTGGATACAGGGGCGTTTAAGGTGTGAATCGGAGGATTTGAAGAGGGGATAAAAAGACGAAGGGGGTCAAATCTTTACTATAGCCATTATGCAGCATATTGCATTTTGGTCTTGACTTTTATGCAATTTCATGCAAAATAGTCTGTATGAAGCGCGGTGTTGAGGATAGGATAAAGACAGACCTCGATCAAAAGATGGTCCTTTTGAGCGGCCCACGCCAGGTGGGCAAGACGACTTTGGCTAAAGCGCTTTATCCTGGCAACTCTGAATATTTTAATATGGACAGTGTGGAGCATCGCTTGCTTATCCAAAAACAGGCATGGCGCCGTGATTGCGACCTGGTGATATTTGACGAACTTCATAAGGTAAGAAAATGGAAGAACTGGATTAAAGGAATTTTTGATACCGAAGGGGTGAGGCCGCGCCTTCTTGTAACGGGATCATCCCGCCTTGATGTCTACCGGAAGGGAGGGGATTCACTGGCGGGCAGATTTTATTCCTACCGTTTACATCCCTTTTCCGTGGCTGAGGTCAAAGAAAAGTATACGGCTGATGCGGCTCTTGAACATATCATGAGGTTTGGGGGATTTCCTGAGCCGTTTCTTAAAGGGAGCGAGGAGGATGCCAAACGCTGGCGGCGCTCCCATGTCGACCGCATCCTGCGCGAAGATTGTGATCTTAAACCAAGATCACCATATGCTGTAACAAAAAAAATGGCAGAGGAATTTTTATTAACTAAATATCGGGATAGAACAACAATTTTGAGATTTGCCCCTGTCTATTCAAAGAGTTTTTTGCTAAACATAAATAGAAGAATAAAGATTAATAGTTTGTTTTACAAAGTTGGGGGAGGAAACCAAAAACTATCACTTCTAAATATTAAAAATATACCTGTGGTTATTGAAAGGATTGTTGAAGATAGATTACCTCCTGGTATTTATAATTTGGCAGACGATAGAATTTATACCTATTCAAATTTGCTAAAGCATTTTGGAATCTCTAATTGTATTCGAATTCCTAGATTTTTATTTATGACATTGTTTCTATTTGCTAAAATAAGTGGGAAATATCAACTAGAAGAAAATACGATTAAATTGCTGACTGACAATACTTACCCAATTGATAAAATTAAGAAGATAATTGATATACCCTATACTATTGATGAAATAGCAGAATGATTCAGAGGTTGTTTGCCTTACTTATACTAATAATAGTTTCTCCGATATTCTTTTTAATTACTCTGGCGATACTAGTTGAGGATTCATTCCCGGTATTATATAAGCAAAAAAGACCAGGACAGTATCACAGACTATTTGATTTCTATAAGTTTAGAACAATGAAGAAGTACACACCGGAAGTAGCCACTCATCTTCTCGAAAATCCGGAAAAATATTTACTAAAAATTGGTGCTTTCTTAAGACGTTTTAGTCTTGATGAGCTGCCAAATTTGATAAATGTTGTAAAAGGTGATATTGTTTTTGTAGGCCCGAGACCGGCTCTCCATAATCAGGATGATCTTATAGCCCTAAGAGAGAAATTCGGAATTGACAAATTGAAACCAGGTATTACAGGCTGGGCGCAAATTAATGGTCGTGATAAAATTTCCATCGAAGAGAAAGTAAAACTTGAAAGATACTATTTGGAGAATAAAAGTTTAACACTTGATATAAAAATACTTTTTCTTACTATTAAGTACTCACTTCTTGGCAAAGGTGTATCACACTAATCGTGATAACATAAATCTTATAAGCGAATTATATTGTGGATACAAAAAGTTATCAAGAATATTTTAAAATATTTTTTCTAAGAATTGTGAGGGATAATAATGCCAATTAAAAAAAAAATTAACTACTTTATTTCGAATCTCCGAAATCGCCATTTTTTTATAATTGATATAATTCTCTTAAGCATAACACCATATTTATCTCTCCTTATACGTTACGACTGGAATTTTGAACATGTTAAAATTGACGAATCTTTACTACTTGTTACGTCTTTATTCATACTCATCAAGTTAACTATATTTAAATCTTTCGGATTATATCGAAGATATTGGAAAAGTGCCAGTATAGATGATCTTGCCCTTATAATATTGGTGGGTATTTTTTCTGGATTAGTACAATTATTTATTTATGGCATGTTAAGAGGATTTGATATATATAATATTAAAAATTTTCCTTTTTCTTTCCCCTTTTTTGATGCAGTTATAACCTTAATCTTCATTTCTATGCCAAGATTTAGCGTTCGATTATCCGAGAGAGCAGAACAAAGACTAAATAATCATGCCAAAGAAGAAATTAGAACATTGATTATCGGGGCAGGTGATGCAGGTGTCAGTACCTTAATTGAATTACAACGAAATAGAGAATTGAACTTAAATCCTATTGGATTTATTGATGATGATCCTTCAAAAAAGAACCTGCGAATCCGTGGAGTCTCAATTTTCGGCAACAGAGATATGATCGAAAAAATTGTGGAAGATTACAGGGTAAAACGAATATTAATCACTATGCCATCTATTCATGGCGGAACAATTAGAGAAATTCTTAAGATAGCACAAAAAACAAATGCAGAAATATTTACTCTTCCAGGATTATCTGAAATTATTGGAGGGAAAGTATCTGTTCAGAAATTCAGAAAAATAGAAATTGATGATTTGTTAAGACGAGAACCAATTAGAACAGAAATAGAAAACATATTTAAGTTACTGACAGGTAAGGTTGTTTTAATTACTGGGGCAGGTGGTTCGATTGGAAGGGAAATATGCAGGCAAATTTCACAAGCTAATCCAAAAATGTTATTATTGTTGGGGCATGGTGAAAACTCAGTATTTGAAATAGAACAAGAATTAAGATCCAGTTTTCCACATTTACAGAACAGTATAGTACCTTTAATTGCGGATGTGAGAAATACTTCAAGGATTGACATGCTTATTTCTTCATACAAACCGGATATAATTTTTCACACTGCCGCACATAAACATGTTCCCATGATGGAAACAAATTTGGTTGAGGCAATAACCAATAATGTTTTGGGAATAAAGAATATTCTTAATGCAGCAACCAATAACGATGTCGAGAGTTTGGTATATATATCCACTGATAAAGCAGTGGATCCACCGAATATTATGGGTGCCACAAAACGATTAGCTGAATTAATAGTAAAAGGGTATTATCAAACAACAAAGACACGATTGATAACAGTAAGATTTGGAAATGTTTTAGGGAGCCGTGGTAGCGTAGTCAATACTTTTCAGAAACAAATCATGAACGGTGGGCCCATAACGGTAACTGATCCTGAAATTGAAAGATTCTTCATGACAATTCCAGAAGCTGTGCAACTAGTATTGCAGGCATTTGAGATGGGAAAAGGTGGTGAAATATTTGTTCTTGATATGGGGAGTAGAATTAAAATTGTTGATTTAGCTAAAGACATGATTAGGCTTTCTGGAAATGACGAGAATGAGATTGACATTAGATTTACTGGTTTGCGACCAGGTGAAAAGATGATTGAAGAATTATACACCAGTTCTGAAAAGATTAAAGAAACTTCACATAATAAAATATCTTCTGCTACAGCCGAATACTCAAACATTTCAGAATGTATGTCCAAAATTGATGAGTTGATAGAGTTGGCTGTCAATAATAAGGAAGATGAAGCGAGAGATCTTCTGTTCAAAATTGTAAATTGCGTGAAGGGATAAGATTGAGTAAGATTATTTTGTTTTTTTTGTTACTATCAGTCATTAGTATATTCTCCCAATCGCTTAACAGTTTAACCGGGTATTACAATATTCCAACTGCTGAAATTAATCAAGACAAAAAGATAGTCACCGGAGCGTTTTATATCCCGTACAAATTTTCCAAAGAAAAGGGATTTGATAAAGATGCAATTGGCTATTTCGGTGCAATATCATACTTACCATTTTTAGAGATGAGTTTGAGATTTACTAAACTTCTTGGTCACAATTATGCGTTAGGGGATAGAATGTTTAGTTTTAAGCTAAGATTCATATCGGAGGGAAAGTATTATCCTTCGTTTGCAATTGGAGCGCAAGATTTTTTTCACAGTACTGAGAATTTAACTAATCGTTATAATTCACTCTATTTGGTAACAACAAAAAGTGTTGAAACAAATACTTTCTTGAATAAAATGTCTATCACGCTCGGTTATGGATCAGATATTATCCCGGCTAATGGTTATGAGTATATAGGTGTTTTTGGAGGTGTATCTTTTACGTTCTTTAACCATTTAGAAATAATGGGCGAATATGATGCCAGGAATTATAATATAGGAAGCCGCATCAAATTGTTTGACAGTATTTTCTTGTTGGGTGGTTTTAGAGACTTAAAGTACTTTAGTGGAGGTGGAGGAATTTATTTTCAACTATAGTCTGAAAACAATAAAAAACAATCTAAAAAATTAGGTTAAATACAGCATTAATACTCATTGTAAATTAACTATGTACATAACATATAGATGCATAAAACGGATTAGCAAACAATAGCTATTCAAAATATTTTATGAAAATAATATCAGTAGTTGGTGCACGCCCCAACTTTATGAAAGTAGCACCGATCAACAAAGCTTTAAAAAAGCACAACATCCAAAATCCTGAATCCATTATCCAGCATTTGATTTGTCATACTGGCCAACATTATGATGAGAAGATGAGTAAGGTGTTCTTTGATGAGTTAGGTTTACCGAAACCAGATTTTTATCTTGGAATTGGCGGATGTAGCCACGCTGAGCAGACCGGAAAAGTAATGATTGAATTTGAAAAGGTTTTGATGGAAGAAAAACCAGATATTGTTATTGTTGTAGGTGACGTGAATTCTACAATTGCATGCAGTTTAACAGCAGTGAAGTTAGGAATTAAAGTTGCTCATGTTGAAGCGGGATTACGCAGCAATGACAGAACAATGCCTGAGGAGATTAATAGAATTCTGACAGATTCGATTTCCGACTATTTATTTGTTTCCGAACCTTATGGATTAATTAACCTAAAGAGGGAGGGTACAAGTAAAAATAAAATCTTCTACGTGGGTAATACAATGATTGACAGTCTGGTTCATTTTACCCCATTAATAAATAAGAGTAACGTGTTGCATAGGTTTAGCTTAACAATAAATGAATATGTTCTTGTAACATTTCATCGTCCTTCCAATGTTGATTCAGAAGCGAATTTATTAGAGATATTAAATCTTCTAAAAAAAATATCACAAAAGGAAAAAGTTATTTTTCCAATTCATCCACGGACAAAGAATAGATTAATTCAGTTAGGTTTTGAAAAAATATTTGATGGGAAAGAAATAATTTTTACTGATCCGATCGGATATATTGATTTTATTTCCTTAGTAATGAACTCAACATTAGTCATTACCGATAGCGGTGGTATCCAAGAAGAAACTACATTTCTCGGAGTGCCATGTATTACAACAAGAAAAACAACAGAACGACCAATTACTATTGAGATTGGGACAAATGTGTTAGTTGGAGAAGATTTTAATAAAGCTTATGAAATTGCGGTTGACATTATGAATGGGAAAATTAAAAAAGGGAAAATTCCGGAATTGTGGGAAGGAAAGGCTGCTGAGAGAATTGTTGAAATATTATTGTCGCATTACAATGGAAGTAACGAATTAGTTGATGACAGGAAAAAAGAAATCAATTCTAATATTTATTAGGCAGTTTCATCCGGCTTATAAAAACGGTGGTCCTTTACAAAGCATATCCAATATGCTTGATTTGGGTTGGGAGAATCATTCCTTTAAGGTAATAACCCAAAGTGTTGAAACAAATACTTTCTTGAATAAAATGTCTATCACGCTCGGTTATGGATCAGATATTATCCCGGCTAATGGTTATGAGTATATAGGTGTTTTTGGAGGTGTATCTTTTACGTTCTTTAACCATTTAGAAATAATGGGCGAATATGATGCCAGGAATTATAATATAGGAAGCCGCATCAAATTGTTTGACAGTATTTTCTTGTTGGGTGGTTTTAGAGACATGAAGTATTTCAGTGGTGGTGGAGGGATATATTTCCAATTATAAAATTTAAGAGAAAGAAAATTGAACTCTAATTGTCCCGCTATGCGGGACTTGTAATATTTTGAAAATACTTTCATTGATTTCAAGCAATATTGATTATCAAAGATTCTATTTAGAACGTTTGCTAAGAAGAGTATAACCGATGTAGTTGAATAGAATAAGTATTAAGAGTGAGTGAGAAATTGCCATTGATGAATGGTAAGTTATCCGAACAGATTGAAAATTTTAAGCAAAGCTACGGCATTTACCTTGCCGCAACTTGCGTCATGTTGATTGTCACAAAAGGATTTGATTACATAAGTTCGTTTTACTATCTGTTGGTCCCAATCTTATTGGGAATTATTCTAACCGAATTAATCAGCAATAGAAAATTACCTAAAAGATGGCCGGTTACGATTTACTTTTTACCTTTCATTACATGGATATTGCTCTCTGCGATCTGGTCTATTCATCCGGAAGTAACTCTTACGAGAAGCATTTACTTTCTCATTTTAGTTGCGGGAATGGAATCGTTATCAAACTTTTATCAAAAAGGTGTCGGATCATTAATGAAAATTTTTCTACCCGTTATAGCTCTAGTAGTATCCAGCTCTATTTTTTCTCTAGCTATAGGAATACCGGCTGATTCGTGGAGCGGTGGAAATGCAAAAGGATTTATGGGATTCTCAAGCCATCAGAACACATTGGGAAGTATATTACTTTTTATCCTCCCAATAATGAATTATAAATTATTCACAAATTATTTACCAATGTATAAAAAAATAATGAAGTCTGAAAATTCATTATCACTTGCTAGGAAGTTATTACACCCTAAATTTATTTTTTGGGTTCTATTAAATCTTGGCAGCATATTTTTGCTTGTCATTACATTTTCGCGTGCATCAATTTTATCATATCTAATATTTCTTTCTATAACAATAATAGGGTTATTCGGTTTCAGAAATTATTTAGTCTCTGTTTTAACTTTTATATTGTTAATTGTCATTACTTATCAAATACCGGGTATTGATAATTTTTACAAGTATATTATTTATAAAGGTGATAATAAAATTTATGATACAAGAACAATCTTATTTGACGCAAGTATTGAAGCATCAAAAAGGGGAGGTCTGTTTGGTCTGGGATATGGAATCAGCGATCAGAAAATAATAATTCATAATACCGGAAGAGTAAAAGATGGTATATACATTCGTGAAAAAGGGAATTCAACATTAGCACTAATCGAAGAGACAGGATTGATTGGTATGCTGTTGTTTTCTATACCAATTCTGTTAGTGCTAAAAAATAATCTGTATAGATTGAAGGTATTAAAAAGAGAAAAAAATAGAGAAGGTTATATTTATTTATTATTTATCTTTTCAATATTAATCTCATTGTTATTCCATGCACAATTTGAAGCTTGGTTTGTAGGTATTGGAAGTTTACAGTTACCACTCTTCTTTTTATTATTCTTCGAATCGAATATACTAAACCAAAAACATAACACATAACTTTGTTATTCTATTCAGTGGTATAGATTTCAAATTTTTCGATATGCTTGAAATAATGAGTGAGTACGACGGCACACACTCTAACGGTGGGATAAGAGTAAAATTATTTAATCATTTCACAATACTTGCCGGGTTCTTAAGGTTCCAATATATATCAGGTAGGGCTAGTTTCTCATTTCAATTATAAATCCTCAAATAATTCTTTCCTCTTACCTTCATAATAATTACAATTCTTTTTTTTTTATTGAACGAAGATCTCTTCGTTCTACAATTTTAATCCTTAATGCTAATGTATTGGTTCAGCTGAAATGGTTACAATAAATAAATTGGCTGAAAATGTAATGCAAATTGCCGGTAAAAAGTTGAAGCTCAAACACATTGATGGACCTCTCGGTGTTCGCGGTAGAAATCCTGTCCTGAGCCGTAGCTCTGAGTCCTGTTCTGAGCATAGCGAAGAATCAAGCGAAGGATCAGATAATAAATTAATCAAAGAAAAACTCGACTGGGCACCATCACAGCCGCTTAGGGAAGGGCTGGCAGTTACGTATGGGTGGATAGAAGAGCAAGTGGGGAAGTAGAGGACAGAGATCAGAAATCGGAGGTCTGAAAGTCAGAAATCAGTAAAATAGAGGTCAGAGGTCAGTAAATGAAATTAAATTCAGCAAAAGATTTAGATGTTTACAAGAAAGCGTATTCATTGGCTATGCAGATATTCCAGATTAGTAAAACATTTCCAAAAGAAGAACGATACGCATTAACGGATCAAATAAGGCGCTCATCTCGTTCAGTTTGTTTGAACCTTCGAGAAGCATGGGCTAAACGACGATACGAAGCACATTTTATTAACAAATTAACTGACTGTGATGGTGAAAATAGTGAAACTGATTCATCATTAGATTTCTCGAAAGATTGTGGCTATATAACTTCAGAAGAGCATCAAACTTTAGTTGTAATGAATCGGGAAGTTGGAAAAATGTTAGGTTCAATGATTAACAACCCAGAGTCGTTCATAATTAAAAATTCTGCCCTCTGACCTCTGAATTCGGATATCTGCAACAGCTGGGCACCGTCGTTGCCACTGAGTGAAGGGCTGGAAAAGACATATAGGTGGATTGAAGAGCAAGTGAAGAAGCTTAGCGCATAGAGCAAGTAAAAAATCAACTATTAATTTATTATCTTATAGAGCGCATAAATAAAAAACATTTTTTTATATTGAAACATAGAATATGTCACCAACTATACTGAGAATAGGTTCATATAGATTTCATTTTTACTCAGATGAACTGAATGAACCACCCCATATACATGTAGCGACAAATGACGGTGAATGTAAGTTTTGGTTACTGCCAATTCAATTGGCAAGAAATAGGAGCGTACCTCCTTATGAAGTCCGCAAAATTGAAAGATTAATTTTTGAAAATAAAAATTTTCTGATGGAGAAATATAATGAATACCATAAGTATTGAAAAAGAATTAACCATTGAGCCGGCATCAGTGCGAGCTTGGGTTGAGGGCAGAATGATATTTATTGAGCTTACTGATAGCAGAATTATCGGTTTTCCCGCTGACAGATTTAAGAGATTAAAAGAATCTACAGATGAACAATTGCAGAATGTTGAAATACGCCTTAATGGTTTTGCGCTTAGGTGGGAAGAAATTGATGAAGATATTACGATTCCAGGGATTGTAGCTGGTAACTTTGAAATTGGGTGATTGAGAAGTGTAGGGAATATAAGATTTTAAGCAAATAGATGCTTCATCAAGCTTGACAAAACAAATTACAGTATCAACAGTAAAACAACTAAACCCTTCAACAATTCAACTGTATAACTTTTACACGTAACCCTTTACTAATCTACTCACTAGAGAATGCAAATATTTTAATTCTACTTAATAGAAGAGAGCTTATTAACAAAGATGAATTGAAGATTTTGTTGGAGCAACTGGATATTTTATGTAGAAAGATTACAAATTTTCAAAAATCCTTAACTTAACCACTTTGCCCTATGCTCTTTGCTCTTTGCTGAATACAATGGAAAAGAATTCTAACAAGTTTTGTTTCTAATTACCAAACATCAAATCTTCCTAACTTCCGATCTTCCAAGTTCAAACGAATCAACCGATGAGGAATGTTTGGATAAAACAGCAAGTAGAAGGACAGTGATAAACCAATACCTGTCCTGAGCGAAGCGAAGGATCAGAGATCGGAAGTCGGAAAGTGAATGGCTTCAGTTGCGATAGAATCAAACATTAATTAAATTAAAGATAATTTTATGCCTGAATTAAGTAGGTTTTATGGTATTGCCGTTTAAGTTTTTGTCGCATAACAGTGATCCCCTGGGTATTTTTTATGTCAAACCTGCCCGTCCTTTCCGAAGGAGTCCTTTGGACTGGCGGAATATTTGAAATGATTTTTCCCATCTTCCTTCATCAATCATCAATCTTCCATTGCGGCTTGCCGCGCTATGCTTTGAAGAAAAACAAAAGTTTGTATGACACGAACACGCTATAAAATTCGTAGAATCCAATTTGCATTTTCCCTCTGTGGTGGTTACTTTAGAAGTGTAATAGTATAATTAACCTGCTTGCCGGCCCTCTGGCGTGGTAGGCAGATGGTTATTACAAACATTAGTGGGTTATTACCGGATAACTAATTTTATTTTTAAAGTAATCGAACGAGGTAAGTATGGCAAACGTACAGAATATTGAACAAGAAATATCACAACTTCCTAAAGAAAAACAGTGGGAATTATTGAATTATTTGCTTCAACATTTCTCACCTAAATCGGAGCATCAAAAAAATGATCTTTCATGGTCATCGTCGCTCGGACTCGGAAAAGAAGTCTGGAATTCCGTTGATGCTCAAGACTATGTGAACCAAATGAGAAGTGAAAGATAGTGACAAATATTTCTCAATTTTTCGAAAAACGACAAATAATATTTATTGATACCGCTCCATTCATTTATCATTTTGAAAATTCCGAAAAGTATAGTCCTATAACAAAAGTTTTGTTTGGTGCGTTAGATAAAAATTCTGTTCGTGCAATTACTTCTGTTATCACTCTTACTGAAATTATTACTAAACCTTATCAAGTAGGAAACCAAGAGCTGGTTGAAAAATATATTCACTATTTCCGATCTGGGAAAAATCTTGTTGTGCATCCAATAAATGAAAACATTGCAATTGTTGCCGGAGAACTAAGAGGCAAATATCCCTCTATAAAATCTATTGATGCTTTGCAACTTGGAACAGCATTATTTTTGGAAGCGAAAGTTTTTGTTACAAACGATTTCCAACTTGAACAAGTAAAAGAAATTGAAGTTGTTGTCTTATCTAAAATTACCGTGTAATGATATCCCCCGAATCACCTCATTCCCAACGTCCTCGTTCCTTCGGAAAGGACTCCTTTGTGTACGGCTGGATTCAACATGATATATTTTCTAGAGAAAAGCTTGGCTGGGCTCTGTCTATGAAGCTTGTCGAAGGACTTAGGAAGACGTATGTTTGTCGCATAGTGATCCCTTTGGGAGATAAGTGAACAAGTGGGGAAGCAGTAGGGAGAAATCAGTAGGAAGTATGGAGTATAAAAAAACTAATTTTCTATTTTGGATATTTATCTTACAAACGTTACTAAGTTTTTTAAAAAATCATTACACAAGTAAACTCCCAAATCTCGAAATTGTTTGTGTTAAGTTTCAGTTGCGATAGAATCAAACATTAATTAAATTAAAGATAATTTTATGCCTGAATTAAGTAGGTTTTATGGTATTATAATAACTATGTACTGGGAGAGAAATACACAACATCGCTCTCCGCATTTTCATGCAATTTATAACGAATTTGATTGCAAGTATGGAATACCTAAATTAAATATTCTCGACGGATCGTTACCGAATAAAGCACATAAAATGGTAATTGATTGGGCAAAAATGCATTTGGAAGAATTAGAGGATAATTGGGGATTAGCGGTTAAGAATGAACCTATAAAAAAAATTGAACCTTTGATGTAGGAGTAATTATGAAAAGAGTAACGGAGGCAGAATATCTGCAAGATTATGAAATACTTATTACCTTCAATAACGGTGTGAAGAAAGTTGTTGATTTAGAACAAGATCTTTGGGGTACAATGTTTGAGCCGTTAAAAGATAAGAATCTATTCAAGCAATTTAGGGTTGACAAAGATATCCACACAATTGTTTGGTCTAATGGCGCTGACTTCTCTCCGGATAGTCTTTATGAAATAGGAAAGCCAATAAGAAAGAAGTTAAGGAAACCAAAGCTAACCAAACTAAATTAATGGCATAGCAATGCCTTTGGCAGAAATAGCGGGTAAGAAGTTAACCATTCACGGAGTGTAATAGGATAACGAATATATCCATTAAATGAGGGATTATACACATTAAGAGTTCCACCTGTTCGCCGTATTTCTTTGGAAGGCAGAACCAATACACTTACTTTATTACACCCCCTAAACATATAGATGGACCTCTTGGTGTGAGAGGGAGAAATTCTGATAATAAACTAATTAAAGAAAAACTTGCCTGCCCGGCTCTGACGGGGTTGGGTACCGTCTATGCCGCTTAAAGAAGGGATTTCGAAGACGTATAAGTGGATAGCGGAGAGGGTAAGTGGTAGTAAGGAGTAAGGAGTAAGGAGTAAAAGGCAGGGTGCAAATAGTAAGTAATAATTCAACTATTAATTTATTATCTTATATAGAGTATAAATAAAAAACATTTTTTTAGAGAGGAAGATTATGGAAGCAATTCTATTGAAAGAAGTTGCTGAAATACTAAATCTACCGGAGCGGGATATTGAGAGGGAGAGTCTTAAAACTTTTCTTGAGGCAAAGTTAAAAAAACTCTTAATTGAGCAGCTTCAGCTTACGCGGAAATACGGAGTGAAGAACGTAGATGAAATGGAAAATTTCTATATTGAACAGAAACTCTCGGAAAAGGAATCCTGGGAAGACTATTTTGAATTGTCACATAATGATGCCGAAATTGGATCGGTCAAAAAAGCGTTGCAGAAGTTTTAATGTATGATTATCGCCGACTAAAACGAATAGCTGAAGTCGAATTTCCCGATATTGTAGTAGCAACTGAGATAATTCGTCAAAGAAAGCTCAGAATAATTATTATTGACTCTTCATATGTTGACATATTCTACTCTCCAGATTCAACAAACCGCCATTTTGCATATCATTGGGAATCCGCCTTCGGCGGATTTTTGGACGGAACTTTTTATCGTCATGATAATATTCCGGATGGCAATTGGAAAAACGTTGCTTCATTTCCTAAACATTTCCATAATGGCCAATATGAAAATGTTCAAGAGAGCAGCATCAGCGATGATACGGCGGAAGCTTTGCGTTATTTCTTGATATTTGTAAGAAAAAAATTGGAGGAAATAGGTAAGTAAGTGACAGTATGGAATAACGCCTGCCAGCCTTTGAATGGGCAAAGAAAAAGCTCCCGCAGCAATATGCCGAAAAGTTGCCCCGCAAGTACGGGATAAACAGAATCAATTAAGGACGGTGGTGAAATGGAAATTTGGCTTGCCCGGCTCTGACGTGGCCTGCCCGCCGTTTACCCGGCTTCTCTTTGACGGGCTTGTCCGGAATCTTTTTGACGGATCTTTATGGCGGGGGAGATGGTAAACAGACTCGCTCTTTCCTTTATATAGACGAATGCCTTGAAGGTGTAAGAAGATTGATGGATTCAGATACATTTTTCGGTCCGGTTAATATTGGCTCTGATGAGATGATAACCATTAACCAATTAGCTGAATATGTAATGCAAATAGCCGGTAAGAATTTAAAAATTAAGCATATCGAAGGCCCGCTTTGTGTTACGGGTAGAAATCCTGTCCTGAGCCGTAGTTCTGAGTCCTGTTCTGAGCATAGAGAAGAATCAAGCGAAGAAGCTAGCGAAGGATCAGATTATAGATAGTTCTTTTTTAATCAATCCTAAAAAGAACTGACTACTAATTTCTTATTTCTGACTTCTTATTTCTGATTACTGATTTCTGAATACTGGCATCTGTAAAACTGGGCACCGTCAAAGCCGCTTAGGGATGGGCTGGCGGTTACGTATGGGTGGATTGAGGAGGCAGGTCGCTTGGCAGAGGGCATATGGTGCATGGGGCGTAGAGCGAAGAGCATAGGACAGAGAGCATAGAGAGGTGAGTGAATGGCTAAATTTAGATTTCAGGATTTACAAATCTGGGATGAAGCTATCAAAATAGCTGAGAGGCTGTTTGATATTGCTGATTTACTTGAGCAGAAGAAATTGTACAGGTTTTCTGATCAGCTTCGAGGTGCAGGAATGTCGATGTCAAATAATATTGCCGAAGGATCTGGCTCTACTTCAAAAAAAGAATTTATACAGTTCCTTAATATTGCTCGCCCTATGAAATAAGAAATGTTCTCATAATGTTTTTTAACACATCTGCTGATTAAAATATACTATAAATATTTGAGTCTCCTCTAAAAAGGTCATTATTGTCATTGCGAGGCGTTTTTTGCCGAAGCAATCTTGCGATTTCGAGACGAATTCTAGAGATTGCTTCACTACGTTCGCAATGACGAACATTACAAATAGCTTTTTAGAGTAAACTCATATTTTATTATTATAATATTTCATAGGGCAGGAAGATCAACTTTTGAGAATGCAAATATTTTAATTCTACTTAATAGAAGACAACTTGTTAGCAATAAAGAGTTGAATGAACTCCTGGAGCGATTGGATGTCCTGTGTCGTAAAATTACGAATTTTCAAAAATCCCTAAGTTGAACACTTTGCCCTATGCGCTCTGCTCTATGCGCTATGCCAGTGAAGGGCAAGCGGGGAAGCAGTGAAATTTAGAAGTTTGGAAGATAGGCAATTTGGAAAAGAGGAAAGTTCCTATGAAGTCCAGTGAAATAAAAAAACATGATTTCACCGGACATCCCATGAAATAGCAAAATACTCATTTCATGGGACAGGGGTAGCAAACAACGCACTTCACGGGACAGTTCCCGATGGAATAAAAGATAAAGGCATTCCACGGGTCAGGTTGTAAGATTACGAGTATAATAATCTGTGAATTAAATATCATTTTACTATATTCATTTGTGATTTCTACAATAAAAGAACTAAAAGATGCCGCTAAATAAAGAGTTAATACCCCGCAAACTAACAGAAAGCATTAAAACTAAATTATTCCGGAATAAAGCAATAATTATATACGGACCACGCCAGGTAGGAAAAACCACGCTTGTTAATTCTATTATATCGGGACTAGAAATAGATAATTCTTCACTTCGTGAAAAGTTTGCTTACGTAAATGGAGATGATTCCGATGTACGGGAAATATTATCAAATCCAAATATTGTAAAATTGGAAGGAATTATCGGAAAAGCTAAAATACTTTTTATAGATGAAGCACAGCGGATACCTGAAATAGGTATTATTATAAAAATAATAGTTGATAGAATTAAAGATGTTCAGGTAATAGCAACGGGTTCTTCATCTTTTCTTTTATCCCGGAGTATTAGGGAACCATTAACCGGCAGGGCGTTTGAGTTTGTACTTTTTCCTTTAACATTTGGAGAGCTTGTTGATCATTCTTCGTTATTAGATGAAAAAAGAAAAATAGAAAAAAGACTTATTTACGGTACTTATCCGGAGATAGCAAATTCACCGGGTGAGGAAAAAGAGCTGCTGGAACTTTTAAGCGGAAGTTATTTATACCGTGATCTATTTATGTTGGAGACAGTTTCCCGTCCTGAATTGCTTGAAAAAATTACGAAAGCGATTGCATTACAGGTTGGTTCTGAAGTTTCAACCATTGAGATCGGGCAGTTGGTTGGTGCAGACCGGCTTACGGTAGAAAAATATATTGATTTGTTAGAAAGGGCTTTTATTATATTCAAACTAACAGCTTTGAAGCGCAATGTAAGAAATGAAATTAAAAAGGGTAAAAAGATTTATTTTTATGACAACGGAATAAGAAATGCAGTAATAAAAAATTTTAACAGCATAAATTCAAGAAACGATGCGGGCGCTTTATGGGAGAATTATTGTATTAGTGAAAGAATGAAATATTTAGCTTACATCCAAAGCTCTTGCCAAAGCTATTTTTGGAGGACCACCCAGCAGCAGGAGATTGACTATTTAGAAGAAGAAACCGGGAATAATATTTCTGCATTTGAATTCAAATTAAATCCTTTAAGTAAAGCAAAGTTCTCAAAGACCTTTATTGATTCATATCCTGTTAAACTTACAAAAGTTATTACGCCGGGTAACATAGAAGAATTTATTTTATAGTTTGTTTTAATCTAACACCCGGTGGGGTGGGCGCCGTCCAAGCCGCTTAGGGACGGGCTGGCGGTTACTTTTAAGTGGATAGCGGGGGAAGTGAGCAGAGGGCATAGCGCATAGAGCAGGGAGTAGAATGTAAATGGCAAAATTTAGATTTCAAGATTTAATTATATGGCAACAAGCCATAGAAATTGCTGATAAACTGTTTGATATTGCTGACGAACTTGAAAAGAAGAAATTGTACAGGTTTTCTGATCAGCTTCGAGGTACAGGAATGTCGATGTCAAATAATATTGCCGAAGGATCTGGCTCTACTTCAAAAAAAGAATTTATACAGTTCCTTAATATTGCTCGCCCTATGAAATAAGAAATGTTCTCATAATGTTTTTTAACACATCTGCTGATTAAAATATACTATAAATATTTGAGTCTCCTCTAAAAAGGTCATTATTGTCATTGCGAGGCGTTTTTTGCCGAAGCAATCTTGCGATTTCGAGACGAATTCTAGAGATTGCTTCACTACGTTCGCAATGACGAACATTACAAATAGCTTTTTAGAGTAAACTCATATTTTATTATTATAATATTTCATAGGGCAGGAAGATCAACTTTTGAAAATGCAAATATTCTAATTCTGCTTAATAGAAGACAACTTATTAACAATGATGAATTGGATATTTTGCTGGAGCAATTGGATGTTCTTTGCAGAAAAATATCAAATTTTCAAAAATCCCTAACATGACCCTCTGCTCTATGCACTCTGCTCTAAGCCATATTGTCGATAAATTTTGTTTTTAATTTCCAATTTTCCGAGCTTTAAAGTTTCTTAATTTCTAAATTGCAAAATCACACGCTCGTTTTGGATACTTAGATGCCGTTGCTGGTGGGGATAGATCAGTCCCATCTGTGTTCCATTAACTTTTTCTTTTCTAACATTCTTTTCTCAAAAGTCATTATCCTTTGATATAAAACAATGAACCGTTACCGTACATACCTTCATTTCTTTAGGCAATTTTTTGATTACTCGTTAATTATCATTTCATTTATAGCTGCTGGTTTACTTTCAGCAGGTAATGTAGAGTTAATTGCCGAACATCAAGTTAACGAAATTCTCTTACTGATTTTACTTCTTGTTACCTGGTTCTTTTCATCACTCACCACAAATATTTATGATGAATTCCGTGCGCGTAACTTTTCTTTTGAATTAGTTGTACTAGTAAAAAATATCCTTGTCCAGACTATTGTTTTAATTATTCTCATATTTCTAATAAAAGAAATTAAACTTTCAAGACTCTTTGTTTTTTATTACACATCAGTTTTATTTCTCTTTTTTGTTTTCTGAAAAATTTATGCTCAGTAAAATTTTAGATCGGTTAAGACAAAAGGGAAAAAATCTATGGACTATGCTTATTATTGGTGCCGGCGATATCGGTAAAAAATTCTTTGATACAATTCATGAAAACCCCAATTTCGGTTATAGAATAATTGGATTTCTTGATGATTTTGAAATTCCGATGCTTAATGGCAAGTACCTTGGTCCGGTTAGTAATTTAAATAACGTTTTAACAAATCAAGAAGTTGATAATGTAATTATTGCACTTCCTAATTATGCAACGGAAAAAATTCAAGAGGTGATTAACATTTGCGAATTGAACGGGACAAACGTTAGGATCATCCCGGATTATTTCCGTTTTACCTCTTCAAAGTATAGTATTTCCGTGTTTGGTAAATTTCCTGTAATTGCAGTTAGAGATGAGAAAATCGATCAATTACATTGGCGCTTTTGGAAACGTCTTTTTGATCTTATTTTAAGTCTAATGGTATCAAGTTTTATCCTTTCATGGCTTTATCCTTTGGTAGCTTTGTTAATCAAGCTCGATTCCAAAGGTCCGGTTATATTTAAGCAAGAAAGATGGGGAAGAAATAATAAAAAGTTTAATCTATATAAATTTCGAAGTATGGTTTGCACTGCTACAGATATTGATCCGAATGGAAAATATATGCAAGCTAAACCGAATGATCCTCGTACTACAAGCTTAGGAAGATTTTTAAGAAAATCTAATTTGGATGAATTCCCGCAGTTCATTAATGTACTTAAAGGAGAGATGTCTATAATAGGTCCAAGACCTCATCCTACTCCTCTTAACATAGAATCAAAACAGAATATTTCTCATTATATGCAGCGGCATTATGTAAAACCCGGAATTACCGGTTGGGCTCAGGTTAATGGATACAGAGGTGAAACACGTGATATTAGTCTAATGCAAAAAAGAGTTGATTATGATCTCTGGTACATTGAAAACTGGTCATTAATGCTTGATATACAAATAATAATTCTTACATTATGGTATATGCTTAAAGGGGATCGGAATGCGTATTGAGAAATTAGTGAACGGTAGATAGTAAATGGTGAATAGTTGTAGGCAAAGCGGTTATCAGTTCACAGTTTGCAGTAGGCAGTCTTGAGGCAGTTTGCAATATGCGGGCGGCAATCGGCTGTTACCCTTCAACTAGAAACGAGGGAAGATGGATTTAGTTTTACAAATGTTATATCTTTTCCTATCAATAGTACAATAAATTAGAAAAATGCGTTTAACTAAAAAAGAAATTGCGACAATAAACGCGGTTATTGCAAAATATGATAAATTTGCCGAGGTACATTTGTTCGGCTCACGCATCGATGATAAAAAAAAAGGCGGGGATATTGACTTACTTGTTTTTTCAGATAATCTAACCTTTGATGATAATTTAAAAATTAAGGTTGAAATCAAAGAAGTACTAGGGGATCAAAAAATCGATTTAATAATAACGCGCGATAAATCCGATCCTTTCGTTGATCTAATATTTGATTCATCGGTAAAATTAGCATGAATAAAAAATTAATACTGCTTAAAAGTGAATTAAAACTAATGAATGATGCATCTTCCGTTCTGCTGTATAGCTATAAAAAATGTTTTAAGATCGGTACTAAAAAGGAATATTCGCAAAAAGAATTAGATGCATTTGAAAACCTTGCGTCGCGTTTCTCGCGATTAAGTGATATTATTCTCCAAAAAATATTGAGATCAATTCATTCAATCGATCTTGATGATGTTAATACTCTTAGAGATTCAATTAACCTGGCGGAAAAGAAAAGATTAATTAAAGATGCTGTTGAAATGATAGAGATGCGTGAGCTTAGAAATTCAGTTGTACATGAATACATTCCGGAAGTAATAAAAAATATTTTTATCAAATCATTGAAACTCACCCCTTCTTTACTAAAGAATGTTGAATTGATAAATCAATATTGTCATTCTAAATACCAAATCTAAATTTCAGTTCTTCCATATGCAAAATGATTTTCTCGAAACGGCGACGCAAATTACATTCTTATAATAAACGGAGAAGACAATGAACATTCCATTTCTAGACTTATGGGAATCCAACCCTTCGGGGAAAGCACAATATCGTACGATTAAAGACGAAGTACTTCCAGCGATAAGGTGAATAGAGAATAAGTAAGCAGTAAGTAGTAGTCAGTAAGGAGTAGGGAGTAAGGAGAATTGAGAAGTTGAGAAGATTGGAAATTAGGAAGTTTTGTAAAATTGATAAGGTTAGATTGTGGAAAGGAAAAAGGATTTGGAACTTTTTAGACTGAGTGATTGAGAGAGGAAGGGACGAAGAGATTGAGAGACGAAGGGAGTAAGAGACGAAGGGAGTGAGAGATGAAGATTAGGTCACAAAAGGAATTGAGTGTATATACGCTTTACATATATAGTAATAATAGATACTTTTAAAAATGATTAAATCATTTAAAGATAAGGAAACAGAAAAAATATTTAATCAGGAATATTCGAGAAAATTGCCTAAAGAGATACAGTACAGAGCATTAAAGAAGTTAATTATGTTAAACAGCATAGAAAATGAAAGTGATTTAATTGTTCCATATTCAAATCACTTTGAACATTTGAAAGGAGATAGAAAAAGTGAGTGTTCAATAAGAATTAATGATCAGTGGAGAATATGTTTTAGAATTGAGAATGAAAATGTTTATGATGCAAGTATAGAAGATTATCATTAAACAAAGGGAAAAATAAAATGTTGAACAAAGTGAATTCGGCAAAGGCGAACCGCCCAGCGGGAGCTGAATCCCATAAATTACCAACACCCGAAGTTGGTGAAATATTACGTGAAGAATTTCTTGACCCGTTAGGAATAACGGCTTACCGTTTGGCAAAAGAGATTAATGTCTCAACAACTACAGTTCTAGATATACTAAATTGTAAAAGGAAAATAACTGTTGATACTGCATTAAGGTTATCGCGCTTCTTTGGAAATTCAGAGCATTTTTGGTTAAACCTACAGAATGATATAGATTTGAGAAATCAGCGTGATAAGTTACATGCAGATCTCAAGAAAATAACTCCGCTAAAAAGAATTGCTTAACCAGACAGTTGAACTTGGTTGACGAAAATTGAGTAGGGAGAATTCAGTAAGGAGAATTGAGAAGTTGAGAAGATTGGAAATTAGGAAGTTTGGGAAAGTAAGGAGTAGGGAGTAAGGAGAATTGAGAAGTTGAGAAGATTGGAAATTAGGAAGTTTTGTAAAATTGATAAGGTTAGATTGTGGAAAGGAAAAAGGATTTAAAACATTTTAGAGACATTTTAGACTGAGTGACTTAAAGAGGGAGAGAATGAGAGACGAAGAGACGAAGGGAGTGAGGGACGAAGAGATTGAGAGACGAAGGGAGTAAGAGACGAAGGGAGTGAGAGATGAAGATTAGGTCACATAATGAGTTAGATGTTTATAAAATTGCATTTGATGCTGCAATGGAAATTTTCGAGATTTCAAAAAAATTTCCAGTTGAGGAGAAATATTCATTGACCGATCAGATACGCAGATCCTCACGCTCTGTTTGTGCTAACATAGGCGAAGCATTTCGCAAAAGGAAGTATCCAAAGTCATTTGTTTCAAAACTTTCAGATTCAGAAAGTGAAGCTGCTGAAACACATTTCTTTCTAAATTTATACAATAAAGGAAAATATGTATTAATGGCACAATTGAGGAGTGTAAAATGGAAACAATAAGTATAAGTCGTAATGAGCTAAAAAAAATTATTCGGGAAACATTTGTGGATGTCTTAAACGAGAGAAAAGACATAATAGGTAATGCAGTAATGGAAGCCATTGAGGATTTTGGACTTGGCAGCGCGATTGTAAAAGATCGAACGGGCGAATACATAGATGCGGAAGCGTTCAAGAAAAAACTTAATAGTAGAATTAAACGCGCTAAATGAAAGTTAAAATAGAAAAGTCCTTCGATAGAGATGTCGGTAGGGTGAGGGATAAGAAATTGCTAAGGTTATTACGAGATGTCATTTCCCTCATAGAGGATTCCAAATTTATCTATGAAATCCCACATATAAAGAAAATTCAAGGATTCAATTCACTCTACCGAATAAAAATTGGAGATTATCGCTTAGGTATGGAAGAGGTCACAGGTCAAGAAGTAACCCTTATTAGATTTTTACATCGAAAAGATATTTATCGTTATTTCCCCTCGAAATAATTATTACGGAAGTAAGCGTCCCCAGTATGGTAGTCAGCAAACAAGTTGATAAAGGAAAAACTTGGCTTGCCCAGCTTTCTGACGGGGTGGAGGCCGTCGTTGGCGTTGCGGGAAGGGCTGGAGAGGACGTATAGGTGGATAAGGGAACAAGTGGTTAAGCATAGCGCATGGGGCAAAGGTCAGAGAGCGGAGTAGTGGAGGGACAGGTTGTTAAGAGTAGGCAGTAGGTAGAAATGAGTAAGTAGTAGGTAGAAAGCAGTAAGGAGAAGTCAGTAAGGAGTAGGGAGTAAGGAGAATTGAGAAGTTGAGAAGATTGGAAATTAGGAAGTTTTGTAAAATTGATAAGGTTAGATTGTGGAAAGGAAAAAGGATTT
>CAYVBQ010000028.1:0-49831 GCA_964449775.1 uncultured Melioribacter sp. | reverse complement strand
TTAAAGAAGAAAAGACCGGTGAAAAGTCAAATGTGAAAAGTGAAAAGAAAGACAGTATGAAAGTAAAGTTGATCAAAATTGATTTTGAAAACATTCATGAGCGCCTTGTTCAAGTAACAAACTTTCCGGGTGATGAAGGCAATCTTGTAATTTCTAAAGATGGCGAAACATTCTACTATACCGGTAACAGCAGCACAGCAAAAGGGCGCGATCTTTACAGCATCAAATGGGATGGAAAAGATCTTAAAGAAATTACTAAAGGAGGATCGAATCCCGGCGCCATTACAATTGACCGCGAAGGAAAATATCTATACTATACCAAAACTGGAGGTGCGCTCAACCGACAAGACTTGAAAGCAGATAAATCCGAAGCGCTTCCTTATTCGGCAAAAATGAAAATTGATTATTCTGCAGAGCGACAACAAATTTTTGAAGAAGCATGGCGCACCATTAGAGATGGATTTTATGACCCACAATTTCACGGTAAAGATTGGAATGCTCTTCGCGATAAGTATAAAGAAATTTGTGTGATTGCTTCTACTACAAACGATTTTGCAGATATGTACAATTTCTTACTTGGAGAGTTGAATTCAAGCCATCAAAGATTTACGGCACCGGAAAGAGCAGAGACACAAAAAGACGCAACCGGTCTTCTTGGTGTTGAATTGATGCCGACAAAAGATGGAATGAAAGTAGTACGGGTGATTCCAAACTCACCCGCAGATAAATCATCAAGCAAACTCTTTGCGGATGATGTTATAATAGGATTGAACGGAAATAAATTTAATGAAGAAGAAAATTTCTATTCACTTCTCAATACTACAGTTGATGAAAAAACGCTTCTTACAGTGAAGAGTAAAGATGGAAAAGAAAGAGAAGTTGCAATTCGACCGATAGCAAATGAACGTCAGCTACTTTATCAAGAGTGGGTTCTCGACAGGAAAAAACTTGTTGATAAATATTCTAATGGGAGATTGGGTTATATCCACATTCAAGGAATGGATATGCCGAGTTTCGAGGTATTTGAACGTGAGTTGACTGCTGCCGGCTACGGAAAAGAGGGACTGTTAGTTGATGTTCGCTACAACGGCGGCGGATCTACAACCGATTATCTTATGACTGTTCTTAACTACAAACAGCATGCTTATACCATTCCGCGCGGTGCGAGCGATAATCTTGAAAAAGATAAATTAAAATTCCGCGATTATTATCCAACAGGAGAACGATTGGTATTTGCCGCATGGACAAAACCATCCATCGCACTTTGTAATGAAGGCAGTTATTCCAACGCGGAAATTTTTTCACATGCTTATAAAACTTTAGGGATAGGAAAATTAGTTGGGCTTCCGACAAACGGTTCAGTTATTTCCACCGGCGGAAAAGGTTTGATTGATGGTTCATCTGTTCGTCTTCCTTTCCGGGGCTGGTTCGTAAAAGCAACTGATAAAAATGAAGAACTCGGTCCTGCTGTACCGGACATCATTATTAATAACTCAATTGACTGGATTGCAAAAGGAGTAGATGAACAACTAAAAACAGCTTGTGATGAGTTATTGAAACAGCTAGACACAAAGAAATAATTTTGCATGTAGTGGTCGCAAAATTTGCGACTACTACTTTTTAAACTCACGTTATTTTTTCTCGCGTAATACATAATTATTAGAATTACTTTCTTTCTCAATCTTCCATCCTTCATTAAGTGTCAATTTCCATCCGTCTCCCTCGTAGACACTTCCATTTTCCTTAAATGGAAGGGCAACAATTGCTTTCTGCCAATTGTTATCTATCAACAATCCCTTTTCTGTTTCAATGATTCCCCACTTATCAACAATTCTTGCGGTAGGGTAAACTGTTCCGTATCCTTCTAACGTTGATACATTATTTGGATTAAGCTGTATGTTCATTTGCATGAGATTGAGAATTAATAAAGGACCATCAACGAACTTTGATTTATACAGTGCGTCTCTTTCTTGTCTTTTAGTCTCCCTCTCTGTTTCAAAGTTTACTATTCTCTGCCCATTATATTTTGATAAAATGTTTTCATAGTCCTTCTCAAGTTTTTTAGGAAGCTGAATTTTAAAAGCCGTGGAAGTAAAAGCACCCAAATCGTCTTCAGCTTTTAAGTTTTTCCGCCAGTTAGAATTTGATCTGTCAAGAATTAATCCGTAAAGCGGTCCGGAGTAATAAGCGAATGATCTAACAAAAGACGGAAGAACTTCAGTTTTATCAATAAGTTTATATACGTATTCGATTCTTCTTTTCGGGTCGGCGATTCCAAGTTTTGCCCCGGTGTACGAGGGCAACCCCTCGTGAATTTCAAGAGCGTTTTCAGATTTGACTGCCTCCGGAAATTTCTTTCTGCGCAGTTCACGGAAGATAAGAGCATTTTTAATATCATTTTTGAAAGCGCTCTTTTCATTTTTTAGTGCACTCCTAAGCGCTTCCCACTCTAATTTAATAAGAATTCTTGCATCTTTAGTATCGAGGTGATTGTTGGTTGCGCCCGGCGAATTGAGTTTTAACTTTTCTTGTACACGATGAAACATTTCATGAATTATTAGATCTCTTCTTGCATCATTATCTTCGGGAAGGGGCCATCTAACCATTGCCCATTTTTTACCCGACCAATCAATAGCAGTATTCGCAATATTAACTTTATCCTCAAGCTTACCGAAGTAAACACCTTCTACTTCTTTCAGATTTCCATTTTGATCCGGCTCATTTGTAACAATTTCCCTTGTAGAAGGATCGGCAAACATAACAGGTCCGTAAAGTTCTATGCCCCAAAGTTTATCGCTGTCTTTAGTCAATACTTTTTTAATATCAGAAAATATTTCCTTGGCTTTTTTATAATCAATGGTTTGCGAATGAATTCCTCCAAATGCAATTAGAAAGAGGAATAAAAATGAAGAGAAAATAAAATTACGATGTATTTTCATATAAATAACCGTTTTTAATCTATTTGGTTTATAAAATCTTTCAATATCGCATAAAAGTCAATTGTTAAATGCAGTAATCTCATCAATTCACATCTGAATAGTTTGTACTTATAACATATCGATATTAATCGGATACTGAATCCGCATCATAATATGTTTCTAATTCTTTTAATTCTGTTTTAAAAACAATTGATTATTTTTGAGAAGCATTTTTACTAAACAATTTTTTTTACCAGGAGGATTTTTTTATGGCAATTATGATTACAGATGAATGCATCTCTTGCAATGCATGCGAGGCTGAATGTCCAAACACAGCTATCTACTCACCAGGTCTCGCTTACAATATTGGCGGACAGGAATACGCAGCTCTTTCTGAAGAACACACATACATTGTTCCGGACAAATGCACTGAGTGTGTTGGATTTTATGACGAGCCGCAATGCATTCCGTCTTGTCCAACAGATGCGATTATCTCGGATCCAAATTATGTTGAAACTAAAGAACAAATGACGGCAAAGAAAGAGCATTTGGATAAAGTCAGAAGATAATTTTTGTCTTACTCAAAAAGACCCCGGCTCTTGTCGGGGTTTTTTATTTTAAATGGAACCGTACAATCTATTTCTTTTTATAAGAATCACTAAAAGTGCGGTTTAATGAAATCACAAACGGTAATTTTACTTGTATTGCTTTCACCTGTTTTTCTATTTGCCCAAGAAGACACTACACTATCGAAGAGATCGCAAAGAGATAAAATAAATAATACGGATAGTTCAAAGAAAAAACTTCTTATAGCACCACAGCTTCCTCCTCGAACATTAATCATTAAAATGAAGGATCTGAAAGAGATCAAAAATTTAGAGGATAAGCCCTTCATAGTAATTGATGATACATCTCAGTACACTGCCGAAGAGCTCGCAATCGGTTTATCCGAAGAGGAATTGGCTAATTACAAAAAGAATAAGGAGGAGATAAAACATTTACTGATTCAGCCTCCCTCAGAAGAGGAGACATATCCCACTGTCTCAACAATTAGAAAAATATTAAGCGTGGCTAAAACTGCGGGAGTCATTCTCATTTTAATTCTGAGTTTATTATGATTCATTTGAATCGCCCCTTATTTCTAATACTTATCCTATCTATGCCGCTACTCTCTCAAACTAAGATCGACACAACTCGTACTGGTAAAGAAACTCAGGATGGTTGAAAACAGATTAATTCAAACACTCTGCCCAAAACCTCTAACAAAATACAATTACTTAATGGAAATTTTTCTGTTCCGCTAAATCTGAAGATTTATCAGAAAGTGATATTAAACGACTATATAGCGCCACATAAATTTTCTCAGGAAGAGCTGAGCACAGGAATGTCTGACCAAGAGTTGATCGCTTTTGAAAAAAATAGATTGAAGTTCAGAAAAATGTTATCTGACATTTACGGAGAAGACCTTATTGACATTGAAAAACTTTTAACCGCTCTTGGAATTACAAGAGAACAAATAATTGCTATTGTTGCAATTCTAAAATTTTTCTTAATGTAATGTTCGTTCTTAAAATGAGGATGTGAAATTTTTCTGATATAAACACCCGACAAAAGACACAATCAAATTATCCCTCCTCGAATCATGTTTTTAAAAGCCCTACTCTAAAACTTAGGTGTAAACAACTTTTATAAGTCACTACGACCTCTACGATAAGCAGAGAAAAGCTAATAACCCTTTCTTATTTATTATTTCGCTTTGATTCCAAAGGAATACATCGTAGTGACGACACAATAATCGGTAACTTGCCTAAGAAAAAAAATCCAAAAATTTTGGAATAGAGATAATGAACCTCCTCGCCGCAAGCAGCGGGGAATTCAACCCGAAGAGATTAAAAGATTGATTCAAGATTTGAATCCTCAAATCTTTTATCAGACCAAATATTAAGAGCAAAAGGCAAGAACCGTTTGATTCTATTTTAGCTCAAAATATCACATTAGAAAAACGGAACAAATCACAGAGATTGTAAAGTGGCACTTTCTACATCAATGATGAATTGTTATTATTGTTATAAGAGATTTGAGCCATAAGAAGGGTTTATATGAGAAAAATAATATTTACATCTTTGTTGCTAATAATAACAGCCTGTACTAAAGAAGTACCGGAGACCGAGAAAAAAATTTCAAAGGCGCTCGAAGAAAAATCTGCCCGAGGAACTATCGAAAATTTTATTTCCGCTTACAATTCTAATGAAATCGAAAAAGCCCTTTCATTTTTCGAAACCAATTATAAAGGTATTATTACCGATTCTGATGATATTGCGGGGCTCGATGCATTGCGAGATGATTTGATTCATTATCGCAAACAATATCCCGATGGAAAATGGGAAATCACATTTGACGAGATTTTGATTTCCGGGGAACTGGCTTATGTTTTTACAAGCGGTTCGTTTTTGATGCTTGATCCCATAGAAAGAAAGATGAATCCGATCTATTCCGAGCGTGCAATTAGAATATTAAAGAAACAAAAGAACGACGGTTGGAAAATTTACAGATATTTGGCAACGCCAACGTTCAGTTACGATCAGAAATGATTTATAACTGCCATTCAATTTCCCGCCACCAGAGATAAAGCATCTGTGAATCACCTCTGATTATCCCCATTCTTGTAACACTCTCTGGTGGAGGAAATTTATTTGCAATTGCTTGAAATAAATGTTGCCTTTTCAGTTGAGATGATTTAGGAATCAAAGCAAGCAATGTCAGCATATCTTTCTCGGTAGCCAATTCCATAATTTTATCTATCGAATTTTCGCCACCCTTGTGGTAATCAAAATTAGCTACTTCTTCTTTTAATGCTGCCGAAGCCTCATCTCGATACGGAGTACTTATCTTGAACCCGGGTCTAATTTCGCAACTGTAGCCTTCGTCTAAATAAATGATTTCTCCATTTTTTTGTATTTCCACAAAACCATATTTCACAAATATCTTGGCATTTTCCTGGTTATCAATAGAAACACTAAATTCACCGCCTCTATCTGTTACAATATAATTTTTTAGTTCTATCGAAAATTCCGGCATATTTGAAGTGCTGGTTACATTAATAGAGCCCCGCCGAAGAATGATTCTGTTATCACCGTCTTTTGCTTTTGTCAATACAATGAGAGAGTTTTCACCCACTTCAACATTTCCAACCTTTGGGACATGAATGGTGGCTCTTGAAAAATTCTCCGTTAGCAAACTCTGCCCTTGAGTTATTTTGCCGGAATGATCAAAAAACCCGTTAATCATAATTTTTCCTTCAAGAGTTATCACTTTCCAGGGTGAATTATTTTTCTGATAATCATATATGAAGTAACCCACTGCAATTAATACTAGCGGCAGCAAAATGAAAAGAAATTTACTCCAATTGGTGCCCAAAGATGGAAGTGAAGGTGTGTTTCTGGAAACTATCATTGTTTTAGAAACAAAACTCTTGCGGAGCGCCCCGCGCGCTCTTTGAAGTTGTTTTTCCTGCTTTGTTTGTTCTTTCTTAAGCTTTTTTATATCTCCGGATCTTGGTGCTGATTTAGGTGCTTCATCTTTTAAACTTCGATTTAACAATTGAGCCGAGAAAGTTTTAACAATCTCCTCCGGTGGTTCAATAATATATGGGAGATCTTTCAGCTTATCAAAAAATATTCTGATTTTTTTATATTCATTAAAACATGTATCGCATGTGCGAATGTGCGCTTCAACATCTCGCTTCATGAAACCATCAAGCTGCTCATCCACAAAATCATGTAAACTTATTTTCACCTCTTCGCAATTCATAAATTAATTTCACTCATCAAATACTCGCGCGTATTTATTAATTTCGTTTTTATTTCATCAATATCCAATTCGTTCAAGAAATCGTGGATTTCTTGATAAGAGTACTCTTCAAGATCGTGAAGTACAAAAATAATTCGTTCATCTACCGGAAGGGACAATATCAATGATTCCAAGTATTCAAATTCCGAAGAACATTTATCTCTCTCTTTGGGGATTGATTTTGGAACGGTAAATCGTCGAAGTTCATTGATAGAATAGCGAATGGCTAAATTTTTAATCCACAGCGAAAATGGAAGATTTGAATCATATTCTTTTATATTATCCCATCCCCAGAAAAAAAATTTTAACGTAATTTTTTTTGTGGTTTCAAAATCAGCAACAAGTCTGTATGCAACTGTAAAAACATTTCTTAAATTAAGTTCACATAGGTCAAGAAAAGCTCTCTTTCTCCCATCTTTAGAAAGTTCTATTAAGTAATTAACGTAGTTTGTATTCTCGATTTTCAAATTCTTGCCGTTTCTAATTCACAACCGTTATTCTATATTGAGATTCCGGTGAAGAGCATCAATCCGACTACTATTACACCGAGTGCGATAAGTAATAACTGTTGTGTGCCCATAAAATCATCTGAATGTTATTTGACATTAACCCGGGAAAAGAAGGGAAGCAGTAAATATTGAATCTTTGCTTAATATGATATAAATAATATCACTCTACTTCAAGTAAAAATTGATAGTTGTTTAAAACTATTTCACATAATTATCCTCTTGGACTATCGCATATTTCTTAATTTTTAATTTTACAACCGAAATTTAAAGAATTGACTTAATCAATGCTGCTTGTTACGTTGATGACGAGAGTTTTGGCTGCATAATTATTAGTGCCCTCAAAAGGTCCTGCAGTAAGCGTTGAATGATGAATACAGATTCTAAAAGATGAAATTATTTTTTAAGGGTGGTTGTTTCTGCCACCTTGTTTAATGAATTTAATGAAAGGAAAAGTCGTTGGATAAACCACTTATGGATAAACTAAGCCTTCTTAAAAAATTGCACCCGGAAACAAAACAGTTGTGGGGCAAAATGTCTGCTCAACATATGGTTGAACATTTGATTCTTGCCGTTAGAACAAGTAATGGTAAGCTGAATGTTGGATGTTTTAACCCACCCGAAAAATGGCAGACGTTGAAAAGGTTTTTACTAAGCAGCCGTCCGTTGCCAAAAGATTTTCTTAATCCTATCATCGGCGAAAATTTGTTGCTGCTTGAATACAAAAATCTTGATGAGGCAATGAAAATTTTAACACAAGAAGTTGAGGATTATTACAAGTACTTTGAAGAAAAGCCGGACGCACTCTTACTCAATCCGACATTTGGTGAGTTGAACAAAGATGAATGGGATGTTTTTCACGATAAACATTTTACACATCACTTAAGTCAGTTCGGAATTGTTTAACAAGAGAATTATGATCAAGTTTTTAGTATTGAGAATAAATTAAAATTAGAATATGAAGGTCCGGGAATTGGCAAAAGAACAATTCCGGCAAGTTCGTTCTATATTAAATAATTCTTTGTTTTCTTTGCGGTTTAGCCTTTAACCAAAAAGGTAGAGAAGCAGACGCGAAGTTTACAAAGGGAAAAATTAACGGGTGATCTATGTTCGCAAAATATTTTATTACTCAAGTTTTGCACTTTGCAAATCCTAACTTATACAAATCAAAAAAAAGAATGATACAATATGGAAAGATTCTTCTTCGCAGAAACCTTGAAATATCTTTATCTGCTCTTTGCACCGGATAAAACTATTGACTTAAGCAAAATTGTTTTTAATACGGAAGCGCATCCTTTTGCAATTACTAGAGAAAAATGAGGCAGTGAAAAGATAAAAAATATTCTTAGTTAAATCTCAATTCTTGTTATTACGCCGTGTAGTTTTTGATACGGCAGTTGAAGGAACTGCACAAAGTTTGGTGTAACTCGTTTAATAAATGCAAAGAGTTTCAATAATGGCCGCTTAGCATAAATGTCATCAACGCCATAGAACATAACTTTCGGATCAATGTTGGTTTCCATTAAAATTTTTGGCACATCCATTCTTTCCATATAACCTATTTGGATCTCTAACCCGGATAGTCCTTTTGCAATTTCAATTTCGGGCACAAACAATTTTTGCACACCAAATGGTTTATCCATTGTAACAATAGATACCAACAAATTTTGTTCATAGATTATTCCTCCGCGTATAGTACAATGAACCATGTAAGGAGGAATCATATCCAAACTTTTTGTAAAGAACATAGCGTTCCCGGGTAAAAGTTTCCCGGCTTCATAAAGTTGATTAAAACTCTCCAAATAAGTATCGATAGGAAGTGATCGGAAAGAACGGTAAATCGTTTTATTGCCATAGGTCCAAAGATAAATTGTTGCAAAAGGAATAAGTGCTATAACAATTGACCAATACCCGCCATGCGGAATTTTTGTAAAGACAGATAATAAGAACAATAAATTAATTACAAACACGAACATTGCAATTACATGTTTTAGTTTGTCCTTCTTTCTTGAAAAAATCCAAATCATAAAAAATGTGCTTGAGGTCATTGTTGCTGTAACTGCAAATCCGTAAGCGGCAGCTAAATTATGGGAACTCCTAAAAACCAGAATCATCATTATCACGGCAACAAGTAAACCAAAATTTACGGCACCAATGTAAATTTGCGATTTGATGTGAGTGGATGTGTATTTCACTTTCATCAAGGGGAAGATATGAGTTCGTATTCCTTGATAGACAAGCGAGAAAACAGCGCTTATCATGGCTTGTGATGCAATTATTGTGGCAAGCAAAGTTAATATTATAAATGGTATATAAAGAAACTCAGCTTGATGTTTAACCATTGCGAACAAAATGTTTATCTGTTCCTCACGCTGTTCCCCTTGAACCATTACAAATGCACCTTGTCCAAAATAATTGATTATAAGAGCGAAGAAGACAAAATACCAGGCGCGTCTTATTGGCGTTCTTCCAAGATGCCCCATATCGGCATAAAGCGCCTCTCCTCCCGTGGCACACAAAATAACTTCCGAGAGAACAATGAATCCACTAAATCCGTTGTGAACTAAAAAATTAATTCCGTAATAAGGATTTATAGCAATACCAATTCCAGGATTATGAATTATAGAAAAGAATCCCGTTAGAAAAAGAGATGAAAACCAAACAACCATTATTGGACCAAATGAAGAGGCTACTTTATCTGTTCCCCGAGACTGAACGGCAAAAAGTAAAACAGAAATTCCAATGGTTATTAGAACAACAGTGTTCTGCGAGATTTGTCCAATACCGGGTATTAATTCAAGACCTTCAACCGCAGAAAGAATACTTATTGCGGGAGTTATAACGCCATCGCCCATTAATAAGGAAACTCCAATGTATCCGAGGAACGTTACAAAGAGCATCGATTTACCCGATTTGAGAGAACTATGTAAAATTTCTTTTAGCACAATCGTTCCACCTTCACCTTTTGAACTCAAACTCATAGCCAGAAAGGTGTATTGAACCGTAACAAGAATAATGAGAGTCCAGAAAACAAGCGAAAGAATTCCAATAACATTAAGTTGTGTGGGTGGAGTTAGAACGAAAATAACTGTTAGTGTGTAGATAGGACTCGTTCCGATATCGCCGAACACGAGCCCCATTGCTTTCACAAGCTCACCAAAAGAACTATTAGAAGAATCTTTGGAATTCATTCTGAATTGCTTCCATGTGAGGAGGTCATTTTATTTTGAAAAGAGATCAACCGAAAAAAATTGAATAGACTAGATATCCGACTGCCACCAAGATGCTGAAGCCCAATATTGACATCAACGAATAGAATGCAATGTTGTTTAGTGTTTTTTTTTGATCAACTGTTTCCATCAATTACCTCATTATTTTGTAACGTTACGGCTGATAATATCAACCGCTTTTATTGAACGCGCAAAAGATAGCTATTATTTTTATTCCAAAAAAATGTTAGTGATAATGATTTTTATGAATTTTAAATTTCCATTTGACATTACTTTTTTGTTAACTATTTTGTGCGGGCTTTTAACTAAGAGAACTATGATAGACAAAACTAAAAAGACTGAACTCGTCCGCGGATTATCTCTAACAGCAACAATAATGATTGTTGCCGGTTCGATGATCGGCTCGGGAATATTCCGCAAGCCATCTTCCATGGCGCAACAACTTGGCTCACCGGAACTTCTTATTATTATCTGGATTGCAGCAGGGCTTATCACATTTATCGGGGCTTTAATCAATGCAGAAGTTTCTGGAATGATTGATGCAACAGGTGGTCAGTATGTCTATTTCAGAAAAATGTATGGCGACTTCACAGCATATCTTTATGGATGGTCAATTCTTGCAGTAATTCAGACGGGAAGTCAAGCAGCAATTGCCTATGTATTTGCCGAGTATTTAGGATATTTTATTAAGTACCCTCAAGTATCTAAACACCTTCAAGAATTTTCAATATACCTGCCGATGGTTGGAAATATTTATCCATTTTTAGATTTTGGAACTAAGGCGGTTGCTATTTTTTGTATTGTTTTTTTAACCGGTGTAAATTACATAGGTGTTGTCTTTGGTGGTGTCGTTCAGACGATTGTAACATATATAAAAATTATTTCAATTATCCTGATTTCTGTATTTCTCCTCCTCCTTGGCAATGGAAGTTTTTCAAATATTTATACCGGCTTCACAATTCCGGAATCTAATACAACCAATTTAATTGCAATGATAGGGCTCGCATTTGCAGGAGCGTTTTGGGCATATGATGCTTGGAACAATGTGACATATGTTTCCGGTGAAGTAAAAAATCCACGACGCAATATTCCACTAAGTCTGTTATGGGGAACGCTAATTGTAATGGCTGTTTATGTTCTGATAAACATCGCATACCTATACGTTTTGCCTATAGGCGAGATGGCAAAATCTCCTCTTGTAGCAGCATCTGCGGCTGAAAAAGTATTTGGCGCTAATGGTGCCTCATTAATTTCGATTGCAGTTATAATCTCAACCTTCGGTGCGCTGAATGGTAGTATTTTAGCAACCGCACGTGTTCCATTCGCAATGGCAAGAGCAAATTTATTTTTTAATGATCTCGGCAAAGTTCATCCAAAGTATGGTACACCACATGTTTCATTAATTGTACAAGGAATTTGGTCTTGTGTGCTGGTTATGTCGGGTTCATTCGATACGATTACAGATTATGTAATTTTTGCTGCCTGGTTGTTTTACTTTCTTGGTGCTCTTGGTGTTTTTATCCTCCGTAAAAAAATGCCCGATGTTCAGCGCCCATATAAAGTTTGGGGATATCCATACACTCCGGCAATTTTTGTGATTTTTTCATTTTTATTTCTGGTTAATTCTATCATTTCCGACACATCGAATGCAATGATGGGATTGATTTTAATAGCAGCGGGATTACCGATGTACTTATTCTGGAAATACAAGGATAGGAATTCTAACTCTAGACCGACGGAAGTATAAATGATTTGAAATGTAAATTGAATTAAAGTGTGGTTTTATAAAAGTTATTCAAAAATGCGATAGAGGTAATAGCAGAGAAGGCCTGTCATTATTATAGTAATCAGCCCTAAGAAAGTGTATGTAATTACCAACGCATATGATATTTTAGAATTGCCGGTTAATTCGTTTTGTTCTGGGTTAGAGTTCATATTATTTTTTACCGCTAAAAATCTTTTCCGAATTTTTCTTCATAACGCTTTATACCTTCGTTTATGACGGCATATGCTTCTTCTTTACCAACGATTTTTTCCACGACAACATTTTTATGTTCTAATTTTTTGTAATCTTCAAAAAATCTCTGAAGTTGAATCATTGTATGCGGCGGCATATGTTCTAAATCTTCAATATAATTAACTGAAATATCATTTTTGGCAACGGCAATTATTTTTTCATCTTTCTCATCGTTATCAACCATCTCCATTACGCCGATTACTTTAGCTTCGATCAAACAAAGAGGATCCACCTCGACAGAACAGATAACAAGAATATCGAGAGGATCATCGTCATCGCTCAATGTTCTTGGAATAAATCCGTAGTTAGCAGGATAATGAACAGCTGAAAATAAAACGCGGTCTAACTTAAGTAGACCGCTTGTTTTATCAAGCTCATATTTGGCTTTAGAGCCCTCGGGAATTTCAATTATAGTGTTTACAATCCTCGGTACATCATTACCATAGCTTACATGATGCCAGGGATTAAAATTGTTGCTAAATTTTTTATCAGCCATTTCACTTACTTCGAGTTTTTCGGAATGCAATCATCGGCACTCATCATTCTGAGCCCTTTTCTAGCGGGTTCACTCTTCGGATTAATTTTTAATGTGGCACAATACCACCTGATGGATTCATCATAATTCTGAAGTATTTGATAACATGCGCCAAGCGATTCCATATATCTCCATTCGCCCGGCTTCAACTGATTTGCTCTTCTATAATAAGTAACTGCCGCATTATAGTTTTTCTTTAAATAAGCACGTTGACCAAGATAAGCGACAGCTTCTAAAATGTAATCCTTGTTTTCTTTTTCCTTACCTTCAGTAAGTTTAAGAATTGTAACATACTGATCTGCCGCTTGATCTAAAGAATCCATTCGGTTGTAAGTTTGTGCCAACCAATAGTTAGTTGAAAAAGTAGTATCTACTAACTCTTTTGCCATTATAAATGCCTGACGTGCGTCATCCCATTTTTCTGTTTTAAAATAAACAAACGCCATGTTGCGATATGCGGGTTCAAATTTAGGATCTATATTAACTTTTGCTTCGTAATATTTTATTGCCTGTTCATAATTATTATTCCGGTAATAATTATCAGCCATATCCATAAACAGGGCAGACTGGGTGCTATCCTTTTCAATGACCTTCTCAAAAAATTTAATTGCGATTGAATCAGCTTTAATTTGCTGATAAGCTTTGCCTGCATTTTTCAAATCACTCACGGTTAATAATGAATCTGGAATTGCAGAGTAATATTTTCCGGCTTCATCAAACTTCTGTAATCCGAATGATGAAATTGCCGCTGTTTTCTTTAAAGAGGAATCATCGGAATACTTTGCCAACCCTTCAAGAGCATATTTGTAAGCTTTTTCATAATTCTTTGTTTCTAGGAAAGATTTTGTGATTTTGCGATAAGCATCTTCTGTTTGTTCTAAAGCTAAATACTGTTCAAACACAACACCGGCATCGGCATAAGATTTTGCCAGGAACAGTATTGTTCCAGCCTTTAAAAGCGCTTTTGAATTTTTAGGGGCAATATGAACAATCTCCAAATATTTGTTTACAGCTTCCTTATAACTCTGCCCTTTATATAGAATATCTGCAATTTTAAATTTCAGAGAAACATCGAGAGAATCATATTTTTCTGCTTCAGCATAATTTGACAGAGCCAGCTCAGCAACATTCATCTTGGAATATGTATCGCCAAGATATTCGAAAAGCTTTTTGTCATTCTTATAATCTTTTTCACGCAACTGAATTAAAATTTTCAATGCAGAATTAGTCGAATCTATATCGAGAGCATCTTTGGCTAATTTCAATGCAGCGGGATAATCTTTCTTCTTAATTGCTTTAATTGCATCATCAAACAAGTTTTGTGCATTAACGCTAAAAGACATTACAAAAAATATTCCGAGAAGAATAAGTACCGTTTTTTTCATTTTATTTACCGCCGATTTAATTAACCATTTTTACAGGAACTGTTGCCGGTCCCAAATTATTTTGTGATACAATTTTTTGACCTTCATAACTTGTTAAGAAGGTCGCAAATCCTGATGCGAGACCAATTCCAATATCATTGATAAAAATTGTTGTGGTTCTAACTAAAGGGAAAGATTGGGTTACAAGATACGCAACGTAAGGTTTATAGTACAACACTTCGCCATCGCTTCTTATCTTCGAACCCACTTCTAAAATTTTTACTCCCGTCACATTAGCCAAAGTATTGAGTCCTACAAATCCTAAACTTTTTTTTGTGGCTTTTATTTTGCCGATTGTCTCTTTTTCACTTTTAACTATGGAAACATTTTTGAGTTCCTGTTTATCAAGCAAATTTTCCTTAAGATATTCATAGACACCGGAATTGTGTTCTGGAACAAAAACAGTAAAACCCGTGGTTTCTCCTTTGAGTATTTTTTTTATCTCATCAATTGTGATCTGATTTTTAGAATCGTTATCACGGACGATCGGAACGACAGCATCATAACAGAATTTGAAACTGCGCATTTCCGATTTTTGCTTATTGAAAAAAGCTCTTTCTTCATCATTCAAATTTCTTGAACTGACAAACATTCTAGCCTCTCCGTTAAGAACGGATGCTATTCCTTCACGTGCTTTAACAATTTCTAACTCAATTTTGCTTTCAGGATAGAGCACAACAAACGTATCTCTTTCTGCTTTAACAATATTGTAAAGAGATTCATCCACATAGCATTTTAAGGAACCTTTAATTGGCGATAACGTACGTTCTTTGCATCCATAATTAAAAACAATTGCAAAGATTAAAGGAAAAACGAAAAATGAATTATACTTTTTCATTTTTTGGCGGTTTTCTGAAAATTGTAGCTACTATTCTAAAAAAACCATAGAGAAGAAGAACAACTCCCATCATCAATTTGAATTGAAATGGGAGTTGATTCATTTGAAAGACATTTGTAAATAAAATGACAGCACCAAGCAGGACAAAAATAGTCCCTGTAAAATATGCCATATACTTCATTATATTTTGCACTTAATTATTATCGCTCAATTGGAATTTGTAAGGCAATACAATCCAAACAGCTATTGGATGTTGATTTTGAATGGCTGGTGTAAAAACAGATTTCATAGCTGCGTCAATAGCTGGCTGATTGAATAATTCAGAATCGGATTTAATTACAACCGCTCTTTTCGGTCTGCCTTCCTTATCAACAAGTACTTTAACAAAGACTTTTCCGGTAATGCCTGCACGCTTTGCAATCTCGGGATAATCCGGTTTTGCAGCCACAACCATTTCAGGTCCTTTTTCATATGGCACAAACTTATCAAAATCGGGATCTTCGTTATCGGCTTCGATTTTGATGTCTTGTGTAATCTGAGCACCTGCGCCAAGATCTGCGCCTAAAGATGGGGCTGCCTGTGCGCTCATCTCTTGTTGACTTGCAATTGTTTGTTCCGGTGGAGCTTGTTCATCCGGAACTGGAATAGGAATACCAACAGTAGGAGCCGCAACCGGGCCCGATACCGCGATCTGAGGAGCAGCTTCATTTGTAATAGAAGGCGGTGGTCCAAGTTCGCTATACTTCATCAATCTTACAGTTGGAATATTGTCATAGTCTTCTTTGGTCATTGCCTGATAAACATAAAAAGAGGTTATACCAAGGAGATGAAGAAATAGTGCAACCATCACTCCAATGGTATAATTTCTAGGGTAGAGTCTTTTTAGCTCAAAATATCCATAGACTCCATTGTTATTTTTTTTCGACTTAGTCTCTGACATTTTCTTTCTCCAATCCTTATAAAGTTGCTTTTGACATTTCTTTCTTATCTATCTCAGTCATTGGAGCTAAGACATACTTATTTAATTGTGCAACATTCAATTCGTCAATTAGATCGACCATTGCATGATACTTGCTTTTTCGGTCAATCTTAAGAAGAACAACAAATTTTGGGTTTTCCATTCTCTTATCTTCAAAGAACTTCTTCATATCCGTATATTTCATTTTTTTAGGAAGTTCAAATCCAATGTTCCAATATAAATTTAGTTGTTCGTCACACCTGATAGTGAGCAGGTTAGATTCCGCCATTTTTACTTCGACGTTTTTATCAGGTGGAAGATTTATTTCTAGGGTTTGCGGTTTCCGGAAAACGGTTGTTAACATGAAAAATGTCAACAGCAAGAATGCAATGTCAACCAAAGGAGTCATGTCAATATGAATTGACATTCTTTTTTTGGGTTTACGCTTACTGCCTTTTCTTTTTCTGGTTCCACCGGAATCGCCTACTGCACCACCGCTCATATTAAACTCCTATATTAACTTTTTTTATCGACTTCAAAATTGGTAACCATATTAAATCTGGTAATTTGAACTTTCTGCAGTATATCTATTACATCCGACACAATTCCGTATTCTGATTGAGCATCCGACTTAACAATAGTCATAAGTTTCGGATTAGAAATTCTTGCCTTGATTAGCAGTTCACCCAACTCTTCCATTTTAACTTCCGTGGCTTGACGGAGTTTGTTAGCTTGACCAAACATCCGTTCCATCATGATAGAGGAATCGAATCCAAGAAATAACTTTGAGTCTTTACTCACATACAAAGTCATCGTGTTCGTTTCGGGAAGTTTGATTTCCGAATGCGAAAATGGAAATGTTATCTCAACCTCTTCAACTGGTTTAAACTGAGTAGTTAACATGAAAAAGGTCAAGAGTAAAAATGCAATATCAACCAAGGGAGTCATGTCGATGGCAATGGCGACTCTTTTTTTCTTAATGCGCGGCATTAATTACCTCACTTAGATTTTAATAATTGCATAACATTATAGTTAGCTTCATCAATTTGGAACGTGAAATTATCTACTTTATTAACAAATAAATTATAGAAAACGATACCAAGAATAGCCGCGAATAAACCGCCTGCTGTATTGATAAGCGCCTCGGAAATACCGGTTGCAAGAGCGATAGCATCTGGAGAGCCTGCTTGTGCAAGAGCTTTGAACGCTCTAATCATTCCTATTGTTGTACCAAGAAGACCAACCATGGTTGCAATTGATGCGATAGTTGAAAGCGCGATAAGATTTTTTTCTAATAGAGGAGTTTCTAGCATCAGTGATTCTTCAACAGCGCGTTGAACTTCTACCAATTGTTTTTCTTTATCAATAGTTGATTTATCTGACGTTACTTCTTGAAAACGTGCTAATGCAGATCTTAATACGGCAGCAACCGAACCTCTTTGTGCATCACAAGAAGCAATGGCTTCGTTCATTTGTCCGGCTCTGATTTCATCTACTACTTTTTTGAAGAATTTTGGAATAGCCTGCTTTCCTGCTGCTTTTCTCAATGTTAAAAATCTCTCGATTGCAATTGCAATAACCATGATTGATAAACAGATTAGAAGAGAAACTAATACTCCGCCAACATAAGCAGTGCCCAAATAGTTAATTGGAACGTGTCTTGCTGCGTCCTTAAAGTTGGCTGGATCACCGAGGATGAATTCATAGATGCCGATAGAAGCGGCGAGGGCAATTACAAAAAGGATAACTATAAAAGCAGATTGTTTCATTGTGTTTTACTCCTTGTTATTTGATATCGTACTATTTACGGTTTATTTAAATCGAAAATTGTGCCAATAGAACTTGGTAATAATAATTGAACAACGGGGGTAAAAATGGAACTTTTATATTAATTATGCAACATAAATTTTCAAAATGAAATGAATGGTGGTTTCATTTTGAAAGGGTTCGCCTGATTAAAGTCCATATAATTTTCTCTTCCTCCAGAGTGTTGTTTCTGAAATACCAAGAATACGCGATGCTTCTTTTGTTGTTGTTGCCATTTTTAATACATCTATTATATGTTGGCGCTCAAGTTCGTCAATTTTTTGCATAGGGTATAGCGTCTGCTTCGGTTTGAAGTTTAAAATTTCCGAAGGAAGGTATTCCGCTTTAATCTTATTATCTTTTGCAAAAACCAATAATCGTTTAATTACAGTTTCAAATTCTCTGATGTTGCCGGGCCAGTCATATTCAAAAAGAAGCTTTTGGGTATCCTCCGAAATGACAATTTCTTTCCCAACGGAATATTTGCTTATAAAATGATTTGTCAGCAGTGGTATTTCATCTTTTCTTTCACGCAGTGGCATAAGTTTTATTTTTATCCCCGCAATCCTAAAATAAAAATCTTCTCGCAAATGCCCGCAATTCAAATCTGCTTCAACATCTCTATTTGTCGCACTTATAATTCTAATATCAATTTTACGGGTTATACTTTCGCCAACTCTTTCAAACTCCATGCTTTGAAGAAAACGAAGCAGCTTTACCTGCATAGATTTTGGAATCTCTGCCACTTCATCCAGAAAGACAGTGCCTGAATCTGCAAGCTCTAATCTTCCCATTCTATCTTTGATTGCGTTTGTGAAAGCGCCTTTAATGTGTCCAAACAACTCGCTCTCAAAAAGATTTTCAGGAATCGCAGAACAATTAATTGTAATGAATGGATTGTTTGCTCGCTGACTATTTTTATGAATGAAGTGTGCAAGTACTTCTTTACCGGTTCCACTTTCACCCTCTATCAATATAGGGATGTCGCTATCGGCAACATCCAGAGCAGTCTGCAATATTTCCTTCATCGTTCTATTTGAAGCAACAAGATTTTCCTCGTCAAATTTTTCTGTCAGTTGATATGTCAGTCCTTTGATTTTTTTATCCATACGGTGATGATCGAAAACTCGTTCGACTATATGAATAAACTCTTTGTGAGTGAAGGGCTTGGTAATATAATCGTATGCACCTTTTTTTATAGCCTCAACTGCAGATTCAATTGAACCGTGGGCTGTCATCAAAACAACGGTTGTATCGGGAGAATTTATTTTCAATTTGCTCAAAACTTCGATGCCGTTCATCGGCTGCATTTTTAAATCTATGAAGGCAAGATCAAAGTAGATCTCTTTTGCGCGTTCAAGAGCCAGAATGGGGTTTGAAAAAACTTCGGGCAAATAGCCGGATGAACTTAGAGACAATTCAATTGTTTTTAGAATATTTATTTCGTCATCTACTACTAGAATTTTCCCTTTATACATTTAAGCTGCCGGTAATTTAATTTGAAAAGTGCTTCCTTGACCAAGTTCGCTGAAAGCTTTTATTTCTCCGTTGTGCAGTTCAATCACTTCTTTTGCAATGGAAAGACCAAGCCCCAAACTGCCGGGAGCCGTATCATCAATCTGAATAAACTTATCAAATATTTTCTTCAGGTTATCGGGACTGATACCAATTCCGGTGTCCGATATTTTTATCAACAAATTTTCATCTTCTTTTGAAAAATGCACATTGATCTTTCCGCCTTTCGGTGTAAAACGCAATGAGTTTGCAACCAAATTTTCTAATGCGCTGATAATATTATCGTAACTGCCGTTGATTTTTAATTCTTTGCTCTCGTCTTCAATTAAAAGTGTAATATTATTCTCTTTTGCTTGAATGGAAAATTTTTTAAGAATGTGTTCGGCAAGTTTACGTGCTTCGAATTTTTCAAACCTTATTCTGCCAATGCTCGATTCGAGCTTGGTCAGTTCAAGTATCTCATATACTAATCTATTAAGCCGTTCATAATCTTCTTTCATTGAGATAACAAGCTCATTTTGCTGCTGCGTCAGTTCGCCTACTACTTTGTCCTCAATAATTCCAAGCGCCATTCCGAGTGAGGTTAACGGGGTTTTTAATTCATGAGAAACCTTTGCTATAAACTCGGACTTCATTCTATCCAACTCCTGATACTTAGTAATGTCGTTAAATACAATCACCGTACCGCGCATTTCACTTTCCGGTATTTCGAGCGAGGCGGCAATTACTTTAAAGTATTTTTGATTTCCTTCGTGGTCTTTGACCTGAATTATGTCGTCCTTTAAAAATAATGCGCCCTGATCTGAAGATTTGTTCTCATGTTGAGTGTTTTTTTGGGGTGAGAGCAATTTTTGAATAGTGGCAAGATTAAAAAGCTCATGCGGGAAAGATTCGTTAAATGTTTTGTTAGATAAAACAATATTAAAATTTTCATCCACCATCAGCACGGGTTCGTTCATGCTTTCGATAATCAATTCGGATTTTTTCTTTTCATACAAAATTTTGTTGAGGTTAAGTTGTTCATACATCTGAAGTTTTTCGCTCATCTTGTTAAATTCTTCGGCAAGACTATTAATCTCATCTGCGTTTTCATCAATCTCTATTCGTTCGTCAAAATTTCCATCGGCAATATGTGTTACAGATTCACGAAGTCTCGAGATGGGTTGCATGATGTAGTTTGAAAACTTAGAGCCGAATGCCAGACTAATCCCGATTGCACCCAAAAGAATTGCCAAAATTGTAATTGTTGCGCTCTGTGTTAGATCTTTTACTTCAGCCACCGATTTGTTAAGCGATTTATGGTTAATCTCTAAGATGCCGTTGTTTATTTTTTTGATAGCTTGAATCTGATCTACGAATTTAACAAAATCACTTCTCAGGGTTTGGCGTTTCTCTGCGCGATAAATATTGTAGTCAATGTTATCGTTAATATCTTTTAGAAATTGTTGATATTCTATATTAAGTGAATCTAGAATATCCTTTTCTACTTTCGTGAAGACCGACACCCTGGCGCTTTCATACCAAAAGTAGAAGTCGTCTCGATTTTTCTGGAATTGTCTTTCACCTTTTTCAAAATTATAGTTATACATTACAACAATTGCTTGTAGTTGTTCATCCAAAGCCCTGCCCATATTATCTGCGGCAATAAGACTTGTATAGTTTTCCTGCATCGTTTTTTTTATTAGCTCGTTCAGATAATAAAAATTGTAAATACTCCAGAGTGTTGCAAAGAACATAATCATTAAAATGACCGTAAAGCCGAGAAGTATTTTGCTGCGAAGACTTGTTGTGTATAAATTTATCATGAATTCAAATACTATTTATTTGTCGCCTATAAAATAGCTGATTACGTTGCTTAAATAAACATCTTTTTATTAACTTGGATCAAGTTACTTTCTTTTTGGATACAATATTATGCAAGAAACAATAATTTTATTATTAATCGGTCTTGCTGCCGGATTGGTTAGCGGCGTTCTTGGTATTGGTGGCGGAATAATTATTATTCCAATGCTTGTTGGATTTTTAGGTTACACACAGAAAGACGCACAGGGAACTTCGCTTGGACTTCTTCTTCTTCCAATAGGTATACTCGCTGTTATGAATTATCATAAAGCCGGTTATGTTAATTTGAAAGCTGTAGGCATTATGGTTGTAACATTTGTCATTGGAAGTTACTTATCCTCTTTGTATGCTTTAACTCTACCCGAGAGTGTTTTGAAAAAAATTTTCGCGGTTTTTCTTCTTTTCTACGCGATTAAACTTTTTATGGGAAAATAATTTTTGAGTTAATAGATAAGAGAGGCCGTTATTTTTTCAAAACCGATTTCTAGAACAGCAGCAATTTTTCTGGCTCTTTTAGTTACATTTCTTTGGTCAACATCCTTCATAATTATTAAGTGGGGACTGCGGGACATTCCACCATTAACATATGCCGGTTTGCGTTATGTTCTGGCTTTTTTATCTCTTCTTCCATTTGCATTGACTAAAAAAAGAATCGCTGAAATAAAAACCATTGATCGCAAAAATTGGATCAAGTTAGCAGCGCTTGGATTTCTTTTTTACACTTTTACTCAGGGGACACAATTCATAGGTCTCTCATTACTTCCGGCGGTGACTGTTAGTTTACTTTTAAACTTCACTCCAATAATAGTTGCGGTGTTGGGAATTTTTCTTTTATCGGAAAAGCCTACAATACTTCAATGGTTTGGATCTGCTTTATTTATTGTTGGAATTCTTGCCTACTTTTATCCCGTTGATTTTCCTTCCGGTAAAACATTGGGAGTTGCCGTTATGGCAATTGGCGTTCTTGCTAATGCTGCATCTTCTCTTTTGGGTCGAAGTATAAACCGGAGTTGTAAATTTGATCCGCTGACAGTTACAGTGATCAGCATGGGTTTCGGTTCTGTTGTGATGCTGATTACCGGACTTATCGTTCAGGGATTGCCTGCAATAAGCTTTACAAATATTCTTTTTCTTTTCTGGCTTGCGGTTGTAAATACGGCGTTCGCATTTACACTTTGGAATTTAACATTGCGTAAACTTACCGCAATGGAATCAAGCATAATCAACGGAACAATGCTGATTCAAATTGCTGTGTTAGCCTGGTGGTTCATAGGTGAAACAATAACACTTCGAGAAGGAATAGGAATGTTTATAGCAGTTTGCGGTGCGGTGATTGTCCAAATCAAAAGAAAGAATTAACTTGATTTGATTAGAAATTCATTAGAAAACAGAGAGAGAAAGAAGTGAACAAAGTCACCGCCATAGGTGAAATACTCTGGGATGTTTACCCGGATCAAAAACGCTTGGGCGGCGCACCGTTTAATTTTATTTATCACATCTGGAAGATTTTAGGAAAAGCTAATTTCATTTCAAGTGTTGGTAAAGATGAAAAAGGACGTGAAATAATTAGTTATCTTAATTCAATTGGCTTCAACACAAGCAACATATATATAGATAGTGAACATCCGACCGGAACAGTAAAGGTAACTTTGGAAGAAGACCGCACACCAAAATTTACAATCTCGCCCGAATGCAGTTATGATTACATCACTCTGAACAATACAACAGAGAATCTCATCGAAAACGAAACAGATATTTTATACTTCGGAACTCTTTCGACACGAAGTGAAATTTCCCGTAATACCATTCAATCTCTGTTTGAGAAAAAGCATATAAAATATTTTTGCGATCTCAACCTTCGCCACAATTTTTATACAAGAGCATTGATAGAGCAGTCTTTGCAAACAAGCAATGTAATCAAGATAAATGAAACCGAGCTCGAAAAACTAAAACAGCTTTTCACGCTTGAGAACTCCAACGATCTTGCAATAGAACAACTGTTTAATAAATTTGGAATTGAGCTGATAGGTTTAACATTGGGTAAAGATGGTGCCGTGCTTTATAATAAATCGGAATCGCACAGATGTAAATCCGAAGTGATAAATGTGATTGATACACTCGGTGCAGGTGATGCTTATTCTGCAATTCTTTGTCTTGGATATTTGCATGGATGGGCAATTGAGAAGATCAATAAATTAGCCATGAGATTTGCAGGTGAAATTTGTACAGTTGACGGAGCTTTTCCGGAAGAAGATTCTTTTTATGTTCACTATCAAAACACATTTCGAAGAAACTAAAATTTCTATCTCTTCTTAACCGGCGCTTCTACTTTTGCCGGAATTAATTCTACCACAATTTTTTCGGGTAATAAATTGTACATTGATCCGGTAAACATATCTACAATCATACCGGGAATAAATCCGTTCAAGGCATTTCCCCAAAACCAAAAAGAGATCTTTCTTGTTAACTGTGTTTCGTAAGTTTCGTATCCTTCCAATTCAAATTTGACAACATGGTTGCTACCCCGATCAATATTCACTATTTGCGGAGACATACCGAACTTTTTCCCGTCAACAGTTATTCTTGCGTTCGGAGGAGTTGTTTTCAATTCTACCTCCTGGCTGGTTGTATTTAGTACCGTTGAACATGCGCTTAGAGCAATCACACCACTGATCGCTAATATTAAAACAAATAGTCTTCTCATCAATCGTTTCCATTGTTACTAAGATTATCGAAGAAAGCCGGTAGAAAGTTTAGGCGGGCAAAGAATATTGATGGATAAGTTATTTGCCCGGAGATCAATTTGCAATAAACATCTCCCACCATTCCATTAACTCTTTTGCATGACTGCCGCGCATTAATAAAATATGATTTCCGAGCGGCGCTGTTAATAGATCTGTTGCTTTGGATGATCCATGGAGTTTTACTTTTACTTGCGTTCTGCAAAGATTTTCAGATAAGCCGGCTTCCATAATTTCTCCGTTTGAAACCCAAATTTTATCGAGATGTTTTCCACCGATTCTTAATACAGTAACCTTTCCTTTTGACAATTCCCCTTGGATTCCTACGCCAAGTCCAGACTCGAAATGCGAACGCAGTTTGTAATTCTCAACCATACTCATTGGAACCGTGCAATGAGCAAACCAGATTGAATTATTTGCTTCATCTAATTGAGCGGGGTTAGCCATCCATACAATTTGATCGGTTAAATAATTTGCCCACATCATTCCAAGTGTTGAGACAAGATCACCTTCACAACCGGCAACAGTTCCGTCATCATTTAATTTTGATACCGCATAACATCCCGTAGTTTTTAGATCCGTAACCAGATCAAAGCAGCGCACCGATACCGAAGTAAGCTCATATTTTCGTATTAACTGTTTCAGTGCTGCGTAAACTTTAACAACGCTTTTGAGTTCTTTTTTAGATGGCTCTTTAACTTCAGTTGCTCTTTCGGTAAAATAATGATGATTGTCGCTTATTTGCTCATCTTTAATTTCTGCGATAAGAGATTTGAGTTCTTCCATCTCAATTTTAATTACAGTTGGTCCCCAATTTTTTTTTATCGTGTCGAATTCCGGTATGCTTGCTACAAGCCAATCTGACGGATCACCAATAAGCCCAATCTTTGTCTTTCTGAGATTATGAAAGACAGTAAGATGTTTTACGATTTTTTCTAATTCATTCTGCCAATTTTTGTTTGTGTTATCATCTAAATAAATAATTTTCCCTCTTTCGCCGTCTTGCTGTAACCTAGCTAATATTTCGAGTGATGCCGGAAGAGAATTATTACCGGGGTGAGCCAACAGAGTTACAATGTCGTTTTCAATTATTTTTTTTCTTTCACTCTGCAGCTTCAATACTTTTTCTTCTGTTCCACCGGTAACAATAAGATAAAAAATCGGGATAGACAGATTTACCATTTCATCAGAGAATTGTTCTCCGCCAAGAGAGTGAAGCGACGGCAACAGATCACCAATCATCTCTTCAATCGGTGTCTGAGTTATAGAACTTGAAACAGGAATGAAGCCAAATTTTGTATTTGCGTTCATCGGGTTCTCCAACTGTTATATTCAAATTTTATTATACTGCTGCAATGCGAACATTCTAATTTTTCTATTTTGTTCTCTTCCATTTTGCTCTCCCGTTAGAAAGGAATTCCTACTGCTTCCAGGTTTACCATAATTGTTTTTGCACCGTTATTCGAGAGCGTTATTATTCCATCTTTACCAATGCGCCATAAAAGAAAACTTTTCCCCATTAAGTCTTTCTTTTCGTATTTATCGCCGAACTTTTTCAATAGTATTTCTTTTAAATGATCAAAAAGGTTTTTTGCCGATTCCTCATCAACCTTACCATTGCTTATAGATTTCATTCTTAGCCGGTCGGTTTTTGTAACTAAAAAACTGGCTTTTATTGAATTCGGTTCAAACCAACTAAAGAATGAATGAAGATTGTCGCTCCCGGCTTCTCTTTCTTCCCACTTTTCGTTCGGGAATAATTGTTTTACTGTAGAAAGAGAACTTCCGGGTTCAATGGTCCAAAATTTATCCAAAGAAAATTGTGCTAATAATTGACTGCTTATTAAAAAAATTAGGGTCACGGGAAAAAGTATTTTCATAACGTCTCCTATGTTTTTAAGTTTTTTTCAATAAAAGATAAAGATTTAGAAACAACTTAGAGAGAAATTCTGTTGAGGGCAAATAAAAAAGGAGGACGGATTTATTAAAGAGATTTGAGATCGAAATAAAATGCGAATATTTGTAACTCAATCCACAATAAATAATTTTGCACCGGTTTCAGTTCTGGATCGGTGCGGCGCTACATCGTCGGAAACTTGATAACTCATGCCAGGTTTAAGCACGTGAACACTTCCGTCTTTCAGTTCAGTTACCAACTCACCTTCAAGAACATAAAGTACATGTCCGCGGCTGCACCAGTGATCTGCAAGATAACCGGGAGAGTATTCAACAATTCTCACTCTAATATTTCCGAGTTCTAAAGTTCTCCAGAATGCTTTTCCTGTTTCTCCGGGATATTCTTGTGGAGTCACTATATCCCAATCAGTTACAGTAAACAGTACGTCTTGAATTTTCATGATTTGCCTTTCTGTTTATACATTTGTCATTGTTAATATTGTTAATCGAATGCTTCTCGGCAATCAAAAAAAAGACCGAGATGGTCTCTATCTTGCGTCTTCCGTTTAACGTTTCACTTTTGACGACATTAAAAATTCACCACCGTCATTAAATAAAACCAAGTTGCAGTATCGCTTCCCTTTTATTTTCTTGGAAATATAGAGTCTAATTCTAATAGCAACTGCGCATTTAATTCTGGCATTTTATTTTATTTATTCCTCATTAAAATATCAGTTATAGAACTAATCCGATACCAATAATTAAATTCCTACCGGCTTGTGGGTAACCATATTCTGATTCGTAATATTTGTCGGTAAGGTTGTTAATCCTTGCAAACAATTCAAATCCGTTAAAAATATTATAAGCTGTGCGTACATTAATTAAGAAATAGTCGGGCATATTAATCCAAGCAAGATTATCGGGATTAACGCCAAATTGTCTTCCGAAATATGATGTTTCTGCACGCCAGGAAAAGCCAAAACTATACGAGGACCCCAAAGTTATGTGCAACATATGCTTCGGTTTGTATTGCAAATTTTTACTTTGTGCAGAAGGGGTTTCATTTACTGCCGAAAGAAACGTGTAACCTAAAGAGACATCGAAGTTTGCGGTGTTAGCAACGGCTTCAATTTCAACACCTTTTAATTCTGCTTGACCGATATTCTGAAATTGTCTTTTGTTATTTGGCAAATTTACCAACGCAATAAGATCTTTAATTTTATTTCGGAACAAGCTGCAGTTAAAATAGATTTCAGAATTGAGAATATACTTAACCCCGATTTCGGCGTTTAAACTATTCTCATAAGAGAGATCAGGATTTGCAATGTTGCTTCCTAAAACTTCCGAATAAAGTTCTTTTAAAGTTGGAAATCTGCTTTTACGCGAAATGTGTACATGTGTTCGTAACGATTTATGCAATTCCGCACTGACCCCGAAGTATCCATTTAAAGATGAACTACTACCCCGAACACTTGCACCATTTGCAAAAACCGGATCGATAATGTCATAATTTAATCCAGCTATACTTAAAACTGTATTCGTCAACGGAATTTCCTGTTCTATCCCAAATGTGTAAGTATCGTTTTCATAAAGTGAGAACGGAACCCCGATTGCTCCCTGTTCTTTATGAACATCTTTTTTGTAAAGCAGTGCAAATTTTGTCGGTGATATTATTTTTGAATCAACCTCAACAGAAAGATTACCGCCAATCGAGTGATCATCGTATGTAGAGTGAAACGCATATTTTTTTGTTTGTAATGTGTAAGATGCGTCATCGTAAGAATCCAAAATATTTTTGTATTTATCATAGAAGATATTTCCCTTGATATAAAAATTGCTCGACACAAAAGTTTGATACATAAAATTTACAATTGATTTTTTCCAGTCGGTAAATTTCCAGAACCGTGGATTGGACGTATAAATGTTAACTGGTACACCGCTTGAATTATCATTATGATAAAAAGAGAGGGCAACCTTTGAATGCTGATTAAATTGGTAGCCGACTTTTCCGAATCCGCTGTATCCCTTAGATTGGCTGTTATCCCGAATATCTCCATCCTCGTTCGCCGCTTTATTCATCGACTTCGGGAGTGTGAATCCATCTGACATAGAGTATGTACCTGATGCTATCCAAAAAAACTTGTTGAGCGCTCCACCGTTTTCAAACGATAAATATTTTGTTTTGCTCGTCTGAATATTAATCTTGGAGGTAATTCCGCTTCTTACTTCATCTGTAATAATATTAATTGTGCCACCCATTGCATTTGCACCGTAAAGCATCGAAGGCATGTTTTTCGTTACTGTAATTTTACTTACTGATGCCACCGGGATTTTGTTAAGATCAACCATTCCGTCGTAAGGAACGTAAATCGGAACGCCGTCAAAATAAACCGCGATTTGTCTCTGATCGTAACCCCTAATATTTACCGTGATTTCATTTCGTGATGAATTCTTAAGATAAATACCGGGATAATTGTTAAGGATATCCGTAATGCTCTCGGGGTCTTTTATTTTTATTTCTTCAGAACTGATACTGAATTGCGATAAATTTTTGTAGGCATCGGGATTTCGAGCGTTGACAATAATCTCTCCTAAAAGATAACTTTTCATTGTATCCGTCTGTGCAAAAGTTCTGTTTATGATTAAGAAAAGAAATAAGATGAACAATTTTTTCATAAGCTTTCTCCATTGGTGATTTCAGTTTTTTGCTCGGCTACCGAGTTTCGGATAACATTCGCAAGTATAAGTGAAATAAAATATACCGGGTTCAATATTCTTTGTTTATCGATTTTTTTTTGCGACCAGATTGACTGAAGAATGGCTGTTTTAATTCCTGGGAACAACCGTTGTGCTTTTTCCAGTGAAAGTTCAAAATTTTTCAGTTTTATTTTTGAAACGAATCTGAAAATATTTTCACGATCTATTTTCTTTATTATCAAAGAGAATGCTGTTATGATCAAAAACGCACGAAAAATCATTTGAAGAGATACTATTAATACGTCTGAGGAGTATTCAAAATATAAAAACTTGCTCTCCTTTGTACCGGCAATCAACGGTTGTAAAACAAGCAATAAGAAGGAGATGATCAAAAACCCTTTTTGCATGAATTGCTTTAATATAATTTTATCGAAAAAGAGAAGTATTAATAATATTGCGAGCACTGAGATCAGTTGATAATTGAAGGGCAGAAGTGCTCCAATAAAACATAATGTTACAATAAATATTTGAAACACTTTCATCCCTCACCTTCTCTTAGTATTTGTCTTGTTCTTTTGCCAATCTTCCAGCCGATTATTCCGGCAAGCATTCCTATTAATACATTTATCAAACCGATCCCGATCAAAAAGAGGTAAAGATTTTCTTTGTTTACATTAATCCACGATGCGAATTCCGAAATAATATTTATATAAGTGCGGTATATATGTGAACCGAAAAAAACACCATGCATTATTAAACCGTGAGAAAATGAATAGATAAGTATTAAAGCGCCGGCTAATGCCGAAGAAAAAATGTTGTAACTAAAAATTAAAAAAACAGCTTCGGCTAAAATCGATTCCATCAGAATTGCCGCTATTGGTGTAATAACCAATCCGCTCATTGAAAACATTTTAAGAACAGCCGCAATAGCTCCTATCACAATGGAGGACGACTTATACCAAACAAACTCTCTTGCTGTTACAAGAATAATTGCTGCCATAACTGCCATAATAATTCCGCGGAATGGAAGCCGTGTAGTCTGTAATGTAGTCCCAATAACAACTTCCATAACACCCCATAAAGCTCCAAATATTGCGGTGTAAAGAATTTCTTCTCTTACGATTTTCTGATCCATTAAATCACCTCTTTAAATGTAAAAACCCGCATGAGGGCGGGTAATATTTTTAAATAAAACAGTAATATCATCCTTTCCAATTCATCCCGCTGCAAGCGGGATTCGGGAGGCTTTCCGGTTTCCCGTAAAACCCATTGGCTTTTTTCTCATTGGTAAACCCTTTAGAGATAAAGCTCGGAGATTAATTCATTCAAAGAACAGAATTGTTTTATTCTTCTTTTAAACCTTTTTTAAAATTTTTAATTCCATCGGCAAATCCTTTGGCTAACTCGGGAATTTTCTTGCCACCAAATAAAAGTATAAGCAAAAACAAAATTATTAGTATTTCAGGAAGTCCTATTGAACCGAACATATTAACTCACTTTTTTATTTTGTTCTTCTTGGTTTTGAACAATTTTTAACTGACTGTTCTGATTATTGCTGAATTTGAATGATAGAGCGCCTCTACCTGTTTTTTCACAAGTTCTGATACATAAGCCGCAATTAGTACAATACGGATATAAACTATCCCCTTTTGGAATAAGGTTATAAGGACAACTATTCGAGCATGGATCAATGCTGCCTGTACAATCACATTTCAATTCATTGTAAGCTATACGCATAGTTTTCTTTGTTCTAAACAGAGAAAGCGATGCGCTAACCGGACAAACATATTTGCACCAGAATCTTCTGCCGGAAATTACTTCAGAAAGAAGTATGGTAATAACTATAATCAATTCAAGCCCTATTCCATTACCAATAATACCGGCGGCTATTTGGCTTGAAATAATACCGGGAGCCGATAAAAATGTGAAAAGTGGAATGCCCAGAATTAATGCCGACAACATTAAAACGAGATAAATACCCCAATAAATAAATGGATTAGGATTTTTATTGGCTTGTTTTGCTTTTCGTTTGATTATAAATTTTGCTAAAATTTTCGAATAGATTCTTTCTGCTTCTTCTAATATTGTATTATATGGACAAACCCAGCTGCAGAAGACCCGTCCGAACAAGAAAGCAATTATTACCGGAATAATAGCGCTTATCAAAAGGGGCACATAAAACCATCGTGAAAGCAAAATATTTTGAAGAACCATTGACGGGTCTGTTATATCTAATCCTCCAATCGATATCGAATATAAATTCCCTATAATAAATCTTACTTCAAAGAGAATTAAAATTGGAATAGCGAAAAGAAACAGCAGTGTAAAAAGTTGGACTGCTTTTCTGACGATATTTAATTTCTTATAGAGATGATTTACGCTTGCTATCATAAATTTTTAGATCAAACAATAATATTTGCACTTTTAACAATTACAGCCGAACCTTCTACCGGACAAACCCTTTCGCATATGCCGCAGCCAATACATTTATCGGAATTAACTTTAGGATACATTTCTTCTTCAAGATAAATTGCCTCTCGAAAGATCGGGCAATGTTCAAAACACGCTCTACAGATAACACTCAGATAAGGAAGACATTTTTCTGTATCTATTTCTGCAATCCCCATTTTAACTTCTTCTTTTAAATCAATTTTGCTTTCAAGCGCACCGGTTGGACAAACTGCCGTACACTTCATACACACGTAACAAGGAATTTCCCGTGGAAATATAATAGGCGTTCCCATGTTCTTTCCCCAAGAAATATCTGCCATTACAATGCTATCGTAAGGACAAATCTGGGCGCATTTATTACACTTAATGCAACGCTTTATAAAATCATTTTCTTTCAATGCACCCGGTGGGCGTAGCGGGGATTTATAATTGATTACTTCTTTTATGCCTTGTAAAAGTTTTTTGAAAACATTCATTTAGTATTTCCAACTGTGCCGGATACTATTCATTGTCGGCAGAAATAAAAGTAGGATATACGCCAAGAACGTCGTCAAGTTCCGAAGAGATATATTTTGCAAAACTCTCTAATTCTTCTTCTTTTTCGGCTTCAATCACTACAATAATATTATCCTCTTTATATATCCCATGAGTGGATACATTTGGTAATTTATTCAACTTGAGAGTAACTTCTTCTGCTTTGCCGAGCATTGTTTTTACAATCATACTTGCAATAATCATAATTCCACCAATTGAAAAGTTAAACAGAAATACGAAGCAGATAACCCTATTTAAGGGATATCTGCTTCGCTTAGAAAAAGATAAAGCCAAAGATCAAGCTTTTTCAAGTTTAGCCGAACACACTTTATATTCGGGTTCTTTAGATGCGGCATCAACTGCATCAATAGTAAGGATATTAGTTAAGCTTTCCGGCCAGTGGAACGGCATGAAGATTGTACCTTTCCGTGGACGATCAATAACACGAGCTTCCACTTTTAACGAACCGCGCTTTGTAGTTACTTTTATCATTTCCTTATTGCTAACACCAAGTTTTTTGGCATCTTCGGGATTTATTTCCGCATAAGGTTTCGGAGCCGCTCTTAATAGTTCCGGCACTTGACCGGTCATCGTCATTGTATGCCACTGTTCAAGAATACGCCCGGTTGTTAATGCAAATGGATATTCTGCAGAGACTGGTTCTTCCGGACCTTTATCAGGGCGGGCAAATACAACGGCTTTACCATCCGGTTTGGTATAAAAGTACATTCTCTTTCCCGCAGCTTTTTCTTTAGGAAGCATCGGATCGCCTTCGGTAAAACGATGCCATGTACCGGGGTGATTTTCATTCGGGACAGGCCATGTTAAACCGCGTAACTTTTTCAATCTTTCATAAGTTGCGCCGGTAAGATCCATATCTTTTCCTTTCGTCGTCTTCAGGTATTCATTCCAAATGCTTTCGGCAGAAGTGTAATGTTCGAAGTTCTTTCCATATCCCATTCTCGTAGCAATCTCAATCAAAATATCAGCATCCCACTTTGCTTCACCAGGAGGGTTTAGAGCTTTTACCATATGTTGGGATCTTCTTTCCGTACATCCGTAAACGCCTTCTTTTTCACCCCAGAAAGCAGCCGGCAAAATTACTGTAGCTATTTTAGAAGTTTCGGTTGGATGGAAAGATTCAGCAACCACCATAAATGCATCTTCCATTCCTTTCAAGTACTTGTTTAGGTTGGGAAGTGATTGAGCCGGATTTGTGCACATAACATAAAGACCTTTAATTTCACCTTTTGCCATCGATTCAAAAATTGCCATTGTATGTTTGCCGGGTTCCGGTTTTATTGCATCTGGCGGAACATTCCAAATTGCAGCAATTTCTTTTCTATGCTGTTCGTTAGCAATTACACGGTGACCGGGTAATAAGTGGCTTAAACCACCGCCTTCGCGAACACCACCGCATGCATTCGGCTGACCGGTTAATGAGAATGAATCACAACCAGGTTTACCAAGTTTGCCTGTAAGCAAATGTAAATTATGAATTAAATTATTGAGGAAAACACCGGCAACTCTTTGATTAACACCCATCGTCCACATTGTCATTGCCGTAGGTGATTGTCCAAACATTCGTGCAACTTTAACTATATCTTCAGCTTTAACGCCGCATTGTTGTGCTGCATATTCAGGAGTGTATTTTTCAAGGAATTTTTTATACTCATCGTATGTAATTGGATTTTTACCATCGTTAAAGTTTACTGATTCCGCTATAAACTTTTCGTCTGTCATTCCTTCTTTTACAATGATATGGGCAATCGCATGCACTATCGCTAAATCGTATCCCGGCAAAACTTGAAGATGAAGATCGGCAATTTTATTAGTCGGGGTTTTTCGCGGATCAATAATAATAATTTTTGTATTTGGGTGTTTCTTTTTACGGCTTACAAGCAAATCGTAAAGTACCGGATGTGCTTCCGACGTATTTGAACCAATTAAAAGAAACAATTCGCAATGTTTGATATCTTCATAAGTGCCAATCGGTTCATCTGCACCAAAGGTGGTTGTATAACCGCCGACAGCACTTGCCATACAAAGACGTGGGTTACCTTCCACATTGTTGGTTCCGATGTGCCCTTTGAATAGTTTATTAGCAATATATGTCTCTTCCGTTTCTGCCTGTCCAGAACCGTAAAAAGCTAAAGCATCGGGTCCGTGTTTCTCTTTGATCTCTTTAAATTTTGATGCGACAAGATTTAAAGCTTCCTCCCAGCTTGCCCTCTCAAGTTTTCCATTCTTTCGAATCATTGGATAGAGCAATCTATTCTTTGCCGTAATCATCTTATGGAGATAAAATCCTTTTACACAAAGCAGTCCCTTATTAATAGTGTTTTCGCTATCGCCTTTAATACCAAAAGGTTTTCCATCTTTAACACCAAGCATAACACCGCATCCGACTCCGCATAATCTACATACAGATTTATGCCATGTTACTGCGCCCTTTGTTTGAGTTGCTCCTGCTTCACCGGTCGTGCTCATTGTTTTAATAGTACTGCCAAAAATTGAATCGACACCAATAGCCGCGGCGGCGGCGGCTAATGCCGATCTCTTTAAAAAATCTCTTCTATTTATACTCATTGAATTTCCTCCAATGAAAAGTTTTTTAATTATGAAATTTTAATGAATGTCCATTATGACAATTAAAGCAAGACTTATTTTTTGTCTTTTTCATATCTGCCGCTTGATTAGAATGACAACCATCGCAGCGGTCATCTTTACCCTTCTTGTAGAATACTTCTTGTCCATCGCCGTGACACATATAGCAACCGAAATTTACTTCACCATGTCTGCTCGCTTCCCATTTAACATAAACCTCGGGAGTAGCATCTTTATGACATTCCTGGCACCCTATTTCCCAGTCAACTTTGGGATGTTTATCGCCTTTCTTAACTTGGCCACTGTCGGTGAATCCATAAACAAGAAGGATTCCAATAATTAGAGAGAGTATTAAAAAATATTTTTTTAGCATTGGATGCTCTCCTATTTAACTAAAATGTAAATGTGATTTCTGCTTTCATTTCCCAAGGTGATTTATCAAATAGGTCTGTTCCGTTAATTAAGTACATAGCAGCTGTACCCGGTTTGAAGTAACCGATTCTGTATGTTAAAACTAAATTATCGAATATATTGTAATCCGTTTTAAAGTCTACTTCCCAACCAAGATCATTTGCACTTTTAGCTAAGTTTGGACCAGTGGTAGTCCAAGCAAAAACAGGTTGTGTAGCCCTCACGTAAGTAAACGATGCAAATACTTTCCATACAGGCGTTAATTTAAATGTTCCATTTACTTGAAGAGCCGTAGTGTTTTCCAATTCCCTATATGCTCTTACGTTGGGGGCGCCAAGACCTTGAGGAGTAATACCTTCTTCGTCAGGCATTATTGAATCTTCCCACATTTCTGTTAGATAGAAAAAGCCGGCAGTGCTAAGTTTATTTACATTTCCTTCGCCTTGAGTTGGATCGTCATCTCCAGATCCCATTCCGGCAACTAAACCGAGAGTTAAATCTGGATTAACAGCGTAGTCTAATTTTGCATAAATATTATAACCTTTTAGATCGCCGTTATTAATGTCATATTTCAGAGGATCAACTACACCTTTTGCAGTATTCAATTTGCCCGCATACTTTTTATTATTGATGCCGTCTTTACCAATTAAATAGTTTGCTTCATAGTTAAGTGTTAATGCATCGAATTTAGATGTACCGGCAATACCAAAAACGGCAAGTGATGTAACTTGCGGTGTAAATCTCGGACGATTGTAGTAAAGACCATCAATCAAAAAAGCAGTTGAATCATTCACTGAAGCATCGTTATAGTAAGCGCCGTAGAATTCAAGGTTTGTTGTGCTGAATTTTGTTTTATATGATGCGAGGAATAAATTTGCATCGCGTGCATCATAGTTTCCGCGTGGATCGGGGGCAATTTTTTCTAAATCACTCAACCCGTTAACACCCTCAGAAGCTTTTGTCCATCCGAGTTTTAAAGTACTACCTTCACCAACAACAATATCTGCAGTAATACCATCGTAATTGTTGTCTAAGACTAACTTATTTCCTAAAGACCAATTGAAACGACCAACGGTAAAAGCAGACTTGATGGAAGAAACGTTAAACCATAAATATGCATGGTCAACGTGTAGAAAATATTTAGTGTCTTTACCATCAAAAGTTCCAGTAGCGCCATTATAGGATGGCTCTTGATTATCAACTCCCCACCAACCTTGTCCCATATCAAAGCGTGTAACAGCTTTAATGTTTTCGGTGTAATTGAAAGAAAAATTTAACCTTAGCATTTGGACAATGTAGTGATCTTCATAATCGGTCTTTCCAAGTAAAAAATTATTCTGATACTGCCCCCAAGCATTGTAAACTCCTCCAAATTTGAATTCTGTCTTGGGTTTGTCTTGTGCCACTATCGATTGTGAAAGAATAAAAAGGAAACTTAATAATGTGAGTAACGTTCTTTTCATAAACTATTTCTCCTTTGTTTATTATTTATTAATCGGTTAAAAGTAGATTATACCAAATAAGAGTATTTGACAATAATAATGCCAGACAAAAGAAAGTTTTAATTGGCTCTTTGGGTTAAATTTTTAGATTTATTTATTTATTTCTTATCAAAAAGTGGACGAACTTACGTCTTGTGCCGAATAACCGTCTTTGGTTATGAAAAATCTAAAGAAGATTATATTTTTTCATTTTATCGCGAAGAGTGGTTCTCTTGATTCCAAGTAGTTCTGCAGCTTTAGATTGATTGTGATCTGACTTTTTAATTGCCCAATTAATTGCACTTGATTCAACTTCCTGAATCATTTTTTCAAGATTTATTTGATTTGCTTCACTAATATCGAACATGGTCTTTTCATTTTTCGTAGGAATTAAATCACTTGGAATCATCTCTTTAGTAATCTCTATACCTTTTATAAGTGCTGAAATTCTATAAATCGAATTTTCCAACTGTCTTACATTTCCGGGCCAACTATATGATGTTAAAAGTTCTATTGCATCTGGGGTAAAATGTAAATTTGTTTTGTTAACTTTTTTTAAAAAATGATTTATTAGCAAAGGAATATCTTCTCTTCGTTCTTGAAGTAAGGGAAGTTTTACCGGTATAACTCTTAACCTATAATACAAATCCTCTCTAAATTGATTTAATTTTACTTTTTCCCAAAGGTCAATTTTGGTCGCACAAATAACACGCACATCGGCTTTAATTGTTGTGTTTCCACCAACTCTTTCAAATTCTTTCTCCTGTAGTAATCTAAGAAGTTTAACTTGTGATGAAATTGGTATATCATCAACATCATCTAAAAATATTGTGCCGTTATGAGCTAATTCAAAACGACCTTTCTTTAATTTTATTGCACCTGTAAAAGCCCCTTTTTCGTGCCCAAACAATTCGCTTTCGAGCAAAGACTCATTAAGCAAAGCGCAGCTTAATTTAATAAACGGTCCATCTTTCCGCAGACTATTATAATGAATAGCATTGGCTACCATTTCTTTACCAGTTCCGCTATCACCTTCTACCAGCACTGCAACGTCACTCGATGAAATTGTTTCAATAAGATCATACAAATCCTGCATCGGTTTTGATTTGCCTATTATGTTGTGGAAGGAATATCTCTCTTGAAGTTTTTCCTTTAAAGATATGTTTTCTTCTTCCAGTTTTTTGAACCTGCCAAATTTTTTAACCAACAATAAAAGCTGATCGATGGAAAATGGCTTTGTTAAGTAATCATATGCGCCTAATTTCATTGCTTCTACTGCCGATTCAATTGTGCCGAATGCTGTCATCATCACAACGGCAGTATGCGGGTTTAGCTCTTTAACTTTTTGAAGCACCTCAAATCCATCCATCTTTGGCAGCCGGACATCTGTAATTACAAGGTCCACATCCGATTCTTGGAGGTAGCTGATTGCAACAACCGGATCTTCAAACGACTCAACATTATACCCGTCTTTAATGAGTGCATCATTCATAGTAATGCGCTTTGTCTTTTCATCTTCTATTATTATAATTTTCATTTGTTGCTTATGTTTTCTGATACAGTGAATATTTCGTTTTTAATTCCCGAGCATTCAATCGAGGGGAATAAAATTGTAAATTCTGTCCCCTGATTTATTTTACTCTTAGCAAATATTTTTGCGCTGTGTTCGTTGAGTACATTATAGCTAAGATATAAACCAAGTCCGGTTCCGTTACTTTTTTGTTTGGTTGTAAAAAATGGATCAAAAATTTTACTAAGACTTTCTTTGGGTATTCCTATTCCGGTATCTTTCACTTTAACCATTACGCAATTGTTTTCAATGTTTTCAGCAGTAATTGTTAGTTTTCCGCCATTGGGCATTGCATCGCATGCATTAAGAAAAAGGTTTACAAATACCTGGTTTAAGTAGTGCAAATCCCCGTAAATATTTTTCAAATCGCTGCTAAAATTATTTTCAAATGTAATATTGCTCTCTTTTAGTTTGTAGATACAAAATTGAAGAGATTCATCCAATATCTGTTTTATTGACAATTCTTGTTTTTCAATGGAATGAGGTCTCGCATAATCCAAAAGTTGTTTTACAAGAATTTCAATTTTGAATAGTCCTTCTAGTGCGAGTGATAAATAATTTTGTGTTTGTGATTTATCTTCGATGTCGGATAATGTCATTCGAATACAATTTTGAATGCCGTCTAGTGGATTATTGATCTCGTGAGCAACACCCGAGACGAACTGACCGATTGCGGCCATCTTTTCGGTCTGCATTAATTGGAGTTGTGCAATTCTCAGTTTATTATAAGCTTGCTCAATTTCAGCGGTTCTTTCATTAACCTTTTGTTCGAGTTGCTCATTTGTCTTTTTTAATTCTTCTGCAAGTTTTTCTTTTTCAGTAACATCCTGACTTACTAAAACAACTCCCTTAAAATTTCCCTCTTTATCTTTTACAACATTGTAAGTGTTGTCAAAATATTTTTCTTTTAAATGGATCATTTTATGACGGGATAAATAATCACCCTTACTGAAAGACTCAAAATCTTTCGTAACATGCTTTTGCATTTGCTCAGGATGACAATCCAAAACAGAACTACCAATTCTGTCTTCGCTTTTAAGGTTTCTAATTTCTTCCCCCGCTTTATTTATTAAAGAAAAGCTGCCTTCCTTATCAACATACACAACTCCAATGTTTAAGCTGTCTAATATTTCAACTAAAGTTTCTTTGGTACACAAATTTGTGTCCGGCATATTACCTCCGCCTTGAATACATTTGTATATTATAAAAAATTAACCAGAAAAATTATACGACAAAGTAATCTCTTGATATTCAAAGATAAAGAAATCTGAAAGGATTTTAAAATAGGAAGGGTTAAATCGCATCTTTGCATCCATCTTTGCATTTATTGTTTTTGGTAAAAATCCATCAAAATTTTTTTCAGAGCTATGCGTGCAGAAAAAGCCCCGCATCGCGGGGCTTTGTATAAAACAACGTAACCTTATGAACTCACTTCTTATAAAAAGGTTGACCCGGTAATTTTAGATCAACCGCTTGTTCATTAGATGCTTTGGTATCAATTGCATCTCGATTTTTATAGAACTTTAATAGTGAATCCGCTTTAAACTTTGTTCCTAAGTAATATTCTTTATTATTGAACCTCTTCAACCACAACTGCCATTGAGTTTCTGATAAAAGATTTTTCTTATATGCTTCTTCAACATTGGAATATATTCTTTTCCAGTAATCCTCATAACCATAAACAAATGGAGTGGTATTACTAAGGACATTAATTCCCCAAGCATTGCCTGGAATATCAAATAGTGAGTACGGAATAAATTTACTTGGATGAGAAGATTTAACCCATTCTTTCGCTTCTTGATCTCCGTGCTCTGCTGCCCAGGTAATTATCTCCACAAGATCTTGCTGCAACTCCCATATACCATGCCATTGAGTATAGTCAGCGCCCATCATTATGGCTCCGTGTCGGAATCTTCTTCCTTCGTGATGCCATGCATTGTACATCAATACCTCTGGCACTTCATCCCATCCGGTTAGTACCGGATCAGAATATTCTTTACCATTTGCTTTCAAAGTTTTTATTGTACCATTAGCCGTTAATTTCTTTGTCCAATAAACAAATGTTCTTCTTATTTCATTGTATTGCAAGTTGTTTAAGTCGGCAGTAATTAAATATGTTGAAACAAAATCCGGCGAATGACAGCTTTTACAAATAGATTCCATCCTCGAACGTTTCATTTCCCAATTGCCAAGTTCCTCTTTGTTCCAAACTGTTCTATAGCTCCATGCCGCTTGTGATTCCCATGCTAATCTCGCACTTACATTGTGTGTCATCGGTTGTGTTTCGTTTCCATCCATATGACACGTTGTACAAACCGGTGCTTCAATTGGAATCGGTTTAAAATCTTTTGTTGTATAATTAAGATTCATTGATTTTTCTTTAGCTCTAAAAATATTACCGTGTTTCGACTCTAAATAAATTTCAATATGCGGATGATCCGGGCCGATATGACACTCGCCGCAAGTTTCAGGCTGGCGAGCAACGGCTTTGCTGAATGTATGTTTGGGATGACATGCATCACATTCACCAACAGACTGATCCGGCCAGACGTTTGATATTTGGTGGCATTGTTCGCAACCATGACGTGTTGCTATCGGCATTTCAAAAACAGAGCGGTCTGCGTTCTTAAATATCCAAAATTGATGTGCGTGTTTGCTATCGGCAAATTCTTTTACTTGCTGTTCATGACACTCGGCGCAATCTTTTGGTGTTGGATGTTTTGCAACCAGTAGATCGCTTTCTGGGCAGTAAAAAGCATCAAAGTCTTCTTTGTTTGCTTTGTGGCAATCTAAGCACCCAATATTTTGTTGTGCGTGAACACTCTCTTTCCATGCGTCAATTGCTTTAACTGCCATGCCTTTATTAGTATGACAATCAACACATCTCTTATTATCACCGCTTATAACAGCTGGTAGTTTTGTGCGTTGTGTTTGTTTCATTTCCACACCAGCAACAATTATAAGCACAACAACAAGCAGAATACTGAATACACCTACAATGAGTCGCTGTGTTTTTAGGGAATCCTGTTCAGCCATATATTATCTCCGCCTTTTTAATTTTTTTTAAGTTACGATGATTTCAAATACGGTAAAGATTAAAAACAAAACTATAACCAATGAACCAACCCAATAATTTATTTTTACTTTGGGCCATTTAGCTTGAATGTATTCATCAATAAATGGCCAGAAGGTTGCAACAATCAATACAGCTATTGATAAAAAAATTCCAATCCGTAAAGGGAAAATTTTTAAGATTGAATAAACTGCAAAAAAGTACCACTCGGGTTTAATGTGTGGGGGTGTAACGCTCGGATTAGCAGGTTCTCCTATTCCGGGTGGTAATATTACAGTTAATGCACTAAGTGTAACTAAAAGAAATAATACAATAACTACGGTGTGATAAAAATGTTCGGGATAAAACGGATAACTTTCTTCATGTTCTTCAAGTTTTGATACACCATGAATTCTAACAAATACTATGTGTACAACGATAAGTACAAAAAGAATCGTCGGTAATAACAGCATATGTAAATTATAAAACCTTGTAAGTGTATTTCCTGAAACCTCAGTTCCTCCCCGCAAAAATCTCAAAATCGTTTCCCCTACAAGAGGTATTTCTTTTAACATATTTGTTCCAACAGTTGCCGCCCAATATGAAAGTTGATTGAAAACCAATGAGTAACCGGTGAAACATAATCCAAGTGTTGTAATCAACATTAAAATGCCAATTATCCAATTCAATTCTCTTGGTTTTCTATATCCTCTAGTGAAAAATACTCTCACAATATGAAGCATCATTGCAATAACCATGAAGTTAGAAGCCCAACGATGCAGACCTCTTATCCAAAAACCCATTTGTACATCTTGAGTAATATGTCTTACACTTTCATAGGCGCCTTCAGGTGACGGAACATAATAAAAGGTTAGAAATATTCCGGTAATAACTTGAAAAAGAAAAAGTAAGAGGGGCGTAGCTCCAACTGCATAGAACCAATTTTTCATGTGTTTTGGTATTGGTTCTTTTAATACTTTTTCCACTATTTCTGAAGATTTTTTTTTATCTAAGAAAATTCTTTCTTTCAGCCAAGCTTTAGTTTTATCTATCATGCCATAATTCCCTGGTTTTCATCGAGCCACATATAAACTAAATTCTTTTTTACTTCAACTCTAAATTCATCAAGTGGTCGAGGGGGTGGTCCGTTTAATACTTTTCCTTCAACATCAAAAAATCCCTGGTGACATGGACAATAAAAATGATTGCGATATTGTTCCCATTTAATTTTACATCCCAAGTGTGTACAGATTGCAGAATATACTTTTATTCCAGATCCGGTATTAACCACAAAAAATGTTTTGTCGCTAAGCTGAAATTCTTTCGCTTTTCCTACTTCAAGTTCATTAGTTTTTGCTATTAATAACTTTTGTGCTTCGCCTTTTTGTATTGGGGGAAAGAGGAATGAAATTCCATTTTTAAGTAACAGAATTCCGGCTATTAAACCGGCTATCAAACCACCACGTAAAAATATTTTTTCCAAAAACTCCCTACGTGTTAAATACTTTATCTTTTCAACCAGCATATTCTCCTCACAATTACTTGATAGAGACAAAACATTTCTTTAGCGATACTTTTTTTCAATTATAATGCCATTAAATCTTAAATAGGATTTTTTATGATTGGCTTTCTTTTAGATTAAAAATCGAAAAGCAAAGTATCTTCTCTAGTAAAATGGATGGTGTTATTCCGTCAGTAAGCGGAATTCCGTCAAAGATTGAGGCAATTAAACTAAAAGGTAAACTTTAATGATGAAAAAATTAGTGGGGTTAAGTAAAGTATAATTAGGAGAGTCAAAGATGCCATCTTCATAAAATCTCGATACCGTTAAACAAAGATGGTATCTCTCCTTAAATATCTATTATGTAAAATGTAAGTTAATAATTAATTAATGTTCCTTGTCTTTCTTTTGCTTTCTTATCCCACTCAGGAACGGTTGTCTTCAAAAAATCTGCTTTATCGGCGCGAAGCATTGGCATATCCAAACCAATAAATTTTTGCGCTTTATCTTTTGTTGAATAATCCGGCAATGCTACGGGATATTTTACACCATGTTTAACAAGAATAAGCGCAATTTCTTTCCTTGCTTGCTCGGCTTTTTGTATAGATGTTCCCAAAACCCGCATTGCTTCAACTGGCGAATGAAATCCAAGTCCGTTTGATGCTGCAACCCAATCCCATCTCCATTGAGCGTGGCGAATAAATTGAAGCGCTGGTTTCATTTCTACTTCTGTTGCCCCGTTATCCCAGGCAATTTTGGCTTCGATGTGTGTTGCCGCCAATGTTTTTTCTGCAATTTTTCTTAACTCAAGAATTTTATCCTGTCTCTCGTAAACGTTTTCAATTAACTTTTGTGTTTTTTCTCTATGACAAACCTGGCATGAATTTTCAACATTGTTCAGCGGACTCTGGATGTGATGATCTGTAAACTTTACTCCGCCTTCCGATTTATACGGCATATGGCAATCAGCGCAGCTTACTCCACGGTCAGCATGTATTCCTGTTTTGAATAATTCGTAATCAGGATGTTGTGCTTTCAGCATTGGAGCTTTACTAAGCTGATGCGTCCAATCTGTAAATTCTATTTTATCGTAATACTCTTCCATTGCGTCAGCGCTGAAACCATTGTCCCAAGGAAAAGTTAAATACTTTCCTTCTCCTTTAAAATAATACTCCACATGGCATTGTGCGCACACTAATGAACGCATTTCGTTGTGAGAAAAACTTTTAATGTCTCTGCCTTGTCTTTGAAGTGCTTCGATAAGTGCAGGACGTGTAATTCTCAAATCCATCGTCTTTGGATCGTGACAATCCTGGCAGCCGATCGGATTAACAATCTCTGCGCCTAAGTCTTTCCATTTCGATTTATAAAATTCAGCAACTCCCATTTTTTGCATCATTCGCGGTACATCGGGGCTTTTACAACTCCAGCAAGTCGCGGGCTGCGGATTAACTTTATTTCCTCCGGTACGCAAACTATTTCTAAGGTCTTTAATTGCAAATGAGTGTCCCCGGGGCGCATTAAATTCTTTAGAGAAAGCATAACCCGCCCACATTACAACTAGTTCTGGTGTTTCTTGCAAATAATCTTTCATCACTGAACCCGCATGTTTGCTTGCGAATGTAGTATCATGCATCTGCATATAGGTTTCATACTCGCGCGGATAATTTTCTCCCCATACTTCGTTTCGCGGTTCCCAATCTGCAATTGGTCTAACCTGTTGAAGTGTGTAAGCTTCATTTTTTCTTTCGATGATTGATGAAGCAAATAACCCGATTAAAAATACCACGACTACAGTAACAACGAACAACAGCCAGCCCAGCCATGGTTTGTTCTTCGTTAATTCTTGAATTGATTTCATTTTGTTACCTCTAATTAATTTTTCTTTTCTCCGTAGGAGTCCTTTGGACAATTTTTTCTGATGAAACGAATTCATGCAGCCACAGCGGAATAACAGATTCTGGATGAGGAAGTCCTCGTGCATATGGTGTTGATGATAAACTATGAACCCGTCCATGTGGTGTTTCGCGGTGACAATCCCAGCAATATCTTCCCGTTTGATCTTCAACGCTATCGTTATTGATCGATCTCAATGCTATGGGGTGAATTAAATTGCTGTGGCATCGAATGCAATTATCCTGAACTGCTCTCTTTCCGGCTTCTTTGATCTGAATTACCTGCGGCTCCCATCTCATTGTAAAATATGTAGCGTGGCGTAATCCGTCATTTGCTTTGAATAAATATTTGGTAATGATATTATTTTGCGGTACATGACAGTCATTACACGTAACGCCTCTTCCATGGCTTCCCCTTTCCCATGTCGCGTATTGAGGATACATAACATGACAGTTCACACATGTTTTCGGATTATCAGATAAATATGAAATAGCGTTTGAGATGTAGAGCACATAAAATCCCAAACCAACAACAATTCCCGCAAGAACTATTACCGGATATCTCCATTGTTTTGGCGGAATGATATGGGAAAAAATTTTTGTGAGCCGATTTTTCTTAATCGATCCCATTTTCAGTCACTTTCCTTTTTGCGTAGATCTATTTAATTCTTTTATTTCTTCCGTACTTGTGGGATGACCTATCGCATCTAAATTTTTGTGGATTCTCAAATAATTCTCTTTTGAAACATTATTGTACCAATGCCCCGTTAACATTCCTATACCTGTGATAGCAATAAATATAAGACCGACACCGAAAGCTACAATTTTTTTAGATACTTTTTTCTTTCCGAAAATATTTGTTACATCAAGTGTGTCAGCAACGGGGCAAGCATCTACACAGCTCAAACACGATGTGCATTCATCCGAATAAACGGTTTTTACTTTATCAACTTTGATGAATGACGGACACGCTTTTGCACACAATCCGCAATCTATACAACTTGTAGCATTTCGTTTAATTTTGTTCGGACTTAAAAACCCAATCAATCCTAACAAAGCGCCATAAGGACAAAGATACCTGCACCAGAAATTTCGAATAATGACCGAAAGGAAAAATAGGACACCAATAACAATAAGACTGAATCTGGAGATGTTCGCGAAAAAATAAAACATCTTAACATCAGCTACTATATTGTATGTATCGCTTAAGAAAAATGCAAGTGCGGTTTCAGTCATCGAAAAAATTGCAAATGCAAAAAACGCAAGCAGTAAGTATTTCACAGCACGCAAAGGATAATCAATAATCTTCGGCAGCTTAAATCTCCGTTTAAAAAGCTTCTTCCAGATTTTTTCTCCAAAGTCTCCAACCAATTCAGAAACAAATCCTACGGGACACATCCAACTGCAAAAAGCTTTGCCAAAAGCCAGCGATACACCGACAATTGCTAAGAAAATGAAAAAGCCCGCGGGATGAACATCATGTACCTGCCCTGTTTGTATAAAATACACCACACTCATCAGCGCACTGATTGGAAGAAATCCCTCAGCGCCCGGCGGTCTTTGATGAAATGCTATTGTACCGTTCGATTCCAGATAGGATATAAACTGATAAAACTCAATTCCGATCCAAATACAAAGAAAAGCAAAGATCAATTGCACTGCAAATCTAACCTTCTGGATAGGCTTGTCTGTATTTTTAATATACTTAGAACTCATCTGATAGTTTTCATATTTTAAGCACGGAATTTTCTTTTTGATAAGAAGAAAAAAACCCTTATGTTAATATCGGAAAAATAATTCTGAATATGAAATCAAAATAATTTATTATCGTTTCAATAATTGAAAAGAACACGATATGACTAAGACCGCATTTTTAATTTCATTACATTTTTTCTTAATCTTCTTAATGGAGCTCTCCGCACAAAATAACGGGGAATTACTTTTTTCCCAAAAATGTGTTTCTTGCCATACTATCGGCAGGGGGAAATTAATAGGTCCGGATTTATCAAATGTTCATAAAATAAGAGCCGAGGATTGGATAATAAAATTTGTTCAGTCTTCTCAAAGTGTCATTAAGTCCGGTGATTCAACGGCTGTGGCGGTTTTCAATCAGTATAATCAAACTGTAATGCCTGATCAACAATTAAGTGTTAATGAAATTAAATCAATCGTAGATTATATCAGGACAAATAGCGCAGACCCTAATAATCCCAATCAAAAAACACCTAATCAAATATTCAATGCAACTACAATTACTGCTGTGGATATTGAAAGTGGAAGAAAAATTTTTGATGGAACAACAAAACTTACTAACAGAGGGCCATCTTGTATTTCGTGTCATAACATAGAAAATCCGGTTATTTCTAACGGCGGACTTTTGGCAAAAGATCTTACTGCTGCATTTACAAGAATGGGGGCACAAGGTATTGATGGCATTTTAAGAAGCTCTCCTTTCCCGGCTATGATGGACGCATTTAGTCTCAATGGATTAACTGATCAAGAAATCAAAGATTTGTTAGCATTTCTTTATTATGTAGATAAAAAAGGGACCATGCAAATTCCAACAATTGAAAGAGAGTCATTTCTTTTGTTAGGTGTAGTTGTTATATCTAACATTTTATTAGTCATTTTTTTATTGCTTTGGATTAAGGTTAAAAAACACAGCATCAACTTTCGTTAATAATTTAAAAAACGTGTGGATTATATGAGTTGGATAAAAGACATTATTTCCCCCGATACAAGAAAATGGGAAGAGTTTTATAGGAACCGATTTCAACACGATCGAGTTGTTCGAAGTACTCACGGAGTAAATTGCACCGGAGGATGTTCGTGGCAAATTCATGTTAAAGACGGAATTGTAGTGTGGGAAACTCAACAATTAGACTATCCTTTGCTCGAAGAAGGATTACCGCCATACGAACCAAGAGGCTGCCAAAGAGGAATTTCATTTTCATGGTATCTCTATAGTCCCTTAAGAATAAAATATCCGCTCATCCGCGGCGCTTTAGTAGATGCTTACAGAGAAGAAAAACTAAAAACCGGTGATCCTCTTTTGGCTTGGAAAAATCTTCAGAACGATCCGGACAAAAGGAAAAAATATCAGCAGGCTCGCGGTAAGGGAGGATTTAGACGAACAAGTTGGGATGAAGCATTAGAAATTATTTCGGCTGCAAATATATATACAGCAAAAAAGTATGGACCCGACCGTGTTATAGGATTTTCGCCTATTCCGGCAATGTCAATGTTAAGTTATGCCGGAGGCAGTAGATTTTTACAGTTATTCGGCGGAGTTAATCTCAGTTTTTACGATTGGTACTGCGATCTCCCAAATGCATCGCCAGAAATTTGGGGAGAGCAGACCGATGTTTGCGAAAGCGCCGATTGGTACAATTCAAAAATGATTGCTGTAATGGGCGCCAACTTGAATATGACTCGTACACCGGATTGCCATTTTTTTGCAGAGTCCCGCCATAACGGAACAAAAGCAATAGTATTCTCACCGGATTTTAGTCAAGTTGCTAAATATGCCGATCAATGGGTTCCTCTTCACGCAGGTAGTGACGGTGCTTTCTGGATGGCTGTTACACATGTAATTCTTAAAGAATTTCATTACCAAAACAAAAATTCTTACTTCATTGATTATGTAAAAAAATATACCGATTCACCTTATCTTGTTGAGTTAGTTAAAGAAAACAACGTTTACAAACCGGGTAAACTGCTAAGAGCAAATCAAGTTTCAGAATACAAAGATTTACCTAACGGTGAATGGAAATTTTTAAATATCGATTCCAAAACCGAAAAACTTGTTGTACCTAAAGGAAGTATTGGACACAGGTGGGATTCAAAACAAGGCGATTGGAATCTCAAGTACGAAAATTCAACAGATAATTCACAATACGATCCCCGTTTGAGTTTGATTGAAAAACATGATGAGGTTTTGCAAGTAGAATTTGTTGAGTATGGTTTGAACATGAAAAAGTTACGCGGAGTGCCGGTTAACTTTATCAAAACTGTTGATGGAAAGAAAATTCCCGTTACAACTGTTTATGATCTAACCATGTCGCAATATGGAATTGATCGGGGTTTGCCCGGAGATTATCCCAAAGATTACGATGAAAAAGATGCAGCATATACACCAGCATGGCAAGAAATATTCACGGGAGTTGATTCAAAAACAGTTATAAGTTTTGCAAGAGAGTGGGCTGAAACAGCCAGTAATACTCAAGGAAAATGTATGATCATTATCGGCGCTGGTGTGAATCACTGGTTCCATAATAATTTAATGTATCGTGCAGGAATTATGGCGTTGATGTTGTGCGGATGTGTTGGAAAAAATGGCGGAGGATTAAATCACTATGTGGGACAAGAAAAATTAGCGCCTACTGATTCCTGGGCAACAATAGCATTTGCAAAAGATTGGGTTGAGGCATCGCGTCTTCAACAAACCCCAATTTGGCATTATATCAATACATGTCAATATCGTTATGATGGTTTGACTTCGAAATACAACACGGCACCGGATAATGAACTAACCCAAAAGCATATGGCGGATTTAATTTTTAAATCCGTACGAATGGGTTGGATGCCGTTTTATCCGCAATTTGATAAGAACACGCTTGATTTGAGTAAAGAAGCAAAAACAGATGATCCTGAAGAATTAAAAAGAATCATACTTGAAAAACTCAAAACAAAAGAGATAGAATATGCAATCGGCGATCCGGATTCAGAAATAAATTTTCCGCGCGTTTGGTTTATTTGGAGAGGCAATGCAATATCCGGTAGTATGAAAGGACACGAATACGCTCTTAAACATTACCTCGGGACTCATTCAAACCTAATTTCAAAAGATAGTGAAGAAAAAACCGAAGAATTGAAATGGCATGATATTGCACCTGTTGGAAAGATGGATTTAGTTGTGGACTTAAATTTCAGAATGGATTCATCTGCTCTATATTCAGATATTGTTTTGCCTGCAGCTTCCTGGTATGAAAAGAATGATCTGAATAGTACAGACATGCATTCCTTCATTCATCCTTTATCGGCAGCAATTGCACCGGTATGGGAATCAAAATCCGATTGGGAAATTTTTAGAAACATTGCATATACGACAAGTCAATTAGCAAAGAAACATTTATCAGAACCTCAGCGCGATATCGTAACTCTTCCACTTTCTCACGATTCGCCGGACGAAATTAGTCAACCATCAATTAAAGATTGGTACTTAGGGGAATGCGAAGCCATTCCCGGGAAAACTACTCACAAAATTGCGGTCGTTGATAGAGATTACACAAAAATTTATGACAAATTTATTGCGCTGGGACCCAATGTTAAAAAGAAAGGGATGAGCGCTCATGGGAATCATTATCAATGTGAAGATTTTTACAACGAAATGATCACATCAAATTATTTCCCGGTCGAAAAGATAGATGGTGTGATCTATCCTTCGCTAAAAGAAGATGTTTCTGCTGCAAATGCAGTGCTTCACCTCTCTTCACTAACCAACGGCTCACCGGATTATTTGGTGGCAAAAGTTAATTAAGCAAAATATTGGATTATT
>CAYVBQ010000027.1:0-52368 GCA_964449775.1 uncultured Melioribacter sp. | reverse complement strand
TAACTTATGCTTATCCTTTTCTTATTTCACCTTTTTGCGTAAGGTGAGTTAATAAATGATCCCAATATTAATCAGTGAGAACTACCGATAGTAAATCACTTACAATAATTTTTTTACGGAACGGGAACGAATGGTTCCCGTTTTTATTTGCAACGATCACCTTGATTGGATATATGCCGGGTTCAATCATCTCGACTCTAACCGACAGAATATTTAACAACTTATCAAATGAAAATTCTTTTTCTTCTTGATTGAAGAATGCCTGAATCGATTTCGGATTAACCCCGTTTGTATCTTGTAGAGCGAATTGTATCTGTAAAGTTTTTCCAATATACTTAGAACTATCGGCAATAAAACTAATCTCCGGTCTTCCCGCTCTAAAATATTTAGCAAGTCCTCTAAAAATTCCCCACGCTTGAATTTGATTGAACTCCTCATTGTTCAGACGCAGTTCTTCAAACCGACTAGTATGGAAAGCGCACTCAACTAAAACGCCCGGAATATTTTTCTTTCGCAAAACTGAAAATCCATCGCCGGGATAAATAACATAATCGGAATAAGTACCGTCAAAAGAACCAAGTCCGCCGGGGCTTCCCATCACATAAGATAGATCGCGCTGAATATAACGTGCTATGTCTTGATCTGAAGGTTCGTATTCATAATCCGTTTCTCTCGCATGATAATAAGTAGAAGTGTAGTTAGTATAATCGTCTTCTGTTTTTGCCGGTGCGTTGTGATGAATGCTTACAAATATCTCGGCACCGCTCTTGTTTGTTAGTTCAGAACGGTCAGCAAGTGCGACTGTAGTATCTTTAACCCTTGAAATGAAGACTTGAACTCCCGCTGATTCAAGATATTTTTTTAAGTTTAGAGCGACTCGTAAATTAACATCTGCCTCAATTACATCACCGGTTTTATTTTTATTCTTTCGATCCTCTCCTCCATGTCCGGGATCTAAAAATATTTTTCTTCCAGTTAAATATTTAGAATAATCGGCAATTGTCTTCACTCGATCCGTAACATTTTTCCAGTCGGGAGGATACTCATATAGTGGAACAACGGGCGCTGAACACTTCACAAAGGTTAATGAGATAAAAATGAAATAGAACAATACCACCATGTCATTCCGAGCCAAAGCTCTGAACGGAGTGAAGAGGTGGCGAAGAATCTCTGATAACAAGCTTGGAGATTCTTCGTCGCTTCGCTCCTCAGAATTTTACGCATCTGTCACCTTCCAGAGCAAAATGGCATTTTGAACAATGAATTAAATTCGGTTTGAATTGACTTGAATAAATTTTTTCTATCGCGCTACTTATCTCATCTCCAAATATTTTCAAATCGCTGAGATTAACCTCCCGGGAAACACGCTTTTGAGAATGTTTCAGAAATATCAGACGCAGTTCGAATGCTTTATATTCGGTAAACAGCTTAGATAGAATGTAAGCATAAAATTTTAGCTGAGGCAGATAATCCCCTGCTCGTGAGATTAACTGTTCTTGGGAAATATTATCGGTCTTATAATCAACAATTATCAGTTTATCTGTTTCTATTATCAGTTTATCAATTATACCGTAAAGATAATGCTCTCCTTCCTCGCAGTAGATTTCAAACTCACTCTTCGCATTTTTCTGAGTAGATATTTCTTTATATGCTTCGGATTGGTAGAAGTGTTCGATCTCATCAATGATAGAACCAAACAATTTTTCTTTTAACTTATCATCTACGGCAGCATCTTCCGCATCAATTCTCTTCACAAGATAATTACGCAACTCCTCTTCACGATATTCTTCTTTCAACGCTGCGTGAATTAATTTACCGCGAAGCTGGCCGAAGGGGCGTAACTCATCGTCTTCATTTGAGTTGAACTCGAACTCATTCATTCTCTCTTTGACTAACTTGTAAATTCTAGAGTAGCCCAATTCGTATGTGAGTTGATATTTCACCGGGCATTGAGTAAACATAGAAATCTTGGTAGCAGAGATTATTTCACTTTTAGGAATATCTGATATTTTTTGTGTTAAATTGATTTTTATCTCTTCCCGCTCTGTTTCTTTCAGTCTATCAATCTTCACGTCTTCAATTTGATGGACAATTGGAATGGACAAGGAAACCGGTCTCTCATAAAATTCATATTTATCCCCCAGGAATTTCATAAACTCAACATTCGAGCTGAGTGCAATCTCATCTGTACTATAATCTATTCGAAATCCTTCAGATATCAATTCAAGAAAAGAATTCGATTTCACGCTGAAGTCTTTGTGTGTCGCAGTGATGAACAGATAATTTATTGCTCGCGTTACACCAACATAGAGAAGCCGTTTCATCTCAGCCCGATTTTTTCTTTCATTAGAATAATTGTATAACGCAACAATTGGCGGTGTAGAATATTTTTCAAAATACTTTTGACGTACCGGTACTTTTGTCAGCAGACCATAATTTTTATCTGCGCTCAAAGATTTAGCCCTTACGGAATCATCTTTAGTTGTATTGTTACAGCCGTAGAGAAATACTGCTCTATATTCGAGTCCCTTTGCCTGATGAATTGTAAGGAGTTTAACCGTGTTTTCATCTCGTGCAACTTGTGCTTGTCCTTCGTCTTCGTAACCATCAATCGCTTCGCGCAGAAAAACTGTGAAGTCGTATAAATTCTTAAAACTTTTTTTAGAATAGCCGCGGGCAAGAGTGAGAAGTTTTTCAATATTCGCGAGTTCTTGAGCCGAATTTTGTTTTGCGGCAATTATGGTCCAATACGCGCTTTCCAATAATACTTTTCTTATTAAGGAAGATATTTCCATACCGAAAGCGATCTTTATATTTTCTTTCAGTTTTTCAACCGCAAATTTTATTTCTAAATCAGATACAGATTTTATCTCTAACTTTTCAAAGAATGAGTTTCCCTCATCGAGAGAAATCTGATAGAGTTGCAGATCTGAAATGTTGAAGAATGGTGAGCGAAGAATACCAATTAATGCTGCATCGTTTTCGGTGTTCAATAAAAATGAGAGATAGTTATAAACATCATAAATTGTTTGCCGCTGATAAAATCCTTTTCCGCCGATGATTGTAAATGGAATTCCAAAGCGCACAAACGATTCTTCCAATTCCACAAACGAATTTCGCTTGCGGCATAAGATCGCAATATTTTTATAAGTGATAGAATCGTCATTCTCGTCAGATATGAGTTGTAAAATTCTTTTAGCCACAAGATCACTTTCTGTATTTTCAGTGGTGCTGTCAGCCAATATTATTTCAGCTGTCCCCTTTTGATCTTCTTCTTTAGCACAAACCAAATCACTATGTTTTACTTCATTGAAATAAGTATTGGGATTTTTGAACAGATTTGAGAATAAATGATTCGTGAAAAGGACTAATTGCGGCGCCATTCTGAAACTGTGAGGCAAGCTCAGCAATTCCCCGTCTTTATCCATTGATCGGATTTCATTTTTAGTGCGTTCAAAGACTTCCAATTCGGCGTTTCGGAAGAGATAGATACTTTGCTTTTCATCTCCAACCACAAAAAGATTTCCGCTTCGCAAATGATCAAGTATCGGCATAAAGATTTCATACTGAAGCTCATTCGTGTCTTGATACTCATCAATCATTATAAAACTAAACTTTTCGCGGAGAGATTTATTCACATCTTTGATTTGAAGAATTTTTTCTGTGTAAAGCAGAAGATCTTCAAAATCCAGAAAACCGTTTTTCTTTTTCTTCTCTGTGTAGAGATTGAGCGCGTAATCATAAACCTTGATGAACGACTTTCCAAACTTTGCAAGCTCTTTTTCCGATTCACCGGAAGAATCAACGGAAAAGAAATTTGATAATTCATAAAGCGCTTGCTCAACTATTTCAATTTCGTTTTCGAATTTTTCACGTTCTTTACTTAAGTAACCGGGTTTTCTGACAGTCAACTTTTCAGTAAGAGCGTTTTTTATCAAGTCTTTTAGAGGAATGAGTTTCTTAATAGGCGATGCCGATGAGATTATTTGATTAAGTACATAAGCGGCGTTAATTGCATGTTTGTTTGAGGCACTTTGACCTAGAACGAAATCATTAATTTTTTTCAACGCTGTGATTGATTGATCAATTACATCTGAAAATATCAGATCAAAATTGTGTTTAAATTTTTCTTGGAATACTGAAACGATCTCATTTTGGCTTTTGAAGTAAATATTGTTCTCTAATTGCTGAATTACTCTACGCTTGTCAATTGCGTTTTGCAGTTGTGAAATCAATCCCTTCTTGGAAGCGATAAATCTTACCAGATATTTTAAGTCATCTGTATAAGTTTGATTTTGTATCAACCCGTTGATTGTTTCATCAACACTCAGTTCGATTAATTCATCAGATGTCGTTTTATCAATCGGGCTAAAGTTAGCATCTATCTGCGCTTCGGGCGCAAACTCTTTGAGTATATTAATGCAGAAGGAATGAATTGTTGAAATGTTGGCGGATACAAGCTGACGCCGTAAACTTTCCAGCTTTTTTCTCTTTTCGGGATTGACTTCAATCAGTAATCGTTCATCAACTTCGTTGGCAATTTTTCTATTCAATTCTCCCGCTGCTTTATCTGTAAACGTTATGGCAACAATGCTGTTGAGATCGACATCCGTATTCAAATAGATTTCAACAAAGCGTTTAGATAATACAAATGTCTTTCCTGATCCGGCGTTTGCCGTTACAGAAATATGTTTATCAAAAACTAAAGCGGCTCTTTGTTGGGGAGTTAATTCAAGCATTATTCAGCCAAAGGTAAAGTGATTAAGAATGTAGTCCAATCGTTCGAAGTTTTTTCAACCGAAATGTTTCCATCTATACTTTCCACAAATCTTTTAGCAAGACTAAGCCCGATTCCCATACCGCTATTTTTCGTTGTAAAATTTTCATCAAACACATTGGGGATAATGTTGGACTCAATACCAATTCCATCATCATGAACAAATATTTTACACATTCCGTTTTCAGCATTTAGTGCAACTATAATATGTTTAGCGCTTGCTTGTATTGAATTGCGAAGTAAATTTATAATCGTTCGTTTCAATTGATCTTCATCGGCATTGACAAAAATTTCCACTTCAGCACATTCAAATTTGATCTCATATTTTTCTTCCTCAAATAGATTTAGCGCTTCTCTGATTACTGTTACCGCGTTTAACTTTTCAATATTCAAACGGGGCATCCGGGCAAAGTTGGAAAACTCCGAAGCTATATTCTTAAGCGTTTCAATTTGCGAAATAATTATTGCCGTAACTTTCTCGAAAATCAGATCGAACTTTGGTGATTTATCTTTATAAGCCGTAATCAATTGCTGAACATTCAATTTCATTGGTGTAAGCGGATTTTTAATTTCATGAGCAACTTGCTTTGCCATCTCCTTCCACGCAGATTCCCTTTCCATCCGAGCAATCTCAATCTGACTCTGTTCAATTTTTTTGACCATCATATTGAATCCATCAACCAGATCTTTTATTTCTCCGTTCGTCTTATAATTCACTTCGACATTTAGATCACCGCTTCCCACAGATTTGGTAGCTAAAGTCAGTCTTCTTATCGGGGATGATATTTGATCTGCTAAGATTGTACTCAGAATAAATAGTAATAGAACCGCGAGTGAAAACACTCCAAATAGGAAAATATCAAGTTCAATATCAGAAAGAGGAATTGATACTTTATTGAACAAGTCGTCAACCTTAAGTATAATATTATGATTGTTGAAGTTTGTAAGTGAATAAACCGAATTGATAGGAATATTCTCTAATTTTTCGTTCGAAAAAATTCTTTGATTTTTTCCCAGGACGCAATTTGTATATGCGGATGAATTAATGGTCGATTGCAGTAAGCCAACTTCGCTATATACTTCCTGCGAACTGAATAATAGATCCTTATCGGCATAGATTGAGAAATTGATATTAAGATCACGCGCAGCTTTTTCGAATATGAGCAATTGATCTACTGATGTGCTTGAAGCGTATAGATTTAGGTAAGATTCAACTTGCTCAGACATTTCAGTCAACCGTTTTTCAATCAATTGATTATTTTTCTCTTCAGTAATATTGCGAAAGTAGAGTGCGATGACGATTAAAGGAATTATCGATATAACTAAAAACGCCCCGATCAACCTTGTTCTGTATGATATAAAAACTAATTTGGTTTTTCTAAACCGTGCCAGCGCAAATACAATTATTAAAAAAGTAATTATAATGGTATGCACAAAAAACACTTTGAAGAAATCGGATAGATTCCACGAAATATTTTTTTCTTCGAGAGCAATTGCCAGAATTTTTTTCTTAGCGGGTGAATCTATTTTGAGAGCATAGATTAGATTGCTCTCATTATTAATATTCATATTCAGCCAGGATTCTGAGTAAGAAATAAATTCAGAATTCAATATTTGCTTTTGTTCTTCAGGTGAAAGATTCACTCCACCATAAGAGCGCATTAACTCACCGTTGTGAAAATCAAATATTTTCAGCTTAGTAAAATCTACCGCAGATGAAATGCCCGCCCTTTGTGATAAAAGGATTTTCGGCAGCTCTGCAAAATTGAAATGATTTTCATCATATACGGCAGATACAACAGCGAATCCTAATAATTTATCGTTATCCTTCAAGGGCACAATGCCGTTAAATGTAATTCCATTGCCATATAGATTTGTTTCTTTGAAGATTTTCAAACTGTCATTCATCTCCAAAAGATGTCTTTCAATTGCCGTGAAAGAAACAATTTTCCCTGTCTGATAACCGCCGATAAAATTATGTGATGCATCAAAGAAGTTGAGAGCGGAAGGAATACCTTCTCTGTAAAGCAAACTACCGGTCCAAATAATAAAGGCATCCGAGGAGAAATTATTCCATTCATAGAATGAACTTATTGCACGCTCGTCTTGCTGTGTTTGAACCAGTGTCTGAAAGACCATGAATTCAATTAGGTCCTCATTTGTCCGTGTTAATTCATGTGCTGTTGTTTTTAACGATTCCCTCTCAATTTGTGAATTATAATATGTTAGTAAGCTAACTGACACAATCGATGCGGCAAAAGCATAATAAGCAAAGATGAGCCATGTTCGGCGGTTAAGAAATATTACAAAATATGCGAGAGAAAAGACGATTGTGATATAAATTATTCTAATAATAGGTGTGCCTTGCGGTTCACTCTGCACCAAATCAAAAATCCATGCTGCTGCTTGAATTAAGACAAATAGAATAACAAATAAAGCTAATCGTTTTTTCTGTTCACGATAGGTGCTCAAAGAAAAGATATAAAGCAATAAAATGATTGAAAAAACAATAGAACAAAATCCAAGTGCAAGAATATTGAAATTCATCAATAGAATTGGAGGCGATGGAATGAGTGCAAAATCTTTGAAGTAACGAATTGTAGAATCAAATATCACACTACGAATTGCAGCACCAAATCCGCGAAAAGACAGAAGGAATAGTAACGTTGAAATTACTATTGCAAATGCAAATTTGATTTTACTTTGCTTTAATACCTCTTTGTTTTCATCGTAATGTTCTAATACAAAATTGTAACCTATTAAAATAATTATAAGAAGAAACATCATAGTAATTAGGAGCTCCAACGGTGATTGGACGATTCCGAAAGCAAAGATTGAAGAAAAGTTCGATGGATCATTTACTGAACTTCGTATAAAAGAAGAGGGAATTTCAAAGACAAAAAGTAAAGATCGTAACAGTATTAAAATAGAAGTGATACCTAAAAATCTATATGACTTTTTATTTAGCTTGATAAGATATACACGGAACCAAAAACTTAGTACGCCGACTACTGCGATAAGAAGCAAATATTGAATTATAGTAATTGTTTTTTGAATCCCGCTCAATTCAATCTCGAGCGAGGGTTTATCAAATGTAGCAACGGCAATTTTATTACTAAAATTATTTTGGATAGCGAATGAATATTTTCTGCCGTCCTTTGAGAACTGAGCAAGGGGTGAGTAATTAATTTCTACTTTTGTGGATAATGCGTTTGAGAGTGAATCAGCCAGGTTCTTTGACGGGTCGCTTTTTTGAGAAAGCGAGTAATGTTTTTCAATCGGTTGACTCACTACAATCAGCATCACCTCTTTGTCAGAATTAAGTGTATCGGCAAAACAGAGATGGGTGAATAGTTTTTGACTGCTAAAAAAAGATTGATTTATATATGAGCTAGTTTTATTCAGCCCTTGCTCATCCAAAACTGGTTCATAATTCCAGGCTATGAGATTTCGCTTTGAATCATAAATTTGCACAGATAGATTTTGATATTTTTTATCTGTTAGAAGGGTGAATAAAGATCGTTGATCAATCAAAGATTTGAATTGAAGTGAGTGTAAATCTTTCTTTAAGCGAGAACTTATTGTAATGAGGAAATCTGTTCTGGTCTCGAAAGCACGGTTAATTGAGTTAGCAACATTTTCAATTTTATCTACTAAAGTTTTATCCCAATTATTTTTTCCCTTTTCGATTAAAATAGGCGAAAGTACCGCTGACAAAAACACTAAAAAAAAGATTAATGAAATAAGCCAGATGTATTTTTTATTCCGTTTTGAAATAGTGATAGCCATACTAATTTATAGTTATCTGGGATATGCGCCATTGGTTATCAATCAAATAAAGTGCAATGAAAACTGTGGCTGTGCCCCGGATTCCTTTGTTGTTGTACTTTAGAGATCCTGAGGCAAATGGTGTTGATGTTTCAGTGACAATATTGGTTAATTTGAAAGAAACGCTCTGATAAACACTTAGAAAATCTTTTATCACATAATATGATTGATTAGCGCTGAAATATCCGGCAGTCCCGTTTGCGAGACTAAGATAATTTTTATCCCCAAAATAGTTTGAGAACTTATCTACGGCAGATGAATTTAATCCCTCCTCTATTCGGAAAAAAACTTTATGTGCTTCTATCGATTTCCTTTCTTGAGCAAGAATGATAGATGTAGTTGATGAGATGTTCAGCAGGAACACACCCATCAAAAATAATTGTCTATATCTTTTCAAAATATTCATCTTGTAATATCAGCATTAGTTTGTTAGCAAAATAAATAAAAGAAATAAAAGAGGCTGTCTTTAAAGTAATTTTTACCGATAAAAAGTTGCGATTTTAAACCGAAATCAAATCCAACTATATCAATTTTATTACTTCTGAGACAGCCTCTTCAACAAGAAGGAGGAATGAATCGAGGTTAATATTTCTTTACAACCGTCCTTGGAAATTCTTTACGTTCTGTGGAAACGTTTCCTCTCTTCAACTCTCTGTTTCCCTCAACTAATTGATATGCCCAATCAAATATTACTCTTTCAGATGTAATGTTTTTTACTCTTACTTTAGCATAATGATTATCCCATGTCCATATTACATACGTGTTTCCAATTATTGCTTTTGTATATTTTACATTCTCACCTTGTTTTAACGGAACCCATCCACCCGTTGGGGCATAACTTATATCCCAAATATCTCTTGTCGAGCCCATATCTTGAATGTCGGAATCATCCCAAACATTAAGATAAAATGTACCGTTGTAATTTTCGAAGAATAGATCGGCATATTTATCATCATATGGAAGAACGAGATATTTACTGAAATCATAACCCGCTATATTGGGAAAACGTAAGTAATCGTGAATGGTTTGGTCGAACCCTTCAGGTCGAGGTGTGTCATAAACTTCATCTTTGCTTAAATCACTTTCATTGCCGTTATAGTCGTATGCTGATACCGCATAATAGTACGTAACTCCGTTTTTTGCGCCGCTGTCAACAAATGAATCTTTTTTAGTGCTGCCGATAAGAGTATACTTGCCATTATATGAGTAGGCATAATAAACGTTGTAACCTGCAACATCATGCTCGGTATTGTAATTCCAAAAAATATCAACCCGGTTGTCACCTGTAACTGTTGAAACATTTTTTGGTGGTGAAGGAGGAGTATCATCATGATAATTATTCAGCTTATCACATCCGGTAAAAATGATTACTCCAAAAAATAATGTTGATAGTAAAATTCTTTTTAAGGTTTTCATAGCGTCCTCCGCAATATTCTGATCTCTATTATTCAATCATGATGCCAAATGAAAATTCTATCAATTAAGACGAGATTCTTTCTTTTTAATTCGATTTAGTAAGAAAATTTTTTTATGTCAATGTTGAGGCTTAATAAGAGAATTCAGAGCTGTATGATATAATGAACAGCTCTGAACAATTTTGGTGAATTTTAGAGCGATATGAATTTGTCTTCGAAAAACATCTTCTTTTTATTGATAACTGCAATTGATTTGCCGGTCATTAGGCGTTTATCAAATGGAGAATTCTTTGCCTTTGACTTAAACTTCGACACGTCAACAGTCCATATTAAATCCGAATCAAATATTGTAAGATTGGCTATTTCACCTTCCTTAATCTGCGGAATCGGGATGTTCAAAATTCTTCTTGGGTTGATTGACATCTTTTCAACAGCTTGAGAAATTGTAAGATGTTTTTTGTGGATCAGCTCGCTTATTACGAGTCCAAGTTGCGTTTCAAGTCCCACAATTCCATTAGGCGCATAGATGAATTCCATCTCTTTTTCTTCAATTGCGTGCGGCGCGTGATCACTCGCTATACAATCAATCGTTCCATCTTTCAATCCTTCAATCATTGCCTCAACATCTGCGCGTGTTCGTAATGGAGGATTCATTTTATAATTTGTGTCGTAAGATTTAATCGAATCATCCGTCAAAGTGAAATGATGAGGCGCAACCTCAGCAGTAACTTTTATTCCTCGTTTTTTTGCTTGACGAACTAACTCAACAGCATTTTTAGAACTGATGTGAGCAATGTGAACCTTTCCACCAACAAATTCAGCCAACAAAATATCTCTCATAACAATCAGATCTTCGGCAACATTTGGAATTCCTTCAAGACCAAGAGTTGTTGAGATTAATCCTTCGTTCATAACACCATCTGCCATTGATTCATCTTCACAATGTTCGATGACCGGTGTATTAAAATTTTTAGAATACTCAAGAACGTTTCTTAGCACTCCGGCGTTTTTAATTGCAACACCATCATCAGAAAATGCAACCGCGCCGGCGTCAAACAATTCATACATAGGAGAAAGAGTTTCTCCTTTGCGTGAAAGTGTCGCGGCGGCAACCGGATAAACATCCACAAGATGATCCTTTGCTTTTTCTTTTATAAACCGTACAATCTCGGCAGAATCTATATCGGGATTTGTGTTAGGCATACAAGCAACGCCGGTAAAACCGCCTGCTGCTGCAGCGTTACTTCCCGTTTCAACAGTTTCTTCATCTTCACGACCGGGCTCACGCAAATGAACATGCATATCAAATAATCCGGGTACGCAGTATTTGTTTTCAAATTCGAAGACCTCGGCAGATTTGAAATCTTCACTTTTCAATCCACCGATTTTCTTTATCACTCCGTCTTCAATAAGCAAATCGCTTTTCTGATTTAATTTTTGTTCTGGATTTAAGACTGTAACTTGTTTAAGTATTATTTTCATTTCTCACCTTAAAATTAGTGCATTGTTCCAAGCAGATATAAAACTGCCATTCTAACTGCAACGCCATTTGTAACTTGATCGAGAATCACTTGGTATGGTCCATCCGCAACTTCGGAAGAAATTTCTACACCACGATTAATAGGACCCGGATGCAGTATTACAATTTCCGTGTTGTATTTGTTGATCCTCTCAGATGTAACTCCGAAATAATTATGATATTCACGAAGCGACGGAATTCGAGTTCCGGCATTCCGTTCCAGTTGAATACGTAATACATTTAGAACATCATTTTTTTTCATTGCTTCATCGATGCTTGTGTAAATTTTTACACCGAGCGATTCTATTCCTATCGGAATCATTGTTGCCGGTCCACACACAGAGACAGTTGCACCCATTGATTTAAGACCAAATATGTTAGAGAGAGCTACGCGGCTGTGCGCAACATCTCCAACGATACATACTTTTAATCCTTCCAATTTTCCAAGTCGTTCTCTTATCGAATACATATCCAGCAATCCTTGTGTTGGATGTTCATGCAAACCATCTCCGGCGTTAATAATGTTCGCTTTCGAAATTCGAGTTAGATATTGCGGCACGCCTGCAGATTTATGGCGAACGACTATCATATCAACCTTCATTGCTTCGATGTTACGGACTGTATCCTTGAAGGTCTCACCTTTTTTAACGCTGCTGCTTGATGTGGAAAAATTTATTGTGTCTGCTGAAAGTCGTTTCTGTGCAAGTTCAAATGAGATTCTAGTTCTTGTTGAGTCTTCATAAAAAAGATTCACAATCGTCTTCCCTTGAAGAGTAGGAACTTTCTTGATTGGTCTTTCAAGAACTTCTCTGAATGTTGTAGCCGTATCAAGAATTAGTTGGATATCTTCTTTGGGAACGCCGTTCAATCCTAATAAGTGTCTGCTTGATAATGACATTTTTTTCTTCCTAATTTTTGGTTGGAGCGTTAATTAAATAAACCGCGTCTTCGCCATCTGTTTCTTTAATCCGCACGCGAACTTCTTCATTGATGGAAGTTGGAATATTTTTCCCAATGAAGTCCGCACGTATTGGCAATTCACGATGTCCTCTGTCTACCAAAACACAAAGTTGAATAGAGTTAGGCCTTCCAAGATCCATCAAAGCATCAAGTGCTGCGCGAACTGTTCTTCCTGTATAGAGAACATCATCAATTAGAATTATGTCCCGGTCATTCACATCGAATGTTATATTAGTTACAGATATTTCGGGCTGCTTTAAGCGTCTACGGAAATCATCGCGGTAAAGTGTGATGTCTAAGACGCCAAAGTTGGGTTCGGAATTATCAATTTCTTTGATTTTGTCTCTGATTCTCTCGCCAATAAATTCTCCTCGTGTTCGCATCCCGATAAGTACAAGATTTTTGGATCCCTTGTTTTTTTCCAGAATTTCGTGTGCAAGACGTGTGAGAGTTCGGTTAAGACCTTCTTCGTCGATTACTTTTGCTTTTATGTCCATATAAAAAAAATCCCCGTTGACTATTCAGTCGCCGAGGTCTCCATTTTGTTGTCTATTTTATTTTTGTTGTTCATCCCTTGTTTACCTCTCCGGATAAAATTAAAGGAAAATTTTCTTGGATAAAATTAAATCAAATTCTTTTCAGAACAAAATTGATTGGCAGATAAAAGAGGTTGTCTCAAAAATCAGATAAACAGTCATTGCGAGAAGTTTACGACGAAGCAATCTTTTATTTTTTTCAAAATAATGAGATCACTTCGTTTCGCTCGTGATGACAAACGATCTTTTGAGACAGCCTCTTACTAAAAAATTATTGCACCTTAAACTCGATGCGCCGGTTCATGGCTCTGCCGTCGGCTGTTTTATTATCAGCCACCGGATTACTCTCACCAAAACCTACCGCAGTTAATCTATTTGCGGCAATACCTTTCGAAGTCAAATATCCTTTCACAACTTCGGCCCTCTTTTGAGCAAGATTTTTATTATAACTTTCTGAACCCACATTATCTGTGTACCCTTGTATTTCAGCTTTCATATTAGGATTCATTAAAAGAGTTTTTGCCGCATCATAAAGAATTGGATATGACTCACCCGAAAGTTTAGCACTATTAAAATCGAAATTGACACCAATAAGAACCCATTTTTCAATTGCAGCTTTCATTGGTTTTTCAACTACAACTTCTTTTATTACTTCTTTCGGAATGTGTCTCTTGATCATCCCTTCAATTCTATCGTAGTCGGTCATGTCTTTGTATTCTTGTGTAATTCCGGAGTAGAGTTGGCAATATTTGGATGGCTCGCCTTTATCCAAGAAGTAAAGAAGACCAAGATTAAAAGCCATGTAAGTATCACGTCCATTTGCTTCTGTTGGTATAACTGTTCCATCAAGCTCAGAATTATTTGTAATGTGATATCCAAATTCAAAAAGAGCTTTCCAGTCGGAATCAATATTAATTTCTAAACCGGCACCTGCATTAAATTGAAATCCGAATGCATTATCATCAAGAGTGGTAGTCCATCTATTGGCATTCAACATTCGATATACTCCGCCAATACCGCCGAAAAAATATGGCGAGATTGGTTCGCACGGAATAAGATAATACATTACATCAAGATCGCCTATAATGGCGTTTGTATTTGTTTCAACAGTACCAGTAACAGCGCTTGGAAATTCATAAGCAAAATGTGAATAACCAGCATGGAATCTTAATCCAACATGTTCAGAGAAATTTCTTTGCAATGAAAGAAATCCACCATAGTTGGTATTGAGAGGCGTAATGTTGACACTGACAAATCTGGGATACTTAAAACCAAAACCGAATGCCCAGCTGTCTTTTGCTAATTGTGCTTGGCTAACATCCACAGCAACAATTAGCAGTAGTGAAAGTAAAAGTGAAATTTTTCTCATATTGTTTCCTCCTTATTGTGAGGGACTTTAATTAATTCAAAATTTATATTTTTTTCTCACCGTTAAAAATTTTATCTTTGCCCCGTAATTTTCGGGGTGTAGCGCAGCCCGGTTAGCGCGCTTCGTTCGGGACGAAGAGGTCGGGAGTTCGAATCTCCCCACCCCGACAATCCACAAAACTTTCAATCCTTAATATGGTCCCACAGCGACACCACCTTGGTTATGAGCGATCCAATAAAAACCGATTTTGATAGTTACATGTACCCAATCCCTTATCGTTAGTCTATCTTTTACTGACCAGAAAGTACCTTTCGCTACGGTAAATTCAAAGACCCTTGTTCTATCAACTATATACCAACGATATTCCCAATTACCAGCTTCATTTGGTTTATTAGGGTTGTACTGTACGCCATCTCTTATAAATGTGGACGGTAATTGTGGGAAATTAAATGAAAAGGGTATTGAGAAAAAAGTGGTGACATCCGAGAGAATTATTCTTCTTCGCTGCCCGAGGAGGTTTCTTCTCCAAGTAAAACTCGGCGGTAAACCAGTGGTTAAAAACTCTACAATATTATAACTCCCCTGTTTAAATATAGTTGTAGAGCCTGATTGAAGTCCATAATACTCTTCTCCGAGCGGTTCAAGAGTTTCTTTTAATAGTTTAGTTGTGAGGGTTATTCCATCCTCAGTTACAATACTACCTGAAACTGTTTGTTCCGTTAAGCCAATATCATCCATTAATGCGTATTGACCTGTTGAAGTAACATCCAATGTTGCAACAAGACCATCACTACCTACTACAGCTTTTAAAGTTGTAACTTCCCATGTATTTGTGGTAGTATTTAATTTTTGAACCGCTAATTGTGTACCCGGTACAGTATAAACAGGCAGAGGGAAAGTGAGGGTAACAGGTTTAGAAAAATTAACACCTGCAGGTTGTAGACTTGAAACTCCAAGTTGATTTTGTACGCTTGCGGCAGCTGTTGGTGCAGGTGTACTAGTTAATGGAACAGCGGCAACTGTAATTTGTGTAGGTGTGGAAACTGCGCCCGGAGGAATGGTTACAGTTACTGGAGTTGGGGCTTTTGATTCAGTGGAAGTTGTACTGGTTGAACCTCCAGTTGTTGCTGTAACTGTTACTGGTGGGCTAGTAACAATTTTAGTTAGTTTTAATGATGAAACGCTCGCTGAATTTGTTCCCTTGTTTAACTGAGCGGTAACTGAAGAAAAACCATAACCGGTTTTAGTTGCATTTACAACAACTTCAGTTTCGGTTAGAGCAGATACATCAAACTGATAAAGACCAGATCCATCTGTTGTAGTAGAGGCAACGGCTTGACCACTTAATTTAATAAGGTTAACCGTTGCACCAGAAACTCCAATTGATGTACTTGCATCAATTACAGTTCCAACTAATACTAACGGTTGTGCTGGCGGAGCCGGTGGATTTGGTCTAGGAAGTTCAGGTCCAACTCTCGAAGTTTCGCAACTTGAAAGGACAAAAGAGCCAACCAATAGGAAGAAGAATGAAACTACAACAAATGCAGAAGTAGTTTTCTTATTTTTCATATAACACCTCTTTGTGGGTTAGTAATTTTTAATTACTCTTTTCTAAAAATATTTTTGATAAACTCCGGATTTAATTTCTTCATAAAAATATTTAAGCGATTTCCTGTGTTGTATCTTAATCCAATCAACTGATCTGTATTAGTTTTCACCAAATAGCTCCAAGAAAAATTTTCATTGGTTCTCAACCTAACAAAACTCGGTTTCCAGTAGTGTGAAGGAAATAGTGGAATAGTAATATTTATTCCTCCATTTGAAATACCATCGCGAGAACGGATGGCAAAAAAACCTATTTCAATTTCACCAAATTCTCTATTAATGTCAAAACGAATACTTTCATCACCCATTAGAAATTTACCTGCTGTTAGACCTAAAGTTAAATCATATTTTGTAACTCTGTATTCACAACTTAATGAACCTGTCCAGGTAAAAGCATCGTAGTAATATAATTTTGTCATTCCGGAAAATGATGCGAAGCTTGTCAAGCCGAAATTTAATCCAAAATTTAAATCACCATTTAAGGAATATTTTTTCATTTCAAAGTCAAAACCATATCTGCTTTGAGTAAAAAAACCAAATGATGTTGAGACAAAATAATTATTTGGAAATCTGAAAACTTGGTTCAATGTAACAATACCCGGTCGTACAGAATCTCCTCTTGTCCCAAATTCATTCACGAGAGGAACAATTAATTCGTAATTAAAATTCATTCCTTTCCACCAACTTGTTTTTAGTTCCGGCACAATGTTGATTTGAGATATTACGGGTTTCTCATATGGCCCAAATTCAAAATTCAGTTGAGGTTTTACTGCAATATCAAATCTGAAAGAGGAAGAATTTTCTATTTCTTCCTTTTGAAGTTCACTATAAATCTTATCAATATCAAAATCTATTTTGAGTTTTTCTGCAAATTCTTTTCCGGTAATTTTTGAATCAATGTAATTTTTACAATCATCCAAAAGAGTTTCGACAGATACTATGGGAATTTTTCTATTCTCCGGAATTAGAATAACTTTTTGAATATCATTCAACTCAGGTACCACTATATTAAGAATTTCTTTTATCGCTTCAACATCAAATCTATAAACCCGGTTCTCATAAGCAATAATTACTTTTTGCTCATCTACTTTCACACGAATATTTTCGAAACCATGATTTATTAGTTTGCGTAGTAAGTTTTCTTTGATTGTAGAGTTATCAAATCCATATCCGATAGTACTTATAACAAGAAAAAGAATGAAGAATAAAAAATATCTCAAGCGGTATATATAATTTAATAATCTCAAGTTCTGTGATCTTTCACACAAGTTAAAGAATGGAAGAGGCTGACTTTACCAAGAAAGAATTTTTGTACCGAACAATTTCCAACCCTCTAAAAACTTGTAATAAAATACGAATTCGATTATCAAAATTCAAATGAAATCTTCCCTCATCAGAGTCCTTCATCCGAATCCTTGGGTCTATTCTATCAAGTCACACAAATTGAATAGACTGGAATACCTTTGAATAATTTTAGCTAAATTTGGACAAAAAAAGGGAAGGACTATGGCGGCTAACCATTCATTCGATATCATTTCCGAAATTGATTTTCAGGAAGTAGATAATGCTATGAATCAAGCAATAAAGGAGATCTCACAGCGTTTCGATCTTAAAGATTCGCACACTGAAATTGTCCTCAATAAAAAAGAGAAACAAATTTCACTTAACACAAAAGATGACTACTCCCGCAAGCAGTCAATTGATATTCTTCAAACAAAGTTCATAAAACGGGGTATTTCCATAAAAGCATTGAAATATTCTGAACCTGAACCCGCAGCAAATGCAAGATTGAAACAAACGATTGATCTTCAAAGCGGAATTTCTAAAGAGAATGCTAGAATTGTTACGAAGATGATTAAGGAAAGTAAGCTCAAAGTAAATTCACAAATTCAAGATGAGCAGGTACGTGTGCAGGCGACAAAAATTGATGACCTTCAGGCAATCATGAAATTAATGAAAGAAGCTGATCTCAACTTCCCCGTTCAATTTACAAATTATAAATAAACTGGAGACTTGATAAATCAAGTCTCTACAATATTTTGGTTTAAAATAAAAAAGCTGCCCTTTTGAGACAGCCTTTTTTAAAACTGCAAGTAGATTAGTTAAACGTATATCTTAAAGAAAACTGAATTCTCCAAACATCTGAAGCTAAAAGATTCTGTTCAAGAGTTGAAGAAATCAAATCATTACCTATGTTCCGCAATCTATATAGTGCCTTTCCTTGTGCATCGGCACCACGAGCAATCAATGGTTGTATATTTCCAAAGCTAGCCGCAACAAAACGCTGACTTACTCCCCAATCCTTATTTAGTAAATTACCAAAGTTCAGTACGTCAACTCTGAATTGCAAGGAATTACGTTTGCTTAGAATATTGGTAAACAACTCCTGTACGATACCAAGATCAACTCTATAAACCATCGGTAGTAAAACTGCATTACGTTCTGCATATTTACCTCTGTTGGCGCTTAGATATTTATCCTGATTTATATAAGCCTCAAAAGCAGCAATCTGATCTTGTACGGTGAAAGTTTTGGTTACGCCGGCTGTAGTGGCTGTGAATTGTTCAAAATTCATTTCAGCAGCGTTTCGAGGAATATAAATGAGATCATTGCTTGTGCCACCATCACCGTTCAGATCGCCACTAAATGCAAAGGTTCCAGTACCGGGGGAATAACCTTCCCAGAATAATGAAATGGTTGTAGCTCCAAAATCAAAGTATTCTTTACGGTAGGAAACTGTAGCAAAAACTCTATGCCCCGAATAATTGGTTGAGAATCCTACACCTGGATTGTTTGGATCGCCTGAGTGTTGATTATTATTCCATGAACCAAAGGCGATAGAACCGGCATCAACTGTATTCTTAGAAACACCATAGTTGTAAGCGACCTTTGCAAATAAGCCATTGCTGAAAGGTTTTTCCAAAGAAGCACTAAGGCTATAGGAATAGCCTTCACTTTGGTTTTTCAAAACGATTGCACTAGTAATATTGCTGTTAATTCTGTTACCGGTAGTCCATCTTGGACGGTTATCAGCGCCACTGAATTTTGTGTTAGGTTGTTTCAGGTTGGCATTGATGTAGTAAATTCCGTTAACATCGCGGCTGTAAAGTAACTCGGTAGTTCCAACCAATCCGAATGGCAGTCTTTGGTCGACGGCAAAGTTAGTTCTCCAAATCTGAGGAAAGTCAAAATTAGGATTTGTAAAAGCCAATTCGTAGCTTGATGCCGGAGCGCCGGTTATTGTTGCAGGATTTGGCTTATACTTATTTGGATCCGGATTGAATGGTCTTAACTTCGTGTTATCCAATTGCTCAAAGCCGGTTAACACGCCATTGTTACCAATCTGATTAGAAATCCATACATAAGCCGGACGACCCGTAAAGATACCTGTACCACCACGAACCTGTGTGCTGCGGTCGCCACTAACATCCCAGTTGAAACCAACTCTTGGTGAAAACAGAATATTTGCGTCAGGAAGTTTAGCTGTTGCATATTTAACCGCATTCCCATTTTCGTCCCTGAAAGTAAGATTGTCAACTGCCGCGTTTTTAAACCCGGTATCGCCAAAGAATGGAACGTCAAATCTAATTCCAAAAGTCCACTTTAAATCTCTGGTAACCTGCCATTCATCCTGAGCATAAATACCTGTATAAAAAACTTCCAATGGCTGTATTGGTTTTTCCATACCCGGTTGATTTGACCACCTTACCTGGAAGCGGCGGAGTGTGACCGGGGATGTTGTTCCATTTAGATAAGCGTTTGCATCTGTGTAAAAATCTGCCAGCGAATTGTAAACATAAACACTTTGAGAGCCGGGGAAGAATATATTTTCAGATTTATATTTTTCCGCGCTCACGCCAAATGTAAAATTATGTTTGTCTCCATAAATGGTAAAGTTATTCTGAAACTGTAAGCTGCTGTAACGTAATTCGTTGTTAGGTGTAAATGGCTCAAAGCCAAATGAAGTATAAGTAGAGCCGCCATTAAGAATATCTACCATAGGAAAGAAGGAACCTCTTGAGCCGCGGCTTTCATCTTGAAAGGTGTAACCGATGATAAGATTATTCGACATATTGTCACCAATCATCGAATTCCACTCACCAATGACTGAGCGAATATTTTCCATAATACTATAATTCGAATTCTGGAAGTTCAAGGCAGTTAGAGAGGATCTTCTAGAACCAAAACCTAATGAAGATGAGTTTGACAATAACACATCAGTTTCAGAATCCAGATGATTATATCGCACGGTCAGTTTATTATGGTCATCAAGGTTGTAATCCAGTTTAAAAATGAATCTGGCTGCCGGAGTTTTATGATCATATCCTTGATAAGATCCTGTCTCGTATCCAAATTTAGATTTCAAGAAACTGCTTAGCGCATCGAGGTCGGAAGCTAACACTCTTGTTGTGTTACCTACAATAGGCTGACCTCCGGTATTCGCCATGTAAGTTGTTCCCGGTTCGGTTAGTGCATCCTTTTCAAAGCTGAGAAAGAAAAACAATTTGTTTTGAAGGATTGGACCACCTAAGCGAAGACCCACCTGGCTGTAGTTAAATGTACCTTGGACAAAATCCAAATCTTTAGCTTTTGTGCCAACTAAACTTTCGTTACGGAATTGATAGTAAGCCGAGCCGGAAAATTCGTTTGTTCCACTTTTAGTTACAGTGTTGACACCTGCACCCACAAAATTACCTTGCCGTACATCGTAAGGAGCGATGTTGACCTGAACTTGTTCAATAGCGTCAAGAGAAATTGGAGATACACCTGTTCTGTCACCAGGTTGACCAGCCAATCCAAAGGAGTTGTTGAAATAAGATCCATCAACGGTAATGTTATTAAGACGATTATCCTGACCGGCAAAAGAGGAACCACTTGCCTGAGGAGTCAAGCGTGTAAAGTCTCCAATTCTTCTGGAAATAGTAGGAAGCGTTTGGAGAGCTTCGATACCAACGGAAGTTGCAGCTCCGGTTCTATCAGAACTGAAAATTGCATCGCGCTGGGCGAAGACAGTTACTTCGCCAATTTCAATATTTTTCTCGCGCATGGTGAATTTAGTATCCGTTGAGACACCAAGAGTAAGAAAGATATTTTCTTGAACTTGTTTTTCGAATCCGACATAAGAAACTGTTACTGTGTAAGGACCGCCTACCCTCATACCTGGAATGTAAAATCTTCCATCCACACGGCTATTTGCCCCATAAGTGGTGCCTGAAGGTACGTGAACTGCTATGATGTTTGCGCTGGGTAAAGCTTCGCCAATTTGGTCTAAGATGAGACCATTGAGTCCTGCAGTTGTAACGCCCTGTGCCAAAATTAACTGCGAGCTAAACATCACAACAACAATCATGAAGAAGGAAATCAATTGTTTAACTTTTCTCATACTTTACTCCTTAGTAGGTTAGTGAATTATTAATTAAGATAGATTTTTTATTCGAAGTTATTTGTTTCTGAGAATAAATATTGTGACATCTATTATATAAACTCTTTTTCAAATTCATTGAGCAGAAGTAATTTATTTAACTCACAATTCTTTGAATTAATTAGGCTATGGAGGTTCATTTTTCCACTTGGAAGATATGAAAATCCAATTAATGTCAAAAGGGTTTTATAATTTTTTTATTATTTAACTCATGTTACGCAGAAAGGAAAGATTCGCCACGAAGACTCTAAGGCACAATGGTTTCACCAAGAAAAACATAAACTTTGTGAAGATTTTGTGTCTTTGTGCCTTAGTGGCTAAGTTTTTCATGTGGACTGTGTAAGGTGCTTTAGTGAATCAACATCCTTATATTTGCAATCAGTTTTTCAATTAGAGGTATAATTTATTATGAAGAAAAGATTTTTTATTCTCTGTCTCTTGCTCATCACTTCAATCAGTATAGCTTCTCCAAAACCATATGTTATTTTAGTTTCGTTCGATGGGTTTAGATGGGATTACCTCAATCGCGGAATCGCGCCTAATTTAGAAAAGATAAAAAAAGAAGGTGTTTCGGCTCTTTCACTGCGTCCATCATTTCCTTCAAAAACTTTTCCGAATCATCTTTCTATTATTACCGGGATGTACCCGGCTCATCACGGAATAATTGCAAACAGTTTTGCCGATCCCTTTAACAAATCTTATTATAGAATGAGCGATACTAATGCAGTTCGAAACAGCAGGTGGTATCTTGGCGAAGCTTTTTGGGAAACAGCAGAGCGACAAGGTATAATAACTGCAAGTTATTTTTGGCCCGGATCCGAAGTTTTACTTCCTTATCGAAAACCAACTTACTTTCAATCTTATGATCACCAACGTCCTTATGAAAAACGTGTTGACGGAGTAATTGATTGGCTTCAACTACCATTTGAGAAACGACCTCATTTTGTTACTCTATACTTTCATGAAACAGATTCACAAGGTCACGATTTTGGTCCGGATTCACCTCAGACCAATGACGCGATAAAACGACTTGACTATATAACCGGTTACTTATTGAACAAACTTGATGAGATAAAAATGCGTGATAGTGTGAATCTGATTTTTGTTTCAGACCATGGAATGACTGAAGTATCAGAAGAAAGAACTATTAACATCGAAAAAATTGTTGGATCGGGAAACTGTAAATTATCCGACGCCGGACCTATAATGTCGATTGAGCCAAAAAAGGAAAACATGAAAGAAGTATATGAGTTACTTAAAAAAAATGAAAATCATTACAAAGTATTTTACCGTTCAGAAATTCCCGAGTATTTTCATTTTAATGATCACCCGTTTATCTCTGCAATAGTAGTAATTGCCGATCTCGGATGGTCTGCTGTTACAAATAAAAGATCTGATTGGGATGGAAAAGGAAATCATGGTTACGATAACAACCAGCTTGATATGCATGGAATATTTTTAGCTACAGGACCCAGTTTCAAAAAGAATTATCATACAGGCACATTATGGAACGTTGATATCTACCCGTTGCTTTGTAAAATTTTTAATATTTATCCGCGGACAAATATTGACGGTAAACTGGACCGGATAGAATTTATTTTAAACCATTAATAGGCAGACTAAAAACTGATGACTAAAAACTGATGACTAAAAACTTATTAAAGATAGATTATGAAAAATATTCGCTTACAAACGGATTACAAGTTATACTATACCCCGATCAGTCATTCCCGCTCGTAGCTGTAAACGTTTGGTATCGTGTAGGTTCTGCAAATGAAAAACCTGGCAAGACAGGTTTTGCACATCTGTTTGAACATATGATGTTTCAGGGCTCGCAAAATATTCCAAAGGAAGGACATTTCCGTTATGTTCAAGAAGCCGGCGGTAGTTTGAACGGCTCTACAAGCATTGACCGTACAAATTATTTTGAAACTGTTCCGGCAAATTATTTTGAACTTCCTCTTTGGCTGGAATCGGATCGGATGGGATTCATGCTTCCGGGTCTAACACAAGAAAAGTTAGATAACCAAAAAGATGTGGTTATGAATGAGCGCAGACAGAATTACGAAAATCAGCCATATGGATTGGCTTGGGAAAAATTATTTTCCAATTTGTTCTCCCCGGATCATCCATATTCATGGCCAACTATTGGTTGGATGGAAGACATTGCAAAGTTTGAACTGGATGATGTTAAAAATTTCTTCCGCACTTATTATTCCCCTAATAACGCTTCGCTTGCAGTGGGCGGTAATTTTGACGTATCAAAAACCAAGGACTTGATTGAAAAATATTTTGGAGGGATTATAAAGAGTAATTCCATTCCGGATATTGCTGCACCGAAGCAGAGCATTCTCGAAACAAAAAAAATTATTATGGAAGACTATGTTCAACTCCCCCGCATTTATTTGGCATGGCATACAGAAAAAGCTTTCAGTAAAAATGATGCAACAATCGAAATCCTTTCGGACATATTAACGTCAGCAAAAAATGCACGTTTACAAAAATCGCTTGTCTTTGAAAAACAGATTGTACAGGACATATCTTCATTCCAGTATTCTGCTAAACTGGACGGATCTTTCATAATCGTGTCAACCGCAAAGCCGGGAGTAGAACTAGAAACAATCAAAAATGAAATTGAAAATGAAATTAGAAGATTGATAAATGATGGAATTACTGAAGATGAAATGATTCGGGCGAAGAATAGCTTGAAATCATCTTATATATATTCACTTCAAAAATTAGATCTGATTGTTGATCATCTGAATCATTATAATTTCTTTCTGAATGAACCCAATTCATTTGTATTCGATCTTTCAAGATATGAAGATGTAACACGCGAGCAAGTAATTGAATCTGCAAAAAAATATTTACTTAACGCACATGTTGAACTTAACGTAATTCCAAAAACAAAGTGATAAAGATGATAGATAGATCAAATGCACCCGCACCGGAAAAAAGTTTATCGTTTAATTTACCTGAAGTAAAAGAACTTGAGTTGGCAAACGGTATTAAACTCTTTTTTGTAAGAAAAGAAAAACTCCCTATAGTTTTTACAGAGGTTCTTGTTTCAGCCGGCAGTAAATTTGACCCGCCCGGAAAAAGAGGAATGGGATACTTGACTTCCCTCTTAATTGACGAGGGTGCCGGTGAATATGACTCCTTAGCTTTAAACGGTGAATTTGAGAAATTGGGTTCGGTCTCCTCCGTTTCATCAAATCATGATCTCATTTCTATGACGCTCCTTTCGCTGAAAGAGAATTTTAACCGTTCACTTGAACTGCTCTCAAAAATAATTTTAACGCCCCGGTTTGAAGAGAAAGATTTTACGCGGGAAAAGAAAAAAGTAACCGATAGAATTCTTCAGCTGAAAGACGAACCCTCTTTCATCGCCTCTTCGGTTTTCGATAAAAGAGTTTTCGGTGATACTTACTATGCTTCTCCGGAAATTGGATACGAGAATTCAGTAAATGCGATTTCCAATAACGATATAAAAATATTCTATCGGGATAATATTACTGCTGCAAATACTAAGTTTATTGTTGTCGGTAATTTAACGGAAGCTGAAGCGGTTGATCAGTTCAATAAATATTTGGGCGGATGGAATACTACTCTTAATTCCAGCCTCGCTTTTGAAATGCCAAAACGAAAGCCTACAAGTTTTTATTTTGTTCATAAGGAAAATTCAGCACAGAGTGAGATACGTGTTGGTCATATTGCCAAGAGACGAAGCGCTGAAGATTTTATCCAAACAAGAATCATGAATACAATTCTTGGTGGACAGTTTTCGAGCAGAATCAATCTTAACTTGCGCGAAGAAAAAGGATTTACATACGGCGCCGGTTCTTCATATCAATATTATCAAGATGCCGGTTCATTTGAAGTTTCGACCGCAGTTGACATCGATAATACAGGTGCGGCTATTTTTGAAATTATCAAAGAGCTGAAAGGGATACGCGAAAATATTTCACCCGAAGAGATTGAGTTGGCAAAATCATATCTCATCAAACAATTTCCTTCCCGTTTCGAAACTTATTCTCAGGTTGCTAAGAATATTGAGCAGTTGGTAATTCACAATCTTCCGATTGATGATATGAAAGACTATACGAATAAAGTTGAATCCGCTACACGCGCGGAAGTTTGTTCTTCCGCTTTAGAAAATGTTTTTCCCGATGAATTAGTTGTTGTTGCCGTCGGCGACCGCTCAAAAATCTCTTCTCAATTGCAAAACTTAACAGGTAAAGAGGCGGTTGAATTGGACTGCAACGGAAACTTATTGGATTAGCTTTCTTATTTCGGTTTTTGAATGAGAAATGTTTTTGAGAGCGGTATGATCTTATGCCCCTTCCTGTTTTCAGCGGTTTTAGAAAAAGATCATAAAGTTGAGAAAATGGTTCAGAATCAAAGGATTTTTGATTAGCTCGGGTGCCCCAGAGGGAAAATGGTTCGTGATGCCTTTGTCATTTTTTTGTGCGAATGTCACATAGTGATGGCTTCGCCACCTCCCTACGGGACAAGAATATAGTGGCAGAGCCATGTGGTTTGTTTTCAACTAAGTATAAATGAGTCAACTCTAAAAAGTCTAAATAATGTTAGGTGTCATTCTGAGCGAAGCGAAGAATCTCAATTTTTAATATGAAATCAATAGATTCTTCTCCGAAGGAGTCCTACGGACAGTCGCGGAGTTTATCCTGAAGAATTGAAGGGCTCCATCAGAATGACAAATTGACCTTATTAGAGTGAACTCATTAATACAAAACAAAAACTTCGCAAATTTGGATGGATTTGCCTGATAGGTAATACTTACCTGTAAGAGTAGGTAAGATCCTCTAAATATTTAAACCCGGATTTTGCAACAGGGAAATTATTGTAATAAGATGTAACTCTGGGAAAAAAGATCCTCGCAGAGGATCAATAAAAGGAGCTTTATATGAAACCAGGTGTATTTATTCAACTATATACTCATTCATTTAGTATTTGCAGTGAGTAAAGGTAACTACTCAGCAGCCACATAAATTGTAATTCAAAATATGCCACAAAGACACGAAGACACAAAGTTTCACTAGGTTCTACTAATAAGTTCTTTGTGCTTCTTAGTGCCTTTGAGTCTTAGTGGCAAAAAAATCATCAGTGCTGAGTAGTTACGAGTAAAGAAATATTATAAATCCTCTACGTCAAATGACAACAAAATCCCTCAAATCCGCTCGAAAAAGCCATTGATTGAGAATCGCCCCACAATGCTTCATCGCCGCCTGCGAATGAATCAATCGAACATGACAATGTGTCAAAACTGCGCCTAACTGATTGATTTCCGTCCAGCAATGATCAAGCTCCGCCTCCCGTTGCACTAGGGACGTCTGGCAATGATTGAGAACTGTGGGGCATTGCACAACATTCTTCCTTTAATGATTAATATTCGTGTGACAATGTTGGCATGACGCGTGACAATGTTTCATATTCGTCTCGCTCTAAACGATCTCTCGCTGGCAATGATCGACACGCGCTCTCCAATGTTTGCCTGTCGTCCGGCAATGAATAAACGCCATCTCTCTTCGATTCACCATCACCCGCCTCTGCCTTTCGCTCTATACTCCTTCCGCTCTGCTTGGTGTTTATCCCGCTTGTGGCACGCTATCCCTTTACCAATTTCATAATTCCAAAACTCCCCGTCTGAGCCGGGCAAGCATCACTCTTCCGAAGAATGAAGAGTGTGTAAAAAGTTCTTTAATGCAACTCAACTCATCGAGGATTGAAATATGTTATTCTTAAATTTATCTACAAAAATATAACCTCTACGAGGTTGTCAAAATAAATTACACACAATCCAATCTACCTGGCGGCCTGCCTGCCGCAGGCAGGTAGACAGGTTCGTTTGTTTCTTAGGGTGTCCCAATGCGAAAAACAGGTGTGGCGGGTAAAGAGCCGGTTGAGTTAGAGACTGCAACGGAAACTTATTGGATTAGCTTTCTTATTTCGGTTTTTGAATGAGAAATGTTTTTGAGAGCGGTATGATCTTATGCCCCCTCTTTTTAAGTCTTTCCAATTCCGGAAGTATCTTTTGGTAATTCTCGAAAGAACTTAGAAATAGTTTCTGATGTGCACCGGTTGTATCATTGCAATAAAATCTAAATTTCGAGAACAATTCTGAATCTTCATTAGCTTTCAATTCGATAAACTCAGAACGAGAAGACAAGGTAATTCCATGCCGCTTAAAATCATCACGAACAAAATTATAAATAGGAGATTTGAACAGGGATGACTTTTCATCTACAATATAAAAATGTGAATCTTTGAAAGAGTTGATAATGTTCTTTATAGACCCGCGGAGTATTCCTTTCTGATATTCTTGCTTCAATTTCATTTTCGAATCGCTTATCTGATCATCTAATAGTAAAGCGTACTCCTTACGATAATTTTTCAAGGTGTCGGCTTTAGTAATCACATTTTCATTCGGTACAATAGTGCAAGCAAGCGGATGAGAAACACTCAAAAATTTATTGAAATTTGCTTCACTTAAATCGAGTGCATCGGAGATAATAAAGGAAAGATCATTTCGGGTGCGGATGATTCTTTTATCAGGAGTTAATGTTGCTTTCAGTTTCAGTATTTCGTTTGTATAGATTCTAATTTCAGTTGAACCAAATATTTTTTTCTCTTCCGATACAAACCCGGTAATATCTTTTTGAATCACCTTATTGATATCTCTTATAATGAGAGGTATAGGAACATCTGAAGGAATTTTTACAGAGTATTGAGCAAGAGTTGAGCCATCATCTGTACGTTTAATCTTTTTCTTTGAAATCCATTTTATGTCTATTCCGTACTCATCCAGCACCTTGAAGAACACCGTCTCGATCTGAAGAACAGAAAGTTCGTTTACAATTGTTACTTTTTTAGGCTTTTGGAAACGATCAATTGCGATCTCCGCTATCAACAAAATGATTGCTAAGACAAGAAGATACCTTATAAATTTTTGCTTATGAGTTGTCAACGGAAATCCGTAGCACAGATTTTTAATCTGTGCAATAGCTTTTGGGGCACAGAATGAAATTCTGTGCTACATGTTTTTGAAATTTGGTTTTCTTTTTTCAAGAAAAGCTGAAGTGCCCTCCTTAAAATCTTCTGTTCCGCAACATAGAGCGAATAAACTCGATTCAAGATTCTGACCTTCCATTTCAGAGACATCGTCGCAAGAAACAATTGCACGTAATGCCATCTTTACTGCAATTTGTCCTTTCGAAGATATTTTTTCCGCCATCTCAACTGCTTTTGTCATCAATTCTTCACTCGAATATATTTTGTTTACCAGACCAATTCTCAATGCATCGCTTGCATCAATGAGTTCACCGGAAAGAATCATTTCTGCAGCGCGACCGGAATTGATCAATCGGGTGAGTCGTTGCGTACCTCCATAACCGGGAATGATTCCGAGATTAACTTCGGGCTGTCCAAATTTTGCTTTTTCATTTGCAATCCGGATATGACACGCTAATGCTAATTCACAACCTCCGCCAAGGGCAAAACCATTTATTGCTGCAATCACAGGCTTTCCAAGTTTTTCAATTAAGTTGAACACTTCCTGACCATTCTCAGCGAAAATTTTTCCTGCAACAGTATTTAGTTTGTTCAACTCGGAAATATCTGCGCCCGCGACGAATGCTTTTTCTCCCGCTCCGGTTATAATTGTTACATTTACTTCATTGTTATTTTTGATGGCTGTAAAACAATCTTTCAATTCATTTAGTGTTGCACCATTAAGAGCATTTAACTTATCCGGTCTGTTGATGGTAACGAACGCGATCTTATTTCTTATCTCGAATAAAATATTTTGGTATTCCATTGATTCCTCCTTAGAATTTTACAAAGATTGGAATGTTTGCTCTTAGATTAAATGATAGATATTGGTTTTTGGGAAAATAATTATAGTAAGTAATTACATCTAAGATAAACATCGAAAATCCGGCGCCGAAGTGAAAACCAAATTTGATAACTTCTTCAACGTAATTATTTTTTCCGCTTTCAATTTTGAATTGATGTAATTTTTCAAAGAGCGCCCAATTCACACCTATGTCAACAATCGGCATAAGTAGAACGACACTCTCCAAAATTGGTTTGAAATAGTAACGAACACCGGGTGAAACAACTAAAACATTGCTGGAGAATGATGAGTAATTGCTCACTTTATAAAAATTCTGTCGCCCCGGAAAATGGTGGTATCCAATTGTGGAGTAAAGAAAAATTGGTATGAATTTGTTGTCTGTGTACAAGAGTGTAACATCTGTCCCAACACCAATATTTTGGTTCTCTGCCATATCCCCGATTGGAAACCGCGGACCAACACCGATTGCCATGAACAATCCTTTTGCCTCACCAAACTTAAATTGAGCAAAAGTAAGTGAAGCAAAAAACAGTATGGACACAAATATTTTTTTCATTCTTTATTATGAAAGAGTAGTTCTAAAAATTTCTCACGAAGTGATGGATACCCAAAAATTCTTCGCGTACTTTGCGATCCGCCGCGGCGGACTCTGCGCTCTTTGCGTTTAGGCTTTCAATAGGATGATTTTTAGAACCACCCATAATTATTTACCGAAAAATTGTGTGCCGATTCCATGTTTGAAAACTAAATCTCCGCCATGAATTCCGGTTGTATATATTAGGTAGCAACCGATCAGACCAAGCAGAATAAATAGATACTGCCAATTGCCATCCAATTTCTTTTTGATGACGAGATAGATTCTAAGAAACAGTACAGCAGAAAAATAGAAGAGTGTAAGTGTTGCATACTCTTCGTGCAGTTCTATAAGTTTATTCAAATCGCTTCCATTTGTAAAAAGTAATTTGGCAGCAGTTTGAGCTTGATTTCCGGTAATCACTGCGATTAGTGCCGTTAATACACCAACTACTAAAATTAGCAAAGCCGCCTTTAGTAAAAAATCTTTTTTAAGAAGTATTCCAAACGTTTCAAAAAAGAGATAGAGAATGAAAAACGCGATCGGGAAATGAACGATGCGCGGATGAAGTTCTGCTAAAATTTCCACAGAAAGCCCCCACTATCTCCCCCAAAGGGGGAGAAATAATTCAGCAGCAATATCAAAGAAAGATTATCCAATTATTGTTCTCTATGAAATGTATTATTTTAAGTTGATGACTAATATAAAACATATGTCTATATGTTCAAACATCCATTGCCACTATGTGGGAAGGGTTGGGATGGGCAATTAACCACACAAAACACTTCCACCATTTACGTTTAATATTTCTCCATTGATGTGCCTGGCAAGGTCCGAAGCTAAAAATAAAATTGGTCCAGCAATATCTTCCGCTGTTGCAATTCTACCGACTGGAATTCCTTTCCTTACGCTTTCCTTATATTCTTTATCTGAAAAAACTTCAGTACACATTTCAGTATCAACCCAACCAGGTGCAACAGAGTTTACAGTTATATTGAATTGCGCTAATTCTACTGCCAGAGATTTAGTAAACGAAATAACTCCTCCCTTGGATGCAGCGTAATGCGAATGAAAGGATTCACCGCGTTGACCGGCTGTTGATGAGATCAAAATCATTCTGCCAAAATTATTTTTCTTCATATGTGGTGCAACGGTTTTGCATAAAAGAAAAGTTGAAGTAAGATTTATTCTCATCATTTCATTCCAATGATCAAGCGTCATTGTGTCGAGCGGACCATCGTTCCAAATTCCGGCATTGTGAACGAGTATATCAATCCTACCAAAATCTTTTACTGCTTGATTTACCATTTCGGAAATTTCATTCTCAGATTCCAGGTCAACACGGTACCCTTTCATTTTGTTAGCATATTGCTTTTCAATTTTTTGTGCTTGTTCTGTTGCTTGCTTGTATGTGAACGCAACCGATGAATTAGCTTGCGAAAATAATTTTACACATGCCTCGCCAATTCCACGCGAACCGCCTGTTATTATCGCTACTTTGTTCGAAAGATCAATCATTTCAATACCTCACTTTAAATAAGAATAATCCTTTTGCGGGAACGGACTCGTCCGCTTCTTCTCTGTTTCTTTTATTGAGAACTTCGAGCAAATAATTTCCATCAAGATTTTGTTCAGCCGTATAAAGTAATGTTCCAACAATGGTTCTGACCATTCCATGCATGAAACGATTTGCCGTAATATAGAATGTTGAAAGATCTCTTCCCTTTCGCCAACGGATTTCCGAAATGTTACAAGTCTTGTCATCAACATCCGGATTCTTCCTTGAGAAAGAAGTAAAATCGTGTTCACCTAACAGCACTTTTGAAATTTCATTTAGTTTAGAAAAATCAATTTTGCTTATCGAGGGATAGTAATGCGCATATTTATAATAGAAAGGTGATTTACCCTGTGAAAAAATATAGAGATAACTTCTGCTCTTAGCATCGAACCGGGCATGAAAACTTTCTGCAACTTTTTCCATCTTAGTAATAGAAATATCATTTGGTAAGATCGAGTTGAGTTGGTATTGAAATTTATAAAGATCTAATTCATTCTCGGTTCTAAAATTAGCTGTTTGTCCAAATGCGTGAACGCCTGTGTCTGTTCTGCCGGATCCGATCAGATTGACCCGCACTTTAGTAATAAGATAGATGGCATCAACAATTTTTTGTTGAACCGTAACAGCATTATTCTGAATCTGCCAGCCGGCATAATTGGTTCCATCGTATTGAATATGTAGGCGATAGTTGTTCAATATTTTTTTTCTCAAAGAAATTAAAAGCCCATCCCAACCTTTCCCTAAGGGAAGGGCTTTTTAAGCTCGGTCGAGGTATTTAATCCTCGACCTACACCCTCAATATGAAACCTCGAAGCAACCTGCCCGCCGTCCCGATTCCATCGGGACTTCGGCAGGCGGAGCGGGGAATTCAACCCGAAGAGATTAAATTAACGCTAAAGACTAATTGTTAGCACACAGCATTTAATTTATTGTATGTGTATTTGTAATTTCTTACCTAGTACTTCTAAGTAATTCTTAAGTGTGGAAAGGCGAATATCTTCAGCGTGGTTTTCAATTCGAGAGATTGCTGACTTTTTTGTGTTAAGCTTTTCTGCGAGCTCTTCTTGGGTTACTCCAACTTCTTCTCTTGTTTGACGAAGCAATACCCCGATCTTGAAGTTTTCGTAACCTTTTTCGAAGCTCTTGGCAAATTTCTTACTCTTACTTTTTCTTTTTTTTATATATTTCTCTAAATCATCCATTTGAACTCCTTTCTAAAAAATCTTTTTTTCTATTTTCCGCTAATTCTATTTCTATTTTTGGAGTTTTCTCCGATTTCTTCCGAAACCCGTTAGTTAAGACTATGAAGTTTGACTTATGCCAAAACCCTAGCAAACGGAATTCATTATTGCCAGAACTCGTTCTAACCTCCCAAATATCGTTAGTGCTTTTTAGTTTCTTAAAATACTCTATGGGAATTCTGTCTAATTGTTTGATTAAGCGCAAAACCCATAAAACCTTTTCCGCTTGTTTATCAGAAAGCGATTCAAGAAACTCCTCAACAGGCATTTTATTATTAGTCGTTCTATAAAATATTATATTTCTCACGCGGGCAAAGTTAACCTATTTGTGAACCAAAGTAAATATCCATTTTTATGGATTTAGTGGGTAAATTTTTTGTTAACAAGATAAATATTGTTTTTATTTCAGAAAAAAACTATGTTGCCAATGCATTAAACGAGTATTGAATTTCAAGTTTTACCAAATATAAAATTATTTCACGGCTTAACATATTCATTCAATATTTATTTCACCAAGATTAACGATACACCTTGACAAAAATTAATAGGATTTTTCTATGCTCTTTCAATATTGCATAAAATTTTTTCTCTTCGCCTATCAAATCAAACAACTCACTAACAAGCTGTAAGGAGAATCTATGAGAAAACTAATACTGTCTATGTTCTTCCTTGTCATTCTGCCCGTTTTATTATTGGGGCAAGGTACATTTAAAGTAAAGGGAAAAATCACCGATGCCAAGTTGGGTGAACCCTTAATAGGGGCGAGTGTTACTCTCAAACCTTTAAACCTTGGTGCAATGGCAGATATTAATGGTGATTACAGTTTTGATGTTCCCACCAGTCTTGCCAAAGGTCAATCAGTTGAATTGACTGCTTCTTATGTTAACTATAAGAAGAAATCTGTCAAATTTGTTTTGACTGGATCCAACATTACTCAGGATTTTTCTCTGGAAGAAGATATTCTTAACATGCAGACTATGGTCGTAACAGGCATGGGTACACAAATTGAAAAACAAAAACTCGGCGTTACTATTGGGAGTGTATCTTCGGAAGCAGTTGCAAATAGCAAAGCACTTGATGTTATTTCGGCAATTCAGGGAAAAGTTGCTAACGTTGAAATAACTTCTGCGAGTGGTGAACCCGGAGCCGCAACTTATATTCGTATTAGAGGCGCACATTCTATAACCGGCGGCACTCAACCGCTAATTGTTGTTGACGGTTCACCAGTTACGAACCAGGAAGTTGGTGTTGGTGTCGGTGGCGTTACTCAAATGAACCGTGCTTCGGATATTAATCCTAAGGATATTGAATCGATCGATATTCTTAAAGGTGCAGCAGCTGCTGCTCTATACGGTTCACGCGCACAGAACGGTGTTGTTCTCATTACTACAAAAAGCGGCAAACCCGGTAAAGCAAAAGTATCATACGATGTATCCTATACATTTGATGATATCACCAAAGTTCAGCCATTACAGCAAATGTATGGACAGGGAAGTCTTGGAATTGCAAGTATTACTTCTCCATTTACATGGGGTCCAGCTGTAGCTCCTGGAACTCCAACGTTTAATCATGAAAGGGATATGTTCCAAACCGGGCATACTCTTGACAACAACATTACAATTTCAGGTGGTAACGAGTGGACAACATATTACCTCTCTGCCGGACGAACTGGGGTTGATGGAACAATAAAAGGTAAATCAAGCTACAATAGGAATTCAGTCCGTGTAAAAGCTTCACAACGCCTTAACGAAGAGATTAATGTTACAGGTAATATCCAATTTGTAGATGTAACGGCAGAACGTATCCAAAAAGGTTCAAACGTCAGCGGTTTGTTATTAGGTGCATGGCGTACACCGCCAACTTTTGACAACTCGGTTTACTTAGACCCGGTTAATGGATTTCACCGTTCATACAGAGTGCAATTACCTACTACATTAAAAGCTGGACGTGGGTATGACAATCCATTCTTTGTTGTTAACGAACACGTTAATGATAGTGAAGTCGGAAGAACCTTTGGAAACTTAAAAGTAGACTATGATCCATTTGACTGGCTTAATATCAGTTACATATTGGGTCATGATTACACAAATGACGAAAGACGAACAGTTCTTCCGCCAAGCAGTTCTTCTGCTCCAACCGGACAGGTTACAAGAGAAAAATTAAACACACAAGAAACTGATGGTAATTTAGTAATAACGGCAGAACAAAAATTTGACTTTGCAGATATGAATGCAACCTTGATGCTTGGTCAGAATATGAACCAAAGAAAATATAATTACTTCGGCACCACCGGTAATGATATGGCAGTATATGGCTTCAATCAATTAGATAACACATCGTCATATACACCCGACGAATATGAGTCTCTTATTCGAAGTGAATCATATTTCGGACAATTGACATTAGAATTGTACAATCAATTATACTTAACTGCCGCACTTCGTAATGACGGTTCATCAACATTTGGGATAAGTCAAAAACGCCACTGGTATCCAAAAGCAAGTGCTGCCTGGGAATTTACAAAACTAGATTTCTTTGCCGGTATGTCGGACTGGTGGAACTTTGGTAAAGTCCGATTAGCTTATGGCGAAGCCGGACAAGAGCCTGGTGTTTATACAACCATAACAGCATTTGGATCTAGCACCAGTGCCTTTGGTGACGGCTGGGGTGCAAGTTTAACTTCTAGCGCTTACGGTTTTGGCGGTTTTTACACAAGCGGTGGTAAAGGTCAGGATAAAATATTACCACAAAGAAGTAAAGAATTTGAATTTGGTTTTGATTTTGGTTTATTGGATGAAAAAGTTGGTGTTGAGTTTACATACTACAATTCAAAAACAACCGATGCAATTTTTTCATTACCATTGGCACCATCAACCGGATTTACTTCCCAAGTACAAAATGCCGGTGTGATAAATAACAGGGGAATTGAAATTGGAATTACTGCTCAACCAATTAATATTCCGGCATTCAAATGGGATTTGGGTTTTATCTATGCAACTAATAAAAACGAAGTGTTGGATCTTTCTGGCGTAGAATACTTAAGTCTTGGCGGCTTTACCAGTACACATGGTTCAGCAAATAAAGGATATCCTTTACCGATGTTAAGAGGGTATGACTTCGTCCGATTTGGTCTAGGAATAGTTTACGCAGGGGATAATATAGACACAAAATATACAGGCTGGAAACCAGGCGATTTGTACATAGCCGCTACTGGTTACCCTGTACAGGACCCTCAAATTCGTTTAATAGGTGATCCTAACCCAGACTGGACCGGAAGTATTAGCAGTACCTTCACACTCTTCGGAGAAATTGAAATATCAGCATTGCTGGATATCAAACAAGGAGGAGATGTTTGGAATGGCACCAGAGGAGCTTTAGTATATTTCGGTACTCATGCTGCCACAGCTGATAGAGGTGCTAAAATAACATTTCAGGGTTATGGACCCGGTGCCGGAAAAGAAGTTGTTAAGGACCAAGCGTATTATACCGGCGTTGGTGGAAGTTTCGGCGGTCCTTCTTCAACAGATATGGAAGATGGCAGCTATGTTAAATTAAGAGAAGTAGCAATTGCCTATACTTTAAGAAACCAAACTATAAAAGAATGGGCTGGAATCAGTGCAATTGATTTTCGTTTAAGCGCACGAAATATTCATACGTGGACTAATTACTCAGGTATTGATCCTGAAACTAATTTAACGGGTGGAACAAACTTGCGCGGTATAGATTATTTCAACAACCCGCAGACCCGATCTATCATCTTCTCGCTGCGATTTAATTACTAGGAGGCCAAAATGAAAAAATATATGAAAACAAAAAATCTAATTTTGGTCGTTGCTCTACTTTTTAGTTCATTAATTATTAGTTGCAGCGACTTTTTAAATGACCCTGAAATTCAGGATGATCCAAACAGAGCTACAACTGTTTCTGCTGATCTATTATTCAATTCAGTACAGGTTAGACAATTCTTTAGATATGAGGGACATCTATCACGCACTACATCAATATGGATGCAACAGCTTAGCGGAGTTGACCGCCAATCTTTAGCAATGGGACAATATGTCTATACCGAGAATGAATGGAATGGTGAGATGCAAGGTGTACATACCGGAGGCGGTTTAGTTGATATTCGAAATATTCGTGCTGAGGCAGATGCAAAAGGATGGAAAACATATTCCGGCATTGCAAAAGTATGGGAAGCTTTTGTCGTGGGAATGTCTGCTAGTCTTTGGGGTGACCTTCCTTACTCTGAATCAGTTTCAGATGTTGTTACTCCAAAATTAGATGGTCAAAAATCTATCTACGATGCAGCCATTGCTCTTCTTGGTGATGCTAATAGTGGTGCAATTGCAGATCTTACAACGGGCGGCGGTTACAAACCACCAAACGATCATGTTTATGCCGGTACTAATGCAAAATGGATTGAAGCCGCATATACATTGAAAGCCCGCTACTTGCTGCACTGGGCTGAAGTAAACTCAGGCAACTATGCATTAGCGCTTGCTGCTATTCAGAAAGGTATTTCGTCCAATGCTAATAATTTCAAGACCAAACATACAACCAACGAATCGGAATCGAATGGCATTTACCAATTCTGGAGACAGCGAGATTCTTATATTCGTGCCGGTAAGTATATGATTGATCTGCTAAAAAGCCGCACCGATCCACGCTTAGACAAATATTTCCAACCCGGAATCGGTTCATTAGCCGGTCAATATGTTGGCGCAGCTCCCGGACAGGCATTAACAGATGCTTCTAACCTCAGCGCTGCAATGCGTGCTAATAGTTTATCTTTTGATATTATGTCATTCTCAGAAGCAAATCTTATTTGGGCAGAATGTGCATATAAAACCGGTGATGCAACAACAGCTTTGGCAAAATTGAACGCCGCACGTCGTGCTGAAGAAGGAAGATGGGGATTAGCAGCTAATTCGTTAGGCGTTGCTACCGGATTAACCGGCACTGCGTTGATTGATGCTATTATGCAAGAAAAATATATTGCATTGTTCATGAACATCGAAGCATATAACGACTGGAAACGAACAAACAGAGAAGCTTTGGCACCATATACCGGCGGACAGATTCCAAGACGTCTGCTTTATGGTGATGGTGAAAGAATAGCAAACCCAAATATTCCAACACCTTCACAACAACCGGCAAGAAATGCTAATGACCCTGGAAATACATATTGATTTATTAGACTGATTGTGTAAATAACATTTGCCAATCAGATAATTTTCTACGGCAATAATATCACTTTGAAAAACCCCAACATGTTTGGGGTTTTTTATTAAACAAAAAAAATGAACAGCAGTTTCTTTCCTGACTTCCTACCTGAACACCATTGTAGATCAGATTTTTAATCTGATCACGTATCAACAGAATGAAATTCTGTTTTACTCTTTATGAAGAAATTTATTCTCTTACCAGACTTATAGACGGGGACACTTAAACCAAGAATAAAAAATAATTTCTGTTAGTATTCCTAAAGATTTTTTGTTTCTTATTAAAAAGTGCTGAAGTCAGGACAAGCGCTGAACGGAACTCACCTACCAAATTGAAAAGATAGATAGAAAAGATTTTATCGGAATTGTAGATCAGACCCGCCAAAAAGAGTCTGTTGCACAATACAAATTCTGTAAAACAAAACCTTCGAGGTTGACACAGTGTTGGTGGTATGATAACCTCGAAGGTTGCTTACCGACTTCTGCAACACACTCGGTAGGCGGGGCGGCGGGGAATTCAACCCGAAGAGATTAAAAAAGGAGAAATGAAAAATAAATTCTTAATAACTCCAGTTTTATTGCAAATTAGATATTTTTTCTCGAATAATTTTGTCAATTTCTTTTACAAAATCTTTCATGTTCATTAAATATTCTTTTATCTCAGATTTCGTAACAGTTGCAAAATCATGATAATCAAGAGCATTTCGTCTTTCATAAGAATCGTTTAATATTCTCCCTACCTTTCTATCAACAAAAGCGCTTTTCAAATATTCTTTATTAAAGTAACCAATAAGCATTTTGTGTTTTGAAAATTTTTTTTTATCGAGTAGAGATAAAGCGCTGACGATATAAAATCCAGAATAATAAACTCTATTCATTGCGAGAGCCAACATATTATCCTTTAATAATTTTTGAACATCCTCTAAAGTTTCAAAAGCTTTGTTTCTTCTGTAGTTGATAATTTCAATAATATTTCCATTTATCTTCATATTATTATTCCGGTTGCCTTAACATTTTGTACAAAGGGCAAATAGGAAAATTGATTTTCGAACTGATATAAGCTGAAAATCTTTGGATCGAATACTAGATCATTTTCAATTCCAAAATCATATACTTCATTTTTTATTTTTCTTTGGTCTTGCCAGTTTAATTTCTTTTCAGTTAGAATAAGGATATCGAAGTCACTCTCTTTGTTCCCTTTCGTAACTCTTGAACCGTAACAATAAATAGAAGCTATTAAGAGACCATATTTTTCTTTGAGTAATTCCTTCAGCTTAATAATTAGGTTAAGATCTTGTGCGTCTATTTTATTCATATTATCAATTCCCTACTTTTCATGCGAAATATACTTTTAATAAATCAATGATGGTATCAAAATGCTTTTACAAAATTAAACGTAATTGATGATGGCAGAGTTGGACGATTCTCAACACCAACCGAAACATTCCAACTCAACTCTTTAGGAAGATTTTTATTGTACGCCGATACTAATCGTACTGCATTAATTGCACTAACCACACGATTCAAAATTAATGCGCCTACAACGAAACGAACATTTGTAAATGCAGATTCACTCGATGTCCACATATTGCGGTACTCTTTACGCTGGTCATCACTAGACCATTTCCAATAATGAGTTGAAGTGTTGTAAGTTCTTTCAAACCGTCGGTCTAATTCCATCGAAGTGTTGTAGTCATCCAAACTTAGATAAGCACCAATGTTGGCAAAATAGTCGGCATCTTTTCCATCCACTTTTACTCCGCCTCTTGATTGAGCAAAGCTTTTATAGTTATTCTCCTGTTGATTTCCATAAATACTAAATCCGGTAAACACGCCCCATAACACTCCATCGGCAATTGTAAAATATTTGCCGCTCTCGTAAGAGTTTGCGTATAACTCCCCCATGCCGGGTAACAGCATTGAATATAAGATTGCAAGTGCCGGATTCTTTTTCTGGATACTAGATACAGGATACTGGATACTGGATACTGGATACTGGATACTGGATGCTGATTGCTGATAGCTGACCGCTGACAACTGTTTCAATTCGATGAGACTTTTTGTTTCGGCTGTTTGAGAAAAGACCATTGACGACGTAAGTACAACGAGAGAGATAATATTTTTCATTTTAATCCTGCTGATATTTTTAATGATTCATGACTTCGCTCTAAAAAGTCTAAATAATGATAGATGTCATTCTGATCCCGATTCATCGGGAGAAGAATCTCAATTTTTATTATGAAATCAATAGATTCTTCAGTCGCTTCGCTCCATCAGAATGACAAATTGACGTTTTTAGATACGACTCATTTATTGATCGGAATATTCTCCGTTGTACAAATGTTTTCATCAACCTCCAAAATTTTTGTCTGAACAAATTTATTAATTATTTCTGAATTGTATAGTGTTTTTATTCTTACATAGTTTGAGGAGAAGCCCTTCATATATCCATCGTGATTTTCATACTCGAACAAAGTAGTCAATTTTTTGCCTATCATACTCTGATAAAACTCATGGCGTTTCTTCTCACTTAAGATTCGCAGCATATTGCTTCGCCGCTTCCGCTCAACAACATCAACTTGATTTGCCATTTCAATTGCTTTTGTGTTTGGTCTTTCGGAATATGTAAAAACATGCAGATAGGAAATTGGCAGATCCCGAAGAAAATTATAAGAATCTAAAAAATCTTCTTCCGTCTCACCCGGAAACCCGACAATAACATCAACGCCAATTCCCAGATCATTTATTCGAGCATGTGCCTTTAATATTAAGTTTCTATAATCTTCTGCCCGATAGCGCCGCTGCATCAATTTCAAAATTTTTGAACTGCCGCTTTGTAATGGGATATGGAAATGATTGCACAGTCTGTCATTGTTCGCTGTCAATTCTAATATTTCATCAGTAAGTAGGTTTGGTTCTATTGAACTGATTCTAATTCTATAATCGCCAGGAATTTTCAACATCATTTTTAACAAAGCATATAAATCAATTTCATGCTCTTGATCTTGTTCATGATCTTTTAAAAGATCACGATTAAGATTACGATCATGATCACGATGATGATCAGATGAAAAAGGATTTCCATAATCACCAACGTTTACACCGGTGAGTATAATTTCTTTATATCCGGCTTTCAATAATTCCTTGAACTCTTTGATGACTTCGTCCGGTTTGGCGCTTCTGCTTTTTCCTCTTGCTAATGGAATAGTGCAGAACGAACACTTGTAATCGCATCCATCTTGAACTTTGAAGAACGCGCGTGTACGGTTGTCTGCATCGGTAGAGGAGGAGGAATTGAAAGAATCCAGTTCTTCAGTTGGTGAAACGTGAATACATGATACTTCTTTCTTCTCAAAATTTTCTAAGTGAGAAAAAAGATTAAATTTTTCGTTACTTCCTAAAACTGCATCTACACCATCTATCTTGACAATTTCATCGGGACGAAGCTGCGCATAACATCCGGTAACAATAACGAATGCTTTAGGGTTATTACGAAGCGCGCGACGAACAACTTGCCGGCATTCACGGTCTGCGTTATCAGTAACAGTACAAGTGTTGATAACGTAAACATCGGCTTTATCATTGTAATCAACGATATCATAACCGCGCTTCAAGAACTGATTGCCGATAGTGGAAGTTTCTGCAAAATTCAGTTTACAACCTAATGTATGGAATGCTACTTTATTCATAATTAATCATTGGTCAGTTGCCATTAGTCAAAGTAAACAGTTGTCTATATTCAAGAGGGAATTTTCTATTGACGATTTACGATTGCCTGTTATATAAAATGGGCTGCATCTAATTCAAACATAAGAACATATTTGATTAAACACAGCCCAATATTTTCTTTTGTAATTCGCGTAGCGGAAGAAGAATCTCAAAGCCATTCGTTGCGAGATTCTTCGTCGTCACACTTCGACATCTCGATTGAAATACCTAAGTCAGCTCAGTGTGACTCCTCAGAATGACATTTACTATTTAGTTTCTTCTTTCTTTTCTTCATCAGCCGCTGGACGATTACTTTCTCTCTGCGACTGAGGTTTACTGTCTTCGTATAAATTAAAATCAGAAGAATCGAACTTACCTGCATCGGCTGCTTTTATCTCCGCAACAGATACTTTTTCCAACTTGAAGTCTGTAATGTATTGGGCAATTTCTTCATCAGATTTTTCTTTCAAAGCTGCAAGTGCGCTGAGAACAATTTTCTTATTCTCTTTGTCGAACTCAACAACTTTCATTTCTAGTTTCGTTCCAATTGGGAAACAGAAAGAAAGATTTTTAATTTTAGCCGGAGAAAGCTGTGTAGCAGGAATAAATCCATCAACACCAAGTGAAAGTTCAGCAATCAAACCTTTTTCTATAATGCGGACAATTTTACCTTCCGCTTTCTTTCCAACAGCATATTCTTTTTCAAAATTTTCCCATGGATTATCATTGATCTGTTTATGACCGAGAGAAATTTTTCTCGAATCCGTATCAACGCCAAGAACAACTATATCAATCTTATCCCCTTTTTTAACAACTTCACCGGGGTGGCGGATTTTCTTGGTCCATGATAAATCAGAAATGTGAACTAAGCCGTCTATTCCGGGCTCAAGTTCAACGAACACACCAAAGTTTGTTAAGTTGCGTGCAATACCTTGATGCTGTGAACCAACAGGATACTTCTTCAATAAATCTGACCATGGATCAGGTGTTAACTGCTTCATACCGAGAGAAATTTTCTTGTCACTTTTATCCAAACTTAATACAACAGCTTCAACAATCTGTCCCATAGATACGAATTGAGAAGGATGACTGATATGCTGAGTCCAGCTCATTTCAGAAATGTGGATCAATCCTTCAATACCTTTTTCGATCTCGATGAATGCGCCGTAATCTGTAAGTGATACAACACGTCCGGCAACTTTATCACCGATCTTTAATTTGTCTTCAATTTTTTCCCATGGATGAGGTAAGAGTTGTTTCAAGCTAAGTGAAATTCTCTTGCGTTCCATTTCGAAATCTGTAACAACAACTTTAATTTTCTCATCAAGTTTAACAACCTCGCTCGGATGATTAATTCTTCCCCAGCTTAAATCTGTAATGTGAACAAGACCATCAACACCGCCGAGATCGATGAATACACCGAAATCTGTAATTGCTTTAACGGTACCTTCAAGAATTTGTCCCTTTTCAAGCTTATCAAGAATTTCTTTACGCTGATCTGAAATTGTTTCTTCAATAAGAACTTTGTGAGAAACAACTATATTTTCTGTAGGAACGTTTACTTTCACAATTTTGAAATCCATTGTTTGACCAACGAATGCATCAAAATCGCGAACGGGGCGAATATCAATTTGCGAACCGGGTAAGAATGCTTCTATTCCCAGCAGGTCAACAACCATTCCGCCTTTAATACGTTTGAGAATTTTACCGGCAAGAATTTTTTCGTTTTCGAATGAGTCCATAATTCTTCCCCAAATCTTAAGGAAGTCAGCTCTCTTTTTCGAAAGGATCAAATTACCATCTTCATCTTCAACACTTTCAATAACGATATCAACGCTTTCGCCGATTTTAATTTCGTCTGTTGAATTGAATTCTGTTTTTGAAATTGAACCGTCTGATTTGAAACCGACGTCAATTATAACATTATCTGCGTTTATGCCAACGATCTTTCCAGTAACTATTTCGCCTTCTTTAAATTCACGAAATGAATCGGCATAAAGTTTTGATAACTCTTTTAGATCTTCGGGAGAGTATTCATCTTCATTAATGAATCTTTCCTTTTTTACTTTAGATACTTTTTTGGTAGTATCTTTTACTTGTTCGAACATCTGAACTCCTACTTGTCTTACTCTGCTTCGATCATTCTACCATCAAGAAAGTCTTTGCAGTTTTGGTTTAGTTATACATCAGTTTTTTGTGATGGTTTTAAACTTACCTAGTCATTCTGAGGAGTCATACCGACCTTGTTGAGGTATGACGACGAAAGAATCTCATTACAAACAATGGTTAGAGATTCTTCTCCCGCAAAGCGGGATCAGAATGACTTCGTCAATTTTTATTAAGAACGTCTTTAATTTTTTCCAACAAAAAATTAAAATCTTGTTCCGGAGTTAGCGCAGAGTTATCAAATTCGATAGCATCCTCAGCTTTTCGCAAAGGAGAAACTTCGCGCCCGCTGTCGATTCTATCTCTCCTCTCAAGATTTTCTTTTACTTCATCATAAGTAATATCAAAATTCTTTTCTTGGAATTCTCTTAATCTTCTTTTAGTTCGAATATCAATTGAAGCCGTAAGAAAAATTTTCAAATCGGCATTTGGAAAAACTACCGTGGTAACATCTCTTCCTTCAGCAACAATATTACCATCATTACCAAGTTTCTTTTGAATCATTACAAGCTCGGTACGTACTTCCGGGATTTTACTAATGTCACTTACTTTTGCATTTACATCTGCGCTTCTAATTTGCTCTGTAACTTCTTCATCATCAACAAAAACTCTTGTAATACCGTTTTCAAATCTTAGCTTTAAATTGATCTGCCGTGCCATCTCAATAACAGCGGAAGTATCTTCGGCAATTCCGTTACGGAGAGCGAGAAAAGTGATTGCGCGATACATTGCACCCGTATCCAAATATGTGAATCCGAGTTTTTGTGCAATGTTTTTAGCAGCAGTACTTTTGCCTGAACCGGCGGGACCGTCTATTGCTATAATTATTTTCTTTGACATTTGGCTTGCAAAAATAGGAAAACAAGCTCGATGCCGCAAATTTAAAGTTGAGATTGAAAAATGAGGACTATCCGCCCCTCAGCACATTCACAATATTCAATCTTGCCGCGCGGACTGATGGCATGAAACCGCCTACAAATCCCATAACCATAGAAATACTAAAGTTGCCCGGATGCATCAACTTCGCGAACCTTTTCAGATAACAAAATCTTTAGCATGGACTGATATGGTACATCTTGTTTGTTTGCAATACGCTTAATTTCTTCAATCAAAGATTCAGGTAAACGGATTGAGATAGTTTTGGTAGTTGGTTTCAATTTAGCAAGCTTCACTTTCACAGCTTTGGATGTATCAAAAAAATCGGTTACGTCATTTTTGCCCCAAAACTTTCGTTCCACTTCTTCGCTCTTAAACTTTGGAATCTTCTTCAGCTTTTTCATTATAAAATTTCCTCTCTTTTTTATGCATGTCTCTGGCGGAAATCACTCTAATTTTTTCATCACGAACAGTAAAAACAATTGTTAATAACCTTTTCCCATTTGTTTTTCCAAGGGCTGTATATCTTGGTTCGCTTTGCGAATGTTGAACATCTGGAATTATGAAAAGTGGATTATTAAAAAATACTTCTTCGCACTCTCCCCAAATTACTCTGTGCTTCAGCCAATTCTTGTTTTTGTTTTCGTTGTCCCAATCGAATCCAATTAGATCATTTATAATTTTCAATAAATGTTCCTTTTCGTATATGGTTAATATATACAAAAAAAATAAAAAGGCAAGTGTATGTTTTCGACAGATTGAAGAGGATCAACTGCTTGGAGGAATTCTATCTTTAGATTCATGCTCTCCCCGACTTTGTCAGGGATGTCTTCGGCATTGCTCATAATCTTGATCTTTCACATGAGAGTAAGAACATGAACACGGGTAAGAAAAAATCTTTATCCGCTCCTCAGCACATTCACAATATTCAATCTTGCCGCGCGGAGTGATGGCAGGAAACCGCCTACAAATCCCATAATTACATCAAAGCGGAGTACAAATTGTACCCCAGTTGGAATTTAACAGTTTATCGCGTTGCCGAAGTCTTTTTATACATTACTCTTTTTTCACAGCCATCTCCATTAATTCAAAAAACGGTTTGAATAAATCAACGGGTACAGGAAATATAATTGTTGAATTCTTTTCTGCAGCTACTTCGGTCAATGTTTGCAAAAATCTTAATTGCAACGCAATTGGAGAAGCGCTGATGATTTGTGCCGCATCCGTTAAACGATGCGATGCCTGATATTCTCCTTCGGCATGAATTACTTTTGCACGGCGTTCTCTCTCAGCTTCGGCTTGACGTGCTATTGCACGCTGCATCTCAACCGGTAAATCAACATTCTTAACTTCAACGAGTGAAACTTTAATTCCCCAAGGCGCCGTATGTGTATCCATCGTTTCCTGAAGAAGCTTATTGATCTTTTCGCGCTCTGAAAGCAGCTCATCAAGTTCAGATTTTCCAAGCATGCTTCGAAGCGTGGTTTGTGAAAGCTGCGAGGTGGCGAAGAGATAATTTTCTACTTCTACAATCGCCTTGGACGCATCTATCACACGAAAATATAGTACAGCGCTAACCTTGATTGAAACATTATCCCGTGTAATTACATCTTGCGATGGAACTTCCATTGCAACAACTCGTAAACTTACTCTAACCATCCGATCAACAATCGGAATGAGAAAGATCAACCCGGGACCTTTTGCATTGATTAAGCGGCCCAATCTAAAAATCACTCCCCGTTCGTATTCGCGCAATATTCTTATTGCACTTGAAATAAGTATGATAACAAAAAAGATAATAATGAAAAGAATTGTAAATGATTCCGTGTTCATGATATTTTCTCCTCAGAATTTATGTCTTAGTTCATCTTTCAAAAATATTCGAGACCCAACCAATCTTTTGACCGATTTAATTTTTTCTGACTTTCAATGTCAAATCTTTTCTTTCAATGACTTTCACATTCTCCCCTTCTTGAATTTCTTCATCAAGACAAACCGCTTTCCATATTTCACCGTGCAGCATTATTTGACCGACCGAGCCGGGATTGAAATTAGATAATGCAACACCTATTTCATCAACCAATCCTTCGCTGCCGGTCGTGGGTTTACGTCGTTGCGCAGCAATTCCCTTCCCCAGTGCAAAAATGAAGAATAATGCCGTAAGTATCGTAGCTGTTATTATTACGCTTAATGAGATTTGAATAATCGCAAAAGGGACTGTTGTCTTGATAAGCATAAGTGAACCGATAAAAAATGAAATGATTCCTCCGGCAGCCAGCAGTCCGTGACTTACAATTTTAATCTCTGCAATAAAAAGGACTACAGAAAATATGATAAGAGCGACACCCGCAAAATTTATCGGAAGTGAGTGAAAAGAGTAAAATGCAAGAATAAGAGATATAACCCCGACAACACCCGGCAGAATTGAACCCGGATTAGATAACTCAAAAAGCAAGCCGTATATTCCAAGCATCAAAAGTATGTACGCAAAATTCGGATCGCTTATTATATCAAGAAGCTTTTGTATCGTGGTCATTTCTGTAACCCTCACCTCGGCATTTATTGTGTGAATTATTTTTGTTCCGGCAGCAGTTTCAACTTCTCGACCGTCAAGCTGAGCAAGCAAGTTATCCATATTCTTTGCAACGATGTCTATAACATTTTCTTTTAATGCTTCAGTTTCGGTAAGCGATACACTTTTGCGCACAGCTTTTTCCGCCCATCCTATATTACGATTACGTTTCTCTGCAATGCTTCGTATGAAAGCAGCGGCATCGCTTGTTGCCTTTTCCATCATAATATCGAGAGTGTCTTTGCGATTAGATTCTCCTCCTTCACTCATCATCACTGGATGCGCTGCACCAATGTTTGTCCCCGGCGCCATTGCCGCAATGTTGGCAGCCAATGTAATAAAGACTCCTGCAGAAGCTGCTTGAGCGCCGGAAGGATAAACATAAATTACAATCGGAACGTTCGAGGAAAAAATATCGCTTACAATGATACGGGTTGATTTAAGCAATCCTCCGGGAGTGTTAAGTTGAATGATTAAGCATTCGGCGTTTTCTTTAACTGCTCTAATTATGCCGTCATGGATGTAATCGGTTACAACCGGATTAATTGCGCCATTTATTGTAATAACCTCTATGATATGAGTGGGTTGAGGTTTTTCTTGCGGGAATGTTACCGTCAAAATCAACAACATCAATATCGTTCTCATTCTCATTCTCCTTGTTGGTAGAATGAACAACAATCCAAACGGGCATAAAAATTCAGAACTTTAATTTCACTTCATTAAAAAGGTAAACAATTCTTTTTCAACAAGCAATCTTTGTTTAGATGTATTACAGAGTTGCTGAGCAATTCATATTATGTATGTTTGTATTCATCAAATAAGCGTAATACAGACCTTCCAAGACAAGTGTGGGGCTGATAACATTAAAGAGTTCCGCAGTTTCGAAGAGACGTGAAAATCCTCCTGTTCCAATCACGATTGGGTCTTCATCTTGGAAAGCTTCATGGATAATCTTTGTTTTAAGCTCGCGTACCATTCCAATCTGACCATGATATAAACCTGACTGAATACTTTCAACGGTTGATCTTCCGATCACTTCACTAACTTCTTTGATTTCAACTATTGGTAATTGAGCGGTTCTGCTTTCTAAAGCTTCCATAGATATTTTAATTCCGGGAAGAATAATTCCTCCCAAATATTCTTTTGCCTTGCTGATAACACAAAAAGTTGTAGCTGTGCCAAAATCAACCACGATAAGGTTTTTGTTTGGAAACAAATTCATTGCGGCAATGGCATTTGCAATCCGGTCGGAACCAACTTCGAGCGGATTGCGGTATTTTATCTTGAGTCCGGTTTTAACACCCGGCTTAAGAAAGAACGGATCTTTGTTAAAATATTTTAAGCAACCGTTTCGAAGAGAATGATTCAGATCCGGCACAACACTGCAAATCGAAATATCATTTACCAAATCGGAATCAATTTTATTTTCACGCAAAACAGAACGCAAAAATATACCAACTTCATCGGATGAAAACTGCTGGCGCGAGGTTTTCCTAAATTGTAAAACAAGTTCCTTCCCGTTAAAAACGCCGCCATGAATTTGAGTGTTGCCTACATCGACACATAGAAGCATCTAACTCTCCTTATAATTTTTTTGTTAATAAGAATTCCAGTTGCTCAGCTAATTCATTTGCAGTTTTGCATGAGGTCAATTCTGTTGTTCTATCAAATATTCTAAAATCTGTTTGAACATTATTATTAACCCGACCGCTCCTATCATTCAATACAACAAAATCGCAGTTTGAATTTAAGAATAGTTTTCGAACCGCAGCTTTTTTTACTTCGTCATTTGATGTATTAGTGAATTTAAATGCGGCTAAAAACATCTTTTTGTTCTTAGAATAATTTTTCAAGCGGTCAATTATTTTAGGATTTTTTTTAAGATTCAATATCAGGTGTTCTGTTTCGGAATCAATTTTTTCCGTTAACGGCACCAATAGTTTTTTCTTCCCGGATTCTATTGATTCCAAGGAAAAATCGCTCACAGCGGCAAGATGAATTACAACATCAAATTCATTTTCGCCAAGAATTTGTTCTAATTTTTCATTCAGATCGCTAAAACTTTCAAAAGAAATTTTTTCGCAATTAGATGATGGAGTTACAGCATCTTTTGCATGAAGAGAAGTTACGTTATGATCTCTCCTCGAAAAATAATCAGCAATAATGGAGCCTGTTCTACCCGAACTTAAATTAGAAATAAAACGCACGCCGTCAATGCTCTCTTTCGTTCCTCCTGATGTAACCAACACTTTTAATGTTTTATTTACATTCTCTTTTACGGAAAGAGAAATAATTATCCGTTCATAAATCTCATCCGGCTCAAGAAGTTTTCCTTTGCCAATATCACCGCACGCAAGATAACCTTCGGTGGTAGGTAAGATTTTAACGCCCCAATCCGAGAGTGTCTTCATTGAGTTTTTAGTTGACGGATGGTTGTACATTTGAGTATTCATAGCCGGCGCAATGAGATACGGTTTTGTCCAATCGTGCGCAAGAAATAATGAAGTAAGCAGATTATCCCCAATTCCATTAGCAAGTTTGTTAATTGTGTTAGCCGAAGCCGGACAAAGAATTGTCAAATCCGCCCACTTAACTAAACTAATATGGCTCATCATCTGGCGGTCAGCAAAAGAATCGGAATAAACCATCGAACCGGTCAATCCTTCGAGTGTAGCTTTGCCAATAAACTTCAATGCGCTTTCTGTTACAACCGTTCTAACTTCAAAACCATTTTGCACCAGTTTGGAAATTAAATATGCGCTTTTATAAGCAGCAATTGAACCTGTAATCTTGAATAAAATTTTATAGTTGTACATTGTCAATCAACCTCGCTTTACCAACATAAACAGCTCCAAATCTTCTGCCTTCAAGATCGGCGATGTAATCTACTTTGAAGCCCAGTTTTTCTAATTCACTTTTAATTTCTTCGGCGGATTTTTCCGAAGCTAACAATCGAGGAAAATTTGCGGCTAAAATTCTTTCTTCTTTTGTAAGAAGAAGATTTCTTGAACTCATCGCCAAACCATTTTCCTCGCGAACGGTTGGACGCGGAATAATTTCGATATCGAGAAAAAATGCTTTGCACATTCCATCAATCAGTTTGTACTGCTGATAATCTTTTTCACCAAAGTATGCGCGATCCGGTTGAATAATATTTAACAGCTTCAACACAACCGTTAGCACTCCTTCAAAATGCCCGGGACGAAAAGCGCCGCATAAAATTTTGCTCAACTCATCTTCTACAACGCGATACTTGAAATTATCCGGATAGATTTCTTTTGCGCCGGGATAAAAAAGATAACCCACTTTGAATTTTTCAAGCAGATGCAAATCGTTTTCGAAAGTGCGCGGATATCTTTCAAGGTCTTTCGGGTCGTTGAATTGAGTTGGATTAACAAAAATGCTGACAACCGAGATATCATTTTCATTAATGCACGTTTCAATCAAAGAAATATGTCCGGAGTGCAAAGCACCCATCGTTGGCACAAAACCAATTTTCTTCTCCTTAAGCTCATAGGATTTTTTTAACTGCTTCCACTCCGAAATTGTTTTAATAATTTTGGTCATTAGTAACTCTCATTTATTCCCGGAAATTTTTCTTCTTTGATGTCTTTATTAAAATTGTTCAGAGCCGTTTTTATCAAGTCGTAACCGTCTAAATATTTTCTCACAAACTTCGGATTAAAATTCTTATTCAGTCCCAACAAATCATGAAACACAAGAACTTGTCCTGAAGTAAAAGTGCCTGCGCCAATTCCAATAGTTGGAATTTCCAATTCATCTGTAATTTTTTTTGCAGCTTCTGCAGGAATCATTTCCAACACTATAGAAAAGCAGCCTGCTTGTTGAAGCAAGAGAGAGTCTTGAAATATTTTTTTTGCAGTAAGCTCGTCTTTTCCTTGCAGCTTGAACCCGCCAAGCTGATGAACCGACTGCGGCGTTAAACCCAAATGCCCCATCACGGGCACACCGGACTTAACGAGATGTTCAATCATTTCAAGATTTCCATCGGCTCCTTCAATCTTAACCGCTTGCGCGCCTGCCTTCATAAATCTATCAACCGATTCCATCAAGTAATTAAGATTTTTTCTATGAGCAAGAAAAGGTAAATCTCCAATAAGAAATTTATTTTTCAATCCGCGTTTAACTGCTTCAATGTGATAACACATCATATCAAGCTCAGCGTTTATTGTTGTGTTAAAACCGTGCATAACCATTGCCGCGCTGTCGCCAACTAATACTGCGTCTATATCGCTTTCGTCAATAATCCGGGCAGACCAATAATCGTAACACGTAACGAGAGAAATTTTTTTCTTCTCATTTTTCATTATCTGAAAATCTTGAATTGTTTTCATCGCTTGCTCTTCTCAAAAAGTTTTATAAAAGATTTATATACGTCTTCAAGCGGAGAATTTTTCAGTTGACGCAAGTGTCGTTCGATTGTTTTAGCATCGCCTCTTTTTAACGGACCGGTAAGCGGATCATTCGACCTGATGAGATTTTCTGAAATAGAGACCAGGAATTGATGCGCTGCCTGGCTTGGCAAGAGTAAATCATCTTTTAGATAATTAAAAAAATTCTGCCACAGGATCGTTGTAAAATTTCCGGCAATACTGCACCACGCATGATAAAGTTCTTTTTCCTCTTTATAAATTTCAAAGCTGGGATTTTGTAATTGCGGAAATAATTCGTGGAAATTTTTTCTTCCCTTTTCTGTTACAAAAGGAATTGATTTGTAAAACCGGAGGTCGAATAATACTTCTGAAAAACTTGCAAGCGGATGCGCGCTTTCTGCTTCTTCAATTGATAAAACGCCGGAACAATGTATACAAATTAATTGAGGTGCAATCTTACTTTTATACTCGCGTATAAATTTTTCTATCTGATCGTCTCGAATCAACAACAAAATTCGATCTACCGATTCAGACTTGTCCGACGATTTAGACTTGCCAGACGGGTTAGAAAGTTTAACGAACTCATTTAAATTTTCGCGGGCACATTGAATGTAAGATACGCCGAGTAGATCAAAGTAATGGAGGAAATGTTTGGCAAGCCGTCCGTTACCAACGATAAGATATTTCGGTTTGCCGCTTTTGTTAGGTACCTGTCCCAAAGATCAAGTCCTTTAAAAAATTTACGATTAA
>CAYVBQ010000026.1:0-53923 GCA_964449775.1 uncultured Melioribacter sp. | reverse complement strand
TTACTAACTTATGCTTATCCTTTTCTTATTTCACCTTTTTGCGTAAGGTGAGTTACTAATAAAGAAATAGAAGTAACAATAAAGACTTTTAAAGTAGATTTAAAAGAAAAGTTGCGACAACTTATCGTTCCTTTTTTTCTATTGAATAATTTTGGAACAAGACAAGATAAGGGCTTTGGTTCTTACAGTGTAACAAGTTTAGAAAGTAATGAAGTTAAGCTAAACAATGAAATATTGAAATCAGTTTTTATTCGACGCACTCAAAAACCGTATATTAAATTTGATGAATTGTTTGGATTTATATTGGATGAATACCAACTCTTAAAAAGTGGCAAAAATTTTCCGGGGTATAAAAAATCAGAATTGTTTAACTATTTTATTGATAAAAACATAAGATGGGAAAAGAGATATATCAAGCATTTCATTAATTCAAATCGAATTTTAAATAAAGAACTTTACTGGAATAAAAAATCTGCACCGATTGATATGGAAAATTCTTCACGTAATGATTATAACGACTGGACTGATAAACAAAAAAATGATTATAAATATATACGAGCATTATTAGGTTTAGCCGAACAATTTGAGTATAGAGTCTTTGCAGAAAGAAAAGATAAAAACGGAAATTGGATCAGAGCTAGTACCGTAGATTCAAATAAAATGTATTTAGTCTCTTTAGTACATAAACCGAAACCAGGTAAAGAAAAAATAGAAAGGTTTCAGTCCCCAATATTTTTTAAGGTGATTGATGGTATTATCTATTTAGGAATAAACGATTCTTATAAAAATATTTTAGGAGAAAGATTTGAATTCAGTCTGAAATTTAAAGGTGACAAAAAAGGGGTTGTGAAAAATATTGGAACATTAGATGTCCCGAATGATTTTGTATTAAAGGACTTCATTAATAACCATATATCCAGCAACTGGAGTACAATTTGAAAATGAACTACACCGCACTTACAATAGGACCAATACACAAAACACTGCAAAGTGTTAAAAGCACCAAAGCAATTTGGTCTGCAAGTTATATGTTTTCCAATTTGATGAAAGAAATCATCATAAAATTAAAAGAAGAAAACAGCAGCATAGAATTCATTATCCCTTATAACGGTGATATAAGCATAAATGGAAACATTAAAAATCCATTAGATATTAATTTCAAGAGCGGCACAGGGCTTTTCCCGGATAGAATTATTATAAAGGAAAAGATTGACTTACAAAACATTACTGACGATGTTCTTGGTGATTTTGCTGCGAAGTCAAAAATACCTGTTGATTATTTGAAGAACTACATAAACTGTTATCATTTAACAGTTGAGCTTGCTGAAACGGAAAACGTAATAATAAAAGTTTATGAATTGCTTGATTCGTTAGAATTACAGCAAAGGATATTGGCAGATGCAGGGAAAGAATATTTAACAGATTTTTTCGAGAAGATAAATCCATACAATTTTTTAATAAGATCAGAGTTTAAAGAGAGACCTTTCCCGAGTACTATTGAGGTCTCAACTGCAGAATTTTATGATGACTTTAAAGATAACCGGGGTTATAAAAATGCTGTCAAACAATTAAAAGACGGAAATGACGAGAACCAGATTCAATTCATCAAAGATATTAAGGGACTGGTGGGTGACAGATTTAGAAACTACCAAAAATACATCGCTGTTGTTCAAGCTGACGGCGATAATATTGGTACTTTTATTAAGCATCTCTATACTCTATCAGATAAGGATAATTTAATAAAACAGTTTTCAAAAAATTTACTTTCCTTTGCAATTGAGGCGGTTGATTTGATTAAAGATTACAAAGGAACGCCAATTTATGCAGGGGGAGATGATTTATTGTTTTTTGCCCCGGTTGCACAAACCTCGGTTGAGGGAGAAAGAGTTATAGTTAATAAAACGATTTTATACTTAATTGGTGAGATTGATAAAATATTTGATAAATATTTTACAAACGATTCAATTTTCAAAGGGATTATCGAGAATGCTATAGGAGAGTTTGAAAAGGAGAAAAAAGAATTTAAAAAACCTTCAATGTCTTACGGTGTATCAATCAGCTATTACAAATTTCCATTGAATGAAGCTCTTGAAGAAGGAGTAAACCAGCTTTTTAATCTTGCTAAAAAAACGGACAAAAAAAACGCGGTATCTTATGTAATACTAAAACATAGTGGACAGTATTTTGGTACTACATTCCATAAAGATATGTCCTCATATACAAACTTCACGGATCTTATTAAGCAAAATGTAAGCGGTGAAAATTTTATTCATTCAATAATTTATAAGTTAGAACCACAGAAAAAAGTTGTACAAGCTATCGGAGAAAAAAACAATTCTGACCGAGATACAATGTTTGATAACTTTTTTGAAAACAATTTTAATGAAAGTATTCACACTGAAAAAGTGAATGGTAAAAAGAAACTGATTCCTTTCCTTGATCAGACGAAAAAACTATTTAAAGCTGTTTACGAGGAAAATCCTATTACTGGCACAGATGAAGAAAAGAGAAAGAAAAATGATGATAATATTCTAAAAATATATTCAGCACTGCGGTTTATTGATTTCATTCACAATAAAGAAGAAAGAGATGACTAAAAAATATTTAGTAAAGCTAACTCCACACGATAAATTTTTCTTCGGCGGGGAGACAACCTTTGGTGAAGGTAATGTTAATTACTTTGTCAAATCTAATTACTTCCCGCAGCAGACAAGTTTGCTTGGTTTGGTTAGATACCAACTTTTGTTGCAAAGCAGTGATAAGATTTTTATGAATAACCAAATTGTAAATGAAACTGATGCAGCCAAGTTAATTGGTGAAGAAAGTTTTAAATTGAACAACGGTTTTAATTTTGGAGCAATAAAAAGTATATCCCCGGTTTTTATATCCAATGCAGATGGAAATCATCTGTTCCCGGCAAATAAGGAATATCAATGGGTTGATAAAGAGGATGATATAGAAATTCATAATTTTGTTTTTAGAGAGTTTCAAAAATACAATGGTCATTCTAGTATTGCTTCTAATAATAACTTTATACCTTGCTTGGAAAAATACAACCCAAAGCTCTTTCTGCCTGATCTGCTAATAAATATGGATAAATCAATTAAAAAATTTTATGATTTTGATAAAGACAATAAAAATAGTCCTCATAATGGCATCTTTATAAAGCATGAACAAGTAGGCATAAGAAAAAATTATAAGGGTCAAAGCGAAGATAAGGCATATTATATACAAATATTTTACAAACTGCTGTACGGCTATTGCCTTGCATTCATTCTTGAGCTTGAGGGGAATGTCAATTTCACATCTCAAAATATTGTGACGCTGGGCGGTGAGCAGTCAAAATTCAAAATGGAGGTTACTAACTCTGCCGATGAGTATGAAAAGCTTATACCGAATTATGAACCTTCTACGAACTCTGAGAAGGTAGTGTTAGTAAGCGATGCATTTCTTACAAATGATATTTTTAGTGTCTGTGAATTTGCAGTCACTGAAACCGTTGATTTTAGATCATTAAAATCTTCTGTTAAGATTACAAAAAATTATTCTGCAATGAGTGATAGTAAAACCGACGTAATAGGGAAAAGCAGCAAGTTTAACTTTTTCAAAAAAGGTTCGGTCTTTTATGGTACTTTGAAAGATATTTCTAATAAAATAGAAAACAAAAATTTACAAAATTTAGGATACAACATTTTCAAACCAATAGAAAAGAAGAGTTAATTATGAAATACACAACAGATGCATATCTTATTACCTGCTTTACCAATATGCACGTAGGCAGCGGCGAAGCCAATTATGGCGTTGTAGATAATTTGATCCAGCGGGATCCAATTACCGAAATTCCAATAATTCATTCCTCATCTCTTAAAGGCGCTTTACGCGAATTTTTTAAAGATGAATGGGTAGAAGATGATCCCAAACTCAATTATGTTTTTGGATCTGATACTTCCAGGAATACAAAATCAGATAGCGGAATAGGGCATTACAAATTCTTTGATGCCAACCTGGTAATTTTTCCGGTTCGGAGTAGTGTTCGTCCCTTTTTCAGGGCGACTTCAAAATTTTTATTTGATGATATTAATCAGAAAGCTAATGCGCTTGGTCTTGTTAATTTTAATATCAATCCGTTTAATGAAATTGAAGTAGACAAAGATATTCCAAGAGTAGCGGCTGGAAACAATGAATGTATTCTGGAAGATTATCCAGCTCAAAACGGTTTGTCATTAAAAAATGACGCTGTGAATCGTTTGGGAGAAAACTTAGCGCTTTTTCATCATGACAATTTCAAAGACCTTATGAAAAGACTCCCGGTTATTGCAAGAAACCAACTTGAGAACGGGCAAAGCCAAAATCTTTGGTATGAAGAAGTTGTTCCAAGGGAAAGCCGCTTTGTGTTTTTTATTTCAAAGACCAACGATACAGCTATCGTAAATCCATCTGATTTCGATACAAAAATTCAAGAAAAAGTAATTCAAATTGGAGGCAATGCCTCTATCGGTTATGGCTATTCAAAAATTAAAAAACTGAGTTAGTTATGAATAAAAAAGTAAATGAACTGATACCCAAAGCATTGGAAGTAATAACCCAAAGCGGAATGGCACAAAGGGGTGAAGTTGATAAAGAATACAAAGGGTATATTGCATCTATGGGCGCAAGCATTATTCAATCGGGATTAATAGCAACCTTAGCATTCTATTCAAATGAATCTTCAGACAGTAAAGTAAAAAGAAGATATCTTCTAGATGCTGTTAGGAGATTGATTGCTCCAAACAATGAAGTCAAATTACTCAGGTATGTTTTAACAAAGGTGAAACCGGAAGGTAGCACTGAATTAAACTTAACCGAGTTAAATAAACTTGAGAAGGAAATTTCAAATTCACTCATAGCCTTAAAGCTGGGCATAAGAACTTTCAAACAAAAAGAATAACGAATATGAAAAACCTTGGATTTATTTATTACAAAAAGTACTTCAAACATCTTCACTTTTCAATGAATGTTAATGGAGATTTTGACTTCATTTTAGATGAGATTGAGACGGGAAAGCTAATTAAAGACTTGTTTGATTCCGATCTCTCGATTTATACGCCGCCTTCTATCGATTTTGCAAACGAACATATCGAACTAACCACAATCTATCCCGGTTTATTAATTGGTTCAGGTTATAACCATGAAATAGGCGAGCAAAAAAATGAACTTAAACTTGGATTTTACTTCGATTACACAACCGGGCTGCCTTGTATTCCAGGATCTTCAGTTAAAGGAGTTTTGAGGGACGCTTTTGAGAAGGACGGCGGGAAATATATCTTAAGCATTCTTGAAGAGTTGGCTACCGGAGAACGATCATCCGAAATTAAAAATGAGATAACAATATTTTCTAGTGAGAATGCAAAACATAATGTGCTATTAAAACAAGCACGTCAAAATTATTCCGAGTTTGTAATGAGAGTTTTTGAAGGGAAAAAGGATAAGGATAATTATCTTCCACTAAAGCAACGCGATGTTTTTTTTGATGCTTTCCCTATTAAGTCTGATAATGCAAATCAGAAATTTCTTGCTAACGATTATATTACCCATCACGCAAACCCTTTCAAGAATCCTAATCCAATTCAATTCTTAAAGGTTCTGCCGCAAGTAGTATTTCAATTCAATTTTCAATTATCAGATGAACTTTTTCCCCCAAAAATTAAATTAGAATTATTCAGGCAAATTCTTTTAGATATTGGTATAGGTGCAAAAACAAACGTGGGTTATGGTCAGTTTACTGCTGATTTAAGCGTTAATGAAAATAGAAAATCTGTGAACAGCAATAATGCACATAAAGATGATTCTGTTACTCTACCCAAACAGAGCATCCCGGCAGGAGTTAAATTAAATAAAAACGAAGAATATGAGTCTGTTTTAATAAGAGTAGACGGAGCTTATTCATTTTTCAGATTTTCCAAAGAAGGAAAAGAATGTATAGTTAGAAAGAAGACAGATAATGTTTATGAAAAGTTAAAAAAGAATGGTTACAATAGTAAATTGAAAACAGGAGAAAAAGTTATAATTAAAATTCAAGGAAATTTTATTAATAGTGAAACACCTGTTAGTTTTCAAGTATTAATGCAGGGGAATACTATTTGAGTATTTTGAATCATTTTAGATTTAATTTTAGTTACAAGGTCTTATAATATTTAGGAGGAAAGATGAAAAAAATTTACTCTTATCGAACCGTAGTAAAACGTGGTAAAAAAGATGCCCGTAACTGGAGATGGAAATTTTGGCCTTTTGTAAAAGACGGAAAAGCAATGGAACCAAAAACAGATCAAACTATTGAAGCTCAGTATGAAAAAGAACTTTTCCAATTAGCGGAAGGTTTAATTGCTGAAACTGCCGAAAAATGGAAAGAGTTAGATGTAAGATTAAAACCTGAATATTGCGAAGCGGATAAAGAAGCAGAGAACGCAAACAAAGAATGGAATAATGTTAGCGCTGATGCAAAACAAAGCTCGGTAGAATTTGAAAAAGCAAAAGGAATATTTTATAATTTTCTACCACCCGCTTTAAACCCTAAATGGGCTTTGTTCTGGTTGGTATTAATTGGAATATCGGAGTTTTTCATTAATAGTTTGGTATTACAGATATTAGGTCAGGGGCAGATAGAAACTTATATAGCTGCATTTGGTATGTGTATTATGATTCCCCTGGGAGCTCATTTTTTCGGAAAATCATTACAGCAAACATCTAAAAGCCGGATAGATGTTTTTTGGCTTATTGCAACTCCTGTTGTTGTATTTGCTCTTATCGGCGGCTTATCTCTTTTAAGAAGTAAATATTTTGAATCTTTAGGTATATCCAAAATATTAGGTATAGAAGTAACCCCAACAGAAGCTACAATTGTTTTTATTATCATAAACATAGCGCTGTTCGTAATCGCAGCTGTTATTTCCCATGAAGGAAATCACCCACAGCATAAGGCATATTCTCAAGCTAAAAAGAGATACAAAGATTCTCTGAAAGCATTTGAAGATGATAAAGATGAAGTAAAAAAAGCTGCAAAAGATCTTGCAGAAGCTGAAAAACAGTTACAGTCTATTAAACATAAACGAGCCAAAACACATGAAAAGTTATTTCAGGAAGCAAACTCTATTAAGGAAAACATTGAATGGCTCATCGCTTCTTACCGTGCTGCCAATTTAGCTAACCGGGAAGATGTACCTGAATGTTTTAAGAAACCTCATAACGCACCTGAAATTCCTAATTCCTTAAAAGACTTAGATCGGAACTGTGAAGAAGAAAACAATCACCAGGTAGAAAATGAAAACTAAACTTTTACTTACAGTTATTTTTATCTTATCGCTATTAGGCTGTAACGGTAAGGATATTCCGGAAAAGCAGCCAAGCAAGGTCGTCTGCGTTTTGTTCGATCTTTCAGAAACCACCAATACTCCTGAAATCAGAAAAACTTATTTGGATAAGTTTAGGATAGTGCTTAATAGAATGCATCCGGGAGATGTTATTGAAGCTGCGTTGATTACGGAAAAATCCTTATCGGAATTAGAACTATCAATTGAATGCGAGTTCCCGGTAATAGAAAGTAAAGCTGAGACGGAATTATTCAAAAAAGCAGCCAAGATACAATCAGATTCTATGCTTAAAATTAAAATAGATTCATTACTTATTGTTGCGGATTCAGTTTTGTTCAAACCCAAAAGAAAAATTTTAAGGACAGAAATTCTTAGCTCACTACAGGTAGCGGAAAGAGTTTTTAAATCATTTAAACAACCAAGAAAGGTCCTTGTCATTTTTTCCGATATGATCGAAGATTCCCGGTCGTACAATTTTGAACATGAAAACCTAACAGAGAATAGGATAAAAAACATTATCAAAAATGAAAAAGGGAAAAGCATTCTCCCGGATCTCAAAGGTGTAAAAGTATATGTCGCAGGCGCTTCACACACAAACACAGAAAAATATAATAGGATAAAAAACTTTTGGTTTGAATATTTCAAAGCAACAGGGGCGAAAATAGAATCGCAGAATTATGGCGCAGCGCTAATAAATTTTAATGAGTAGAACATGAGGGATAATTACTGGGGAGATCTTGTCAATTTTAATCGAGCAATGTAATGAGCGAATTATTTTTTGAAAATATCTTCTTCAAACAATTTTCCGTTCAACTGCGGTTTAAGCGTGAAACTACTTTTCATTTTTACCACGGGGGAAAATTATACGGTTTAATAAGCCGCGTAATTAATCTTCATCCTATCGGTAAAGAATTAATAATTACGCCGTGCGAAACCGGCAGAATCACTTACCATATCGGCGATGAATACCGCTTCGGCATTACAGTTCTAAAAAACGATTCTGAACTGATATCAAAATTAATTGCCAACATGCTTAACATTCCCGAATCCGATTACCCGGGCGACCTGACCAACGATACTGTTGAGTTAATCACAATTAAAGAATTAGAGAAACCAAATTACCGTATAGAGAAAAGCGGCAGTGATATTTATACTTTCAAATTCATCACTCCGCTTAGGGTGGAAAAGAGAGAAGAAGAACAGCAAAAAGGGAAGCGCTACTTTGACCCTGAATATTTTGATCCTCACCAGTTTCTAAGACTTCTATACAAACGACTTGAAACTCTTTACCGTCTAAACAATGGTTCTTTACCCGTGGTGGTAATGCCGGAAATTCCGGCTATTGAAATTTTGGATAAGTGTTTTATCTGGATCGATATGCCCAAAGATAATACCACGCTTGGCGGTATTGCAGGAACCTTAACATTAAAAATGGAATTGGATGATCTTTGGCTGCAAGTTCTTTCAATTGGACAAGCTGTCTATGCGGGTAAAAACACCTCGTTCGGGTTTGGCGGGTATATTGTAAACAATATTCCATCAAATCAAAATTCAATTCAGCCGGTCAAATCGTTTCAAGAAACGGTAACCGGGAAAGAAAATCTTTTAAAAGCTTTTGAGCATATAAAAACCAACAGCGATTGTGCGGGGGTTGACGGCATAACGCCTGCAGCATTTGAACTCAATCTGGAAGAAAAGATATATAAGCTGGCAGAAGAAGTAAGAAGCGGCAATTACAGATGCGCCGAATTACAAGGCATAATTATTCCAAAGGGAGAAAGCAAAATACGCGCGCTGGCAATTCCAACCGTAAAAGACCGTGTACTTCAAAGAGCTGTTACGCAAGTGCTCGGAGAATCTATTGACCATTTGCTTGAAGAAAACTCGTTTGCATACCGGAAAGGACTTTCCAGAGCCGGTGCTGCAAGAGCAATTAACGAAGCTCATAAAAAAGGATTCAATTTTGTTCTCGAATCCGACATTCAATCATTCTTCGATAATGTAAACTGGGAACTGCTCTTTAAGAAAATTGATATCCTTTACGGAAATGATCCGGTTGCAAATCTTCTAAAACAATGGGTGGAAGCCGGTGTTATTTATAACGGAATAAAAATAAAACGCACTAAAGGATTGCCGCAAGGCGCTGTTATTTCTCCGCTGCTTGCAAATCTTTACTTAGATGAATTCGATGAAGCGCTTCAGCAGGATTTTAAGCTGATTAGATATGCCGATGATTTTATTGTTCTCTGCAAATCTAAGGAACAAGCAGAAGAAGCATTAACAGCGGCAAAGACCGCCCTCGAAAAATTGAAGTTAGAAATCAAACCATCAAAAACAAACATTGTATCATTCGACGAAGGTTTTCAGTATCTCGGCTACCTTTTCGTAAAATCGCTTATTATTGAAAAATCTAAAGAAGAAAAAAAATCTTTACCCGTAAAGCATTTTGAAATCAAATGGGAATCCACCACTATGTGGGAAGAAGCGATACCCGAAGGAAGCTGGCTGACGCTTGTTGATTTAGAAAAAATAAAAGCGGTAAAACAGATTCCTAAACCGGTAATTAAACCGCTTAATGCAAACGAAGTTGAAGAACTGCTGCTTGAAAAGTATCCTCTCTATATTAGCAACAATTCATTTGTACATGTTGACGCAAAGAATATAGAACTTACATACGAAGAGGAGATGGAACAAAAGCGGATGCAGTTTCCATTGCAAACACTTAGCAGCGTTATTATCATGGGTGCAGGCAGAATTACAATGCCGGCGGTGTTCTTGCTAAACGAAAATGAAATACCGGTTTACTTCTGCCGTCCAAACGGGGAAATAAGATTATCCATCCCGGTGCAGGCACCAAAGTACGATCTTTGGCTGAACCAATTGGAAGCAACGAAGGATGAAGCTTTTGTTCTTTCTTTTGCAAAAGAAGTTGTTCAGGCAAAAATTAACAACCATAAAGTAATTGCGCGTAGAACTAACGGTGATGACAATCCATTGGATGAGTTTAACAACCTTATGCAAAAAGCCGCTGCTGCGGGTTCGCTTGCTTCTTTGCGTGGAATAGAGGGCAGTTCCGCCGCGTTATTTTTTGAAACGCTGAACAGCTCGCTGCCGGAAGAATGGAAATTTGAATCACGTACCAAGCGCCCGCCGGAAGATCCCGTTAACGCTATGCTTTCATTCGGTTACACAATTTTATATCATCATATTTCAACTGCATTGCAGGCAGAAGGGCTTAATCCTCAAATAAGTTTTTATCATCAATCCAACAGCCGTTACTTTCCGCTTGCATCGGACCTTCAGGAAGAGTTCCGCCATATTATAGACGCTTTGGTTCTCTACATCATACGCAGAAACATGGTTACGCTAAAAGATTTTACGATTGAAGAGAATGCAAAATATCCGTGTCTAATGTCTTACGAGTTCAGAAAAAAATATATTCAGATGGTAGAGGAACGGTTAAAAATATTGTTCAAACCATTCGGAACTTCAAAGCAGATAACATATAAGCAGTTTATTACGTTCCAGGTAAGAGTCTTAAAAACGGGGATTAAAAAGAGGCAGATGAGTTATAAACCGTTAAGGATAAGGTAGAATGATTTATCTAATTAGTTACGATATTGATGATGACAAACGTAGAAATAAAATAAGCAAGGTGCTGGAAGAATACGGTGTGCGTGTTCTGGAATCCGTATTCGAATGCAATCTGAACAATTCCCTTTACGATGAGCTTTTAGATAAACTTACAGGATATGCAAAAGACGGCGTTAACATTAGAATTTACCCGGTTTGCAAAGAATGCTTCTTAAAAGCTGTTGGAATGGGTGAGCTAAAACATTTGCCCGGACTTAAAGGATACGAGATTGTATGATACCCATGCGAAGCAAAATTACAATTGAGTTTATTCTAAAAAGCTATTTGTAATGTTTGTCATTGCGAACGGAGTGAAGCAATCTTTAGAATTCATCTCGAAATCGCAAGATTGCCTGCCTGGCGGCAGACAGGCTTCGGCAAAAAACGCCTTGCAATGACAATATTGACCTTTTTAGAGCAGATTCACAATTAATAAATTAATAACAACAATTGCTGGTAAAATTGATTTATTAGCCATTTTAAGAAACCCTTCCCTCCCGCTTCGCCCGCGAAGCGAGGCGAGTCGAGTTGGGAAGGGTAGGGCCTGCCCGCCGCTTTTTGGCGGGATGGGCTTTTATTTGCTTCGCAGTTGCTTAAGTTGTTTTGTTCTTTGAAATTATGAACGAATTGATTCTCAGTTTTTATTGAATGTCTATTCTAAACTGAGGAAAAATTGATTTGCCTCGCATAAGCATGCTTAATTCTATATATTAAAAGGGGTTATAAAACCCGCAGTTACATGAATGATTCGTTACAAGAAGATTGAGACTGTGAAGTTTCCAGCGGTTAAACCAAGATCAAATACTGTTACATGAATGATTCGTTACAAGAAGATTGAGACTTCTCCAGATCTATTTCTTCCAAGCGCTTTTTGATACGTTACATGAATGATTCGTTACAAGAAGATTGAGACAATAAACCGAAGTTGGATTAGCGGTGATTGTGATGTGTTACATGAATGATTCGTTACAAGAAGATTGAGACTGATTCATACAATCCTTGTGGTACAACAACATCAAGAGTTACATGAATGATTCGTTACAAGAAGATTGAGACAAATTTACCAACAACAAAAGTTACGAATTTAGGAACTGTTACATGAATGATTCGTTACAAGAAGATTGAGACCACAGAATATGAATGATACTACTATTCAGCAGAAGTTACATGAATGATTCGTTACAAGAAGATTGAGACCTTTCCCTTTTCAAGTTTATATCCTTGTACATCGTGGATGTTACATGAATGATTCGTTACAAGAAGATTGAGACTTACTTCATGAAGTGTTCTGTCTTTTTGAGCAAGTGGTTACATGAATGATTCGTTACAAGAAGATTGAGACTCTGAAACTTTTACTCCCAGCTTATTACCAATTTTTGTTACATGAATGATTCGTTACAAGAAGATTGAGACTGAATGATAACGTTTTTACCATCTCTACCAGGTAATGTTACATGAATGATTCGTTACAAGAAGATTGAGACTTCATAGCTACTTTTGCATATATTATTGCAATATAAGTTACATGAATGATTCGTTACAAGAAGATTGAGACAATAATGATAAGTAAACTATATTAGGCAGTTACTAAGTTACATGAATGATTCGTTACAAGAAGATTGAGACACTTTTCATTCTTTCTGTAAAATTTTATAGAGAGGTGTTACATGAATGATTCGTTACAAGAAGATTGAGACCTGTCTTTCTCTTCTTCATCAGGACAATATATAGTAGGTTACATGAATGATTCGTTACAAGAAGATTGAGACCCACAATAACCAATTAGATGAGACTTCGGCATTTTCTGTTACATGAATGATTCGTTACAAGAAGATTGAGACTTTTTGTGAATACACATAATGTGCTCCTGTTAATGTTACATGAATGATTCGTTACAAGAAGATTGAGACAAAAATCCAAACGACTGGAATGTTTTCCTTTCGTGGTTACATGAATGATTCGTTACAAGAAGATTGAGACTGTATTGCTTCTTCCAGCCAATACAACAGATTTTCACTGTTACATGAATGATTCGTTACAAGAAGATTGAGACATAGTAGTTTCGATACATCTTAGTGCTGCATATAAAGTTACATGAATGATTCGTTACAAGAAGATTGAGACTATCGGAATTGATATCTGCAAATTGATGTAGACGTCGGTTACATGAATGATTCGTTACAAGAAGATTGAGACTTTTTTAACGACTAGCAAACCACCAAATAAAATGTTACATGAATGATTCGTTACAAGAAGATTGAGACTTATTACCATTGTACGCGTAAGCGCGCACAGTAATGACAGTTACATGAATGATTCGTTACAAGAAGATTGAGACTTATAGGTATTGTAGCCGCTAAAGCCAATATTATAGTTACATGAATGATTCGTTACAAGAAGATTGAGACAACAATGTCTCTTCCTGAGTCGTCTTACGCGACTGTTACATGAATGATTCGTTACAAGAAGATTGAGACCTGTCTCACTCACTGATTGAGAATTAATTGTAGTTAATGTTACATGAATGATTCGTTACAAGAAGATTGAGACAAATGTTTATTTAATTAAAATCCAGGATCATCACTGTCACATGAATGATTCGTTACAAGAAGATTGAGACAATTTCAGCCAATAATCCTCCGTAGGATCTATGGGTTACATGAATGATTCGTTACAAGAAGATTGAGACATCTTATTGATACGTTCTGCAATAGAGATTGTTTGATCGTTACATGAATGATTCGTTACAAGAAGATTGAGACTTTGGACGCTGTGCAGCCGAGCGTGCAAGTTTTAGAGTTACATGAATGATTCGTTACAAGAAGATTGAGACATATAGCAAAGAGCAATTAGAACAAAAAGGATATAAGGTTACATGAATGATTCGTTACAAGAAGATTGAGACCATCAATTGAAATTATTATCATTCCATTTTGAACAGTTACATGAATGATTCGTTACAAGAAGATTGAGACTTTTGCACCATCCTAATTTTGAAGAACAATTTGAGGTTACATGAATGATTCGTTACAAGAAGATTGAGACTTAATGTATCGGCAGTGTGTTTTTTTTGTAATTTTTTGTTACATGAATGATTCGTTACAAGAAGATTGAGACTTTAACTGAATTGATACTTGTGTCTCGTAATATTATTTGGTTACATGAATGATTCGTTACAAGAAGATTGAGACTTTGGTAAAGCTGTGAAAAATTCATCGGGATATAGTTACATGAATGATTCGTTACAAGAAGATTGAGACAAATCCATTAATAATCTTTACGAATGTTTTCTCTTTCATTGTTACATGAATGATTCGTTACAAGAAGATTGAGACTCAAACTAGAACCCTTTTGGGATGGAAACGCGATGTGTTACATGAATGATTCGTTACAAGAAGATTGAGACATACCTCTCGTTTCTAATGATAAAATTTTTGAAGTTACATGAATGATTCGTTACAAGAAGATTGAGACTTTTTCAATTATTTTACCAACTAAAATTACAGATGCGTTACATGAATGATTCGTTACAAGAAGATTGAGACGGTCATTTTGCAAGTGATGATAGGTATGGCGATGATAGTTACATGAATGATTCGTTACAAGAAGATTGAGACTTTACCGGCTGCAGCGGAGTATCGGAAGAGCAAATAGGTTACATGAATGATTCGTTACAAGAAGATTGAGACTCTGTTAAGTGTGTCTTTATAAATATCAATTAAAAAATGTTACATGAATGATTCGTTACAAGAAGATTGAGACAATAATGATAAGTAAACTATATTAGGCAGTTACTAAGTTACATGAATGATTCGTTACAAGAAGATTGAGACTTTACCGGCTGCAGCGGAGTATCGGAAGAGCAAATAGGTTACATGAATGATTCGTTACAAGAAGATTGAGACTCTGTTAAGTGTGTCTTTATAAATATCAATTAAAAAATGTTACATGAATGATTCGTTACAAGAAGATTGAGACTTCTCACTGGCATTCTTTTAATAACTTTCCATCAAGGTTACATGAATGATTCGTTACAAGAAGATTGAGACTTGTTCTATATTGCCTTCTCGCATTACTTTGTTATAAGTTACATGAATGATTCGTTACAAGAAGATTGAGACTGTTTCTCTCTGCTTCTTCCGCTCTTTCTGTCGCCAGTTACATGAATGATTCGTTACAAGAAGATTGAGACCAACGTCATCTTTGGCTAACACGGTTGAGGAATTTGTTACATGAATGATTCGTTACAAGAAGATTGAGACTCATTCAAGCGGAGCACAGACACGTTGTGATTACCGTTACATGAATGATTCGTTACAAGAAGATTGAGACTCTCCCTAAACCATCGTCCAATCGGTCCATCCTAGTTACATGAATGATTCGTTACAAGAAGATTGAGACAGTGTTTGAAAAATCTTTGCATCCAAACGAATAAGTTACATGAATGATTCGTTACAAGAAGATTGAGACTTTTTGGTTGTCATACGTCGTTTCATATTCTTCTTTATGTTACATGAATGATTCGTTACAAGAAGATTGAGACCGATTAAATATTTCATTATAACCTCTATTTAATTTTGTTACATGAATGATTCGTTACAAGAAGATTGAGACTTGCAAGTAAAGTTCTGGAAGTATCTCCTTGTATGTTACATGAATGATTCGTTACAAGAAGATTGAGACTTATTTGTAGTTGGCACTCTAATTATTTGCCAGTCAGTGTTACATGAATGATTCGTTACAAGAAGACCCGTCTTCGTCCCAAAAAGCGGGACTGCGCCGGGCAGGTTGAGACTGGTGAAGAAATAGTGTAGAGTGTAGAACGAAGAACGATTACAAATGAATGCCTGCCCCGCTGTCAATGAAATTATCTAGCGGGGGTCGTTGTTAACGGACCCGTCTTCGTCCCAAAAAACGGGACTGCGCCGGGCAGGTTGAGCCGTGTGAAGAAATAGTGTAGAGTGTAGAACGGTTACAAATGAATGCCTGTCCGAGACTAAACCTCCGCGGTTTTGAAAACCTCGGAGGTTTTAGGTTCGTTACAAATGAATGCCTGCCCGGCGTTCTTTGACGGGACAGATCGATTGAGACGTAAATTATTATCTTCCACTCCAGTTACAGTAACAATGGTTCTATAATGAATGAGACCTGTCCCGCGCTTTCTGCGAGAGCTTGCCCGACAGTTTATTGGGCTTGCTTGCTTTTGTATTTAGTTATCACACATCTTTCCAAAACCTTTTTCCCTCAATCATCTTGTTTTTTATTCTTTAGTATCATATATTAGTATCACATGAATGCGAAAAATAGAAAAACTCTTAACTCAATTTTTCATAACCCTGTAAAATCAGATCTTCCTTGGAAGGAAATTGAAAGTCTATTCAAAGCTTTGGGTGGAGAGATATCTCAAGGTAGAGGTTCACGAGTTAGAGTCGTATTAAATGGTATTCGTGCTGTTTTCCATCGTCCGCATCCTCAAAAAGTTACTGACAAAGGTGCACTTTTATCTGTACGTAGATTTTTAACAACAGCTGGAGTTAAATTATGACTTACAAAGGTTATACTGCTCATATTGAGTTTGATGAAGAAGCTGGATTTTTTCATGGCGAAGTAATTGACACTAAAGATGTTATTACTTTCCAAGGCACTTCAGTTAAGGAACTTAATAAAACTTTTAAGGATTCTGTTGATGATTATCTTGAATTTTGCAAATCAAGAAGTGAAGAACCGGATAAACCATTTTCGGGTAGATTTGTTTTAAGATTACCTAAATCACTGCATCGTAAAATTTATATCAAAGCAGTAAAAAACGGTCAAAGTCTCAATAACTTTATTACACAATCATTAAACTCTCTCTCCAATTCATAATTGTTCTTCGGTGTTTTTCCCGCTGCTTTCTATCGGGGCTTCCTTTTTCGCTGACGCTCAAACGCTGTTCATTTTTGAAAGCCTGCCCGGTGTAACGAAGTGAAGCGGGGTCGTTGTTAACGGACCCGTCTTTGTCCCAAAAAACGGGACTACGCCGGGCAGGTTGAGCCGTGTGAAGAAATAGTGTAGAACGAAGAGCGGTTACAAATGAATGCCTGCCCGAGACTAAACCTCCGAGGTTTTGAAAACCTCGGAGGTTTTAGGTTCGTTACAAATGACTGCCTGCCCCGCTGTCAATGAAATTATCTAGCGGGGACGTTGTTAACTGACCCGTCTTCGTCCCAAAAAACGGGACTGCGCCGGGCAGGTTGAGACTTATTTTAGTTTTATAAGTCTTCGGGAGTATTAACAAAATGAATTACACTTCCCCTAAATATTTTTTCTCGCTACATGCTTTACAATTACAAACCCTCTGCTTATTTTTGTTTCCAAAAGTAAACATATGTTTCTTAAAGTAAACAGTTAAAATGATTATTAACCGCGTATTAGATGATGTTTTATCAACCTACAGCAGCATTGCAGTGCTCAGAGCTTTACTGCATTCGGCAAAAGGATTAACCGGACGCGAAATTAGCCGCAATGCTCTCATCACTCCTAAATCTGCATTAATCGCTCTTTCTAAGCTTACCGATCTAAAAATAGTTAACCGCGTTATAGGCGGTAGAGACCATCACTTTTCTCTAAATCGTAAAAATTATCTTGTTATAAATGGTATACTTCCGTTATTGGAATCAGAAAACCAATATATGGACGTCATTGTTAAACTGCTTAAAAAATACTTATCAAAAAAATGCATCAGCATAATATTGTTTGGCAGCGTTGCCCGTAAAGAGGAAAAGGTTGGCAGTGATCTTGATATCTGCGCTGTTGTTCAATCTAATGTACAATTGAAGGAAATTGATCAAATCCGGCAAGAACTTTTTTATCAACTTGCTGAAAAATTTGGTATTACACTTGGGCTTACCTCTTTTACGCAAAATGAATTTAGAAAAAAGGGGTTAAAGGGTCAGCCGCCAATAAACAATATTATAAAAGAAGGTGTATTAATTTTTGGTAAACCTATTAAAATGATTTTACATGACTAAAAAAAGTATTAGTTCACCAGTCGAAAGAAACAGATTTATTGGTTTCAAAAATGTTGCCGTCAATTTCTCTGAAGGCGCTAGAGTAGCTTACGAATACGAATATTTTAATGCGGCTGGCGTTTTGATTGTCCATGCTGCAATTGCCATCGCTGATGCTTTAACAATTAAGAAAGGCGGACTTAAATGCAAAGGGGGTAATCATTTTGAAGTCATTAATTTAATTAGAGAAATTATTGAGCAAGATTCTAAAGCAAAGGCAGTTGTAAATCATTTGGAAGCAATTATTTCTTTTAAAAATGATGTCTCTTACTCCGGAGATATTTACTTAAAATCCGATATCGATAAACTGTCAAAACATTTTACCCGGTTTTACAATTGGGCAGAACATATTTTAATCTCTTAGAAAACATTCAGAAGTTATTTAGAACAGATTGTAAATGGCAAATAAAAATATCTTAATCTGCGTTTCCGGCTTAACACCTCAAATTGTTACAGAAACTTTTTAGCATGGTTAATGTTTGATGGATGATGTGTGATGGTTGAGTTACAAATGAATCGAACCGTTGTTTTTTTTCTGAATACTAAATACTAAATACTGATTACTGAATTTGCAATCACATCAACTAATTAATTACTGTTTATAATGGGGGATTGTCTCTTAAATCATTTTTTAAAACTAATTTATTACAAGGAGTCAGTTATGAAAATTACCCGTATGAACACATTAGAAAATAAAGCAGGAGGAAAGACTTCCGCTTTCTTTGACGTTCAAACATCCGATGAAATTATTATCAAAGGATTTCGCCTTGTTAATGGGGCAAACGGTTTGTTCATCTCTTCCCCAAATGAGAAAGGAAAAGATGGGAAGTACTATGAATCTGTTATTCTACCTAAAGAAATGAAAACCGCTCTAGAAAAACTTGCAGTTGAGGAATACAACAGAATGCAGAAATAATATTGAGAGTGTTTAAGATGTGAAAGGTAATTGGCGAAATGCAAAAAAATATTCATTAACGTCTCACGCCTGCCCGTCCGAGTCTGTTGCACAACACAAATTCTGTAAAACAAAACCTTCGAGGTTGACACAGTGTTGGTGGTATAATAACCTCGAAGGTTGCTCACCGACTTCTGCAAAACGCTCCGTCCGGTAGGCGGGTTTCACTTCTCACCTTTCACGTCTTTTCAAGATGGCTAATGAAAGTCTGATTATTTCATATTAACACCCGTTCACATCTAATTGCTATAAGACTTTTCTATCCTTGATTTTAGAACCTACTGTATATATTTTAGTAGCAGTTCAAATAAAACCAATGGAGGCTTGCTATGCAAAACGAAGAAAACGGAATGGGTAAAGGACTATTGATTGGATTCTTAACCGGCGCTGCAGTCGGATCTATAATTGCACTTCTATTCGCACCAAAGTCCGGTAAAGAATTGCGTGAAGATATCAAAACAAAATCGCAAGATTTTGCTGAAGATGCGGATCAATACATAGTGAAAGCAAAAGATAAAGCTTCGCAACTAATAAATGAGGGTAAAAAAAAATCCGAAAAATTGGTTGCAGAGACTAAAGAAAAAGTTGAGACTCTCTTAGGCGAGGCAGAAAAAATCCTTACTGAAGCAAAGGATAAAGCCGGAAACGTAGCTCATCAAGGCAAAGAAAAAATTGAAAAAGAAAGTGAGCGTTTGAAAACTGCAATCAGAGCTGGCATGGATGCCTACAAGACAGAGAAGGATGCCTAAAAGATTATGACTATTATTGATATTTTATTAATCATATTAATTTTATCGGCTTCCGCCTTATCTCTTTTTGCAATTAGATATCTGAAAAGAATTACTGAACAGGTGGAAGCTGTTCGCAAAGACGTTCATCAGTTTATAGAAAAGACGAATCCGGTTGTTGAAAATTTAGAAGAAGTAACGCGAAGAGCTAACCGCATAGTCTCCGAAGTTGAAAATTATTGGGAGGAGATTGATAGCTCAATCAAAAAAGTGCGAGAACGAATTTCAGGCATCACTTCTCTTAAAAATTTTCGTGATGTTGAGTACCCTGCCAAAGATCTCATCAAAAATATCAAGGCATTCGCAAAAGGCGCCTCTGCTTTCTGGAATGCGTTTAAACGTAGGTAATTTTTTCTAGTTCAAACTAAGGAGAATATATCTTGAAAGAGTATAATGCAGAAGCTATTAGGAATATAGCATTCGTTGGTCATGGAGGAAGCGGTAAAACTACGATTTCGGAAATTCTTTTGTTCACAAGCGGAGATATAAATCGTATTGGAAAAGTTGAAGAGGGAAATACTACTTCTGATTTTAACTCAAACGAAATTGAAAAAAGAATTTCGATTGCGGCATCACCTCTTCATGTTGAATGGAACAACACTAAGATAAATATGCTTGATACGCCCGGTTTCCCGGATTTTATAGGTCAGGTTATTTCGTCTTTGCACGTTGCAGATCTTGCAATCTCGGTTGTTAAAAGTTTTGAGGGTGTGGAAGTAGGAACCGAGCAAACTTGGGGAGTGATACGGAAGAATATGCTTCCCGCCGCGGTGATTATCAACAAATGCGATAACGAGCATTCCAAATTTTTTGAAACTGTTGCTCAAGCAAAAATTCGATTAAGCCACGATATCACTGTTGTCTCTTTTCCCGTAAAAGAAGGACTCAATTTTACATCTGTTATTGACCTTGTTAAAATGAAAATGATTACTTATGGCGATCCAGGGTCTAAAAAAATAACCGAAGAAGAAATTCCCGCCGACTTAAAGACTCATGCCGATCAGTTGAGAGAAGTTCTTGTTGAGAAGATTGCCGAATCAAGCGAAGAGCTGATGAATAAATTTTTTGAAGAAGCTTCTTTAAGTGATGATGAAATTCAGATTGGATTGAAAGCGTCAATAGTTAAAGGTGGATTAATTCCTGCTTTTGCATTTGCTGCGACAAAGGGAATCGGTCAGAACACTTTTCTTGACTTTGCTACAAAATATTTCCCGGCTCCAAATGAAAGAGAACCAATTGAAGCAATAATGAAAGAAGGCGGTAAAAAAGTAAAAGTTGCCTGTGATGTAAAAGGTGAAGTATCACTTCTTATTTTCAAATCATTATCGGAACAACATGTCGGTGAGCTTTCGATTTTCAAAGTTTACTCTGGTTCTTTAACTCCCGGCATGGATCTCCAAAATACTCATAGAGATAAAACTGAACGGCTGGGACAAATTTATGTTTTGAACGGACACAACCGGAAAGATATTCCAAAGTTGAATGCCGGCGATATAGGTGCGGTTGTTAAGTTAAAAGATAGCCACACCGGTGATACACTTTGTTCTAAAAATTTTACTATTGTTCTGCCAGAAATTGAATACCCCGAACCGGTAATCCGTTTTGCTGTAAAACCAAAAGCTAAAGGTGATGAAGATAAAATTTCTGCTGCGCTTCATACAGCACATGAAGAAGAACCAACACTCAGAACTAGATTCGATGGTGAAATCTCTCAGACAGTCGTTTCCGGACAAGGTGAACTTCAACTTAATCTTGCTATCAAATTATTAAGGGACCGTTACGGTGTTGAAGTTGAATTAGTTGAACCACGAATTCCTTACAGAGAAACAATTAAAGGTAAATGCGAAGACTCTGAATACAAACATAAAAAACAATCGGGTGGTCGCGGTCAATACGGGCATGTTCATTTGAAACTTGAGCCAATGCCGCGAGGGACCGGCTATGAGTTTGTTGATGACATCGTTGGCGGTGTTGTTCCGGGTCGTTTTATTCCTGCAGTTGAAAAAGGATTGAAAGAGATTATGACGAAAGGAATTCTTACCGGAAGTAAAGTCGTTGATGTTAGAGTTTCCGTGTTTGATGGAACGTATCACGCAGTTGACTCCGATGAAGTCTCTTTCAAGATAGCAGCATCACAAGCATTTAGAAAAGGATTTATGGAAGCAAAACCGATGCTTCTTGAACCGATCTATGATATCAATGTTAAGATTCCAGAAAAATATATGGGCGATGTTATGGGTGATATTTCCGGTCGCCGTGGTAAGATCCAAAATATGGATTCAGAGAATGCATTCCAGATAATTAAAGCTAAAGTACCATTGGCAGAGCTGCACAAATATTCAACTCAGCTCAGAAGCTTAACATCCGGACGCGGTATGTTTTCCATGAATTTCTCTCATTATGAAGAAGTGCCCAAAGATACCGAAGCAAAAGTTATCGAAGAATATCAGAAGCACAAAGAAGAAGAAGCAGAATAATTTAATTCTGATTAAATTGCGGGCGGAAGTAACATCAACTTCCGCTTTTTTTATTTATGGAAAAACTTTGGTCACCATGGCGTTCTAATTACATCGAATCTTTCAAGACAAAGAAAGATTCAGATGAATGCGTTTTTTGTGAGTCTCACAAAATTCCTATTGATAGCAATGAATCTTTAGTCGTTTACAAAAACGAATTATGCTATACGATGCTAAATCTATATCCTTATAACAGCGGTCATCTTATGATCATTCCTTATCGTCATCAAAGCGATATGAGTAATCTAAGTGAAAGTGAGATGGACGAAATGATGCGTACTGTTCAGTTATCAATGAGAGCATTGGACATCACTATGAAACCGCATGGATTTAATTTCGGTGCCAATTTGGGTAAGGCGGCAGGCGCTGGTATTGATACGCATCTCCATTTTCATGTTGTTCCCCGATGGAGCGGTGATATTAATTTTATGCCTGCAATTGGTGAAGTGAAAGTCATTTCACAAGATTTGCTAGTGACTAAGGAAAATATAATTAAAGCATTCGAACAATTATTAAAAAAGTAGAGAGCAATTTGAATACTCCAAAACAATTCAAAGTTCTAATAGCGCCAAACAGTTTTAAGGAATGTGCGGATTCTGTTGAGATCACCGAATTTATTAAAGCATCTCTTTTCAGATTATTACCCGAAGAGATCAGAGCCAATATTGATTTTTGTTTGAAGCCGGTCTCTGACGGCGGTGATGGATTCCTTCAAGTATGTCAAAGGAATTTTGGAATTGAATTCCTCCACTTCGAAATCAGAAATCCTTTTAACGATTATAAATTCTTCTGTCCTGTCGGCTACTTCCAGGAGACTAAGACTTTGTATATAGAATCTGCGGAGGTCCTTGGTCTAAAAATTATTCCCGAAGAATTCAGAAAACCAATGACTTTATCTTCGAAAGGTATGGGTGATCTGCTTCTTCAAATATTTGATTCGGTTAATACCGGAATTATGGAAGTTGAAAAAATTATTATTGGAATTGGAGGAACCGGAACCAATGATTTGGGAATGGGAATGATGGAAGTCTTTGGATTAGAGTTCTATGATGCCAACGATAATATCTTAGATGTTATGCCTAAAAACTTCTCGCTCGTCAAAAATATTGTTGCACCTGAAGTGGATCTTCCGTTCAAGATTGAAGTCGTAATTGATGTAGAGAATCAACTGCTGGGAATTGATGGAGCGAGTTTACTTTTTGCCGAACAGAAAGGCGCAACAGATAACGAAGCTGTTTTGATGGAGAAGGGTTTTGCACACATTCTGGATGAACTTGAAATTGATGAAGAAACACAGAATAAATTAAGCGGTGCCGGCGGAGGTATTGCAGCAGCAATGAAAATATTTTTTAACGCTGAAGCAAAATATGCAGATCAATTTATAAGAGAAGATTTGAAAATCCATACAGAAAATAGTGAGATTGATTTTGTTATTACCGGAGAAGGAAAGATAGATTCACAAACTTTTTTAAATAAAGGGGCTTTCATTGTAGTAAATGAATTTGCCGATTGTAATTCTTTGCGGCAGCAGCGAAGGTAATTTGCCGGAAATTGAAAATCTGAAAGTGATTGAAATATCTGAATATTTTGATTCGATTGAAGAATCAATTCAGAAGATTGATCAAGGAATTGAGATCGCTTGCAGAAAAATTAGCAAAGACATCATTCAACTTTTTGCAAAGAAAAATTCATAAGACCTTCCCCATATCCCCCTCCTTAGTTAAGGAGGGGGAACTAAAGGGGGTGGTCGTGTTGACAAGGAAATAATGGAAAATCAGTTCGAAGGCTTGGAAAAAATAAAAATAGATTCGCTCGAAGAAATTCTCGGTAAGAAATTTCCGGTACTCGATGATGGTTTTGTTCGCGTGGTTGATTATATGGGCGGTGATGAATCAATCGTTCAAGCGGCGCGTGTATCATACGGCAAAGGAACTAAAAAAGTGAATGAAGACCGCGGATTGATCCGTTATCTGCTTCGAAACTTTCACACAACACCGTTTGAGATGTGCGAAATTAAATTGCACATCAGAGTTCCGATGGACACATGGCGCCAGTGGATTCGTCACCGCACTGCAAATGTGAACGAATACTCAACACGTTATTCCCTTGCTATAGATTCATCACAAAAGACTGATCCTAATGAATGGCGTTTTCAAGCAAAAGATAATAAGCAGGGCAGTGAAGGATTTTTTAATAATGCCATCGGCAGTAAACTTACCGAACGGGAAGAAGAACTTCAGCAATTTGCACGAGAGATATATCAAGAAAGACTTCAGCTTGGTGTTGCAAGGGAACAAGCACGTAAAGATTTGCCGCTTTCAACTTATACGGAAGCATATTGGAAAATTGATCTGCATAATCTGCTGAACTTTCTTGCTCTTAGAATGGATACGCACGCACAATTTGAAATACGCAGTTATGCAAACGTGATCGGGAATGAAATCGTAAGTAAATGGTGCCCGATTGCATGGGAAGCATTTAAAGATTATAGAATGAATGCGATGAGTTTTACTGCGCTTGAACTTCGAATAATGAAACAGCTAATCTCCGGAAATGAGCAAGAAGCGAAAAAACTTGCTGAGGAATTCGGCTGGCTTAACAAAATAGATGGAAAATTATCCAAGAACCGCGAGCGGATTGAGTTTGAGGAAAAGCTTATTGAGTTAGGAATTGAAAAGCCGTGGAATTGAAATTTGTCATCAATGATTAAGTAGATTGGAAGCGTGAGACGTGAAAGGGGAAACGGGAGACGGAAGCGGTAAGTTTTGAGCTAATCAATAAATTTTCTTTTGAATAGTTTCAATTTTGTCTTAAGTTGCATTTGTAACAAAGGTAAACCCGCTATGGGGGAACAAGTTCTAAATATCTTTTCTTGTAAACACTCGCGAATTATAAGTCGTAAGACTTTATATAAATAAAAAAACACATTATTTCCGTTTCTCGATTAATTTGATTCAGCTACCCCAAACGGTGTGAAAGTGTTAGTACTTTAGAACGATAGGAGAGCCGATGCTAGTTATACATGCACCTATTTTAGAATACTGTGAAAATGAAAAATTTTGTAAGAAATTGGAACGTACACTTGCCTACATACCTGCGGTATGTAAACCGGCAGGCAGGTGCGAAGATAGCAAAGAAATGATAACTGAAAAACTTTCGTGCGTAAGGTGAATTACTCAATCATTGTTTAGTTTATTTACTCATTTGACTATATTTTAACTGTCAAATTATTCTAGGAGATTTACTATACCGGGGAAAAAAGATTTTAGCAACCGAATTCTTGATGTTTCAATGTGAAGAATATCTTTTAAAGGAAAGAAATAAATGTCTCACCAAATAAAAATAATTTTGTGCGTCTGTATCTTAACATTTGTACCTAGTTGCACATTAAGTCTTAAGGCAGAGCCGGAAATTTACATTAGGTTCAATCAGCTTGGGTATAATCCTGGTGATTTTAAGACTGCAGTTGTACTTTCTAATAGTAAGTTGGAAGGAAAATCAATTTCTATTATTAATGTTAGAAGCGGAGAAAAAGTTTATTCTTCATCCTTTACCAAGAATTTAGGAACATATGGAAATTTTCCGTTTACTTATTCTATTGACTTCAGTAAAATTAAAGTCATTGGCGAGTACTATATACAATATGCCCGGCAAAAAACATTTTCATTTAAAATTGGTGAAAATATTTTTGATGGACTTGCCGATTCTTTACTTGAATTCTTCAAAGTCCAACGATGTGGTTACACAGATCCCTATTTGCATAATGTTTGCCACATCTCAGACGCAACAAGTATTATTGAAGGAGATCGAGTTGTTGCAAAGACTATTGATGTATCCGGAGGATGGCATGACGCCGGTGATTATGTGAAATTTCTCAACACAACTGCATTTGCGACTTACATGTTATTATTCTCTTATGATTTTGATCCTATAAAGTTTGGATTTGATAATAACAAAAATGGAACTCCCGATATTCTCGAAGAAGCAAAAGTTGGTCTCGATTGGATGTTACGCTGCTATTATGAAAAAAATAAATTAATTACTCAAGTACAAGATTTACGCGATCATGATGCAGGCTGGCGTTTGCCCGAAGAAGATCAACTCGGATTTGATCGTCCTGCCTTTGTTGGAATGGGAAAAAATCTTATTGGTATCTACTCTGCAACAATGGCGCTTGCTTCAAGAATATGGAAAGAAAAATTACACTATCCCGAATTTTCAAATCAGTGTATTTCAGCTGCAGAAAATATTTATTCGATCAGGAACAAAGTTGCCGATGTTGACAGCAGCGGCTCAGGACAATATTTAGATAAGAATTTTGAAGGGAAACTTGCGCTTGGAGCAATAGAACTTTATATGACAACATTCAAAGCATCCTATCTGAATGATGCAACTACCTATGCTGATTCTGCAAATTCAGATTTTTGGTGGAGTTGGGGAAATATAAATTCTCTTTCGCATTTCAGACTGGCAAAATTCATACCCCGGTTCGCAGATTACATAAAAAATAATCTTGAAGTGTTTAATAAATATAAAGACAATAATCTTTTTGGTAAAGGAACTGATATAAGCTGGGGAACGAATGTTACTTTACTTGGTGTCACTTTACAAAACATTCTCTATAAGAAATTAACGAATGATAACACGTTCGATTCAGTCGCTGTGTTTCAGAGAGATTTTATACTTGGTAGAAATCCATGGGGTGTAAGTTTTATTTCAAAGGCTGGTAACAATTTTACAAATAATTTTCATCATCAGATTGCAGACATAAAAGGAAGACTGCCCGGAGGATTCGCTGCTGGTCCGGCTAAAAAAGAATTTGTTGATAAATATAAACTAAGTTTTTCGAAGCCTGATAAGTATGTCAAATTTCAGACAAATGAAGATTATTACAGAGATGACAAAGTGGATTATATAACTAATGAACCTACTATAACAGGAAATGCCACTGCTATATTTGTATTCGGGAATTTTTCGGGACAGAAGTGATTATTCCAACATGTTCTATTTTGATGCAGCCAAGTTTCTATTCTCACTTTTAGATAAATATGGCAGTTAAAAGGCTCATTTTTGCGCGAACAGTTAATTTTTGCTGGCATCATTGTTGGGTTAAAATAATGTCAAAATTACAAGGTTAATGATATGACCGGAGTTATACGACGTATTCCATCAGGTTTTTCTTTCATCGATAAAAACTGGGGTGGTATTTATAGAGGCGGCAGCTATATGGTTGTTGGTCCTCGGAAATCTGGAAGAACATTGATAGGATTACAATTTGCTCTTGAAGCTGCAAAAGCATCGGAGATTTGTTTATACTTCACATTGATGCGCCCAAAAGATTTGATGATTCAAGCCGCGTCTTTGAATTTTGATATACAATCATATATGAATCAAAATCTTATTATTGTTGTGCGTGTTGCACCACCGAATGGAATTTATGATATGTATAATTATGATGATTATCTGGTTGAATATTTCAATGACATTATTACGGTAGTTGATCAATACCGTCCCGCTAGAATTATTTTTGATGAGCTAACACCATTTGTTGGCTTCAAGAACCTAGATTATTTACAAGATGCTTTTGTTCATACATTAGAAACTATCGAAGAGAAAGATATCACAAGTTTGTTCATTATTAGCGAACCGGCAACAAAAAGAGCTCAATCAATTGTTGAAGGACTTTCACAATATGTAACTGCTACCATCGAGTTAAAAAAAGAAGGAGAGACAAAAGAGGAGCGTTTTCAAGGTGGAAAAGTAACAATCACTCCTAATGTTGGTCACACCGAAGGTCAATTCATCGATAATTATAAAATAGAACCGTATAAGGGTGTAACTACAGAATTTTCTCCTCCAACAAAAACTATTGAAGAACTTCCGGCTATGCCTAAAGGACGCAGTTTTAATAAACCTACTAGAATAGAAGCACCAACTGAACCTTACGCTTTCTCTAACGTTTATAATTACAATGATTTTCTTCTGATACTCAATAATCAAATTGCTCTATATAAAAGTACGGGTCAAAGTTTCAATCTAATTTCATTCAAGCTTGACCCTGCTGCACAATTAAGAGGATTGTTGACAATTCATCAGCTACAAAATGCCATTCGCCTTTCAACTAGCAAAAAAGACAAAATCTGTGTTGTTGACAATAAAATTATTGTCCTTTTGGTAAGAGGAAGTTTGAAGAGTGCTATTGATCTTATGTCAAATATGCAGAACAATTTGCCCAGTCATGATCAGAATTATATAAGTGCAATCTTAGATTTTATTTCCATATATAATATTGAAGTAGATGACCGCGTTGAGAATGCAGACTCAATGATGGAGTTAGTTGTGAATTCGGATCTAGACTCGATGCACAATTATCAGCCGCTCAATAAATTTATAGGGTAATAAAAGCCCATCCCAACCCTTCCCAAAGGGAAGGGCTTTTTTTAAAACTCGGTCGAGGTATCTAATCTGCGAAATGAAAACTCTTTTAAAAATAATCCTACTTTCATTTCTCATTTTCTCGCTTCCAATCCAAGCGCAGAATAGACTTGACGCTTTAAAACGGCAAGGATTATATTTGATGCGTGAAGGGAGATTTGAAGAAGCGGTTGATCAGTTTAATAAATATATAGCCGCTAATCCACGTCAAGCTGAAGGATATCATTTACGTGGACTCTGCTTCGAGAAGAGAATTCAATATCAATACTCAGTTTTGGATTTGAGACGCGCAAGAAGATTAGACCCAGCCAACAATGAAATCAAACAAGATTTAGATCGTGTAATAGCAGTATGGTACAAGCTGCTTTACCAAAAAATTGATGGACATAAACGGGATATTGTTAAAGATCCCAATTATGCTTTTAGTTATCTGGAAATAGGAAAATCATATCGCTGGCTTGAGGAATGGGGAAATGCGGAAGATTGGTATGATGAATATCTTAAACGCGATTATAACGCCTCACCTGATGAAATAATTAGATACACAGAAATACTTGCAAAAACCGGTTCGATTACAAAAGGGGAGAGAGTTCTTAAAATATATACACAACGTTACCCAGATGATTGGCGTATCTGGAGCAGGTATGGATACTTTACTCTTTGGCTTGGTAAAAACAAAGTAGCTGAAGATGCCTTTAAGACTTCTCTTGGTTTTAAACCATTTTTTAAAGAAGCAGAAGATGGTCTCGACCTTGCTAAACGTCAAGGTTATTTAACGCAATATCAAGGGCGTGCTTTTGAAAGTACTGAGTATCCAATCGATCGTTATTATCGTCTTCTGAATCAAGAGCCCGAAAACGATCAGATGCGTTTTAATTTAATTAATGAACTCATCACTGCAAACCGATACGAAGAAGCCTATCAGCAGTTACAATATCTTTCTCCTACACATCAAGAAGATGAAAAATATAAAACACAATATAATCTTGTTACAGAATACCGGGACAGTACTTTTAACCGCGATGTTAATCACTACACCGAATTATTGAAGAATAATCCTTCCGATAAAGAAGCAGTTCTAAAATTGTCAGCGGCATATGGAAATTTTTATTACTATGATAGTGCAATAGAAGTACTAAGCGAGTATTTGCAAGATATTCCTGAAGATCAAGATCTAGATGCCCGGTTCAAATACGCACAGTTTTGTGCGTGGAATTATGAGAGGGAAAAAGCGATTGCCCAAATTGATAAATTGTTGGAACTCGATCCGAATAATTTAGACTACCAGCTTTTACGCGGACAAATTGGAGTGTGGACAGTTGATGATCTGCCCTCTGCAGAAAAATATCTTTTAAATGTCATAACCAATCGTCCGAATGAATTGAGTGCTCTGATAGCATTAACATCACTTTACGCATGGGAAAAAGATTTTATTTCCGCAAAAAAATATCTAGAATTATCAAAACAAATCGCTCCTAAAAGTACAGAAGTGGAGAGTTCAGAAAGTAACTTAGAATTACATATGACCGCCTATGAAGAACTAAAGATATTTGAAATAAAAGGGGAAGCAGAGAAACTTTCAATTGCTGGGAAATGCGATGAAGCACTTATTAAATATGAGGAATACCTATCTAAACGAACGGCACCATCCCGCGATGAACTGATTGAGTATGCAGGCATTTCGGTGTGTGCAAAAAATTTCAGCAAAGCAATTGATGCCTACACTAAAGCTCTCGATCAGCAATTCGACTATTCGATAGCACTTCTTCGAGCAAAAAGTTATTACTTTAACCAAGATTCCGCAAATGCCGTTCAAGAATTTGAAAGTTTGAGTAAGATGTTTCCGGATGACGATGAGGCTCGATTATTTTTAGCCGATGCTTACACTTCAACATTTCAATTAAAAAAGGCTGAAGACATTTACTTAGCGTTAAAATCAAAAGCCCTGGATGAAAAACAAAAACAAATAATTGAGCAACATTTTCTTTTCCTCGGAGAATATTATGTGAAGGATAAGAATTACGAAAAAGCCAATTCTATCTTTACGGATATTCAGAACAACACAAAAAATCCTGATATTTTCAAAGATTTATCGCTACGAAGAATCTTTATGGCTGATGTTATGGCTCAAAATAAAAAATATTCAGAGTCTGATGAATTATATGACTATTTGAACAAAACAGTTACTGATGACAGTCTGAAAGAACAATTGTATCAACATCATATGTATCTTGGAGATATGCTAATTCAAGATAAATATTTAGATGACGCTGAAGATGTATATAATAAGCTTACTAAGAGAACAATTAGCGAAGAATTTAAAAGAGATTTACTTCAGCGCAAACTTTTTTTAGGCGATGCTTATGTTCAAGAGCAAAGATATGGCGCAGCAGAAAGTGTTTATGATGATATATTGGATGAGACAAAAGATACGGCAGAAATTCGGATAGTTAAGGAAAGATTAAGTTGGTTACCCCCATCAGGGTTTAGCCGTGGATTTAGTAGTGTAAAAAGTTTTATAAATATCTTTTTCCCAACAAATATTTCATTGGCTCCATTTTCATCTTATTATCGTGACAATCAAAAATTTCAGTTTTGGAATTTCGGTGCTCGCTTAGATGCAGGTTTCATTGGTTTTCTGTCGCTTGGTGCTTCTTGGGCGCGCACAAATTTAAATAACTCAATCATTAATAGAGATTTCACACAATACAAAGGATTAGCTGGAATTTATTTCTCCAAGTTTATATCAGTCATCGGTAGTTACGGTATTCTAAATATTTTCGGTGAACCCGATAGAAGAATTGGTGATATTGCTTTAAGGTATGAGCAGCTAGATGAGTTTTCCGTATTACTCTCATATGAAAACAATGATGCCCGGATGATTCTATATTCACCTAACTTGATTTCTTTTCGAATTAGCGCTAACTATTATCGTTTCAATGCGTTTTATAACTTCCGTAATTTATTACGGTTCTCAGGTTATTATAATTATTTTAACTTAAGTGACAACAACGAAGGAAATGACTTACATATACGCATGGGAAAGAGATTTTTAGAGAACGGTATTTTTGGATATGAATATTATTTCTCAGACTTTGCTTTCATTTCTTCCTTTTACTACTCTCCACAAAATTTTGGCTCTCATAGCCTCTGGACGGAGTGGAACTGGTCATACAAGAAATATAAAATAAAAGTAGGCGGTAAAATTGGATACGTTCCGTCTGTCGATTTTATAATCAGTGAAATATTCGGAGAGGTAACGTATAATCCTATTGCAAGTTTAATACTCACGGGAAGACTAAGTTACGGTAACAGTTTCAGATATGATTCTAGTTATAAAAATTATTCTGGTTCAATACTGGCTTATTGGGGTGTTTTCTAAATTCATCACAAGAAAGATAACTTATTTAGACCTTCTCACGAATAATTGGATCAAACCTTATACGTTATTTTTAGTATATTAATAAAAATGAAATTATTCCTCTACATTTTACCAGGTTCAAAATAATGAAGCCAAAGTATCTAATTAATACAGTCTTTTTCACATTGTCGATATCAGCATGGTTTAGTGTCTCACTTATTTATACTTTTCCTACAAAACAGAATAATGTAATTTATTCCGACAATTCTTCGACTCGGCATTCATCTTTTTTCCGAGAAAATATATTTGGTTTTAGTATGGAAACGATGAAGAATGATAATCTATACTCACCTCAACCTAAGCTTGGAAGAGCGGTTCCTCTTACAGGAAATCTCGAACAGATGAGTTATTTTTTTAACGCATTAAAGCATGTTAAAACTAAAAAAGTAAGAATTGCACATTACGGTGATTCTCTACTTATGGGAGATATTATAACCGAGTATTTAAGGAATAATTTTCAAGAGAATTTTTTGGGTAAGGGAGTAGGATATCTTTCAATAATTGCTGATGATTATCGGATGAGAAGAACAATCTATCAATCATATTCTGACGACTGGAACTATTTCTCTTTCATAACAAGGAACCCAGAACGATTACAATTTAGCATAAATGGAACACTTGCAATACCAAAACCAAATAGTTGGGTGAAATATGAAACGACTCAAACATTTAAAGCAATAAGTTCATTTGACATAGTTAGAATATTTTATAGCAATGCTGATAAGAGCACACAGATTCAATACAAAATTGATCAAGGAACTCCAATTAAGGTTAATCTTGAATCGGGTAATGATGTGAAGGAATTGACCATTCTTACTAATAATTCAACAAAATTTTATTTGCAATTCTTCTCTGGGACAAGTCCTTGCTTTTATGGCGTTAGTCTTGAATCTATGACGGGAGTATATGTAGATAATTTTGCTATGAGGGGAAATTCAGGTGCATCATTACAAGAGCTATCTCCAAAGACTTTAGAGGAATTCAACAAACATCTTTCATATGATCTGATTATTCTTAATTATGGAGCCAACGTTTCTTCGCCAAATAAAGGCGTTTATTCTGTATATGAGAATAAAATGGTTAACATTATTGCAGATTTTAAAAAATCTTTTCCAAATACAAGTTTTTTAATTGTAAGTACAGCTGATAAAACAGTAAAGAAAGGAACTCGATTTATTACAAACCCGGATATACCGCTATTACTTGAAGCACAAAAAAGAATATCTGAAAGAACCGGGGTAGCATTTTGGAATTTATGGGAAGCGATGGGAGGAAGCAATTCCATGAATGAATGGGTGAATGCGGCACCTCCTCAAGCTCTGATGGATTATTCTCACTTCACATATCAAGGAGGGGAAAGAGTCGGTGAACTTCTTTTTAATGCAATTATGGATGCTTATAAAAAATTTTCAAATAATATATCCTATTAAAAAAAACGATTTATGAGGTTATGCTTCACTCTTCCTTTAAGAGTTACTTTTAACATATTTTCTTGCAACAAGTTAATAAAAAAGTTATATTCCTTTGGTAGTTGTTCCTTAATGAGTCAGAAATATAGTTAATTTTGTCTTGGGACAGTTACACTTCTGAAAAGTATTGAATTTGTGAATTAATCGCTTGATTTTATGGCACTATGATTGTTTACTAAAGTTGAATATAATCCAATTCAAGAATGATTGTGGATACAAAAAATCAAAAATACCAAATAGCCCTTGATAATAGGGAAGTTAAGCTTCCCAAAAGAAATCTTGGCGCTGAAAAGTTAAGAGCGATTTTCATATCAGGATTTGTTTCATTGCTCTTAATTATTACAATCATACTCACTCTACCGCTTACAGTACTAACATGGAGCGGATTATTTGTTTACTCATCAATCGTATCCTTGGTTATATTTTTATTCATCCTTCTTATTAGATATTTTGCCATACTATTTATGGCTTATTTTTATAACACAAGATACACCGTGGAAAAGAAAGAAGGGTATTATCCATTCATCTCTATTATAGTTCCAGTATTCAACGAAGGTATAGTCCTAAGACTTTCAATTGAATCTCTACTAGATATAGATTATCCCAACTATGAGATTATTATTGTAAACGATGGTTCGACCGACAATACAGCCCTTGTAGGAGAATCGTTGGTAGGAAATCAAAAAGGAAAAAACGGATTAGTAAAAATTTCTTTGATAAATAAACCAAACGGTGGTAAAGCCAAAGCTTTGAATGCAGGTATTCAATATTCAGAAGCGCAATTTGTTCTCTGCATGGATGGAGATTCACAATTATCACCTAATACATTAAAAATGGCTGTTAGACATTTTATTGACCCCGCCGTAGGTGCAGTTGCCGGAAATGTTAAGGTACAGAACAGAAAAAAAATATTGACTGATCTTCAAGCACTTGAGTATTTGGAAGGGCTGAACATGGCTCGCAGCGCTCAAGGTTTTATACAGATGGTAAATATTATCCCAGGTCCTATAGGTTTATTTAGAAAAACAGCTTTGAGAGATGCCGGATTCTATTCGAGTGATACATTTGCTGAAGATGCAGATGTTACACTTAAAATTTTAGCTCATGGATGGAGAATCATATATGAACCCAATGCTATCGCTTATACTGAAGCGCCGGTTACAATTTATCAGTTATTGAAGCAAAGATATAGATGGACGCGAGGGATTTTACAAGCTATCAGAAAACATAAACGTTACCTTTTTAATCCGACTGTGAATTTCAATAATAGTTTGATTATGTGGTCTATGTTCTATGAAGCATTGGTTTGGCCTGCCATGAATATTTTTGTTAATCTTTATTTCATCACTGTTGCTATTTTTTATGGACTCTCTAGTTTCATCTTTCTCTGGTGGATTGGAATTGCAGTTTTAGATTTAATGTCAGCAATATATTGTATCGCAGCAGAAAAAGAGGAATTTAGATTGGTTCCGTATGCAATTATTTACAGAGTTGTATTTATTCTTCTGATTGATGTAACAAAAGCAATGGCAACCCTTGAAGAATTTCTTGGAGTGAGTATGACCTGGGGAAAACTCGAGAGAACCGGTCTCGGAAGTACACCAGGATCTCCTTCTAAAGTTGTTAGTACGGCTAGTTCAAGATAAAAAAGATTTTAATATGAGGTCAACATGGAATTAATTCCAATACTTTCCCTTATCATTTTGGTTGCCACTATATCAACCTTTATACTCGCTGTTGGCGCGTATATCCTCTACAAAGTTAGAGAGCGAAAGGGAGTTACAGCACAAGCTGCTCAACCTGCTGCATTGCCAGCCGAATTGGTTGCCCCAGCTCCATTATTGGCTGAGCAGAGAATGACACACGAACGAAGATCATTCGAAGTTCCACAGCAAGAGTTTGGTTATGAGTATTCACGTCAACCAGCATATCCACAACATGAAGAACAAACTCGAGGTCCAGAGTTAAGACCAACCTTTGTTGGAACATCTCCACCCACATATGGAGAGAGATATCAAAAGCCTACAGGCGAAACTTCACGTAATTATGAGCCTGAACGTACTTCTTCTAAGAAAAAGTTTATGCGTTATACTAATGAAGGATATGTGGAACCATCTCAACCTGATCGCAAACAGGAGGATAATTTAAGGTGGCGGTAAAAGAAGCCAGAGGGCTCAAAGTAAATTATTCTATTATTTTTCTGAGCGGATTAGTATTACTAATCTCTGCTATTCTGGTTTTTTTACTCATAGTTAAAAACATATATGGAAACTATGAACTCCGGGAAATTTTACCAACTAAGGAAAATCTAAGAATTCTTTCCGAAGAGAAAAAAGGAAAAGCCGCTATACTTTATTCAAAGTACACAGAAAACATGTTGGATCCCGGAAGTACATGGTTAAGAGACAATGTAGATAAGTGGAAAGAGTTTATTAGAGGTGCAAAGTTAAATTATGATGTCATTTCGGATCAAACGATAGAACTTGGAAAACATTTCGATTATAAATTAATTGTCCTTCCAGGCTCAAAATCTTTAAGCGACAAAGAAATTATGCAGCTTAAACGATATGTTGAAAATGGAGGTAGTTTATTTGTTACAGGTGGCCCTGCTACTTTTTCTGATGAAGGAAAGTGGAGAGGCTGGGATTTTTTTAAAGAAGTTTTCGGAATGAATTTCAATCGTGAAATAAAACCTGAAGAATCATACAAAGTTCACACGCTTCGTGGAAATTTACCAATTACTGCGCAGATACCCACAGGATATGCATTAAAAATTGCAACTTGGGATCGACCGATATATGCCGAGGTTTTAGAACCTAGAACAACCCAAGTTAGTTTTTGGTATGATTTCAGAAGGGAAGCCGGATTAGTTCGTGAAGAAATTCAAAAAAGTGCTGGCATTGCCTACGGAAATTATGGTAAAGGAAGATTCGTCTGGTACGGATTTGAAATAAATTCTGTAATAGGTGTACAGAAAGATTATATCTACTTTGAAAAGTTATTTAACAATTCGGTTAATTGGTTAACATATCAACCAACCGCATTTATTAAAGATTGGCCATCTCAGTATGATGCTGCATTAGTCTTGATTCCCACAATAAAAGAGCAACCTTGGAATATTAATAATCTCACAACTATTCTCAATTATACTCAAACACTAACCACATTCTTCATAGATCCAAATGTGGCAATAGCAAATCCAGGATTGGTTAAATCTTTGGCAAAGAAGGGATCTATTGGAGCTATTCTTGATTTGGGTTACATAGAATCACCCCAAGACACAATTAATAAATTATTTAGCAAAGAAGTACAATTCTCAACTTTCAAGTTTGCAACAGATACATTAAGTAGAATCTCAGGGAAAAGAATTAAAGCCATCATGCCTCTGAATGGTTATTATGATGACAATACATTGCAGGCAATGGCATCACAGAATTATGAGTTCTTAGTCACCGATTCATTAACGGATAGATCTGTTCCTGAGGTAAGGATCCGGAATAATAAACCTATAATGATTATTACTAAAACTGCTCGCGATGATTATGAAGTTGTTCGCAATTACGGTCTAGTAAATACTAATTATCAACGTTACACATATGAAGAAGATGTTGACCGCGTTTTGTTTGAAGGCGGGCTTTATGTTTTTAAGGTTCATACTGAGTATCAACTTCAACCTCAATATGCTTCAGTTGTACGTGATGTTTTGCGTTATGCAGCAAATAAGAAAATTTGGATCGCTTCATTGGATGATCTACAATCTTGGTGGGTGAAAAGACAAGGCGTTGAAGTAAGGTATGAAACTAGAAGTAAACGTAGAATTGCCGTTGAATTTACTAATCCAAGGGATGAGAAAGTTAGTGAATTAGTTGTACAGGTTAATCTTAATAAGAAAGTTAAGAACGTTGAAATTACTTCAGACATCATTAACACAAAAATCCCAAGATATAAATTGGGTGATGATAGACAGACAATATATTTCTATCTTGATAAGATGGAAGCACACGAAACACGTTCTCTACTTGTCGATTATGATAATATTGATAGTTGATATTCAATTTTTTACCTACAATGAAAAAAATAATACGTGTTTCCGATGAATCTCGAATTCTATAAAATAGTGACCATTACCAAACTACTAAAACCGCACTTTCATATCCTCCAGAATATTTCAGATTCAAACACAAATGCAAAAGATACTACGATAGTTTTCCCAAAAATATATTTGTTATATATTATAAAAACTGATTCTCATTTTGTAAATTACATCATATAAAATGTTTAGAAGAAAGCTAATGATAAGACTAAAAGGAAAAATATTCTCCTACCTTACACCGATATTGGTAATAATAGGGTTGTTGTATGGTTGTGTTGAGTCTATTTCTGATACTCAGACATCTACAACACCAACAATTGAAGTGTTCAGCCCGAAAACAAACGATACTGTGAAGATTGGTAAGAATGTAATTAATTATCAGGCAGCTGACGGAGCAGGTGGAGAAGGGTTATCATTTTACGAATTATATGTAAATAAGATATTTACCAAAAAATATGTTCAAAACACGGATGGCACAAACCCGGTGGTTTATCTCGAAGTCGATTCAACGCTGATTCATACAAGAATAAATTACACTCTTAAGGTCTATAACAAAACCGGTAAATCTAAAGAAAGCAAACTGCAAGAAAATATTTATGTGAAAGATAAAGAACCTCAGGCTCCAACAAATTTGATCTTAACACGTTACGGAAGTAACTCGGTAATTCTCAAGTGGAATGATAATTCAAAAAACGAAAAAGGATTCGAGTTATGGAGAAGAGATGTTATCAATGGTACAGAAATTCCTTTCAGAAAAATTAAAGTACTTCCATCCAACACGATAAGTACAATTGACGGAAATCTTTCTCAATATCAAGAGTATTCATATTACGTTACTGCTTACAATGAATCAGGCTCTTCAACTAGTAGTAACGTTGTTAGCACTGGCAGTTTACCTGACGGTCCTTGGAATTTGCAAGTTGAAGCGATTGGTTCAAGTACTGTATATCTCCGGTGGGTAGATTTTGCCGTGAATGAGATTGCATTTCAAATCGAAAGAACCGATCCTTTTACAAATGAATTTAAAATAATTAAAATAACTGAAGGTCCTAACATTACCGAGTATTACGACAATTCTGTTTCTCCTAGCATTGCATACAGTTATCGTGTTGCCTACTTCACACAAACAACCACGAGTTCTTATTCAAACATAGCAACAATAACAACATTTTACACTGATGTTCTTGCTCCAACGGAACTAAAAGCAGGTTATGTGAATGGTGGATTACAATTAACGTGGAAAGATAATAGTCGTTATTTATCTAAAGGAACAATTATTGAACGTAAGGTTGGTACTTCGGGACAATTTTTTGAGCTAGGTAGTGTTGATTCAGATCAAAATTCATTCACAGACTATAATCCTGTTAGCGGAACATTATATTATAGAGTTAGACAAATATTAGGTACAAGAACTTTTACTCCTTACTCAGAGATTCTTAAAGTTTTATATTAGAAAATATGACAGAAAATATTAAGACAAAAACATCAAGCACGAATTTAAGCGGAATACCCTCGGTTATAATTGATAAAGGGGGTAGAATTATTGCGTTTAGTCAGGAATTCAAGAAACTCCTTCCTAAATCTAATGCACAAGCTAATTTCTTCGAGCTATTTGATGAAGAAAAGCTCCTTACATTACAACGAATTTTCATTGACGTTAGGAAATACGAAATAATTGCAAAGGATACACTTCAATTAGAGAACGAATTTGGTTCTTCAAGTTATGATGTTGTTATTTCTCCTATGCGCAGTGAGAATAATACTTACTTCATCATTAACTTCCAATCCTCAATACAAGATGTAAATTCTTCAGAAACTCAAAAATTTTGGATAGCTTCTTCAGAACTTGAAAAAGTTGTTGAGGATAAAATAGTTATTTCAATCATCAACAAAATCAAACTTACATTCCCCTTTACTTTTATTGAGAAAGCAAAAATTCAAAAAATGATTAATGAATATGATGGATATTTTTGGATTAAGGATACAACCGACAAATATCTTCTTGTAAATAACAGGTATGCTTCATCTATAGGTTTTAAAATAAGTCAGATTGAAAATAAACACGAAGTAGAATTTCTTCCCAAATATTTGACTAATCTTTATAAAATGGTGAGTACTTATATTATTGATTCTACTAATTCTGTAATAATAGACAGTATAACATCACCAATAGCAGGTGGAACAGATAGGAACCTTTCAGTTGTGCAATTCCCATTATGCGATCTTGATAACAATGTAGTAGCTATAATCGGTTTTTCTAAAAAAAATGATCTCAAAACAGTTGAAACAAGCAAACCTGATTTTAATTTTATCCTTAAAGAAATACCTTACCCGATAGTTTTATTCGATAAGGAATTTAGAGTTACAGCATACAGCAATGAATTATTACGAATTCTGAATATTAATCCCAAAGTTGATCTAATAGGTCAAGAAATCTCCAAAGTGTTTGAAAAAAGATTTCTTGCTTTTATTGAAGAATATTTGAAAGATGAAAATCTCTCGAGCGAACATAGATTCAATTACGCTTTCATTGACAAAAATCAATTGAACGCTGAAATTACATTGAAAAAATTGTTTATTGAAAGTGGAGAGTATTATGGTACTCAAGTATTTCTGAAAGAAAACATTCAGAACAACTCTGAGACCGATGCTAAAGCGAAAATGTACGATGCAATCATTCAGCACTCCCCGGAAGCAATGTTCATATATGATATTGAAAATCTAAAGTTTCTGGAAGTAAATGATGAAGCACTGAAACTATATGGGTACAAACGAAGTGACTTTTTGAATATGGACCTTACCGATCTTTATGCCCCTGAGGATATTCAAACAATTATAGAATCTGGCGAAAGTAAATCTGTTCCCGGTAGTTATAGCGGTCCATGGCGCCATAAAAAAAATGATGGCTCATCAGTTTTGGTTGAGCTTAATAGAACATCCATCATCTTTAAAGAAAAAAAATCGCACCTAAATATTGTTCGTAATGTTTCAGATCAGGTAGAATTAAAAAGGAAATTACAACTTCTTGAGACAGTGTTCGAGCACACAAGCGATCCAATAATAAATACAGATAAGGATGGCTTCATCACTGAAATAAATGATCTGGTCTCAAAGCGCTTAGGATATTCAAAAAAAGATCTACAGACACGGCCATTTATTACTCTTGTCTCTGATGATGACCGGGCAAAAGTAAATAAAAATATTTTTCATTCAGGACTTCTAAAAACAACTACATTAGAAGTTGGCTTTAAAAAACCTTCCGGGAAATTTTATAATTCGACTGTAATAGCAACACCAATAAAAAATTACAATGGTGATATTGAATCTTTCTGCTTGATAATTAAAATAATTGAAGAACCTGTGGCGGCAAAAGATTTAAATCATTCACAAGGAGAGTCAGTTCCAAAAATCGATCCGCCATTTTTATCCAATATCTTTCATGAAATACTCACGCCAATAAATGTAATTCTAGGATTTACACAAGAAATTGGCGAGAGTATTAAAGTTCCGAACGAAGATCAAAAAGAGGCAATAGAAATTATTAAGGAAAATCAGAAGCTTCTTTTACAGATCATGGATAATGCTGTTGAGTATTCAACTTTAGAGCAAAAAGTAATTAAATTCAGACCAGAAGAATTTAATTTTGTTGACATACTTGACGAGTTAAAGGAGAATACACGTAAAACCGCAGAAGATAAAAAAGTAGAGATGGTTTATGGAAAAATTTCTTCTTCTCTTTCTCTGGAAACAGATAAACAAAAATATACTTCATTATTAAGCTTATTTATAAAGTTCGCTATACAAATCACAAAAGAGGATTCAATTTATTTATCCGCTTCAACCTATGACGAGAATTATTGTGCAGTGCGGATAAAAGACACTCGTAGTTTAATAACGCCCTATTTAGTGAAAGCTTTAAATGAGATTATGGCAGACGATGAAAATATGAGCAGAAGGAACTATGGTTTTTCTAGATTTTCTGTAAAACTTGCAAAAAAGTTGATTGAGCTACTTTCAGCACGTAAAGAAATTATCATGAAGGAAGGGGAACCTCAAGAATATGCTCTAATATTTCCGCTAAAATTTGTTCTCGGTAATAAAGAAAATATGGAAGTAGAATCAATTGGGATTCAGAAAAAACAAGATATTAAGACGAAGCAGAAAGTGATTGTAAAGCGCTCAGATGATAAGATATCAACAGACAAAATGTTACCGGTCGAAACAAAAACTTTTGATCTTTCCCAAATGGCATGTTTGTATCTCGAAGATCAGGTTGATTCACAAATGCTTTTTAAAGTGCAGTTTAAAGACCTCAAAAGTATTGAATTTGCACCCAGTTTTGAAAGTGCATTACCTTTGTTGAAAACAAAAAAATTCGATTTCATTGTAATGGATATAAATCTTCAGGGAGAGTATAATGGTCTTGATGCTTTAAGAATTATACAAAAAATGCCGGGTTTTAAAGATGTACCAATCATCGCCTCTACTGCATATGTACAACCAGGTGCGCGGGATAATTTTATCGCCGCTGGTTTCTCTGACTTTGTCTCTAAACCTCTCTTGAGAGAAAAACTATTGGATGTTCTAAAAATTCTCTTCTCTTGATCTGCTATTCTGTTATTTCTTAATATCATCAACGTCATTAACAAATAATACAAAAATAGCTGCAATAATCATTGATGCACCACCGATCAGCAGAGCATAGATTGATTCATTCCCAAAGAAGTTTTTTATAAAAAAGCCGAGAATAGCTGCTGCAGTAATTTGTGGAAGCACGATGAAAAAATTAAATATTCCCATAAAAACACCCATCTTTTCAGATGGTAAGGAGCCCGCAAGAATTGCATAAGGCATTGATAGAATTGATGCCCACGCAAGTCCAATTCCAAGTTCAGAAGCAATTAAAACATTTGGGTCTTTGATTATATAGAACGAGGCTAGTCCAATTCCACCACAAAGTAGGCTAATTATATGAACCGTCTTTCGCGACGTTAGTTTTGCTAACCATGGTAGAATGAAAGCTGTTAATGCAGCAAAACCATTGTAAACAGCGAATAATACCCCTACCCAATTGGCTCCTTGATTGTAGAGTGTGCTGGTGGGATCATTTGCTTGAAATATGTGATGTGTTACCGCTGGTGTAGAATAAATCCACATAGCGAATAATGCAAACCATGAAAAGAACTGGACGAAAGCTAATTGAATCATTGTTTTCGGCATTTGACTAAAAGACTTAAATATTTCAGCAGTTCCATGGAATAAACCTTTACTTTCCAATCTGTTACGCTCAAATAGCTCAATATTTTCTGGAGGATACTCTTTTGTCCTAAAAACCGTCCATCCTACAGCGGAAAGAAATGCAAACGCACCCACATAAAATGAATACCGGACTGAGGGAGGAATTTCTCCATCGGGAGCAGTATTTTCAATTCCCAACCAATTAGTAAAGAGATATGGCAGGGCGGAAGCAATTACAGCTCCTGTTCCAATAAAAAAACTTTGTACTGCAAATCCCATTGTTCTTTGTTCGGATGGGAGTAAATCAGCCACAAGTGCGCGAAAAGGTTCCATCGAAATATTTATTGACGCATCCAACATCCAAAGCATTCCTGCTGCAACCCAAAGTGCTGGAGAATTTGGCATAATTATTAATCCTAAAGAGGCTAGTATTGCTCCAACTAAAAAATATGGACGCCGTCTTCCAAGTCTTCCCCATGTTTTATCACTTAAGTATCCAATAATAGGCTGAACGATTAATCCGGTTGTTGGAGCTGCAATCCATAGGATTGGAATTTCATCTATGTTGGCGCCTAAAGTTTCAAAGATGCGGCTTACATTTGCGTTTTGAAGAGCGAATCCGAATTGAATACCGAGAAATCCAAAACTCATGTTCCAAATTTGCCAGAAGTTTAATCGAACTTTTGACATATCTTTTCCTTATGGATAGTTAAAAAATTATTGGGCAATTTAATCGAATAGCAATTAAAAGTCTCCTAAAAAATATTATTCCTTGAACCCTCTGAAAAATATGTTTTGTCACTTCGACCCAGCGCAAGCTGGGGAGAAGTCTTTGAATTTAGAAAGATTTCTCAGTCGCTTCGCTCCATACTAATGACCACTTTTTGAAAAATTCGTTTTTGAACAAAAATAGGCTAAAAGATTTCTCGCCGGCTAATCCGCCGGGGCGGAGGATTCGAAATGACAAGAGTGGTCATTCATCTGATAAATAATGGCAACACCATTATCGGAGACTCGAAATGACATTTCAGAATTTTTCAGAGGTCTCTCCTTAATTATCAACCGGCTCTTTCATATTATTCTGTAATACAAACTGTATATTGAAGAATATCAGCTAAAAAATTTTTATTTTGTTTCTGAAATAAAAGAATCAAGAAAAATGCATATTAGTAAAACCTCACAGCGTAAAAAAGATCATATTCAGTTTTGTCTGGATGATGAAGTTAAATATAAAATAAAAACTAACGGCTTCGAGAATTACGAGTTTGTGCATTTTGCTATAACCGAAGTTGAGTTTGACAAGATCACACTTTCTACGAAATTTCTTGGTAAGAAAATTAATTTACCATTTTTAATTTCATGTATGACAGGTGGAACGAGCAACGCTAAACAAATTAATGAAAAATTAGCTATTGCGGCTAAACTACTCAACATTCCTATCGGAGTTGGGAGTCAAAGACAAGCCTTAGAGAATAAAAATTATCACTCCACATATAGAGTGATACGGAAAAACGCAGGCGAAGTTCCTATTCTCGGAAATATAGGCGCTGCTCAGGTTGCAAAATCTAAAAACCCTGTGGATGAGATCAATTTGCTTATTGAATTAGTTGATGCAGATGCTATGGTCATTCATGCTAATCCACTTCAAGAATTATTTCAAAAAGAAGGAGAGCCAGCTTTTAATGGACTATTGAAAAATCTTAATAAAATCTGCACTAAGATCTCTACTCCAATCATTGTGAAAGAGGTTGGTTCAGGTATTTCAAAAAGAGTTGCTAAAAAAATTTTAGAAACCGGAGTGCGTGGTATTGATGTAGCTGGAGCAGGCGGAACAAGTTGGGCAAAAGTTGAAATGAAGAGGAATAATTCATATGATCCATTTTTTCATGAATGGGGTTTACCTACTGCATACTGTCTAAGAACTGTTAATGAGCTGAAGAAAAATTATGATTTTACATTGATCTCTTCCGGTGGAATCGATAACGGAGTTGATATTGCAAAGTCTATTGCCTTAGGGGCAGATTTAGCTGCATCTGCAAGACGTATTTTACAAGAGTTGAAAACGAATGATATTGATGGCGTTGTAAAATTGATTGAAAGCTGGTTCTTAACTGTTAAGAAAATTATGTATTTAACCGGTTGTGATAGAATAAAAAAACTCCACAAAGCCGAACTTCTAAGAAAAGAGGAATTTTATTGAGAGTGGATCAAGAGAAATATAAAAATGTCTACGTAAAAGAAAATGCAAAGATCGAGAAACGACTAAAGCTACTTCTGAAAAGAAGAGAACCAAAATCTCTCTATCAACCATGCTCATATATCTTAGATAGTGGTGGAAAGCACCTCCGACCTTTCTTGGTACTAATTTCTGCTAAAGCCGTAGGTGGAAATTTTAACGACGTGTTCAATGCAGCCATAGCAGTTGAGGTACTTCATAACTTTACATTGGTTCATGATGATATCATGGATAATTCCAGTAAAAGACGGGGTAAACCGACTCTTCATAAGAAATATGATCTTAGCACGGCTATACTTGCTGGCGATAGTTTGATAGCCATTGCGTATGAAAATTTGTTAAAAGATTCTGAACATTGTATTAAAGATGTCATTTCTACATTTACTCATGGCGTTATTGAAGTGTGTGAGGGGCAAAGTTTAGATAAGGAATTTGAGATGCGTCCTGTGGTCTCGATTAAAGAGTACAAAAAGATGATATATAAAAAAACAGCTGCTCTCGCTAAGATGTGTTGTTCAATTGGGGCGCAACTCGGCGGGGCAAACATAGAGCAAATTGAAACAGTTTCTAATTATGGAAAATATTTAGGAATGGCGTTTCAGATTCAAGATGATCTTCTAGATATTATGGCAGAAGAAAATGAATTGGGGAAAGCAGTTGGGAGTGATCTTCTCGAAGGGAAAAAGACTTTTCTTTTTTTGAAAGCGCTGGAAAAAGCAAAAAGTAAAGATAAATCCGATCTAATTAAAGTTATCACGCAAAAAGGAGTTAATAGGAGCGAGATTGAGAAATACAGAAATCTTTACTCAAGGCTAGGAGTATTATCAGATGCAGAGCGGGAGATTATGAAATACACTAAATTAGCTCTTAAGAATTTATCTTCTTTGCCAAACGAAGACGGAAAAAATATGATGATCTGGTTGGCAAATATTTTAATAAGTAGAAGTAGATGATAGAATATAAAATCAAAATAATAAATAACGCCGGCTTGCACACTCGTCCGGCAGCCAATATAGTTAAGTTAGCATCAAAATTTAAATGCGATTTTTTTCTGAACAAGGATGGTTTGCACATCAATGGAAAAAGTATAATTGGTGTAATGACTCTTGCCGCCGAAAAAGGATCGGAAATAATTCTGATATTTGACGGTGTTGACGAAGAACTTGCTCTTAAAGAGATTGTTGATTACTTCAATAGAGGATTTGATGAGTTATAATATGAAATCTGAAAATGAAAATATTCTTAAGGGAATTGGAGCCGCACCCGGCATTGGAATTTCTAAAGCTTTTATCTATAAAAAAGAAAAAGAAGAAATCACTAAAGAATCTATCACCGATATTGACGAAGCAATTGTAAGTTTAGATGCTGCACTCGAAAAATCAAAAAAAGAATTACGGAAAATATTCGCTTTAGCTGTAGATAAACTTGGCGAGAAGCGTGCAGCAATTTTTGATGCACAAATAATGATTCTTGACGATCCAATATTAATTTCGACAATAAAAAGTCGTATCAAAAAAGAAATACTAGTACCGGAATATATCGTTAACGATGAGATATCTAAGTATACCGACTTGATGAATCTATCGCATGAACCATATATGAAAGAACGCTCACACGATATAGAAGACATCAAAAATAGAATTATCCGAAATCTTAAAAAGAAAAAATGGAAATCCAGAATCACGAGTGAGGTTGTTGTAGTAACTACAACAGTTTCACCATCGGATACAGTATTGTTTTCGCGAGTGAATGTTAAAGGATACGTAACTGATTTCGGAGGATTAACTTCCCATGCCGCTATTGTTGCTCGTTCTCTAAACATTCCTGCTGTTGTAGGTTTACACGATGCAACAAATCGCATCAAAGAAGGTGATTTGCTTATTATTGATGGTTATAAAGGGGAAGTAATTATTAACCCCGATGTGAAGCAACTGAATGATTATCAAAAGAAAATCGCGCGTCTACAAAAACAAGGAACAGAACTTAATAAACTGCGTGGGCTTCCAGCTGTAACGCTGGATGGCAAAGAGATTCAACTTCTTGCAAACCTTGAACTGACTGATGAAATTGAACTTATTTCTCAGTGTGGTGCAAAGGGGATTGGGTTAGTCCGAACAGAGCAATTGTTTGAAGAATATGAAGCATTTCCCGATGAAGAAGAACAATATCAGGTTTACAAAATTATTGCAGAGAGAATTTATCCAGAAACAGTAATTATACGCACTTTTGATATAGGGGGCGATAAAGTATTACCGGTTGATTTGAAAGAACCTAATCCGTTTCTCGGATGGCGAGGCATACGACTCCTTTTAGATAATCCACATCTATTTAAGGCACAAGTCCGTGCTGTTTTACGGGCAAGCTCTCATAAAAACATTAAGTTAATGTTACCAATGATTGCATCTATACTTGAGATAAGAAAATCAAAAGAAATAATAGCCGAATGCAAAGATGAGTTAAAGAAGGAAGGAATAATTTTCGATAAGCATATGGGTCTGGGAATAATGATTGAAATTCCATCTGCAGCGGTTTTAATGAGAGATTTTGCCGATGAAGTTGACTTTGTAAGTATAGGCACGAACGATCTCATTCAATATCTTCTTGCTGTTGATCGCGGGAACGAAATTGTCTCCGACCTTTATCAGGAATTCCATCCGGCGGTTGTGAGAACATTACACCATATAATCAGTGAAGGAAAGAAAGCCGGAAAATTAGTAAGCATGTGTGGTGAGATGGCTGCAGATCCTTTCGCGGTTCCATTATTGATTGGTCTGGGATTAGATTCTATTAGTGTCTCTTCGTCAGCGATTCCATTAATTAAAAATATCATAAGAAAGCTCACCTATAAAGAACTCCAATCACTTGCTGAAGAATGCCTCGCATTCAAAACAGAAAAAGAAATTAATAACCGGATGCACCGTTTCTTTAATGAAATAGAAAAAAATCAAATCAAAAACTTATACTGAGGTAAAAATGAATATGCAAGAGATGATTTCGAAGCTCGATCCCGCGAATCAATTCAAAGTGCTAACCGATTCTTATCAACAAGTTGAATACGCATGGAATAACGATTTTGATATATCATCAATCAATACCACCAAAATTAAAAATATAATTTTAACCGGACTGGGCGGTTCTGCAATTGGCGGAGAGCTTATACAAAATTATCTTAGAGCCGAACTCAACTATCCATATACAGTTAACAGAAATTATGAGTTGCCTCTTTATGCAAACGAAGAAACTCTTGTTATAGCATCTTCTTATTCGGGCAACACGGAAGAAACAATTTCTGCTTTGAATCAAGCTATTGAAAAAAAATGTCAGATTGTATGTGTCTCAACGGGTGGAAAGATAGAAGAGATCGCAAAGAAAAATAATATTCCGTTTGGTAAACTGTTATCGGGATATCAACCAAGATTTGCACTTTGGATAAATTTTTTTACATTGCTAAAGACACTCCATTCCTTGAAATTGGTTCCCAGCCAGACAAAAAATGTTCAGCAGGCAATCGAGTTATTAAAACGCAAGGGAGTTGAGTACTCTAAACCAACAAATATAGCCATCGAAATTGCAGAAAAATTATTAGGTTATGTTCCGCTGGTCTATGCAGTAAGTGATTATACTTCTGCAGTGGGCACTCGCTGGAAAGGACAGTTTAACGAGAACTCAAAGCAACATGCATTCTTTGGTTATTTGCCGGAACTTGATCATAATGAAATTTTAGGTTGGGAAGGTTATAAACCGGCAATGAATTTCAAATTGATAAATATTCTTGATGAAGAATATCATCCGCAAGTAAAGAAGAGATATGAGTTGACATCTGAAATGGTTAGAAAAGCAGGTGCAGAAATTATTGATATTAAGAGTGACGAAGCTGATGTTAAATTACGTTTGGTCGATTTAATCTATCTTGGCGATTGGGCTACATATTATTACGCAGTAATGCGTGGATTTGATCCAACTACAATTGATAGCATAAACTATTTAAAGGCACATCTTTGATAAAAAATTGGCGGAAATATATTTGGGTATTCATCCTTTTACCTCAATTAGTTTCCGCCCAATTTTACTTCTTTGGTCGTAACAAAGTCCAATACGATAAATTCAATTGGAAAATCCTAAAGACAGAGCATTTTAACATCTATTATTACGATGATTTTACAGAAATTGCTGAAATCGGCGCTAAATTTGCAGAACAAGCATTTGACGAGCATAAAGTAAAATTCAATCATTACGTTACAAATAAAATTCCTCTCATATTTTATAACACGCATACACATTTCCAGCAGACAAATACTATTCCCGGTTTTTTGCCGGAAGGTATTGGTGGTTTTTTTGAATTTATGAAAGGGCGGGTAGTAATTCCTTATCTTGGAAATCTAGCACAGTTCAAACATGTAATTCGGCACGAACTTGTTCACGTTTTCATGATGAACAAAATTTATAACGTACTCAATGATCATCGTGTGAGTACTGATAGGATGCCGCCGCTTTGGTTCATTGAAGGATTAGCCGAGTATTGGTCAACTGAATGGGATACGCAAGGTGAAATGGTGATGCGCGATGTTGTATTAAACGGAAATTTTGTTTCATTGGCAAACCTTGATTATCTAGGAGGATATTTAGTCTACAAAGAAGGACAAGATTTTTTCAGATTCATAAGCAAGAATTATGGAGAGGATAAAATTCTTACTATGATGGAAAATTTTTGGCGCTTTAATAAATTTTCTGATGTTATCGAATTTTCGCTTGGCGAGAAAATTTTGGAGATCGATAACAAATGGATTTACGAGACACGGCAAAAATATTTTCCTCTTTATAAAGAGCATTATCCTCACTTCATCAAATCAAAAAAAATTACTGATTCAGGATTTAATTTTGGACCCAGATTTTTCAAACGAGGCGATAAAAAAGAGATCTACTTCATTGGCAATCATAACGGATACACTTCTTTAATGAAGATGAACTATTCTCCGGATAGTAGTGAATATGTGGAACCCGAGACAATAATTGAAGGTGAACGGGATGCAGTTTTCGAAGCGTTTCATCTTTTGGAAAATACTATAGCTCTTTCAGACAAAGGATTAATCGCATTTGTTACAAAAAATCAAGCGACCGATGTTCTTCATATCTATTCAATTGAAAATGGTGAGGTTATCAACACGCTTCGTTTTGACAATTTAATTAGAATTAAGGCACCAAATTTTTCTTCAGATGGCAATCAACTTATTTTTTCTGCCACAGATACAAAAGGATTCAGTGATCTTTATGTTTTTGATTTCCTAAAGAATAAACTAACCAGAATGACTAACGATTATTATGAAGACATTGATCCAATCTTTAATGAGGATGCAAGCAAAATAATATTTTCTTCCGACCGCACAGATGGTCTTTTCAAACAGAAGTATAATCTTTTTGAGTATGATATAACTTCGAAAGAGATTTCATACATAACAAATGTTGGAGCTAACATTTCTACTCCTCATTTTTCGCCGGATTATAAAGAGCTTTATTTTAGTTGTGACTACAGCGGCGTTTATAATATTTGGAAAATTCCGTACCTCGAGAATAAAGCTGCCGGAATGACGCAAGTAACTAATTTTATTACGAGTGTTTATGATTTCTCTTTTGTAGATTCTAACACACTTGTTACATCGGCATTCGAAAATCTATCATTCCAGTTTTATTCTCTTGACTTGAATAAAAAAATGAATGAAAAGTATGTCGCATTCGCATTTGATGATATCGGATCGAAATGGACTGTCGAAAGAATTCAGCTTAATTCTGAAGTTGATAGATTGAAATATGATAATGAATATACACTTGATTATGCAGTAAGCCAGCTTATCACAGATCCTGTATATGGAACGCGTGGCGGAGCTCTACTAACTCTTAGCGACATGCTCGGGGATGATCGTTACATATTTTATATCTACAATACTGCTGAAGTTCAAAGTGAGATTTTACAAAACTTTAACGTAGCAGTTTCGCGTGTAAGTCTAAAAGAGAGATCAAATTACGGCTACGGAGTTTTCAATTATGCCGGAAGACGGTATGATATCCGCGAGTCAGATGAATTTTTCTATGAGCGGGTCTTCGGCGGATATATTTCTCTCTTCTATCCCTTCTCAACATTCGATAGACTGGAAGCTGAACTCGACATTGCAAACTCTGATAAGGAACTTGAGAGCCAATTATTAAAACGTAAATCTCTGCTTGTTACAAACACACTTTCTTATGTTCATGATAACTCGCTATGGGCTTTTACAGGACCAATTGATGGTTCACGTTTTAGAATACTCCTTGGTTATACCAGCGATATAAAATTCAGCAATGTGAATTATTTTTCGTTCATAGCAGATTACAGAAAATATTTTCGACTTGGGCTTCGTAGCAGTCTCGCAACAAGAGCAGCAATATTTATCAATGAAGGGAAAGAAGCACGCAGATACTTCGCGGGTGGTAGTTGGGATTTACGGGGATGGAATCGCTGGTCTATTAGAGGTGAAAAGTTGTGGCTTACTTCCGTTGAATTGCGTTTTCCATTGGTCGATCAGTTCTCGATTAATTTTCCGTTTTTAGGTTTATCATTATCCCAAATTAGAGGTGCATTGTTCTTTGATGCCGGTTCTGCCTGGGATAAGAATTATAAAGAAACACTTGGAAGCATCGGTGCAGGAATTCGTATAAATCTTTTTAACGTTCTTGCTCTGCGTTATGATATCGGGAAAAAGATAGAAAAAGATTTTACTCAATTCCAACCGGGGTTATTCTATCAATTTTTCTTTGGTTGGGATTTTTAATGAATGTTTTGGTAAAATATTATATAGCTTTATTCAGATTCTTCAACAAAAAATTAAAAAGCCATTTTCTAATTTATCTGCTAACCATCTTTTTATTTAACTGTACCCAACCGCTTGTTTTCAAATTTATGTCATCGAACGAAAGCGGTTATTACATGTTTGGCAAAATACCGGAAAGAAGTTTTTATGAAAAAACATCTATTGATGAAAACTTGCAGCCAATTTGGTCAGCTGAGACTAGCGGAAGTCAAAGTAACTCTTCAATAGTTATTTATAAGGACATTCTCTTTGTCACTGATCTTTCCGGAAAGATTTGCGGATTTGACCGGGTAAGCGGCAAAGAGCTTGGTTATGAAAAATATTCGGGTTCAATTCCGGTGGCTCCTGTCATTAATGGTCTGCGTATGTTCTTAATTGTTAATAATATCAACGAAAGATATTCCACAATTAAATACTACGATTTGGTCGGTGGGAAAATTTTAAGCGAATCTATAATTGCAGGTGCTGTTCAGAATGAGATGTTGAAACTTAATGATGGAATTGTTGTACTGAGTGACAATGGTGAATTGATAAAATATAATTTAATAGGTACAAGAGAGTGGTCTACACTAACAAAGGCAAATTCAAAATCTTCTCCGGCATCAAACGGTAAATTGATTCTTCTTGGGAATAAAAAAGGTGAGTTGATCGCAATCTCAACAGAAGACGGAGATATTAAGTATCGTAAGAAATTGAGTAACGGCATTGAGGGAGATATTTGTATTGATGGTCCCAACGCTTATTTCGGCGATAACCACGGAAATCTTTTCTCGGTAACTTTAGAGGAAGGAGATATTAATTGGCAGTTTAATGCAAAGAGTAAAATCCTTGTTTCGCCTGTCTATGATGAATCAAAAATAATCGTTGGGAATCTTGACGGTGATATTTTCTGTGTAAATAAAACCGATGGAAAACTGATTTGGAAAACCAGTACAAATGGAGTAATCAATACAACTCCTTTGCTGTTGACTAACTTTCTTATTCAACCGGATTTCAATAAAAAAGTTCTTTTCATTGATACTCAGACCGGAAAAATCCAAAAGATTTACGAGTTTGAGAGAAGGGTAAAACTGTCTCCCGTCTTGTACGATGGCATTTTATATTTAGGTTCTGACAAAGGAATAATAAATGCATATAAAACAGTTTCTAAAGACTAATTCGGCTTTCGCAATTCTGTTTCTTATTCAACTGCAAGTCGGTATAAATATTTTCGCACAGGATTGTAAAGCTAAAGTAGAAATCCTTTCTAATAAAGATAACTCGTTGATCTACATTGACAGCATCCTCGTTGGGAAAGGAAAAGTTGATTTAGAACTAACAAAAGGGAATCATTCTCTTCTAATAAAAGAAGCCTTGTTAAAGTGGGGACAATCTCCAATTAGGGATTCTTTAAAGATTAGCGATTGTGCAAAAAAATATATTTTCACATATGAATTGAAAAATGCAGAATTATCTTTTAATCAAGAATTACCATTTGGGAATGGTTATACTAAAAAGGAGGAGAGTTTCTTTAGATCGGGTACTCTCAAAATATTACTTGGAAGTGCAGCTGTTTTTGGCGGAATAGCAGCTTATTTCAAAATTCAAGCTGATAAAAAATATGATGATTATCTTCAGTCGAAAAATCAATCTTTACTTGATGAAGTTAACCGGCTCGATCTCTACAGCGGAATCTCTTTTGGACTTCTTCAAATAAACTTCGGGTATTTGATTTACAAGTTTTTGACTGAATGATTCAAATTTCTTGTGCCTTCCAAGTCTTTCTTAATTAGGTTAACTGTGAAGGTGGTTACTCAAGTTGACCGCTTCGGGAGAAGGGGTTAAAACCCCTTTTGGTATTGGGTATTTTTGGGCTCACCGGATTATTTGGTGGCAAAAGTTAATTAAGCAAAATATTGGATT
>CAYVBQ010000025.1:0-54724 GCA_964449775.1 uncultured Melioribacter sp. | reverse complement strand
AAACACTTATCGAAAAATCTCTGCAAATAAATTACGATGAAGAATTTTTGAAAATCGAACGTACTCTTGAAGTTCGCAAGGGCGATTTCACTCAGATCGTACAGCTCACAACAGAAGTTGGATCGCTTAAAGATAAAGTCTCCGAATTGAGTCAGCAGAACGAAGGTTTGATAGTTCAGATCAAACAGTTGCAAATACAATCAAATAAAGATGCGCAGACAATAGCTTCGTTATCAAAATTAGTCGCCCAGTTAAAATCGAACATTGCCCAGCGCGATGAACTTGTACGAGGTATTGTTGACAGTTTGCTTCAAGAGTTTGTTAAAACTCCAGGAACACTTAATGAAGCAGAGAAACAAGCCATCTTCAAAAAAGTTGATAGCGGAAATTTATTTTATAATATAGAACGCACAATCAGTGATAATGTTCAGTTCATGAAAGTTACACAGACTACCCCCGAAGATCTTTCCAAAATGAAAGAACAATATAAAGACTTCAATAAAGTTTGGCGCCAAATTGGTCCTAAGCTGGGCGAGGTTTATTTGAACCGCCGCGATAAAGCCGCACAGATTGCAAACATTGATAATATGTTCGTCGATTGGAATGCCCGGTTAAATGAAGAGATATGGGGACAAGTAAACAAACTTTTCCGCGATCAAAAACTTGCTGTACTTCCGTTCAGGAGCGGAGAGCAGTTTGTTAACAGCGTTAATTCTTTTGTTGATGATGAAATGAAAAATTACGGTGTTAAACGTTCGTCTGAATCCGAAAACACTTACTACTCTTTTACAGACAGTGTTTACTTTAAAACAGTGCAGCCGGTTTGGGTTCCTTTATTAATTGAAAACAATTTGATGACAGAAGCCAACAAAGACTCGGTGGAAAAACGAATTGCGGTTTGGAAGGAAAAAGTTTGGCCTTCATTTAATATTTTAAAAATATTTGGTGTATTTACACCGATTATTAATTTTTTAGGACCCGTTCTTGCTTTCGTCTTTTTTGTAGCTTTTACTACTTTAATCGTAATTGTCGTTGTCAGAATATTTAATAGAAAAAAGAAAAAGGTTGTTGAAGAAAAGATGGAAGAGAAAGAAGAATAAATATTTGGATTATCGTTTCGAATAAAGTGTGAAATATTTAAACGAGGTTGTGATCTCAAATGATCGTTTGTCATCACGAGCACTTTCACTTCGCTCCAGTATAAACTCCGCGAAGTAATCTCATTATTTTGATAAAACCAAAAGATTGCCTGCCTGGCGGCAGTGTTAGTTGCAGAACTAAAAAATTACGATTTACTTCGTGTCTCTTCGTGAAAAAACCTTCGTGGTTCTTCGTGAAAGGATTTTTTGTTACACGAAGTTACACGAAGAAGGATCGAAGTTGCACGAAGAAAGAGTTGTGCAACACGCTCGCCAGACAGGCTTCCCCGCAAAAAAACTGCGGGGCAGGCTGTTGTAAACCTGCCTGCGGTAGGCAGGCTCCTCGCAATGACTGTCTATCTAACTTTTGAGACAACCTCTTCTTTCTTAAAGTATGCTTTGATAAAACGTTTTCCGGTTGCAAGTTTTATTTCAGATTCTTGAATCAAAAACAATCTGCTCTTTTCTGCTTTCTTTATTAATGCTTCCGGCTCAACAAGTTTTATAAACGGTATAAGTATTTTCACGCTTTGATAGGGAGTTTCAGAGACCGGTGAAGAAGTATCACTTGGTAATTGTAATACAACCGATAATATTCCGTTCGGTTTAAGCCAACTCGAAATTTTTGAGAGTAACGCATCAACATCAACGTATTCAAAAATCAAAGCCGCATGAATGAGATCAAACATTGGATTAACCAATTCCAGTTCATTCAAATTGGCACAAATTAGCTGAAGGTTCTGAACATCCTGTATAAACCAGTTTCTACATTCACCCACATATTCTGGATTAATATCAATTCCCACAATGCGTTCGAAATCTCTATTAACTAAGTGTTGAAAACCATTACCGGCAGTACATCCCAAAACACAAATTGATCGGGGTGAAAATTCGATGAGTACGCTCTCAAATATCTCATCAAGCATTTGAAGCTGCATTACACCGGGTGCGGACATATGTCCTTCATAATCTTCAACGGGTATTTGCAGCCAAGGATTTTTCATTTCGTTATTCAATTTATTCCCCAACAAAAAGTTTTTACTCAATGATAAAGTACTGCAATTGCGGATGGTAATAATGATTTTTTTTCATTTTCCCTTTGGCTTTTCACTTTTCACGTTCAGGTAAAACCCCGCAGTAAACCAACCACACCAATGTTTATAAGAGAACGCTGCTGTTAAGCCCATGCTTGTGTTTTTAACCGGTAAAACTTTTTCCGTAAACGTGTCGGAGTATTTAAAAAGATTTCCATTCAGCGCACCCATGCCGAATTCGTTTAGAATTTTTGTTACGGTAAGAAGACCAAACGTTACGGGGTATCTTCCGCACCATAGTGGAATGGGATTTTTGTTCGTTGAATCAGGACAGATTTCTTTCGTAAGTTTTTTTATACCCGCCTTATTTATTTCACCTACAAGATTTTGCTTGATGATCCTTTGATCATTCTCTGTTGCAAGATTATGTGCATTAGCATCCAATCCATAAGGGGAGTTGTTGAAGTCTTCTCCGTAATGATTAGCATCGTTTGAAATGAGAAAGAAAATGTCTTTACCGGGTTCAAGTTTGTTGGTTCGCATATATTCAGAGATAATATGCGTAAGTCTATTACTCAACTCATCCATTCTTTCAAAAGGCATTTGCGTTACCATAATAGGAGTGATCTTTACATCGCGGTTGTAGTATTGAAGAAACGGGATCAGCGCTTCAATTGAGTGCTCGATGCTCTGAGCTTTATTGCTAACTATGAAATCATCTTTTGGTAATTTTGATTTAATAATTTCCCGCAATGGAGAAATCCCCACGTTTTTATATGGTCCACGCCACTGATCGAACTCATCAAGAATCAGAACATTGGAAAGACTCCCCATTTCTTTACGGACAGAGCCGTGCGTAACGCCGAAGATTACAACTTCTTTTGTCTTGATGTTTTTATATAAAGGATAGTAAACTTTTCCCGCGTAGAGATAATCATCATGAGCAGAAATTGCCGCAACAAGATTTTTTGATTCTTGATTTGATCTGCCGCTATCTTCTTTTGATAGAAATGAAATGAAGTTATCCATTTCCTCCGCGCTCCAGCAGAAACCGATATCATCTTTCACTGGGCGAATGGTTTGGGAGTGCAGAATGGATAATGGATAATGGATAATTAGAAAAAAGAATAAATAAAATTTCGGCTTCATCATTAATTCCTTTAAAAACTAATTCAATCTAAATACTATATTACATAGTGGCAAATATATTTCTTTGGAGATAAAATGGGATTGAATCTTTCAAGACTGACTCTTGGTCTCTGGCGTGCAAAAGAGTGGAAGTACACAACGCAACAACTCTCTAATTTAGTAACTCAATCGCTCGAATTAGGAATTACATCTTTCGATCATGCCGATATCTATGGTGGATACGAATGCGAAAATGTTTTCGGAAACGTGTTAAGAGAAAATCCATCACTAAGACGAACAATGCAATTAGTTACCAAGTGTGGTATAAAATTGGTATCTCCCAAATTTCCCGAAAATACGATGCATTGCTATGATACAACAAAATTGCATATTATTAAATCGGCAGAACGATCACTGCAAAATTTGAACACCGATTATATTGATCTTCTTCTTATTCACCGTCCCGATCCATTAATGAACGCAGATGAAACTGCGGAAGCTTTTTATGAATTAAAAAAATCGGGAAAAGTTTTACATTTCGGTGTTTCTAATTTTTTGCCCCATCAATTCTCTCTGCTTCAATCGCGCCTGGATTTTCCCCTTATGACAAATCAAATTGAAGCATCTGTATTGTGCACAGACCATTTCGATAACGGAAACCTTGATTTTCTGCAGGAGAAACGTGTTTTTCCTATGGTCTGGTCTCCATTTGCGGGCGGTAAAATGTTCTGGGAAAATAGTGATCAGGTAAATCGTGTTAGAAGTGTTTTAAATGAGATTGCCATTAAATATCAAGTTGGGATTGATGCGATTGCAAGTGCATGGCTGCTAATTCATCCGGTAAATTTTATTGTTATTCTCGGTACTGGTAAAATTGAACGGATCAAATCAGCCATCAAAAGTCTGGATATAAAACTGACGCGTGAAGAATGGTTCAAAATTTGGGTAGCATCAAAAGGAAACGATTTACCGTAATTATCAAGCCCCTATACCCCAATGCTGTCAGGTTAAGAAGAGAAACCGTTCTGCCTACGGCAGATAAATGAAACGGTTAACAATTTGTGTTTATTGTTTGTCTTCACACGGATAAATCCGTGTGTTAATAAGTCGCCTTACGCAGTCTTTGTTTTTACAAGCGTTCTTAATCCTAATCATAATCTTGACCTTTTTGAGGGTTAACGGCGGATTAAGATTAGGATAAAGACCAAGATCAAGACCGTTCATATTTTTTACGTAACATGACTTAATAAAATAACACCCCGATTCATCGAGGTGCAAAAATTCTTAATCTTTCCCTTCTTTCGGTTACAAGTTCGATATAACTGCTCTTCAACTTATCCGGTAAAAAGGACTGATTTACTTGCTCGATTACCTTTTCTTCTTTCGACGTAAACCTTGAAATTATTTTTTCTGCACGATCTTCTTTAATTCCAACTCTGGCGCCCAACTCTAAAAAATCTACTCGCGTGTACTTACTTCCGGCTTTATATTCCTCCGTCATAAAATCATCCTTAAAAAGATCCAAGGAAGTATCGGGTTCAATATTTATATGTATCCTTGAATTCATTAGATCATATGCCGGAGTTAATGTGTAATCACCGAATTGTTCATTTCTGAAAAGAGAGAAATTCTTTAAGTGTGCATCTCCGTTACAAATAAGATAATTGAAAATTATCAATGAATATAATTTTTCTATCTCTACCGGATAAGCAGCAACATATCTTTTCATTAACTCAGCCATTTCTTCATATGAATAATCATACTTATAATTCTTCCCGGCATTCTCTTCAGATCTGTTTGCTAATTGCGCAAAATCCTCTTGTAATAATTTGTTTCCATTCTCCAAAACGTCAAACCTTTTTACGATATAAACTATGCCGCCATCCTTAAAAAACATTATTCCATTTGGAGGAGTATTAATGTCAAACACATGATTTGCAATTTGCATTGTAAGATGTTCATTAGCTGGAATATTTTCCATGTATTGAAAGGGGCCGTATGGAATCGGTTTTATAATATATCTTCCCCCTTCTTCTGTTAACAATAATTCCTTCTTTTCCAGTTTAGCTGAATACTTTACTTGCACACCTGAAATAGAAAGTCGATTACTCTGATTCATTCGCTGTTCATTAAATTCAGGACGGGTTAAAGACAAAATGTGACTTATTTTCTTGCCGTCGAATAATTTTTGTAAACAAGTTCTGCAGTAAGAATCATTTGTTTCCTTGAAACAACTATGACACTTGCCCATGTTAAATTGCCTCTTTTATTTGTACAGCTCCAATTGTATTTTGAGCAGTTTTTAATAATCTCGTGAAATGATCATTCTCATCAATTCCTAACTTTCTGCATTGTAATGTTTTTAAGTCACCTTCGCTTAATAGGCCAAAGAAAAATGGGAATAAATATTTTGAATGATATTCTCTTTTGCTTTTAGGAATTGTAAGACTTATTGATGGCTTGTTGGCATCGTTAAAGTATTCGTCTTCATATTGAAAAGTATATTCCTCATCTGTTTGAATTAAATAACCAGCTAAGTGATCATTCGTATACACGGCAGCTTTTCTTTCCATTTTTATTTAACCTTTATATCTAACAATAATCCTAGTGCATCCATCACTTTTACTAATGTGTTCAGAGAAGGATTTGCAATTCCATTTTCAATATCACTCAATTTTCTTAGTGTGACGCCGGAGATTTCGGCTAAATCCTTTTGTGTAATATTGAGTAAATTCCGCCTCTGTTTAATAATTTTTCCTAATTCATTTTTATCCATTTTTTCTTTCCAATATGTATTATAATGCACTTTTTAGGCAAAGATAGAAGATTTACGTGACTATATCAATAGAAATGTGCATTTATGTGCATATTATAATACAATTAATTTTCACACTTACCCACTTCAAAAAAAAGTTAAAACAGGACTTTTTACAAGCGACTTAGCCGTCTTTGGCTTTAGGGTAGATGTTCACCGAGAACATTAGTAAGCCGGAAAAGAAAAAATCCCGCAAGCAAATTGCATACGGGATTTCTTTGTGCACCCAGGGGGACTCGAACCCCCGACCTGATGATTAAGAGTCATATGCTCTACCAACTGAGCTATGGGTGCGGTGTAAAAATAAATAAAAATCGTTTGCCAACAAAACATGAGTGGGTCTAATCTTCGGATCCATCATAATTTTCTGTTGATCATTTATAAGTTGATTAATTATCAACAGATTTTCCGGTAAAGTTGTAGTTGATTAATTTCATCTACAAGCTACAACCCAAAAATCATGTTAATCTATTTAAGAATTTACAGCCGTGAATTTTCGATTGACAATTAGAAAATGAAAGAGTAAATTATAATCAGAATTATATATCCCATTATATAAATAAAAAATTAATCTCATCAACAATCCTTGAGGCCATTATGAGACCAAAAATTTTTATCGCTGCATTGATTGGATTTATTTTATTATCGACAGTCTATGCGCAAAATAGTTGTGTTAGTTGCCACTCTAAAGTAACGCCAAACATTGTGAGTGATTGGAAAATTAGTAAGCACTCAGAGAAGGAAGTTGATTGCTCTGTATGTCACGGAAGCGATCATAACACCGCTACAGATTTCGCCAAGGTTAAAACACCAACTCCCGAAACTTGCAACACATGTCACGATACCCAAGTTGCACAATACAAAAAGGGAAAGCATGCAGTTGCTTGGGCTGCGATGAATGCAATGCCAACAGCACATATGCAGCCAATGGTTTTAACGGATGGAATGAAGGGATGCGGCAGCTGTCATAAAATTGGCGTAAAGGATGAAGCAACAATTAAAAAATTAAAAGCTGATGGTTCAGTATTCGGCCATGCTTCATGCGATGCTTGCCATACTCGCCATACTTTTTCAAAGAAAGAAGCTCAACAGCCGCAAGCGTGCCAAACATGCCACATGGGTTTCGATCATCCGCAATGGGAAATGTACTCAGGCTCTAAACACGGCGTAAGATATTTATTAAAACAAAACGGAACTCTTCCTGAAACAACTGCTGCACCAACCTGCCAAACTTGTCATATGTCAGAAGGCAACCACGAAGTTAGAACGGCTTGGGGATTTTTAGCAGTACGCCTTCCAATGCCGGAGGATAAACAATGGACAGATGACCGTGTAACAATTCTTCAGGCGCTGGGTGTTTTGGATCCAACAGGAAAACCAACCGGCCGGCTTGACGTTGTTAAAGCGGCAGACGTTGCACGCTTAACACAAGAATCATGGCAGAGCGAGCGCGATAAAATGTTGAAAATTTGCGGCGATTGCCATTCGTCTAATTTTGCAAAGGACGAGCTTGAAAAAGGGGACAATATGATTAAGAATGCAGATCGTCTTATGGCAGAAGCGATAAAAATTGTTGCCGGATTATATAAAGATAAAGTGATTCCAAAACCGGCAAGCTATGCTTATTCTTTCCCCGATCTGCTGACGTTCCATGACGCACCGACTGTAGTTGAACAAAAACTTTTCGTAATGTTTTTTGAACATAGAATGAGAACATTTCAGGGAACATTTCATGCGAATCCCGATTATGCTTTGTGGTATGGCTGGAGTGAAATGCAGCGCGACTTAAGCGAAATTAAAATGCTCGCTGAAGATATGCGGATGAAAATGAAAACCAAGAAGAAATAAAAACGATTTGTGAATTTTGAACCAGTCCCACGGTAAGCATGGTATACAGATGATTTAAGAGGCGATTAACTTCGCCTCTTATTTCATTAACACATTCCTCTAATTTTTGTATTATTCAACCGCATATTTTTCAACCATCTCTCACACTATGTTAAAAAAATTATTTTTGTATTGCGTTATAGTGTTATCCTTTAGTTTTTGCACCAACAAAAAAGAACCGGCAATGAATGGTTTTTCGTTAAAGGATGATCTTGATATCTTACACTCTTTCGAAAAAGTACCACGACGCATCATCACTCTTGCCCCTAACCTAACCGAGATGATATACGATCTTGGATTAGAAAATAAATTAGTTGGTAACACACTATATTGCGATTATCCTGAAGCCGCAAAGAAGATCGAGAAAGTTGGCAACTTACTTACCGTTAACTTTGAAAAAATTGTAACTCTAAAGCCGGATCTTGTTTTAATCACTGTCGAGGGAAACACAAAAGAGACTTACGATAAATTCCATCAGCTTGGAATAAAAATATTTGTTTCCAATCCGCGAAACTATGAGGGAATTAAGAAAACTTACTCCGACCTCGGAAAAATCTTTCAAATCGAAGAAATGGCAAATAATAAAATTGCTAAGTGGGATTCAACCGTAGCCAAAATCTCGACGTTGGCTAAAAACTATATTCAAAAATCCGCAATGTTTGTTATAGATCTAAAACCATTGATGCTTGCAGGTAAGAACACTTTTCTAAATGAGTTTTTACAGATGTGCGGATTAAAAAACATAGCCGAAGATTCACCGGTAAATTACCCGATGTTTTCCCGTGAAGAAATCTTGAAACGCGATCCGGACTATATTATTTATCCAACCGGTGAAGGTGATAACATTTCAAAAATAAAAAATGCTTATCCGGAATGGTCCCGAATGAAGGCTATTAAGAATAATAATGTGTTTTTTGTTGACTGGAATTTATACTCGCGACCGGGTCCCCGTTTTACCGATGCAGTTAATGATTTGTTTACTCGTCTTCATCCTTTGGAAAAATAGGCTCTGATGGATCTGCTATAAACATCATTGAGCAGACATCGCCTTTAAATTTTCCTTTTTCTTTACAATGTTTATGCCGGGCTTCAACTTTTTTAATATCAATCCCGGCGGCATCTAATCCAAACGAATCAAGATCTTCTCCGCATTCAGAACAAAACTGAATATTGTTCTTTATAGCTTTCTCTTTGTTATGTGTGAATTTCTGTCTCTTCATTTTTTATTCCTATCGGTTCCCAGTCCAATCCTTCGCATGGAAGATTTTTTAGAGTGGGATGTTGATCATACTTTTGACATAGAACTGCTGTTTTATCAAAATGTTTACAAGACGAACAAAGCGTGTTATTAATTATCGCATCATTATCATGCAGAAACATTCTGTATTGAATCATGGCAGGATGAATAATAACACCGTACACTGTCAATATTCCGAACCACCACCAATATTTATATTCCATCATTCCATAAAGAATCCAGAGCGCGGGTATCAGAATCGCTGTTCGTACAATTCCCCAGAAAATGATGCCGCCCATAAATTTGCTTTCTTGTTGTGAGAAATTTAAAGATAGTTTTGGGCACTTTCAAATGAATACTGTACCTTATTCTCACAAAACAATTGTTCTTGGAATGTAGTTCAACCATGAAGACCGGAAGTAGGGAGATAGCCAAATTGATTTTCGCAACATCTTGTTTTAACTTTGATAAGGATAATCAAATATAACTTATTAAGAAAGACGGAAAGGTATTTTGGACAATCAGAATAAACCGGAAACCCCTAACTCACCGGCACAGCAAGTGCCCCAATCTCCACAACAGGGTCAGCAGAAGAAACCATACAGAAAATATTATAATAACAGAAAAAGATTCCGCCCACAGCAGGGAGATCAAAGTCAGCCCCAGCACGAAAGCAAAAGTATCTCTTTCAAGAAAATTTCAGTAGTTGTTCCGCTTTTTAACGAAGAAGAATCATTACGCCCTCTGTACTCTGAAATTAAAAAATCTCTTAAAACAATTTCCGCCGATCACGAAATCATTTTTGTTGATGACGGAAGTACAGACAAATCTCTAAATATAATTAAAGACCTTGCCCGTTTGGACAACAAAATCCATTATTTCAGTTTTCGTTCAAATTACGGAAAGTCTGCAGCACTTCAGGTTGCCTTCAAGAATGTAACAGGAGATGCTGTTATAACAATGGATGCAGATCTTCAAGACGATCCTAATGAAATTCCCGGTCTTCTTAGAAAACTTGACGAAGGTTATGATCTTGTTTCCGGGTGGAAGAAAAAAAGATTTGATCCGATCATTAAAAAAACCTCTTCCAAATTTTTTAATTATATAACACGTTTGTTTACAAGAGTGAAGATTCACGATTTCAATTGCGGATTAAAGGCTTACCGCAAACATGTTGTTCAAAGCATAAATGTTTACGGCGAGCTGCACCGCTACATTCCCGTGCTTGCCGATTGGAAAGGTTTTTCGGTCACGGAAATTATCGTTAAACATCATCCGCGCCGATACGGAAAAACCAAATTCGGTATTTCCCGTTTTTTCAAAGGATTTATTGACCTGATCACAGTAATCTTTACAACGCGTTACATTAAGCGACCGATGCACTTATTCGGTTTCGTTGGAATGATAACTGCTTTGGCCGGATTTGTATTAAGCGCTTGGTTAGCAGTCGAAAAATTGTTTTACGGATATTCACTTAGTAACCGTCCTCTACTTTTTCTCGGAATACTTTTGATAATTGTTGGAGTGCAGTTTTTCGCAATCGGACTTCTTGGAGAAATACTCGTCCATAATTTTAATGACGAGAAAGAATATATCATTAAAGAGAAAAAGTGATCGGTTACTACTTGCTTATTTACAACTAATTACTAAATGAAAATAGTCGTCTTTGGTCCGGGACCAAAATTCAAAGGTGGAATTGCCAACTACACGTTATCGCTTGCAAAGGAATTTGATAAATGCGATGATATGGAGGTTGATATTGTCTCGTGGACACATCAATATCCGTCAATAATTCCACGCGATTTTATCAACCGAAGCATTACCGCTGATCCTCTTGAAAACACAAAGATAAAAGTTACCTACGTTACAAATTATAACAATCCATTATCATGGTATCAAACTGCGGATGTAATTAATAACATTAAGCCGGATATTTTAATCGTTCAGTGGGCAATTGCTATTCAAGGTCTTCCTATCAACACCATCTTGAAAAAAGTTAGAGCTAAGACAAATTGCGAAATTATTTTTATCCTTCACGTAGTTAGACAAAAAGAAGAAAGTGTAATTGATAACTTCCTTCTTAAACTGGCTCTTCGAAATGCCGATTCATACATCGTTCACGCTTATAAATATTATGAGGAATTAAAATTTGTCTTTCCGGAACAAAATTTTTTTATTGATCCTTCCGGTAAACGGGCTTCATCTCCAAACGAAAAAACCGTTCTTAAACTTTACCACCCCGTTTATGATATGTTTACTCCCGATCCAAACTTCGACAAGAAGAAGATCAAAGAAGAATTGGGATTGAGAAAAAATGTGTTTCTTTTTTTTGGATTCATCCGTAAATACAAAGGATTGCACAACGTAATTCGAGCGTTTGCTAAACTTGCTGGCGAGCGCGATGATGTCTCTCTTCTGGTTGTTGGTGAATCATTTTGGAATACGCTCGACACGAATAAGTTGATCACTAAGCTCAAAAAAGGTTTATTCGGTGCAATCAAAAAAATCATCTTAAAAAAGAAGGAAGACGAGAGCGATTATCGTCCGTTAGATTTAATAGATGAGCTGAACATTCGAGACAAGATTGTAACCGTTAACAGTTACGTTCCAAATGAAGAAGTCCACAAATACTTTCAAGTGGCAGATTGCAACGTTTTATTTTATCTCGTTGCCACACCTTCCGGGGTGGAATCAACGGCATATAATTTTTCCGTACCGAGCATTGCGACTCGAATCGGGCATTTTTCCGAAAGCATCCAGGATGGTTACAACGGCTATCTAGCTGAACCAAATGATATTGATTCGATGTATCTTGCAATGAAAAAATTCATTGAACATCCAATACCAAAAGAAAATGTAACCGAGACGGCAAAAAATTTAAGCTGGAAAAATTACATTAAAGCAATTTTGAACAAATAATTTTGCGTTCTTTGATAGAAAAATGGTTCACGCAAAGCGCGCTAAGATTTTCGCTAAGTACGCGAAGAAAAGTTATGGAGAGCAAATGTCAAAACAAGTAAAGAAAGTTTCGTCAGTGCAGAAGAAATCAAGTGAATCACATTTATCGTTCGGTAGGTTTATTCCGGAGAAATATCAAACTCCCGCACTCCTGCTCTTGATCATAATCCTGATCGTGATCTTTTTCTCGCCGGTCATGTTTGGCGATAAGACAACATATTCCGGCGATCTTATTCAGGTAAAAAGTTTACGAGAATATGTGAATCAAGACCGTGATGGTGTTTCTCTTTGGAATCCTTATATATTTTGCGGAGTGCCTGCTGTGGCAACTTCCATGTCATTACGATGGTATGATTTGACCTCGGTTGTATATTCATATGCGTCAAAAATCTATTCCGTAGCTTTCACCGAATATAATGCGATATATACTTTTAGCTTTGTGTTACTTGCCTTCAGCGCATTTTTCTTTATGAGGAGTTTCGGCGCAAGCCGGAGTGTAAGTTTAATTGTTGCTCTTGCTACAATTTTAAGTTCCGGTATTCTTGTACTCTTTTATATAGGGCATATTACAAAACTGATGACTCTTGCTCTATTTCCATTTATTCTGATGATGCTATTTAAATTCCAGAAGGAGATAAAACTTTTGGATGTACTCCTTTTTCTTTTGGGAATGCATTTATTGGTTCTTAGTGCGCATGTACAAATTGTATTTTACTTTGCCTTTGCAATCTCGATTTACTTCGTCTACTTTTTTATCCGCTCATTTATCTTAAGAGATAAATTTCTACAAAAGCAGTTATTCAAATCTTTGGGTATAGCCGCGGTTGTTGGTTTGGTTGCTTTATTAATGTCCTTCGATACATATGGACAGTTATATGAATACAAACCGTATTCAACACGAGGGACTAAAAGTATTACGGAAGAGCAAAATGCGGCAGCGCCGTCTCAAACAAATTCATATGAATACGCTACCAATTGGTCTTTCTCTCCTGGTGAAGTTTTAACTTTTCTCGTTCCGTCTTATTTTGGTTTTGGACATTCAAAATACAACGGACCGTTGACCGAAACCCCGGACGCAGAAGTCAACACTTACTTTGGTCAGATGCCGCACGTCGATACAGCGATGTATATGGGCATTATTGTTTTTGTGCTCGCTCTTTTCACGCTGGTGGTTCGTCGAAAAGATCCGTGGGTTCAGTTTTTGGGAATTATTATCTTATTCTTTATAATTCTTTCGTTTGGAAAAAACTTACCGTTCCTATATAATTTTTTCTATTACTACTTCCCGATGTTTGATAATTTCCGCGCGCCATCCATGATTCTTCATGTTCTCCAAATCATCTTTCCTATTCTTGCCGGATTGGGTATAATGCACATTATTTCTCTTCGTGATGAACCAAATGTACGATTCGAGAAATTTTTTAGGAATACAGCAATTGTTTTCGCCGGTCTATTTTTTCTTGCAGTAATTCTTGGCGGAAGTGTTTCAAGCTGGTTTACACAGCGCGTTAATGATCACGCTGCTTTAGTTGGTGAATCCGGCGGCGCACAAATGTTTACCGCACTTGCGGAATATATGAGCGACATGTTCAAGAGTGACTTACTAACGGCACTCGCTCTACTAACGCTAACATTTGGATTGATCTATTTTTATATCACTTCAAAAATCAATAGGGCATTCTTGATTGTCGGATTAGCCGTTATAATTTTATTCGATCTTATCAGAATTGGAAACCGCGGCGCAAGTTATGTTGACGCAGAAATTGTAAACGAACAATTTAGAGAGCCGGAATATATTTCCGTTATAAAGCAGCAGAATGATAAGGAACCCTATAGATTACTAAATTTGAAACAACGCGACAATTCTCTCGGGTCGGTACGCAACAACGCAAACTTTAATGTCTACTTCTTACAAGAGGATTTTTCCGGATACTCTGCCGTTAAGCCGCGCAGTTATCAAGATATTGTAGATGTTGTTACTCCGGCAAATTTTACGCTGTGGCGCATGCTTGGCGTGAAATATCTTGTAACAGATAGACCGTTTCCATTTGAGTACTTCACACAAATATCAATGTCCCAAGATTCAACCACCATTGTTAATCGGAACGACAATGTTTTACCGCGCATTTATTTTGTTGATAATGTAGAAGAAAAATCTTCGATAGATATTCTGAACTCGATCAAGAACAATTCGTTCGATCCAAAGAAACTCGCTTTTGTAAATAAACTAGATTTCAAATTTGATAAGGGTGATTCAACAAATACCGCAACAATCACTCAATACAAAGATGAACATGTGATAGTTGAAACAAATTCAGCAGGGAACAACTTTTTATTTTTTGGTTCGACCTATTTGCCTGGATGGAAATCTCTTGTTGACGGCAATCCAACCATTATCCATAAAACCAATCATGGTTTCCAGGGTATTGTTGTTCCAAAAGGAAAACACAAAGTTGAATTTGTCTACGAACCCAAATCATTTGCCATCGGGAAGTACATATCTCTATTGCTCAACTTGATGTTATTCGGCGGATTGGGATTTGCGTTTTTCGTTTCAAGAAAAAAGAATGCTTCGGATAAAATATAAATGCTTGCGCGACTTAAAAGTACCGTTAGAGATACTCTTGTATATAGTCTGAGCAACATTGCGCCTAAGGTGGTCGGGATAATTCTTCTTCCGCTTTATACGGCAAAGTTGGCTCTGGGCGAGTTTGGCAATTGGGATCTTCTCGATGTGACGGTTTCGATCCTCGCGGAGATATTCATACTCGGACAGGCAACATCAATTATTCTTTTAAACAACTCTGATGAATACAAAGAGAAAAAAGAATCCTCTCTCTTCACAATAACAACTTTTATTTTTGTGATTTGTGCCGTCTTTGTTCTTTTTGCAGAAGCGGTCACATCATTTATCCCGGAAGTCTTTGTGAATACGCAAATCCAAGCTTCCTATGTTCGTCTGATCGCGTATATCATTCTTCTTCGTGTATTAAATAATCTATTTCTTGCAAAGATACGTGCAGATGAACAATCTGTTTACTATTCAATTGTAAGTGTAATCAAAGTTTTATTGATGACCGGCATAACACTTTATTTAGTCGGGTGGCTAAATAGAGGAATAGATGGAATATTATATGCAGCCGCGCTTGCTGAATTTTTTACTATCATGATATTGCTGGTAAAAATAATTCCCCAAATGAAAGTAAAATTTGATACGCAAATTCTTGCAACCACTCTTAAATTTGGCGTGCCGCTTGTTTTTGCTGCTGTGGGATTTCTCTTGCTAAACTTAAGTGACCGCTATATCATTAAATTTCTGTTAGGCTCTGAAACACTTGCACCGTACAGCCTTGCGTACCGCGTTGCCGGTGTATTAAATATGTTTTTTATTCTCCCCTTCACATTGGGATTGATGCCGGTTGCGTACAAATATTTCGGAAGTCAAGATGATAAACGTTTTTTCACAAAACTGATGACCTATTCATCTTTCTTTTTTATTTGGGGATTCGTTTTTCTATCTCTTTTCAGCAAAGAAATTATTCGTGTGTTTGCCGAAAAACCGGAATACTACGGTGCATACGTAATTGTACCGGTGATTCTTCTCTCTTACGTTTTCAGCGGAATGCGATTAACCGCTTCACTTGGAATGCTGCTGACAAAAAATACAAAACATATAGCATGGATTACACTCGGCGCCGCGGCATTAAACATTATTCTCAATTTTATTTTTATTCCAATGTTTGGAATAATTGCGGCAGCCATTAACACACTTGCAGCGTTTGTAATTTTCTATCTCATCACGCAAATTCTTTCCGACAAGTATTATAAAATTCCTTTTGAGAATTATAAGTTGATTCTAATGATAATAGTCGGCTCCATTCTTGCGGGTGTAATTTATTTTCTACCCGCTATGAACACTTTGTTCGAAATTGTTATCAAACTGCTCCTGGTCGTTCTATTTCCATTTATACTTTTTGTTTTTCGTTTCTATGAAAAAGCCGAATTGGAAATCATTCTAAGTCCGGTAAAGATTTTAGATTTCATCAAGGGAACAATAAAGGGTGCGGATAAAACTTCAACTGATTCCGAGCTGCTAATACCATGAAAAAAGTTTTAATCATTTCGTATTACTGGCCCCCGGCAGGCGGTATTAGTGTTCATCGCTGTCTGAAGTTTGCAAAGTATCTGCGTGAGTTCGGCTGGGAACCGGTAATATGCACTGCAAATAACGCCGAATATCCGGTTATTGATGAAGGAAATTTCAAAGATGTTCCGGAAGGAGTTACAGTTCTCAAAACAAAAATTTGGGAGCCGTACAATTTATTCAAGTTCATTTCCGGAAAGAAAAAAGAAGAACGCATTCACAATGTTTTTTTGGAAGAGGAAAAACCGGGTTTTGCGCACAAACTTGGAATCTGGATTCGGGGAAATATTTTTATTCCGGATGCGCGCAAGTTTTGGATTCGACCATCGGTAAAATTTCTATCGAAATATCTAAAAGAAAATCCGGTTGATGTTTTATTTACAAACGGTCCGCCGCATTCAACACATATGATCGCATATGGCGTTAAGAATAATTTGGGAATTCCATGGCATGCTGACTTTCAAGACCCGTGGACACAGGTAGATTATTTTCCACAACTTATGCTCAATCCAATTTCAAAAAAAATCCATAAGGCAATGGAACAACGCATATTCAGTTCTGCCGATAAAATTACGATTTGTAGTGATACCTGGAAGAGCGATCTCGAATCAATCGGGGCGCATGATGTAGGCGTAATTGTTTGGGGATATGATGAAGATGATTTCAAAAATATTTCTGTTCCACTTTCCCAAAAATTTACATTAAGTCATTTCGGAAGTCTTGGACCCGATCGTAACGCGAAAACATTGTGGAAAGCTCTTTCGATCATCGCTAAAGAAAGCGAGCAATTTGCGAAAGACTTGGAGATTGAATTGGTCGGATTTATCGGTCATGCAATTGTGGATGAAATAAACTCACTCGGTTTAGCGAATAATTTGAAACTGTCCGCTCACATTTCAAGAAGAGAAACACTTGAACGGATGCATCAAGCACAAGTATTGTTACTTATTCTCAACGATATGCCAAATGTGAAAGGACGGCTGCCCGGAAAACTCTTTGAGTATCTTGCTTCTCGAAGACCTACTCTCGTTATCGGGCCGGAAGATAGCGATGCGTCAAAAATTGTCCATGGTGTTAATGCCGGCTACACTTGCGACTTCAAGGATCTTGAAAAAACATTGACAACGGTGAATGAACTTTACCAAAAGTACAAAGAGGGAAAATTGATTTCGAATCAGACGGATATATCACAGTACTCAAATAGAAATTTGACCAAGAAGTTGGCTGACTATTTAGATCAAATAATTTCTTTGTGTCCTTTGCGCTGACTTGGAAACTTTGCGTGAAATATTTTCTCGCAAAGCACGCAAATGCAAAAACAAGAATGAATAAAAAAATCAAAGTACTCTGTTTTACTGACGATGTTGTTGGGCGTGATGTGGAGATGATGCTTCCTATCCGTTACTTTGCCGAGCGATTTCTCAACTGCGAATTCTATCACGCACTTAATATTGATATCCATGAGATATATCGTCAACGTCCGGATGTAATTCTTCAAGCAAATACTATCGGCTCGAATCTATATTTTGAAATTTCTAAAATCGCTCACGAACAAAACATTCCTCTATTTGCTTTAATCTCGGAAGGCAACTTTAGAACGGATGGGAGTTTTGATTACTGGGGATTTAACCGCGATAAAAAATTCCACCAAGAATATATCTGCTGCTGGAGCGAACGCACAGCAGAGTTTTTGAGGAATGAGGTTCCTGAAGCAAAAGATAAAATTGTTGTTACAGGCGGCGTTGGATTTGATCGATATGTTATTTACAAATTTCTCAGCAAAGAAAATTTTCTTCGCAAATACAGCAGCACTCAATTCACAAGAATCATTGGTTACGCCGGTTGGGCATTTGGCAAACTCGATCACAAACGGGGAAGAAATGAATTACTTGTCTGGGCAAAAGGAGATGAGAATAAATTAATCTGGATAGAAGAACAACGCCAAAAAGTGAGAGATATACTCAAGCAAGCAATCGTAAACAATCCTTCCACATTATTCATTCTAAAACAACATCCTCAAGAAAATTCTCCGGAGAGAACCGAGGCGGTGAAAAATGAGATGAGTGAACTCGCACATTATAAAAATGTTCTCTACTTATGCGGGGAAGAATCAATCCATGATCTGATTAGCGTTTCAGATTTGTGGACTTGCTTCGAATCAACTTCCGCGCTCGAAAGTTGGTTAATGGGCAAACAAACAATTTTCATAAATCCCGAAAAAGATTTCAACCGCGATCCGCTTTATAAAGGTTCTGCTCTTATTCAGAATTACGATGAGTTTCAAAAATTGATTGATGAGTTTTATACAAGCGGACGTATCGAACAATTTTTCGATAAAGAAAAAAGAACAACAAGAGAAAAGTTAATTAAAGATATTATTGGTTTCGGTGATGGACTCAATCACATTCGTGCAGCAAATTATTTTCAAAAAATGATTAACGAATATTTTAATGCTGACAACCGACAACCACTAATCACCAATCACCAATCACGATATAATTTTCACTTCTGGCATTGGCTGGTTTACTCGCTTATAAGAATTGCCGGACCGTTTTACAACCGCGCAGTTTATTCACGGCTTTACAAATTCAAAAAACATCTTTGGGTCTTCGAAAATTATAAGATGGAAAAGCTGCATAAACTTTATGAAAGATATGTACCGTTTCTTGATGAATTCTATAAAAAGAATGATTTACAAAATAAATTCACAGATGGAGATAGCTTCCAGCAATATACTAAATCATAAAGGTTTCGAAACAAATTTAAGGACAACTCGGAATGACTCTTAACGAAATGGAGTTTGATATAATTTGTAAAGAAATTAATCTCAACAAGAAGATTAATATCATTGACCACCGACAGAGCAACCACCCGGAATTCAATGACTGGAACAATTTTCAAAATAGTTTGGATAAAGCTGCGACCGTACTGGGATATTGCTATTATCCGAAATCTTTTACCAAATATTTAGCAACATTGCCGGAAAAATTTTCCTATATAAACAGCTTTGAAAAAACATTTAAGGTGCTTGGTGATTGTAAGGGCATTATAAAATTCTCACACCGGCACGACAAGTCAACTTTTTCCCGCTACAGCGACGACTATGAGAGTTTAAGAATCCTTGCCGCGGCTCAATCGTTAAAACATGACGGAAAAATAATGATGGGGAAAAATGCATGGCCAAGAATTGAATTGATCGAGCATGTTTCATCTATATGCAGCGGAATTCAAAACGCTACTGTACTCGACGCGGGCTGCGGCGCCGGTTTAAATATGTATCTGCTGGCAAAATCAAAACCGGAAATAAAAATTTCAGGACTCGAATACACCCATTCTCGCCTGGCATCATGTATCGTAAATTTGATTCATGAATCTTTTTATGAGGAACTCTTCCTTGGTGACGTCACAAAAATCGATCTGCCGGATAACTCTTATGATGTTGTTTTTACAAATCATGTCCTCGAGCAATTGGGACAGACAAATGCCGAACTTGCATTAAACGAAATATTTCGAGTTTGCAGAAAAGGTGTAGTATTATGCGAGCCCACAATTCATAATGCAAGCATGTACGAAAAATGGCGAATAACAAAACTCGGTTACTGCCGCGATTTATTAAGCATCGCAAAAAAGATCCCAAATTGCAGCATCAAAATTTATAAGGAAGATTCTATTCGCAGTTATCCAAATACAAGTCATACACTTGTATTGGAGAAGAAATCGAAAGAAAGTAAATAGAAAGTTACATGAAAACTATCCTCTTAAGCATGGGCTTCGAATGGTAATCAAGTTGACGCAACTCTTCTTTTCATCTATTTCATTTTCTTCTTCCGATCATTTGTTTTAACTTTGCGGAAACCAAAATCATCAATGGAGGTTTTATTGAGTTCACAATCACTTGCCACCCGAATTTTCAACAAATTTCTTGATTACATCGAAAAAATTGGCAACAAACTGCCACACCCGGCTACTCTTTTCGGAGTACTCGCATTAATTGTGGTATTCGTTTCATGGCTTGGTGATTTTCTTGCCTGGTATGCAATTCACCCGGCTAACGGATCTAAAGTAACTGTTAATAGCCTGGTTAACGGAGACGGATTGAGGTGGATGTATACCAATATCACCCATAACTTTGTAAACTTTCCTCCTTTAGGATATGTACTGGCAGTAATGATAGGAATTGGTGTTGCGGAAGGATCCGGGCTTTTTAGTTCAATGATACGCGCACTAGTATTGAATGCTCCTAAGAAATTGATCACCGGGACAATTGTATTCGCCGGAATAATTTCTCACCTCGCTTCAGAGGCTGGATATGTTATTTTAATTCCTCTCGGCGCAATAATTTTTCATGCTCTCGGCAGACATCCGATGGCGGGTTTAGCGGCAGCATTTTGTGGGGTAAGCGGCGGATTCGGAGCTAACTTTCTTATTGGTTCTGTTGACCCGATACTTGCAGGGCTTTCCCAATCTGCAGCTCAAATCATCGATCCTAATATCACCGTCAATGCTGCTGTGAATTTCTATTTTATGTTTGCATCCGCTTTTTTGATCGTAATTCTCGGTACATGGGTAACAGAAAAAATTGTTGAACCGAGATTGAAAACTTATAGCGGTGATGCTGAAAAAATTCCGGTTGAACAGATGTCATCTAATGAAAAGAAAGGATTAAGGTGGGCTGGTATAAGCTTGCTCATAATAATTGCTCTTCTGGCATTAACGGTCATTCCGGAAAACGGGTTGTTCCGAAATCCTAAAACCAATGAAGTGCTGCACTCCCCTTTTTTTGATGGAATAATTACCGGAATACTTATTTTCTTTTTAGTGCCCGGCTTGGTATATGGCGTTGTTGTAAAAACAATAAAGAATGACAAAGACATGATGAAGCACATCATCAAGTCAATGTCAACTATGTCAACTTATATTGTTCTCGTTTTCTTTGCAGCTCAGTTCGTTTACTTTTTCCGATATAGCAATTTAGGATTAATCTTTGCAATTCAGGGAGCTGACTTTTTAAAGAATGTTGGTCTTACCGGAATTCCTTTGATAGCTGCATTTGTATTACTGTCTGCATTCATTAATATGTTTATGGGAAGCGCTTCTGCAAAATGGGCAATAATGGCTCCGGTTTTTATTCCAATGTTTATGTTACTTGGATATCATCCGGCACTTACACAAGCCGCATTCCGCATCGGTGATTCGGTTACAAACTTAATTACTCCAATGATGAGTTACTTCGCATTGATCGTTGCGTTCGCACAAAAATATGATGAGAAATATGGAATCGGAACTATTATCTCTACTATGATTCCATATACAGTTGTCTTCACAATTTTTTGGACACTTCTACTAATATTTTGGATGATGCTCGGTTTGCCAGTTGGACCGGATGGACCTCTGTATTTAAAGTGATAACTTAAGAGACGCTAAATCTAGCGTCTCTTAACATTTACATTCGATTCCCTTTTATTTCATTCCAAACGGGTAATAATTTTCATAAATTCGTTACAGTTAATAATGAGGCTTTATGAACGGTAAAACTATTCTAATTACGGGTGGAACAGGATCTTTCGGTAAAAAATTCATTGAAACTGTTCTTAAACGCTATTATCCGAAGAAAATTATTATCTACAGTCGCGATGAACTAAAACAATATGAGATGCAGCAAGATATACGTTTTAGAAAAGAAGGCGTGTTAATGCGTTATTTTATTGGCGATGTCCGTGATGAAAAAAGATTAGCAAGAGCCATGGAAGGAATTGATGTTGTCGTTCATGCAGCTGCCTTAAAACAGGTGCCCGCGGCAGAATACAATCCTTTTGAAGCCGTGAAAACAAATATTATCGGCGGACAGAATGTAATTAATGCATGTATTGATAGTGGTGTAAAAAAAGTTATTGCCCTCAGTACAGATAAAGCAGCAGCGCCAATTAATCTTTACGGCGCAACCAAGCTGACATCGGATAAACTTTTTATTGCCGCAAATAACTTTAGGGGAACACACGATATTAAATTTTCTGTTGTACGATACGGAAATGTAATGGGCAGCCGTGGTTCGGTAATTCCATTTTTCATCGAAAAGAAGAAATCGGGCATACTTCCAATAACAGATAAACGAATGACGCGCTTTAATATTACCCTACAAGAAGGTGTGGATTTTGTTCTGGAGTGCTTTGATAGAATGTGGGGCGGCGAATTATTTGTTCCTAAAATTCCTTCATTTAATATTCTGGATCTTGCAGAAGCCATCGAACCGGGAATTAAAACTGAAGAAATTGGAATTCGCCCGGGTGAAAAAATCCACGAGGAAATGATAACCGAAGCCGACGCGATGAGCACAATACAATTTGAAAAGTATTTCGTTATTCTTCCCTCTGTACAGCTTGGTGATACAGAACAATTAAAATTGTGGGATACTGAAAAGTTTAGAACCACAAGCAACACAAAACCCGGTAAATTCTGCGATTACAATTTCAAGTATAATAGCGGAACAAATGAATGGTTTCTTTCGGTTGATGAATTGCGCGAATTAATAAGTAAGAATGTGATTGGTTATTAGTTATTGGTGATTAGACATGACAAGTATCAAATCTTTTCATGATCTTGAGATATGGAAATTATCCCATCAGCTTGTTTTAGAGGTTTATAAAATCTCGAAAATGTTTCCCAAGGAAGAAAATTTCCGAATTACTTCTCAGTTATTAAGAGCGGCATATTCAATTCCTTCTAACATTGCCGAAGGAATGGGTAGATATACACGAAAAGAGTTTGTCAATTTTCTTACCATCGCCCGTGGTTCTGTAGAAGAGTGTAAATATTTTATTTTACTCGTCAAGGATTTAGGATATCTACCCGAAGTCATGTTTAATGAATTGACATCAAAATATGATTCTCTTGGCAAAATGATTAATTCATTAATTAATTCTTTAAAAAGAAAACCAGCTTAACCTAATATGCATAAAAGACAACCAACAACTAATAACCAATCACTAATCACCAAGACTTATTCTTACGGCAAACAAACAATTGACGATGCCGACATTCAATCAGTGGTTGAAACACTTAAAAGTGATCGGCTTACACAAGGACCGGTAATTTCAAATTTCGAACAAGCTCTGAATAAAAAATTCGGGAGTAAATACTCTTCTGCCGTAGCCAATGGAACTGCGGGACTGCATCTTATTGCCATGGCGTTAGGGTGGAAAAAGGACGATATTATTATCACATCTCCAATCACTTTTCTCGCAAGTGCAAACTGTGCTATCTACACCGGGGCAACACCGGATTTTGCTGATATCAATGAATCAACTTATACTATTGATCCGAGCGAACTTGAATGGAAATTGAAACAGTATTCAATTCGCAATAAAAAAGTTAAAGCTGTTATTGCTGTAGATTTCGCCGGTCATCCTTGTGATTGGGACGCCTTAAAATCTTTACAAAACAAATATAATTTCCAGCTTGTAAACGATTATTGTCATGCACCCGGCGCAGAATACAAAAATGATATGCAATATGCTGCAAAATTTGCAGATGCTGTAAATATGAGTTTCCACCCCGTAAAACATATAACAACGGGGGAAGGTGGTGCCGTTTTATCGAACGATGAGTCGCTCGATTATAGAATTAAAACATTACGTTCACACGGAATAACTAAAGATGAATCAATTCTTGAAAAGAATGACGGACCATGGTATTATGAAATGCACGAAGTAGGTTTTAATTATCGTATAACGGATTTCCAGTGCGCACTTGGAATCAGTCAACTAAAAAAAATCGATCGGTTTATTGAAAAACGAAAAGAGATAGCAAAATATTACGATGATTTTTTCGGAAAGGATGATAGATTTATTATTCCCAACGTCTCTGAAGATTATAAACATTCTTACCATCTTTATCCTCTCCAAATCAAGTTTGATGCACTGAATATCTCTAAGAAAAAATTCTTTGCAAAGATGAAAGAGAAGAACATTCTTTTGCAGGTTCATTACGTTCCCGTTCATCTTCAGCCGTTTTATAAAAATAATTATGGATTTAAACCGGGCGATTTTCCAATTGCCGAAATATTTTACGAACGCGAGCTGTCAATTCCAATGTATCCTACGCTAACAAACGATGATTTAAGCTACATCACTCAATCAATTATTGAAACACTAGAAAAGATAAAATGAAAGTATCAATTGTTACAGAAGGCTTTTATCATACAGGCTATGGACACATTACACGATGTCTATCGCTCTATCAGGCATTTGAAGAGAGAAATATTTTCCCCACATTATATATTAACGGCGACGATAAATGTAAATCATTTATTCCCGGTGCACGATATGAAATTTTTGATTGGTTAAACAATCAGGATGAGTTGATTTCAAAAATCAAAGCCAGCGAAATTGTTTTCATTGATTCTTACCTGGCACCGCTGGATTTGTATAAAAGAATCTCCGCTTCATCAACCTACCCGGTTTATATTGACGACAACATCCGTTTAGATTATCCGGAAGGTGCCGTGCTTAATGGATCGATAAATGCGGAACAATTGGGCTATCCGAATAAATTGGGTACAACTTATTTATTGGGACCAAAGTATATCCCACTTCGGAAAGATTTTTGGCAAGGGAGAGAAAAAATAATTAAATCTGATATACAATCTGTCCTTATTACTTTTGGAGGGCAAGATTTAGGAAACTTAACCCCCCGTATGCTTCGTTTGTTAGTAAGAAATCAACCTGAATTGAACAAGAAGATTATTGTTGGCAGTGGTTTTAAAAACTTAGACTTAATAATTGAGGCAAAGGATGATCAAACAGAAATATATCGCTCACCCTCCAGCGCCGAAATGTTACAGCTAATGTATGAGAGCGATATAGCAATCTCGGCAGCGGGGCAAACTATTTACGAACTCGCCCGCGTTGGTGTTCCAACAATTGCAATTTCAGTTGCGGAGAATCAGAAAAATAATCTTACCGGATGGATAAAAGAAGAGTTTCTAACCAGCGATTTCAATTATGAAACCGTTAATCTGGAAAACCGGCTCTTAGTTGTTTTTAGTAATTACAAAAAAAGAGATGTTCGACTTAAATTGAGCGCCATCGGTCGAAAAAAAGTGGATGGTCTGGGCGCAAGAAGAGTTGTGCAGTCTATTCTTGACGAAACGATAAACAGAAATGGGGGTTGTTATTTAAGAAATGCTTTAGATTCTGATTCCATGACAGTCTTTAATTTATCTAACGATCGCTCAGTCCGACTCAACTCAATCAATCAGGCACAGATAAAATGGCAAGAACATATTAAATGGTATTCAGAAAAAATTAACGACGAGAATTATCTCTTCATGCTGGCGTTCAACGGAAACGATGAGTTTGTCGGTCAAGTTCGTTTTGATATCAAAGAAAACAATGCTTCTATCAATATTAGTATTGATAAAAATTTTAGAGGGAAACGATTATCGTCACCCCTTCTAATAAAAAGCAGTTTTCAATGCTTGAGAGACAAACCAAACGTTAAATCGATTCTTGCATACATAAGACCGACTAACACAGCTTCCATCAAAGCATTTGCTAAAGCGGCGTATATTTTTTCTCATGAAGAATTTATCAATAACGAAAAATTTATTGTGTATAAATTGGTACGACAAGTATGACGATCACAATAGGGAATAAAGTAATAGGCGAGGAGAATAAAGTATTCATCATCGCCGAGCTTTCGGCAAATCATAATCAACAATTCGAGATTGCTATTGAATCGATCAAAGCAATTAAAGAATGCGGTGCAGATGCCGTTAAACTACAAACCTATACCGCAGATACACTTACCATCGACAGCGACAAAGATCATTTCAAAATTCAGCACGGTACAATTTGGGATGGAACAACTTTGTACAAATTGTATCAGAAAGCATTTACACCATGGGAATGGCAGCCGAAATTAAAACAATTTGCAGAAGATATTGGTTTGATCTGTTTCTCGTCACCGTTCGATAAAAGTGCCGTTGATTTTCTTGAAAAGATGAATGTCCCCGCCTACAAAATTGCATCATTCGAAATCGTTGATCTTCCTTTGATCGAATATACTGCTTCAAAAGGTAAACCGATGATTATTTCAACGGGGATAGCGGCAGAGGAAGAAATTCAAGATGCCATAGATACATGTAGAAAGGTTGGCAATAATCAAATTGCTCTTTTGAAATGTACCTCTGAATACCCCGCTCCAATTGAAGATACAAACCTGATGACAATTCCGGCACTCGCAGAAAAATTTAATACCGTAGTCGGGTTATCTGATCACTCGCCGGGTATTATGGTTCCAATTGCTGCCGTAGCAATTGGCGCTAGAATTATTGAAAAGCATTTTATACTTGACCGAAAAATGGGAGGACCTGATTCTACATTTTCTCTCGAACCAAACGAATTCAAAAAAATGGTTGATGAAATCCGTCAGGTTGAATTAGCGCTAGGAGAAGTCAACTTCGAGTTGAGCGATAAAATTAAGAAGAGCCGAACATTTGCCCGTTCTTTATTCGTTGTCCAAGATATCTCCATCGGTGAAAGATTTACAGAAGAAAATGTACGCTCAATTAGACCTTCACACGGGATAGCGCCAAAATATTTTTATGAAATTCTTGGCAAGAAAGCAACAAAAGATATAGAACGCGGTACACCATTAAGCTGGGATTTAATTGAACAGTAAGAAACAAAATTTCAAAGTTGCCGCGATTGTTCAAGCGCGATTAGGATCAACCCGCCTTCATGGAAAAATACTTAAAGTGATTTCTGAAAAGCCGATGCTTTGGCACATTGTTAATCGGCTATCTCATTCTAAACTAATAGATCAAATTATTATTGCGACAACTAATCTTTTTGAAGATGATCATGTTCAAGAGTTCTGCGAGATGAATAATATTTTATTTTATCGAGGCAGCCCGGAAGATGTTCTCAGTCGCTATTTTGAAGCCGCAAAAAAATTTAAGACTGATCTTGTAATTCGCATTACTTCTGACTGTCCGGTCATTGATCCTCTAATTGTAGATAACATGTTAGAGTATTTTTTTAAGGAGAATCAATCGAGTAATTTAGATTATCTGAGCAACGTTTTACCGCGTACATTTCCTCGCGGATTAGACACAGAAATTTTTTCTTTTAATGCGCTTGCAAAAGCTCATCACGAAGCAACTCAGCAATATGAACGTGAACATGTAACACCTTACATTTATAATCATCCCGAAATATTCACAATCAAAAACTTTACGAATGAAAAGGATTATTCATTCCACCGTTGGACCGTTGACACACCAGAAGACTTACTGCTTATCGAAAAAATTTATGCAGAGCTTTACAACAAGAATAAATTATTCCTTTTGGCAGATATAATAGAACTATTCAAAGAGCATCCTGACTTGATCAATGTAAACCAAAACGTACAACAGAAAAATCTTGGAGAGTGAAATGAAAATTACACGTCGTAATTTTGTTAGAGCAGGCGCACTAGTCGGCGGCGGATTAGTAGCAAATCAATTATCTCCTGAAAAAATATTTGGTCAATCAGTTTCCGGTAGTAAACTTATTGCTATTTCAACATGGGGAGGCACAATCAAATCCTCAGAAAAAGCATATGAATATTTGAAAGAAGGTAAAAATTCCCTCGATGCAATTGAAGCCGGAATCCGTATTGCTGAAGATGATCCAACGAATAGTTCTGTCGGTTACGGTGGATTGCCGGATGAAGATGGGATTGTAACTCTCGATGCATCTATAATGGATTGGAAAGGTAACGCCGGCTCGGTTGCGGGAATTGAAGGGATTAAAAATCCAATCTCGGTTGCAAAACTTGTTATGCAAAAAACGAAACATGTAATGCTCGTTGGAGATGGCGCTAAAAAGTTTGCACTCGAAAACGGATTTAAGGAAGAAAATCTTTTAACCGAAAATTCACGCAAGGCATGGGAAGAATGGAGAAAGAAAAATCCGCGCGGGGTAAACCGTGTTGATGAAAAAAATCATGATACGATAGGAATGCTTGCGATTGATAATTCGAACAATTTAAGCGGCGGCGTTTCAACAAGCGGAATGGCATGGAAAATCCATGGACGGGTTGGCGATTCTCCAATCATCGGCGCGGCAATGTTTGTTGATAATGAAGTCGGCGGTGCGGTTGCAACCGGAAACGGCGAGTTTGTGATGAGAACAGTTGGAAGTTTCTTGATCGTAGAAAAAATGCGTGACGGTCTTTCACCGCAAGAGGCGTGCGAGTTTGCTATCAAGAGAATTTACAAGAGCGCAAAGAACAACAAGGATATTCAAATTGGCTATCTTGCTCTCAACAAGAAAGGTGAAATTGGTGCATTCTCTCTTTATGATGGATTCACTTATGCGTTGACATCTGCTCAAGAAAGCAAAGTGATGAAGAGTGAGTTTTTAGTAAAATAAATTTTAGCTTGAGTGCAGTTTCTCTGCTCTATCTGCAAGCTTAAGTTTCTCTACAAGTTCATTCAAGTCGCCTTGTATAATATCTGAAAGGTTATATAAGGTAAGTCCGATACGGTGATCCGTAACTCTATTTTGCGGAAAGTTGTAAGTTCTGATTTTATCGCTACGGTCACCTCGTTTTACAATTAATTTTCTGGCCGCCGCAATTTCGCTGTTTTGCTCGTTTAGTTTCATATCGTAAAGACGCGCTTTCAAAACTTTCATCGCTTTCAATTTATTTTTTAATTGCGATCGCTCATCCTGACATTGAACAACCAGTCCTGACGGAATATGCGTAATGCGTATTGCTGTTTCAACTTTATTAACATTTTGACCACCGGCGCCGCCACTTCTGTAAACATCAATTCGTAAGTCGCCGGGATCAATGTTTACTTCAACATCTTCAACTTCCGGAAGAACAACTACAGATGCGGCTGATGTATGTACTCTTCCATTTGCTTCTGTTGCGGGTACACGCTGAACACGATGCACTCCGCTCTCAAATTTTAGATCTGCGAAAACGCTTGTACCAACAAGACTAAAAACAACTTCTTTAGTTCCACCTAATCCGGTTTCGCTAAAATCTATCAATTCTTGTTTCCATCCACGTACCTCAGCATAGCGGGAATACATTCTGAAGAGATCTGCCGCAAACAAGCCTGCTTCATCGCCTCCGGTTCCGGCACGAATTTCCATAATTACGTTTTTATCATCGTCGGGGTCTTTTGGAACGAGAAGATATTTAATTCTCTCTTCCATTGCATCTCTTCTCGATTTCAATTCACTCAATTCGCTTTCAGCAATCTCCGAGAGTTCTTTGTCTTCCCCGCTATTGATTATTTCTTGATTCCCCTTTATGTTATTCAGCAAACCATCGTACTCATTAAATGCTTCGACGACGTCAATTAGTCCGCTTCTCTCTTTACTCAAAGAGATTAGCTTAGATTGATCCGATAAATTACCGGGATCTGATAATTGTTCATTTATCTTATCGTATTTTTCTTTTATAGATTTTAATTTCTCGTAGATTTCCATATATCCTCATAATTGCGGGCAAAATATACTCAAGTTAGATGTGAATTTCTAAGTGACTAGTATTGTGGTTAAGAAAGTTCTCGAAGTTTTGAAAGATATTTTATTTGGATATCAATCGGTGGAAAAGAATTATTATCTGTCCGAAGTGGTGTTTGATCAAAGCGTTGTAACATTTGATCCAACGCATCAAACATATTGATTGATGGGAATTCATTATCCCGAAGGAAATGTATCAGCTTCAACGTGCGGAAGCCGTCGAACCAGGTCATTTTTTGTTTTTCTCTTTGTATATCGGATTTTGAGTTATGAAGGATTTTACCCCAACTTTCCTCAAATGAATTTTGAACCAGAAATGTATAAAGAGTTGTATTAATTGCTTTTGCTTTATTCAAGTATTCATCAGCAGTCAGAATTTTTTGTGAATTGTAAACAGAGAGCCATTTTTGTAATACGTCAAAAGTTTTCGGATCATACAAAACGTATTCTTCGTGAGTCCCGGCGATATATCTATTCACTCTTTGCCCGGTTCCAAACGGCACACGCCACGAACCACGACTTGCGGGATAGATTTTTGTAGAGTCAATTTTATGAATGCGGGTGATCTTGGATAGCTTCTCCATAAAATAAAAATCTTCCGCCGCTCTCTTCTTGTTCATTCCGCCGATTCGGATATAACTTTCATAATCGCAAATCATCGTTGAACCTATTGTTGGAAAAGCGAACGGCGAATTTGCCAATTTTAATCCAAGTACATAATACCGAAGAAATATTTCGTAGCAGATAATTGCAAGTTGGTCCTTTTCGTTTTCCGGAAGGAGATGTTCATACTGCACGTATGCGGCGTGAATGTTTTGTTGTTCGAACGTTTGAATGATTGATGTAAGATGATTTTCTTCAACAACACAGTCCGCATCCAAACAAATTAAAATATTCTTTGCCTCGTTTGTATAATCAAACCTGGTGAGAGCGAGATCCATACCAATTTTTCTTGCCAGGCCAACACCGCCATCTTTTTCAGGTAATTCCAAACCTTTGCTTGCTGCATCAACTAATCCGATATTTAAACCGGAACTGATAATTTTATTCGCCAGTTCATCTCTTCTATTTTTCGAAATAATTCCCCTAAGTAATTCTAAACTTTTTTGATTGTCCTCTTTCACCCCGTCACTTGAACTTGCCAGGTTGTTTACAACAAACATTACGAGTGTTTCTTTGAAATATTCATTATCATTTTGAATTAAGGATTCTAAAAGCAGTTGGATATTTTCATATTCTTGAATAGCGGGAACGACGATAATGTTGTTGAATTGATCCGGGATAGACAATTCAAGTTTCCATCTGTCTAAACCATACTTAGATAGATAATTTATTACAGAGATTGGCTGGTTATTCATGAGTCTTCTCTAAAAAGGTAATTTCATTATAAAAAAGTTTTGAATTCGGTTTATTTTCACAATCCATAATAACGGAATAGACCTTTTTAGATACGCCTCATTCATGAGAAGTAATTCTGTGAAATGATTTGCTTTGCGGCTTCGTAGTCGGGTCCTTCAATCCAATTTATTTTCATCCCCTCGCGTTCCATTTTTCTGAACCATGTCATTTGTCTTTTTGCAAAACTATGAATTGCGCTGTTCAGTTTCTGGAACATATCGTTATGGTTCACCTCTCCGCTTAAATACTTTCCTACAAATTTATACTCAAGTCCAAATGTTTCCAGACGCTCGAAAGTTATTCCTTCATCAACCAGCTTCTTAACTTCGTCAATCATACCGTTTTCAAGTCGTTGCTTCAACCGTGCTGTAATTCGCTTTTTTATTTTTTCTCTTTCCAGACGTACACCAATAATTAAAGAATTGATTTTACTTCTTCCTTCTGATTCTTTATGTGCCGCTTTTTCAGAAATCACTATTGCGCGTATAACTCTTTCTTTTATCAACAAGTCGGTGGTATTGTGCAAAGAAGGATTCTTAATTTTTAACATCTCAACCAACTCTTCAATTGTCAATTCGTTCAATTCTGAAAAACGCTTATCATTAAATTCAACCGGATTCAGATCATAACTTTTTAATATTGAGTGTAGATACAATCCTGTTCCGCCCACAAGAAATGGAATCATTTCTCGATAATTAATTTCATTAAATGTTTTGTAGAAATGTTGGTTGAAAAGAAACAAATTAAACTCATCTTTTGGTTCGATAACATCAATTAAATGATAAGGAACTGATTTTCCATTAATCAAATAATCGTTCAAATCTTTCCCCGTACCGATGTCCATTCTTCTATAAACCTGGCGCGAGTCGGCAGAGATTATTTCTCCGCCAAAATGATCTGCCAGAGAAGCACCGAGAAATGTTTTACCAACAGCTGTGGGTCCAAGAATGGTTATAAGATTGTATTGCATATGTTAGAAAAGAATCCGGTTAACTCTAATCGAGCAAGCCTTTCCGGTAATGAATAATGATTAAAACGCCGAAGCAATCGGAAGTGTAACTATAAACGTTGTACCTTCGCCCAGTGAACTTTGAACAGCAATCGTACCGTCGTGAGATTCAATAATTTTTTTAGTTATCGCAAGTCCTAAACCGGTTCCTTCTTTCTTTCCGTATGACATAAATGGTTCGAATATTTTTTCTTTGAATGCATCCGGTATGCCAAGTCCATTGTCTTTAAAACGGATTTCAACTTTTTTATCAGTTCGTTTTGTCGAAATGAATATTTTCCCGCCATCCGGCATAGCGTCACATGCGTTTTTAACAATATGCATGTAAGTTTGAAAATATTCTTTCACATCAAGTTTAACAGTAACATCTTTATCATAATCGCCCAAGATTTGACAATGCCTGTTTTCAACTAACTGCTCAACACGTGATGCGTAATCAGCAAGTGTGTTATTCAAACTAACATTCAAGACTCTCAAAATTGTTTTACCTTCCGAGTAACTGGATGTTGTTTGAACCAAGTTAGCTACTTGAGTTAATTGTTCGAGAAGCATGTCTACAATCTGAAGTGTATCCGGCGGAAGAGATTTGCTTCGTAAATGTTCCGCATATCTTTTGCCAACAAGAATTGGTTTCTTTATATCCTGAATTAAAAAATTAGCCATTTTCCCGAGTGATTGAACTCTTTCTCCCTGCAAAAGTTTTTCAACTAACTCTGCATTGTTAAGAGCAATTGCAGAATGAATGGAGAGTGCCGCTAAAAATTCTTCGTCACGTTTTGAAAATTCTCCGTTCATACTGTTGATCAGTTGAAGAACCCCGATAATTTCACGTTTGTTGTTTTTGATAGGAAAACAGATCATGTTTTTAGTAGTGTATCCGCTCTGTTTGTCAAAATCCGATTTGAAACGCGAATCTTGTCGAACATCTTTTATATTAATCGTCTCACCACTCTTCGCAACGTATCCCGCAAGACCTTCTCCACTTCGTAAACGAATCTCATGCATTTCATCGCCGAGTGCAATTAAAGACCAAAGTTCATTCTTCTCTTTATCAACAAGATATAATGTGCCGCGATCGGCATGAGTTAAATCTGTTGCAACATCAATTATGTTTTTTAAAACTTCATCTACACGAATGTTAGAGTTGACAAGTTCAGCCGCCTTAATGATCATTTGCAATTCATCCGCATTCATGGAATCTTCAATCTTCACATCGGGCATAGGGCGTGTGGGTTCGGAAGGCGGTTGCGGTTTTGTTCTTTCCGGTTCTTCTGCTTGTTCAATTTCTTTAATCTGCTTGTCAACATCAGCGAATACATCTTCCGATTCGAAATCATTTACCGTTGGCGGTAAAACAGACGGAACGATTTTTTCTTTTGTGGGTGTAGGAATAAATGGTTCAGGTTCAATTGGCGGTTCTTCTTTCTTCGAAGATAATTCTTGAGTAAATGGTACTTGTTGAGGTTTTGGTTCTTCGGTAATACCAAAACTCTGGAAAAACGCGTCATCGTTTTCTTTACTTACGGGTTCATCATATTTTTTCGGAGATTCAAATGTTTTTGTTTCGTTACCACTTAGAATATTGAAAAGTGCGTCATTTAAGTCATCGTCAGATTTTTTCTCTTCTAAAGTGCCTGATGTTGGTTCATCCGGCAATTCAAATTCCGCTTTAGGAATTCCATCCTCATTTAAGAAGGCGCTCTCATCAAATGCATATTCTTTTTTTGCTGTTGGAAATAGCTCCGCGGGCTGTGTAATATCCTCAATTGGCTGAACAGAAATATTTTCATCTGCTCTTGATATATCCGAAATGGAATTAAAATTTTCTTGCGGCTCGGATTTATCAACTTTTAGTTCTTCTTCTATGTGAGGTGGTTTATCTTCAAATGTCGGCGCCCAGCGTACCTCCTCGGTAAAAGCAGAGGCATTCTTCCTCTCTCCGTTCATCGAGGTGGTGCCGTTTTGCAATAATAAATCTTCATCAATCTCCGCGACCGGTTCACGAAGGTTAATCAAAATTTCATCATCTTGTTGAATCAAATATTCAACTTCTTCGCGCGATAAAGCTATTAGGTATGAATCTCTTAATGCAACGGCTGTTGATGTGCGGGAAGTTTCCTCAAAAAATTCTTCATGACCGAAGAAATCATTTTCGCTGAAAATAAATGATTTCGTTTTACCGAGAAGGCGTTTCTTCAAAATATTTATTTCACCGCTGGTTACCAGATAAATAATATCTGCAATATCTCCTTCGCGGTAAAGAATTTCCCCTTCGCCAATTGTAATTAGCCGCCCGCGTATACTTCGAATATCAATTTTCGAAATCTCGGCATTTTTAAGTAATTTGTTCCGGCTTAATGTTATTAATAATTGATTTTCCATTTAACGAATATTTTTTGAGGTAATCTATTGTCAAAAATTGATTTAAATAGTGCCGTCAAACACCTTTCCAAGAACGATAAGGTACTATCAACAATAATAAAAAACATTGGCATTATCAATTTAACACGCCAGAAGAAATACTTCAATTTATTATTGGGGTCTATAATAAGTCAACAATTATCCACTTATGCCGCTTCCTCTATTCATAAAAGGTTTATGGATTTTTTCAAAAATAACCCACAACCTGAATTTATACTTAGAACCGATGATTCAGCATTACGATTACTGGGATTATCAAATGCAAAGGTTAAGTACGTTAAAGACCTTTCCGAGAAAATCCTCTCCGGTGAGGTGAAATTAAAAGGGTTTGCAAAAATGTCCGATGACGATATTATTGCCGAGCTTACTAAAGTAAAAGGAATAGGCGAGTGGACCGCACACATGTTTTTGTTATTTACTCTGGGGAGATTAGACATTCTTCCTTTCGGTGACCTTGGTATTCGTAAATCCATAATGGTAAATTACCGTTTGAAAAAATTGCCCGATGAAAAAAAGATTAAGTTGATCGCAAAAAACAACAACTGGTATCCTTACTGTTCCATAGCAAGCCTTTATCTGTGGAGGAGTTTGGACACTAAAAATGAATCCTAATCCTAATGATGGCATCAAATCACATGAATGAATTGAAACTTATTGAACAAGCCCAGCGTGGAGATAAAAAAGCTTTAACCGAGCTGGTAAAACTTTACGAACAGACTGTTTACAATTTCTCTTTTAAGATTTGTAGAAATAAAGACCGTGCCGAGCATACAATGCAGGAAACTTTTCTTAGCATGGTAAAAAGCATCAGTCAATTTAGCGGACAATCGAAACTCTCAACCTGGCTCTATAGAGTCGTATCAAATCACTGTTTAATGCTTGCTCGCACTGAAGGAAAACATGAGTTCGCCTCTTTTGAAGATGAAGACGCAATCATTGATGAAAAAAGTATTGCCGATTGGAAAGTTACACCCGATAAAGTTACAGAGAATAATGAGCTGAAAACAATTTTAGATAGTGCTATTGAGAAACTTCCTGCCGATTACCGAATCGTTTTTATGCTTAGAGATGTTGAAGGATTATCTACTGAAGAAACCGCAAAAATGGTTGACTTAACGGTTTCGGCTGTTAAATCGCGTTTGCATAGAGCGCGTTCATTTTTGAGAGATGAATTAAACGGGAAATTAAAGTATGATTGAAAATAAACCCGCATGTAAAGATGTAATGGCTCACATATGCGATAATCTCGGCGAACAACTTGATTCGCCGAATTGTCTTATGATAAAAAAACACCTTGATGAATGTGAGAATTGCAACCATTATTTCAAGTCTGTTGAAACCACAATTGAGTTCTACAAAAAATATAATGTTAACCTCTCTGATGAAGGCCACGAACGTTTGATTGAGTTTTTGGGTCTTAAAGAATAATTACGAATTGTAAGTTCTTGATGTTGATTTCTTGTAAGGCTTTCTTTCTTAATCTGCCACTTTAGATTTGTAAATTCAATCCGTATCTTTTCCTCAAGCTTATTCACGAATTCAAAGCTAATGAAAGAATAATCAGTGGACTTATATGCTGAAAGAATATTTACAAAATTTGCAGCGCTCAATTAACAAAGGCGATGCAACCGAACCAAGTCTTTACAAACATCTTGAGAAACTTCTCCAAGATTTTGCCGAAGAAGCAAAGTTCAAAAATATTGATGTTACTGTTTTGCCAAAGCAGACCGATGCAGGCAACCCGGATTTTAGAGTTTGGGATGGAAAGAATCATGTAACAGGTTACATCGAAGCCAAAGATCCATCAGTTAGAAATCTTGATCATATTGAAGAAACCGATCAGCTAAAAAGATACCTCACAACGTTTCCAAATGTTATCCTAACAAACTTTTACGAGTTCCGCCTTTACCGCGACGGCGAACTTATTGCACAAACGCAAATCGGAAGACCGACAATAGCGAGACAATTAAAAACTGTCCCGCCGGTTGAAAATGAAAAACAATTTTTAGACTTGTTGAATAAATTTTTCTCCTTCTCACTTCCTCACGTTAAAGACGCAAAAAAATTGGCACTTGAGCTCGCAAAGAGAACCCGCTTTTTAAGAGACGAAGTTGTTGCGATAGAATTGGAAGAAGAGCAGAAGAAAGGGAAGAAAGCAATTCTTGGTTTTTACGAAGCATTCAAAAAATATTTAATAGCATCACTTACGGAAAAACAATTTGCCGACCTGTATTCTCAAACACTTACATACGGATTGTTTGCAGCAAGAACCCGCGCCAATGATGAATTTAACCGCGAGCTGGCGTTTACATTCATTCCAAACACAATTGGAATATTAAAAGATGTTTTCCGCTTTATCTCTTTGGGCGATCCGCCAAAATCTCTACAGATAATAATAGAAGATATAACCGAAGTATTGAAAGTAACAGACGTAAAAAAAATACTGCATGATTATTACACCGAAGGAAAAGGGAAAGACCCCATTATTCATTTTTATGAAACTTTTCTTACAGCGTACGATCCTTCTATTAGAGAGAAACGCGGCGTTTATTATACGCCGGAACCGGTTGTTGGCTACATTGTCCGTTCGATTAACCAAATTCTTAAAACCCATTTTGATCTTTATGATGGTCTGGCAAACGAAAATGTTACGCTGCTGGATCCCGCTGGGGGAACATTAACTTTTCCGGCAGAGGCAATTAAAATTGCGGTTGAAGAATATAGTTCCAATTACGGCGAAGGCGGTGTGGATATTCAATTATTAAGGGGGCAAATCCTTCAAAACTTTTATGCATTTGAATTGATGATGGCGCCTTATGCAATCGGACACTTAAAGATGGGTTTTTTGTTCGAAGAACTTGGCTATCCGTTAAAAGATGATGAAAGATTTAAACTCTACCTTACTAATACACTTGAGACCGAAGACCTTGAACAGATAAGCATACCCGGGCTCAGTTCTTTGAGCGAAGAAAGCCATCTCGCCGCCGAGGTTAAAAAGAATCAACCGGTGCTTGTAATAGTTGGCAACCCGCCTTACAGCGGAGTTTCTTCCAACATAAATGACTGGACCGAAAAATTACTCAAAGAAGATATGGATGGCGCTCAGAGCTACTACAAAGTTGATGACGAACCTCTTGGCGAAAAGAAGCTTTGGCTGCAAGATGATTATGTGAAGTTTCTCCGCTTTGCTCAATGGAAAATTCATAAAGCCGGATTTGGAATAGTTGGAATGATTACAAATCACAGCTATCTCGATAACCCTACATTCCGCGGAATGCGCCAAAGTTTGATGAATACTTTCGATGAGATTTACATTCTCGATCTTCACGGTAACAGTTTAAAAAAGGAAACCACACGCGAAGGGGGCAAAGATGAAAATGTTTTCGATATACGCCAGGGCGTGGCTATTGCATTGTTCATTAAAAAGAAGTCAATAGTGGAAGAGGCAATATCAACCCGCGCACCCGAAATTGTTCGCGGAATTATCCCGTTAAAAACTCCGGCAAAAGTTTTTCATTCAGAGTTGTTTGGTTTGAGGGAAGAAAAATATAAATGGTTGAGTAAACATAAACTGAATGCAAAACTTTATAATAAATTAAAACCCGGCTCGCCCTGGTACTTCTTCATTCCACGCGATACAGATAAAATTGAAGGTTACCTTGAGTGGGATAAGATAAATGAAATCTTCCCGGTGAACGTTACCGGTATTGTAACAGCACGGGATTCTTTTGTTATCGGTTTTGAAAAAAAGGAAATTGAAAATAGAATAAGACAATTCAGAAATCTTTCTATAAGCGATGAGATAATTGAAAAAGCATTCGACATGAAAGACACAAGGGGATGGAAACTAAAAGAAGCAAGAATTGACCTATCTAAAGATCATGATTGGGAAACTTACTGGCAAAAGATTTTATATAGACCTTTCGATGTAAGAGATATTTATTATACCCCTAAAATGGTAGATTGGGGAAGAACTGAATATATGGATCAGATGTTGAAAAAAAACATTTCATTATGTTTTATGCGACAGTTCTCTGGTGACATGCCCTACTCACATTTTCTAGTTTCAGAACATATGGTTGATAACAGAACTTTTTTTAGCAGCAAAGGAATTATCCAACAAGCTCCGCTTTATCTTTATCCCAAATTAGTAGAACCAAAGAAAAAAGCCTTTACACAGTTAATGATTTTCGAGCCGGAAGAAAAATACGGTCCGCATAAACAACCGAACATTTCGGAAGAAGTTTTAAGCAAGCTCAAAAAAGCATACCGCAAAGAACCCAAACCGGAAGACTTATTCTATTATGTTTATGGAATATTCTACAGCAATAAATACAGAGAAAAGTATGCTGAATTCTTGAAGATTGATTTTCCGCGCGTTCCGTTTACAAAAGATTATAAACTATTCTTGCAGATTGCACAACTTGGCGAAGAACTTGCCGGACTTCATTTAATGAAAAGCAAAATATTAGATAAGGCAGCCATTGGCTACCAAGGTAAGGGTGACAATAGAATTGAATTTGTGAAATACAACGAAGCGGAAAATAGAGCTTACATTAACAAAGAAAAATATTTCAGCGGTATTACTCCGGAGCTTTGGAATTATCACATCGGCGGCTACCAAGTTTTGAGTAAGTTCTTAAAAGACCGGAAAGACAGAACGATGGACGATCCAAAGTTCTACGGAAAAATAGTAGCGGCAATCGCTCAAACAATTCAGTTACAAAAAGAGGTTGATAAGATTTATGGTAAGGTGGAAAAGAGTTTGATATAGCTGATCACCGCAGCAAAGCAGTAAAATATACGTCCTAAAGGACGTAGTTATGATAACACCGATGATAACACCGATGATAATACTAACTCCGTCATTTATGACGGAGAGAGAAGATTCAGAGAGATCACGCCGGCTTTAGCCGAAACGTATTAGGAGTATCAATTCTCATTCGTAAAAAGTGGTTATCATAAACTTGATATTGTGCATAGAGGCGGTCTTCTATGTTAAAAGGCAAATATTTCAAAGTGTATAAGTAAGAAAGAGGGGATTGGTAAATTTTGGAAACTCTGAATCCGTGGACGTGACCTCCGATTAACTTTTGTTCCAGTTTTCCAGGACAGTTTACGAGGGCTTTTCTTAAAAGTATGGACACCAAACATTGTATTATTTAGAGAATGTGCGAAAATCGCGATAAAACGACATTTTTATTTTTCGGATTGTGACCGGAGTCTCCTCAAAGGTTTGTCTGGTATAACCCGAAATGATTAAATTAGCGCACTCAATTTTCGATAACATCTTAAAAGAATAGTTTGGTGAATCAAAAAGGTCTGACATATTTCTTTATGCTGGTTTTCCTGATCTGCGCGGGAACGGTTCTCTCGAATTCTGTGTTTGATACTAGATCTGCCAGTAAAGCTGGAAGTATACTTCAAAAAGCAGCTGGAGAGATATCGCCTGATTTCTCGATTGATGAACAGACCGATTCCCAAAATAAAGTCAGAATTATTGCCGAATATCAATTCACTCCAATAGAAAAAACATCAAACTATTCCCATGAAAACTATATTCTCTCGAAAAGAGATTTTACTAAGAGAGAGAATGCTAGACGAACCAACTTATGGTTCACTTCTCGACTTAGAAATTAACACCACCTGTATTTCAACCTGAAGTTTTTCCTTTACTCAAACTTAAATGGTATGTTCAATAAAAATGAGGTAATATTTGCGTAAGTTAAAAATAGTTTTCATCACTACTCTCATAGCCGTCAGCGCAGGGTTTATTGGCTTTGGCGATACATCTGCAAACGAGAATAATGGTGCAGCTAAAATAACTGTAAGCAGAGATGCTGAACCAAGCATGACAACTGTTAGCTTTAACCAGATGGGCGTAATGACTGCATCTTGGTATGGTCCGCGCTTTCATGGAAAGACAACGGCTAACGGAGAACAATATAACCAGATGGCTTTTACGTCCGCACATAAATCTTTGCCCTTCGGTACAATCCTTCAAGTAACAAATCTGAGAAACGGCAAAACTGTAATTGTAAGAATTAACGATAGAGGACCATATATTGAAGGTCGCGATTTGGATTTATCCAAAGGTACGGCTCTTGTACTTGGAATGATTAGTAGAGGAGTAGTGAAAGTGAAAGTAGAAGAAATTCTTCTCAACTCAGAGACATCTCTAATAAACACACTCAATTAATTATAGATGACCCCGGCTTCACCGGGGTCTTTATCACACCTCAATAAAATTTCTTGATCTTCTGATCCCCCTTATACTCAACAGTAAAATAACATGATAAATAGAACTAGAATATTTATCTTTATATAGGAAACATTTCATGGAACATTATGACTGTATTTTTTTCAAAAGCTTGCGAGTTAGGACTTCAAGCAGTTTTGTTTTTATCTACCAAAGAAAAGAAAATCCATAATGCGGAAGAGGTCTCTATAGAATTGAAAGTTCCCAAAGAATTTGTATCAAAAGTTCTGCAGATTTTAACAAGCAGCGGAATAGTTGGATCTAAAAAGGGAAAGAATGGCGGATTCTTTTTAGCAAAAGCACCGGATCAGATTAAATTAATTGATATTGTTGAAGCGATTGACGGATTGGAAGTATTCAAATCATGTGTACTTGGTTTTCCCGGTTGTTCGCATGAAACACCATGCCCTGTACACCATCAATGGGGAAAACTTCGCGAGGAAGCTTTTCAGATGTTGAGTGAAGAAACCCTTGAAAATTTAAAAGAAAAAACTGCTAGCAAAATAGCTTCATTGTAATTGTTTTCAACAGGAGGAATAAATGAGAACACCTTTAAGGAAAGATGAAAAGGTTTTTTTTGAAACACATAAACATTGGTTTGTTCTAATACTTCCTTTGAAAATTACACTTATACTTATTGCGTTCTCTGTTTATTATATCTACACAAACTCGGAGACGATACGATGGTGGTATTTTATAATGCCCGCCTTCGCAATGCTCTACTATATTTTCAAATATTATTCATGGAAATTTGATCTATGGGTAGTTACGAGCCACAGAGTGATTGATGAGTTTGGCGTGTTTTCAATTAATTCTAAAGAAAGCCCGATTGATAAAATAAATAACGTATCATATCAGCAATCTCTCTTTGGAAGAATGCTGGGATTTGGTAATGTCCAGATTCAGACGGCAGCTGAAATGGGAGAAACAAGCTATACTTTCATTTCGCAACCGCAAAAATTAAAGGAAGCACTTTCAGCAGCGCAGGAACAGTATAAAGATTATCAAATGAATAAGCAGGCTTTTAAACTTGCAGATGCCGTTGATGGTGAAATTGGAGAAGAGACAAAAGAATGTCCTTATTGTGCCGAAAAAATTAAAGCTAAAGCGAAAGTTTGCCGTTATTGCAAAAGGGAATTATAACTCTTTCATTGCTTCAATAAAGATATCCTTCGAATCGCCGGTGTTAAATTTTTCGCCGGCAAAATTTTTCATGAATTTAATTTTATTGAATCCAACTCCTTTGAGATACGACTTTATCTCACTTGTAGTGTGCGGATAATGTTTTGTGGTGACGAGTTGAAATTCTTTTGGTGAGTTTTGTGAAAATGAAAGAATATTGAAATCAAGATCATCTTCCCAGAAATCATAAAAGCGGATAATAATTTTCCCGTCACGGTTAGCGATGTTATTGATTCTTTTATTTTCTTTTTTGATGAGCTGATAATTAAGAATGTGAAGAAATATTTTACCGCCGGGTAGAAGCATATTATACATTTTGTTTATTGTAGCATTCAACTGCTTTGAATTAACGTGAGCTATTGTATTTCCAACCGAAATAACAGAATTAAATTTTTGGTTGAATTTCTTTGGCATCGTTTGGAATGAGTGGACGTGCGTAGCAATGTCAACATTATATTTTATGGCATTCTGTTTTGTCTCTGCTATCATCTTTGGAGAAATATCGAATGCCGATACTTTGTGCCCATTCATTGCAAGAGCCAGTGAATCCAAACCAACTCCGCAGCCGAGATCTGCCGCTTTCCCTTTTTCGGTAAATATTTTCTGATAAGCTTTTACCCGCAGTTCCAGATTCTTTTCGAAGTCGATCATCTTTTCATAAAAATCTGAAATCTCATCATAGAAAGAGTCGGCTGTAAGAAGTGCGTCAGATTTATGTTTCATTTACTACTACTTATATTTTCTTAAACAATTTAATCAGTTTTTCTTCTAATGCAATAGCGCGAGGAAATAGTATGTTGTTTTCTAAATGTATATGCTTGTGCAGATCTTTCTCAAACTCGTCCAACTCTTTATAAGTCACTTGAAAAGTTGCGCAGGCATCTTCCGGTAAAGAATAATTGTTTGTGAAAGTTCTGATTTTTTCCATTGCACCGCCCGCCGATACGTGCTCTGCTTCCATCTGTCGGATAGGATTTTTGATCGTCCCAAATCCACCTGTTTTGGGTTTTTCGCTGAACTTTTGTGTTTCCGTCAAATATTTTATTAATGGAAAAAGTATCCGTTCTTCTTTCATCATATGGCTCATCATCTCTTCGGCAACAAGTGTAAATATATTTTGAACCTCGGCAATGTATGAATATTTTTCTCCGTGTACGTTATAAACTTTTTGAAGATGTGCGTTTATATCGGGAATTGCGTTCCTCACATATGTGTGATGATTATTCACAATGTATTGAGCCAGAAAATTCAAATCCCATTCCGTATAGCGCTGATTCTCTGATGAAATTGATTGACTCACTTTGTTAAGTTCTTCAAAAAATTTAACGTCCGAGATATGTTTTTCTTCAAGAGCTTCTTGTAATGGGCGGTTTCCGTTGCAGCAGAAATCAATTCCAAGTTTTTCAAAAAGCTCTGCCGCATGAAAGTTTTCTGTAACTACGTCTTTTACTTTTATTTTTGAGAAGTCCTTAACCGACTTCATAGTTGTTGTGTTCATTTTACTACTCCTTTATTTCTTAATATAAGTATGAAAGGCAGCTGAATTCCTTTCCTCGGTAAAAGTCTTATATCCTTTTTCTTCAATAATCTTAATTAATGGTGCCGGAATAAAGGGTGTAATTAGTAAATAGAGATCATCATCTTCCAAATGTAAAATATCCTTTGTTACCTTTGCTACGGGGTGATTTCCGTTTTCCAGATCAATAGCAGCATCATATTCGAACTTGATATTCTCTCCCTTAACCCATTCCGGTTTAGATTTAATGCTAGGCATGTCACTTTCAATAATTATCTCTTCTTGATCAACCGATTTACGGAGTTGGTTAATTAAATCGGCAATAGAAATATTAGCTATAACCGATGCCTGTTTGAGAGTTGTAACCTTTGCTATTGTTCTGCGTAAAATCGGATTTTTTAATTTTTTGAAAACCGGAACTATTTCAATAAACCTGTCTTCAAGTTCCGGATAAGAATCAAGGAGTTCGCCAATAAGAGTCTTTGGTGTGATATCAATTTTATTTTTCATACTGAAGTATTCTCCTTTCTCCGTCGATGTTTCTGTATTCATTAATATCATGCGAAACTTCAGTTGTACCTAAGTATTCCCCCTTTTCATTTCTGATTGCATAATACGCGATGTGCACAAGTTTACCGCCAAGGTTAATCCAAAATTTTGCTGAGTCTTGTCTGCCTAATTTAAAGTCATCAACAATCTGATTAACAATATGAACACTTGACGGCGGATGGCAGAATTGTACTTGTCTTCCTAAAACGGCTTTGGGTCGTTGAAATATTCTATCCTTGCCATGTGAGAAGAAACGAACTTTGTCATCTTTATCTACAAAGGTGATGTCGAATGGAAGATTATTGAGCATGCCTTCTAATTCTTCTTTGGTAAATGAGCCGGTTTCCAATCTGATTCTATTTGAAGGATCAGTCTTTTTCATCTCTTCAGTTGCAAACGAAGGCACCCATTCAGTTTCCGGATAGTATAAACAAAAACCGAAGTCTTCACTTTGCTGTTTTATCTCGTACCAATCGATATCAGTTAAAGTATCTAAGCACATGGGGAAGAGGATTTTCTCTTCTTTGTATAGCATTTCTTCTATTGCTTTGATTGTAGGCGCGAACATCAAATCCACAAAACCAAGGAACGCTTCAACTGTTGAGTCAGCGGATTCATCAAAAATTCCATAAGACGATTTTAGAAATCCTCTTATTTCATCATGCTTTCCCCACATTACCATTGGCGGACCGGTAATGTTATACTTTTCAAGAAATGGAAAAACAAGATTCTCCTTTCTTTGATAATGCTTCTCAATATCCATTAGAGAGTTAAACATTTCTCGTAAGCTATAGAAAAATATATCAGCATTATCATTTTCGTTTTTCACAGACACTTCGGCAAATAAATGCTTTATCTGATCAATTACTTTTTCTATCTCTCTGTTTTCTTTGATAAATATATCAACCGGATGACCGGACTGTACTTGTTTGGCAAAACTAGTATCAATATTTCCCTTTAAAGTTCCGGTATGAAGATCGCAAAACTGTAAAATTTCTTCTCTATCAAGTCCTTCCGTTATCAGTTCCTCTTCAGCTTGTACAACCTCGCCATAAGGAATGCTTCCTAAAGCATTAGTTAGTTTGCTTTTTACAGCTTCAAGATCTTCTCCTTTGTGTAAATCGAGAATCAGTTTTTTTAATTCATCTATTCTGTTTCGGCTGTTATTTATTAACTCACTCATCTTTTCCCTTTCTTATAATTTAACTTCTTGTAAAATATTTCCTTCGATTCCAATAACAACAACATGGATAGGAATTTCTCGGTTAGCATGCTCAACCGCCTGCTGTGCCAACTGCGCAAGACCGCTGCAGCAAGGTACCTGCATAATCAAAATGGTAATTGATTTTAGATTCGATTCAGTAATCATTGTAATAAGTTTATCAAGATAAACTTCTTTGTTGGAATCAAGTTTTGGACAAGCGATGGCGAGAGATTTCCCCTTTAAAAAATCTTTGTGAAAATCAGGATAAGCAAAACCACAGCAATCGGCGGCGAGAAGTAAATTTGAATTTCTAAAATATGCAGCTTGCGGAGAAACAAGATGAAGTTGAATAGGCCATTGACGCAAATGGGAAATTCTTTCGCCGCATTCATCCGATTTATTTTCTTGTGTTTCAATAATTCTTTCTTGAGACCCGGAACAACCGAAGTGAGATTTCTTTTCTTCTAGATCTTTAGCAGTTAGAGGATTTTCAATTTTGTTATCGCGTAAATATTCAAGCGCTTGAGTCAAGTATTCAAACTCTTCGTGGTCTCGTAAATGTTCAAGATGTGCTTTAATTACATTCTCTCCGCCTTTTATAATGTAAGCCATTACTATTCTTTCATCATAAGGTTCCGCTTCTCGCTCTTCGATTGTTAGAGCGCCCGGAGGGCAATTGCCAAGGCATGCGCCAAGTCCGTCACAAAACAGGTCGCTAATTAACCGGGCTTTGCCGTCGATAATTTGTAATGCACCTTCATGACATTCCGGAATGCAATTTCCACAGCCATCGCATTTTTCTTCATCTATTTTAATGATTTTTCTGAGCATTTTACTTTCCTTTTGTTAAACAAAATTTTACTAATATTCTTTTGCTCTATACTGAAATAATTAACCAGCAGACTGAAGTTTGGAATTCTGTTTGAGCAGATTCAGCATCCATATAGGAGTTCACTCCAAAAAGGTATTTTTGGTATTTGTCATTGCGAGCGGAGCGAAGCAATCTCCAGAATTTTGCTCAAAATCAATAGATTGCTTCGTCGCTTCGCTCCTCGCAATGACAGAAATAACCTTTTTAGAGCAGACTTATATATAAAATTTCATTGAAAAAATTCCTCGATCCGCGGCGGCGGATTACTTCGAGGTTATAATTTTATAACGAAGGTCGAAAATTAAATACCTCGACCGAGTTTTAAAAAAGCCCTTCCCTTTGGGAAGGGTAGGGATGGGCTTTTATTAAGGTTAATTTAATAAAATCACTATCAGAAAATAAGTGCATTGATTGAAGAAACAGAACATTCTCTTCCCGGTGAATATGCAGGCGGAATGTTTCTACTACAGCAATCCCTTGATTGAATGCACTCTCGAACGTAATCCCTTTTGATTTCTGATCCGACAATCGTGAGCCCAATCCTAAGAAATTAAAAACCAAAGCAACCGCTTGTGCAATTTTTATATGTTCATCTTCCATAAAATCGATTGCGGTTGATCGTTTTTCCCCGGTACTATGTTCACCGTTTTCTATCAGTTTCTGATTCAATATCGGAAATAGAATTTTTTCTTCTTTGTAGTTATGTTCAACAATGTTTTCATCATAAAATTCAAAAAAATTCTTAAGCCCTTCATCAATTTCTTTATTAAAAATCCAATCATTTGTACGCCAGTTAATTAAAGCTCTTTCGAATTTATCCAGCACATCTGACAATCGTTTATGTTCATCTATCAATTGCTGTAAGAAAGGATGCAGTTTTTCGTAAGGTATAAATTCAATTTTTTGTGGTGAATATGCACCCGGCGGATTCATCGGTGAAAGTTCATCCAAAGATTCTTTTTCGACAAATCTATTTGTAAAATCTGTTTTGTTATCCATGTTATAAATCTCATTTAAGAAGGTTTTTCGCACCCCTTTTTTGTGTAATACCACCAATTAATAAAAGTAGCAATCGAATAAAATAATGCAGCACCAATAAAGAAATATCCAGCAGAACCGGTTTGAGAAATAGTATAACCAATTAAGATGGAAAATATAAATGGACCAAATGCTGCAACTGCCGCTGTCCAGCCCAAAACACCGGCACCTTGTCTTGGAGAATGAGAAAAGATTATTGGAAATTGTCTGAAAGTTGATGCATTACCAATGCCGGTAAGAAGAAAAATGAAAAGCATCAAACCTATAAAGTAGGGGAATTGATCTAATGAATTAGGCGTTAATAATCCGCCAAATGCCATTATTAAAACACTTATAATTAATCCTATGCCGGTAATATGAGTTAGAATTGCACCACCCGTTTTATCTGATATCGGTCCGGTAACAACTCTAATAAGAGAGCCAATCAATGGGCCCAAGAAAGCATAAGCTAATGGGTCGGGTGCATTTGGAAAATTACCATATACTATTTTTATTAAAAGAGGAAATGCAGCCGAGAATCCCGAAAACGAACCGAAAGTCATTACATAAATTATTGTGCAGTTCCATGTGTGTTTGTTTTTGAAAATGTCCAATTGTTCTTTAAATGTAGCTTTAACAGGAACACTTCTTAAATAAAGCCATGCTAACAGAGCAATGATTAAAAGCAGAGGCACATACCAGAAAGCAGCATTTTGAATCCACATTGGTTTTGAACTTGCTTTGTTTGAAAATATCTGAGATACTCCTAAAGATCCACCGAATATTGAAATGCCAATTATCCAGGGAGTTACAAATTGTGCGAGACTTACACCAAAGTTTCCAATCCCGGCTTGAATCCCGAGTGCAGTACCTTGAAGTTTCTTCGGGAAGAAAATACTTGTACTTGGCATAAAAGAAGAAAAATCGCCGCCGCCAAACCCTGCTGAAAAAGAGAGCAGTAGAAATACCCAAAACGGTGTTGAAGGATTCATAACTGCAAAACCTAAACCGATACATGGAATAAGTTTTAAAATTGTGGCTAAAGTTATTACACGCCTGGTACCGAAAATAGGAATCAGAAATGTGTGAATAATTCTAAGTGAACCGCCAGCCAATCCAGGCATTGCAGTGAGCCAAAATAATTGCATAGTATCAAATTTAAATCCGATTTGAGGAAGCCGAACAACAATTGCACTCATCATGAACCAGGTGGCAAAGGAAAGTACAAGAGCGATAGTGGTTATTGTCAGAGTTCGCCAGGCGATCTTGCTTCCTTTCTCCTTCCAGAAAGATTCACTCTCCGGTTCCCATTTTTCAATCCAGGTTGATGACTTGTTCATTTTATCTCCTTCATTATTGTATTTTTATCCTTCGAATTTAGGTGCTTGAGGTAATATTACAGGTTGACCGATCTTATCTGAAGTTTCGTTGATTTTAGCCGGCGAAACAGGAATTCCAGAGTCGGAGTAATCCTCGTCAAACGCTCCCTTTGGTTCTTTAAGAAATACTAAGCAGTAGAGAAAACTAAATGCAGCTCCTCCTGCGAGGATGTAAAAGAATGTACTTGAATCGACCAGGGAATAAATTACTAAATAAACTACAGCGCCTACATTTCCGAAAGCACCAGCCATACCCGCGATTTGTCCGGTCATTTTTCTTTTTATTAATGGAATGATGGCGAATGTTGCTCCCTCAGCGCCTTGAACGAACATTGAACAAATAATTGTGATTGCTACTGCGATCCATATAGGCCAGCTTGAATTAATAAAGCCCATCCCTAAAAAACCTAAAGCAATACCTAACATGTAAATGCTCATTACAAGTTTTCTGTTTTTCATTGTGTCTGAGATTAATCCACCAAGTGGACGGGCAACTAAATTAATGACTGCAAACGAAGCTGCAATCAGACCGGCAAATTCAGGACCTATTCTATAAATGCCTTCAAAAAATGCGGGCAGCATTGAAACTACGGCTAGTTCAGCTCCAAAATTTGCGATGTACGTTGTATTAAGAGCGCCAACACTGCTGAACGGATATTTCTCTTCTTCAGGGTAACCTTTTTTCAACCGGGGAAGATTAATTTGAAGAGTTTTTATAACGTGGACTATATAAATCAAAAGTAAAATACCATATATCATATAAAGAACATCTTGTGAGATCAGATTTAATGTCCCGCCAAGTTCGTTTGTAATTTGTATCCGGCTCACTCTCCAAGCTAAGAATCCTAGAGCCCCCATAAGAGGGAATGACCAGATCAAATACTGAATCAAATCACCGTATGACGTTACTTCCATAGGTTCGGTTTTTTTGGTTCCTACAAAAGTTTTACCTTTTGGAGTATCCTTGACTAAAAAGTAATATGCTATTCCATAAATTAAAGCTACTATGCCATTAATAAATAAAGCCCATCGCCATCCATCTGATTTTAACCCCAGCCAATTTTCCATTATAGAAAGTGCGATCCACGGAAGAGTCATTGCTGCCCAAGCCGAACCAAAATTTCCCCAGCCTGCATAAAATCCTTCGGCACGACCTATCATTTTTGGAGGAAACCATTGAGAGATCATTCTTATTCCAACAACAAAACTTGCGCCGATCATTCCAAGAAAAAGCCGTGCAACTAACAATTGAAGGAAACTATCGCCGAATGCAAATATGAAAGTGGGAATGGACATTATGATCAATAAACCGGAAAACACTATCCGCGGTCCGTATTTATCGATCAATGCACCAACAATAATACGCGCAGGAATTGTCAGCGCAACGTTACAAATTGCTAATATTTTAATATGTTCAGCAGTAAGCCAATTCACTTCCCTTAGCATTGTAGTTGCCAAAGGAGCCATATTGAACCACACATAAAAAGCTATGAAGAATGCTATCCAGGTATAGTGCAGAACGCGTATTCGCTCTTGCTTAAAATCAATCAGCTCAGGTTTTTTTATCTTTTGGAAAAATAATCCCATATAAATTTTCCTCTCCTCAATTGAATAGACAATTTTGTTGAATTAATTATTACGTGGTTTATGAATTGTCCAGTTTGTTTTTGGGTTTCTAATTTTTTTTCTGTTCCAATTCCAAATTACTTTTTGATATGGGCGCCACAAATAACTTAGAGGAAATACAAGAAAGTGTACCAATCTTGTAAACGGTACAATTAAAATAATTAAGAATCCGCCGATGATATGCAGTTGGACAATTAGCGGAAGCATGAAAATTGCATCAACTTTAGGATTAAAACTAAATATTGAATGAAGATAAGGCGATATTACAATTGCGAACCATGAAGAACCCCATCGGTATCCGTAAGCAACCCACAATCCCAAGAAAATTTGAACGAGCAAAAGTATTTCCAAAATTATATCCATATAATTTGTTACTACTCGAATACGGGGGTTACTAAGTCTTCGATAGAATAGATTTATCAATCCTATAAATGTCATAACTCCAAAAACGAAAGAAGAGATTTCAAGTACTAACAATCTCACAGGCTGCTGATTCCAGAGAAGAATAGATTGGGGAATTAAGAAAGCGATTAAATGCCCGAAGAAAAGAAAAACTATTCCCCAATGAAACGGAAGAGAACCCCAAAAGAGCTTTCTCGTTTCTAGAAATTGTGATGATAACGCTGAGTACTTGAATTTTACAGCCCGATATCTATACACAGTTCCGAAAATAAAAACGATTAAGGAGATATGGGGCAATGCAATAAAAAAGAAATTGTTTAACAAACTCATCATGCCTTCCTAACTTTGGATTTCTAATTCGTTAGTGATTTCTTTGGAGAAAGTGTGATCTTCATTTGCACTAGATTGATCATCAGTAAAATCTGTTTTTAAAACTTCGAGTAATGCCAGCAGCAGTTGTTGATATATTTTACCGGCGTTTTCTTCCTGGTTAATTAATGTTCTATGATGTTTTTCATAGATCTCATTTTTTTTATGAATCTTTTCATTTTCAAATTCACCGATTATTTTTTTAAGAGCAGGTACAATAATTAAAAAAATAAGATCTCTCTTAATGTCGTTATCGTCCAATTTGACAATAAGCCGCAATAAGTTTGGAAGGTGATCCGCCAGCTCTGTACCGCAATCATTTTCTGCTTTCTTGTGTTCGTTATTAAGATTAACTAAAAGCTCTCCTCTTTTGTAATCGTCGCCAAATAATACGTAACCCATATCCAGAGTAGTTAATGCCTGAACGTCAAAAGAACGGGTGTAAATTTCTTCCCATTTCCAGAAAGGAATATTTTTAGTGAAGAATGAAAATTCAATTAAATACTTAGCGGCGATTGGGTAATTATCATTCAAAAATTTTTGTGCTTTATCAATTTTCAAATACAATTCCTTGTTTGGATAAGCAAATAGATCTGCAAGCAATGCATAATGATTCATCGTTTTTTGTGCTATCATCTATAAACCTCTCTTTGGAGCTTGCGTAAAACCAAAACCGGTTGAACCTTTAATATCACCGGTATCCTCTAACATTTCAATTGCTTGTTCGCGGTGAGCAGGAGGAATATTAAAACGATCGTCAAACTTTGCCAGTGAAGTCAAATAAAAAATATCGTTAGCCATTTCAGAACTTAAGTTAACATCGCTCAGAACTTTTTCTGTAAATTCATTATTAATATCACCAACAGTAACACTTCTACGATGAATGCGTACCGCCAATTGTTTTTTGAGTACATCTTTTATTTTTTCTTCATTGCCCGCACCAAACATATTTGCAAGATATTTTATTGGGAATCTTGATTGTTCAATTGTTCCCCACAACGATTCTGTTGAAGTATCGTAAAGAGTATTTTTATTCCAGAACTTTGCAATTGGATCAAGTTTGCCTGATTGTGCGCTATTATCCGTATCGCTCAAAGAAGCCATAACCGGCAATAGAGAAGGAACATAAAAAAGCATCGGCAGAGTGCGATATTCGGGATGCAATGGCAGCCCAAGTCCCCATACTTTTACAAATTTATATACGGGCGAAGTTTGAGCCGCTTTAATTGTTGAGTCGGCAACGCCATTCTCTTTAGCTTTTTTAATTACTTCTTCATCGAAAGGATCAAGAATTAATTCCAATTGCCGGTCAATTAGTTCGTCTTCGGGTGCAGAAGCGGCATCCTTTATTTTATCCGCATCGTATAGAAGAACGCCGAGATAACGGATTCTTCCTACGCATGAATGCATACAGGCGGGCGCATATCCTGCTTCTAAACGTGGATAGCACAAAATACATTTTTCAGATTTGCCGGTACTCCAATTGTAATATGATTTTTTATAAGGACAAGCTGTTACACACATTCTCCATGCACGGCAAACTTGCTGATTAATCAGAACAACACCATCCTCGCCTCGTTTGTAAATTGCACCGGAAGGACATGATGCGACACATGCGGGATTAAGACAATGATTACAAATTCTTGGCAGGTAAAACATTGCCATTCTCTCAAGCTGGAACATCGCTTCTTTTTCCGTCGGTGAAAGATGTTGAAGATTAGGATCCCGGCGGGCGTATTCAGGAGTTCCGCTTAAGTCATCATCCCAATTCGGACCTGCTTTTATATCAATAGGTTTACCCGTAATCAATGAGATTGGTCGTGCTGTTGGTTGATCATTCCCTTGAGGCGATTCGATAAGATCCAAATATTTGTACGTCCATGGTTCATAATAATCATCCAATAAAGGCATATAAGGATTGTGAAAAATATTTAACAACCCCTTATACTTACCTGAACCCCGTAATGATATTTCATCATTGCCGTTTTTTTTCCATCCGCCTTTATAAATATTTTGATCTTCCCATTTTGTTGGAAAACCGGTTCCGGGCTTGGTTTCAACATTGTTCCACCACATATACTCGGCGCCCTTTCTGTCGGTCCAAATATTCTTGCAAGCAATTGAACAAGTGTGACAGCCAATGCACTTGTCTAAATGAAACAGCATAGCTACTTGTGATCGTACGTCCATAATTTTTTATTTATTATTTATGATTGATTATTCTTTTCAATTTGTTATTTACTATTTTTTATTTAATCTGTTTTATAACCACATCAATGTTCGGATTCATCCCGGTCAAATAATAATTAATCAATAATAATTTATCGATTATTCGTCTGAATCGTCTTTCTTGAAGCAACGAAAATAGCTGTTAATTCAGATGCTTCTTGTAATAAACTATCGATTCTCTCTTTTATAATTAGATTTTCTTCCTGTATGAATTCCAACCAGAATAAAGATTCATCTGCTTCTTCAATTACTATACTTAATTTCGCCGTAAAACTTGCTTTGGATTGTCCAAGACAAGCAGCCCGGTAATTTGCAGCTACCGAAGTTGACGATCTTATTAATTGACTTTGTAAATGTCTTCCTAATGTTGTATTGGGTAAACTCAAAGCTAATTTCACACATCTATGTGCAAAACTTTTAGTACGATTCTTTAACTCTTCTTTATCCATAATTTATTATCTATTATTTATTATTCCTTTTTGGTGTTAATTCACTTGCTCCTTTATTCATCGTTATAGCTTTTCAATCATAAATAATAAATCGTCAATAATAAATTAAAACACTACCTTCGTCATTTTTTTAATTATAACATGTGTATCACGATTTGGCGCTGTTGGTCCCCAATAATTAAAATGATAAGTAAATTGACCATAACCACCAGCGAGAAGATTCGGTTTCAAATGAGTTCTGGTAACACTGTTATTTCCGCCTGCTCTTTTATTGCCGCGGAATTGCGATTTAGGAATTGTAATTGTTCTTTCTACAGTATGATAGACAATGCAAACACCTTTTGGAATTCTTGAACTTACGACTGCGCGGGTGCAGTAAACACCATTATCATTCAATACTTCTACCCAATCATTATCCTGAATACGCAATTCTTTAGCATCATCTTCACTGAGCCAGCATGGTTCACATCCTCTTGAAAGAGTTAACATTCTCAAATTGTCCCCAAATGTCGAATGTATATGCCACTTACCATGAGGAGTTAAACAGTTCAATACTTTGGCATTTCCGTCTTTCAATGTTTCTTTTAAATCACCAAAAACTTCCGGCTTGGGTGATGGTTTGTATGTCGGCAAATGTTCACCAAAAGCGATATACATTTCATTATCGAGATAAAAATGCTGTCTGCCGGTTAATGTTCTCCAAGGAACTAATCTCTCAACATTGTAAGTGAATGCCGAATATGCTCTTCCGTTATTCATCAAACCTGACCATACAGGCGATGTATTGTATCTCCGCGGTTGTGCCTGTAAATCTTTGAATGTCATTCTAACATCTCTGCTTCCATCTGCAATATCAGCGAGAGCCAAACCCGTTTTTGATTCCATGTATTTGTATGCTCGATGAGTTAGTTCCCCGTTGGTTAGGATCAGAGGATTTTTAGGTGGCAAAAGAATAGTTAAGTTTAAGGAGTAGAAA
>CAYVBQ010000024.1:0-55918 GCA_964449775.1 uncultured Melioribacter sp. | reverse complement strand
CAACCTCAACAACATAAACGTCATCATCATTTGTGTTGGTGTGAATCAGAAGAGGCGTCTTTAGTTTATCAACATGAAAAACCGGAGAGCGTTTTCTATATTCATTCACATCTTGAGTAACCGTCTTGCCAATATGATATTTTGCAGAAAATTCATCTGCGTATGATTGTCCATGAGAACCCAGACGGAGAATCAAATCGCTAACGGGCACACCTGTAAATGCAACTTTGTAATCATCCGGATGTTGGAAGATATCCATCAGACCAATCAATCCGCCGTGACTCCATCCGACTATTCCCACCCGATCTTTATCAATGATATCGTAGTTCTCAATCATCCAGGCGCGGGCAGCGTTGTTATCATCAACCTCTAAACCGCCGTAATCAATTTTTTCATAAAAACTTTTTCCGTAACCTGTGCTGCCGCGGTATTCCGGTGCAACAACAACGTAACCTTGTGCCATCAACTCACGGATGATATGTGTGTAATAAGTTGTGAAGTCTGCATGAACCCCTCCGTGCGGTAAAACTATAAGAGGATATTTTTTGCTTCGATCAATTTTGGTGGGAATAAAAATATAAGCCCAAAACTTAACCGGGTTATTAGCGCCCATTGCCGTAGGGTTTGGTATTTTTGCGGGCGGCGGACCAACAATGAAAACTTTTTCGATATTGGCAACATCTCCTACTTTGTTGTACCACTGAATATCATCAATTGCTTTTGCCAGTTGATCAATGCGATGATCGAGATCTTCAAATTTCTTTTCGACCACATCATTTGTGCTTTTTTCTTTATCCTGAGCAAAGGTTGCAGGATAAGAAAGGATTATAGCCACAAAAATGAATGTAAAATATTTTATCAATTTCATAAAACATACTCCAAAAATTTTGTTATTGATAAGTTAAGGGCATCTCTAAAAACTTTTTTTAAAATGGGACACGGATAAAGCGGATAAAAACAGATTTTCACAAATTAGCTTTTGAAGTTATTAGAGATACCCTTAAATTACTGCGTAAAACTTTTCTCTTCCAATTTATTTTTATTATCATTCCACTAGTATTTAACAGTTTAATAAAAGAAGACACTATGAAAGTATTAAAATTTGGCGGTTCGTCTGTTGGCACTCCGGAAAGAATAAGCGGCGTGATTGATATTTTAAAAGGGTATCAAGCCGAAGGCAAGAAATATGCGGTTGTTTTCTCTGCATTTCAGGGTGTAACAGATACACTTATTTCGATCAGCAATAAAGCTGTGGCGCGAGACAATTCTTATTTGGAATATCTCGAACAATTGGAAAGAGCCCATTATAACTCCGTCGAATATTTGGTTTCTGAAAATTTGAAAGACGCATCGAGGAAAAATATATACGATTTATTGGAAGAACTAAAAGAGATAGTGCACGGTGTCTATTTGGTGAAAGAGCTAACTCTTCGCAGCTTGGATTATATTATGAGTTTCGGAGAAAGACTTTCATGCAACATCATTTCCAGTGGGATGAAGAGCAGAGGGTTAGAGACGGAATATCTGGACAGCAGATCACTGGTCAAAGCCGATGAATCATTCGGCAACGCAAAAGTAAAATTTGAAATTACATATAAAAACATTCAAGACTTCTTTTCGCAGCATAACAAAATTCAAGTTATAACAGGATTCATCGCTTCAACAGAAAAAAATGAAACTGTTACGTTAGGTAGAGGCGGTTCGGATTATACAGCATCAATCTTCGGTGCGGCGTTGAATGTTGAAGAGATTGAAATTTGGACTGACGTTGACGGAATTCTAACTGCGGACCCTAGAAAAGTTTTAGATTCATTTTCTTTGAACTCGGTTACTTACGAAGAAGCTATGGAGATGTCGCACTTTGGCGCTAAAGTTATTCATCCGCCAACGATGAAGCCTGCATTGATCAATAAAATTCCAATCAGAATTAAGAATACATTTAATCCAGCCTTCATCGGAACTGTGATCACGGAAAAAGAAGAGATTGGCATTTTTAGTGTAAAGGGAATTTCTTCCATCGATGATATTACTCTTCTTAGAATAACCGGCAGCGGAATGATTGGTGTTGTTGGTATCGCTTCAAGAATTTTCGGCGCTTTAGCTAAGGGAAAGATAAATGTTATTCTTATAACCCAAGCTTCATCCGAACATAGTATTTGCCTGGCAATCCTTCCTCAATTCGGGCAACTTTCAAAAAATCTAATCGAAGAAGAGTTCAAATGGGAAATACGTGATGGAATGATTGATGAGGTTGCTGTTGAACCTGATATGTCAATCATCGCTGTTGTTGGCGAGGATATGAGACACACGCCGGGTATCTCCGGAAAAGTATTTCAATCACTCGGTAAAAATGGAATTAATATAATCGCAATAGCTCAAGGTTCTTCCGAATTGAATATCTCTCTCGTTATACAAAAGGAATATCTGAAAAAGGCATTAAACGTTTTGCACAATTCACTTTTTCTTTCGAAACAAAAAACACTTAATCTGTTTTTAATCGGCCCGGGTATGGTTGGCAGCGCATTTCTGAAGCTGATCATCGAGCGAAGCAATTATGTAGCGGAACATGTTCATGCAAATATTAAAATCGTTGGTCTGCTCAACAGGCAAAAAATGATTTTTGATGAGTCCGGAATTGATCTCAATAACTGGAAAGAGATTCTCCAAAATTCAAAATTAAAATCAAACATTGAGAAGTTTATTGATCGGATGAAAGAGAAGAATTTACCTAATTCCATACTTGTGGATTGTACGGCAAACGATTCCGTTGTAAATCATTACACTAAAATTCTATCCTCATCAATTTCAATTGTAACGCCTAATAAAATAGCGAACACGCAGAGTTACGAACAATTTGTTTCTTTGAGAGAGACCGCCGGTAAACACAATGTTCAGTTTCGCTATGGAACGAATGTTGGTTCAGCGCTCCCGTTCATTAACACTCTTAAGGATATAATTTCGAATGGAGACCAGGTAACTAAGATCGAAGGAGTTTTCTCAGGAACGCTCAGTTTCATTTTCAATACTCTAAAAGAGAAAGACAGCTTTAGTGAAGCAGTGAAGATTGCAAAGGAGAAAGGATATACAGAGCCGGATCCGCGTGACGATCTAAAAGGATTAGACATGGCAAGGAAGTTATTGATCTTAATTAGAGAATCGGGTATTCCATTCGAGCTTAAGGATATTGAAATTGAAAAATTAATTTCTAAGGAAGCAGAAAATTCTAAATCTCTTGAAGATTTTTTTAACAAATTAAAAAACGATGATCATCGTATCATTGAAATGAAAAGAATTGCTGCCGAAAAAGGTTGTGTGCTTTGTTATATCGCTAAGTACGAAGGCGGACGTGCAAAATTATCCATCCAAGAAATTGATAGGAATCATCCTTTTTTCAATCTTACAAACAGTGAGAACATTGTTGCATTCACTACAAAGAACTATTGGAAGAATCCCTTGACAATCCGCGGACAGGGAGCGGGGGCAGATTTTACTGCGGTTGGAATTCTTTCCGACATATTAAGAATATCAAATTACCTTGGGTAAATATTATGAGTGATAATAAAATAAAAGTTTCAATACTTGGCGCAACCGGAAGCGTAGGACAAAAATTTATTGAACTTCTTTCAAACCATCCGTGGTTCGAAATTCATGAACTTGCGGCTTCTGATAGATCTGCAGGAAAAAAATATTCCGAAGCGGTGAATTGGGTTATGCAAATACCGCTGAAGGCGGATATCGCCGGTAAGACAGTTTTAAAATGTGAACCGACGTTGGAATCCAAGATTATTTTTTCTGCTCTTGATGCTAACGTTGCCGGTACTATCGAAGAAGAATTTGCTAAAGCGGGGTATGTAGTAATATCCAATGCACGCAATCATCGTTTTGATGATGATGTTCCGTTGATAGTGCCGGAAATAAATTCAGATCATTTGGAACTTGTAAAAATTCAGAAGTTTGGAAAAGGTGCAATCGTAACCAATCCAAATTGTTCAACTATCGGTTTGGTAATGGCATTGAAACCGTTAGCCGATGATTTCGGAATTGATTCTGTAAATGTTGTTACTATGCAGGCAATTTCCGGCGGGGGTTATCCCGGAGTTCCAAGCATGGATATTCTTGATAACGTTATTCCTTTCATCGGCGGTGAAGAAGATAAAATGGAACGAGAGCCGCTTAAAATTCTCGGAATGATTGATAATGGTAAAGTGAAATTTGCTGATGTAAAAATTAGCGCTCAGTGCAACCGCGTTAGCGTCATTGACGGACACACTGAATGCGTTCAAATAAAATTGAAAAAGAAAACTTTGAAAGATGATATAATCAAAACATGGAATAATTTTACTGGAGAACCGCAAAGATTGAATTTACCTTCTGCACCCGGAAAACCGATTATTTATTTGGAAGGAGAAAAATATCCGCAGCCACGCATGCACAGAAATTTGGGAAACGGAATGTCGGTTTCAATTGGAAGATTACGGGAATGTTCACTGTTCGATTATAAATTTGTAGTCCTTTCTCACAATACAATTAGGGGAGCTGCTGGTGGAACTATTCTAATTGCAGAATTAATGAAATCAAAAGGATACCTGGATTAACTTTATGAAATTGAAAAGTATCAAAGTTGTTGCTCCTGCAACGATAGCTAATGTCGGGCCCGGATATGATATTATGGGATTTGCAATCAATACTCCGGTTGAAGAAATGATTTTACGTCTTACCGGAAAACCCGGAATTAAAATTTCAAGAATAACCGGAGATAAAAACGGATTACCGACCGATATTAATAAGAATACGGCAACTGTTGCTTTAATACACATGATTTCAAAATTGGACAACAAACTTGGCGTTGAACTTGAGATTAGGAAGAAAATAATCTCAGGCAGCGGACTTGGATCGAGTGCAGCCAGCGCGGTTGCCGCACCATTTGCATTAAATGAATTATTGGGAAAACCATTTACAAAACATGAACTACTAGAGTTTGCTCTTCTTGGTGAGAAAATTGCATCTGGATCAATTCATGCTGATAATGTTGCACCATGTCTATTCGGAGGATTCATTTTAATCCGCGGATACAATCCGACAGATATCATTCAACTATCATCTCCTAAAAAAATATTCTGTACAGTTCTTCATCCTCAATTCGAAATTAAAACTTCCGAAGCGAGAAGATTGATTAAGAAAAAATTTCCTCTGAAAGATGTTATAACTCAAACCGGTAATGCTGCCGGGTTAGTTGCCGGATTAATGAAGAGCGATTACAATTTGATAAAACGATCTATGCATGATCTGATTGCCGAACCCGCCCGTGCAACATTAATTCCGGGCTACTATGAAATAAAAGAATCAGCGATGAATGCCGGTTCAATCGGCTGCAGCATCTCGGGCTCAGGTCCCGCAATATTTGCGTTTAGTATGTCACTTGAAGATGCTGAAAAAATTGGGAAGGCAATGAAACAAGCATCTTCAAAATATGTAAAGAGGAATAATGTTTATGTTTCATCTATAAACACAGTGGGTCCAAAAGTAATCGGGTAACGGAGGTTACGCTACGATATAAAAATTTTATGTGTAACCCCGACTTTCTGAGGGTGTGTGAAAATGTTAATTGTAAAGCGAGATTCATCTCGCTAATTGCGGAAAAAATAATATTTTCAAAGCATTTATGAGCGAAATAAATTTCGCTATACAAAAATCACACAGACTCTTCAAGTCGGGGTTGGTAACGCACTAAGAAAAAATGGCTTTAGCCAAAGATATTTGGGGCTAAAGCCCGGGTAGTTTTTAATTCATTAACCCACGACATAAAGAGGTTGTGTTAAAATAGTCGCTGTCACTTCGACCGAAGGGAAAAGTCTTTGAATTTAGTAAGATTTCTCAGTCACTCCGTTCCATCAAAATGACATTTTCGGATTATCACACAAGCTGTAAATGTCGGGGCTATTAAAAATACATTTTACGTAACTTCAAATTTTTATTATGAAATATTTCAGTACGCGCAATCAAAATAATTTTATTTCTTTCAGAGAAGCAATTTTGACCGGACTTGCACAAGACGGCGGACTTTTTATGCCGGAAACGATTCCATCTTTTTCAAAATCGTTTATAGAAAATCTTCATTCATATTCTTTTCAGGAAATAGGATTTGAAACTGCAAAAAAATTTGTTGGCAATGAAATCAGCGAGCAAAAACTTCAAGAGATTATTCAACGCTCAATTAATTTTCCTGCTCCGCTTGTAGATCTTGAAGAGGAGATTCACATACTAGAACTATTCCATGGACCAACTCTTGCGTTCAAAGATTTCGGTGCACAATTTATGGCAAGAACCATGGAATATTTTGTGAAAGATAACGATGCCGAACTGGTAATCCTCGTTGCAACTTCGGGAGATACAGGCAGTGCAGTTGCGCATGGTTTTTATGGTGTCGAAGGAATTAAAGTTTACCTGCTTTATCCAAGCGGTAAGGTAAGCGGAATTCAAGAAAAACAATTAACAACTCTCGATAAAAATATAACCGCATTGGAGATCCAAGGCACATTTGATGACTGCCAGCATCTTGTAAAAAATGCTTTTACCGATAACGATCTGAAAAATAAATTGAAACTAAGTTCTGCAAATTCAATTAATATAGCCCGCTTGATACCGCAAACATTCTATTATATTAATGCTGTTAAGCAATTAAAACAGAGAGAGAAGAAAATTCTGTTTTCTGTTCCATCAGGAAATCTTGGTAATATTACAGCGGGATTGATCGCAAAAAAAATGGGCATTCCTATTGATTTGTTTATAGCAGCGACAAATTCAAATGATGTGTTTACAAATTATTTATCCTCCGGGATTTTTGAAACTCGCAAGTCGGTTCAAACTTATTCCAATGCCATGGATGTCGGCAATCCAAGTAATTTGGAAAGAATAAGAATGCTGTATGAAGATAATATTGGAAGGATGAGAAACGAGATCGAGTCGTTTAGTTTTGATGATGAAAAAACAGTAATTGGAATAAAAGAAGTATATAGTAAATATAATTATGTAATTGATCCCCATGGCGCCGTTGGCTACCTGGCACTCAAGAAATTTTTAGGTGAACGCAAACAAAACAAAATTGATTCGATTGTTATAGAAACAGCTCACCCCGCAAAATTCAAAGATGTTGTTGAGAGTACAATCAAGACAGAAGTAAAAATACCGCCGCGACTTGCAGAATGTCTTAATAAAGAAAAACATTCAATTGTTCTCGATTCCAAATTTGAAACGTTTAAAGATTATTTGTTAAATACCCGTTGAATGTAAAAAACGATAATCTTTTTTCAAACTTCATGGAGAAGAGAAGAATTTATATATCATCCCTATCGGGATTTTTTTGTTTGGGCCGGTTATACTACAAATATTTCGCTCCTATCGGAGCTTACCAAATCCCAAACACTTTTAACTAATTCTATGTCTCATAGTCCCGAAGGGACGTAATATTTATAGATCATAAAATCCAATAATAATTCAAGCTCCGTAGGAGCGGTATAAACGCTTTTCCGATAAATTCTTTTCCAGATATTTATCATTCAAAGGTGTTAAGATGAAATCAATAATTAGAACAACATTTCTCCTTGTTAGCTTACTTTTTGTTTTCAATGAAATCCTTGCTCAAGTAGACACATCTTACTTCAACGGATTAGAATACAGAGGAATTGGTCCTTACCGCGGAGGAAGATCGTGTGCTGTTACAGGAGTTCCTTCCAATCCAGCTCTTTTTTATTTTGGATCAACTGGCGGCGGAGTTTGGAAATCTGAAAACACCGGGACAACGTGGAAAAATATTTCTGATAAATTTTTTGGCGGATCAATTGGAGCAGTTGCTGTAAGCACATGGGATCCAAATATTATTTATGTCGGAACAGGTGAAGAAACAGTACGTGGAAATGTTTCAAGCGGAAACGGTATGTGGAAAAGTGATGATGCAGGAAAAACCTGGAAACAGATAGGTCTTGAAGACTCACGCCACATAACTCGAATAGTTATTGATCCCAAAAATCCGGATTTAGTTTATGCTTCATGTCTCGGTCATCTATACGGACCAAACTCAATGCGTGGAATTTTTCGTTCGAAGGATGGAGGAAAAAATTGGGAAAAAGTTTTGTTCGTTAATAATGAAGTCGGCGCAATTGATCTTAACATGGATCCGACGAATTCACGAATTCTTTTTGCATCAATGTGGCGAGTAAAACGAACTCCTTACAGTTTAGAAAGCGGCGGTGAAGGTTCCGGTTTGTGGAAATCAATTGACGGAGGAACAACCTGGAAAAATATTTCTACAAATAAAGGAATACCGAAAGGAACAATTGGAATTATCGGTGTCTCTGTTTCCAAAGCAGATCCGCGCAGGGTTTATGCTATCATTGAAGCAGAAGAAGGCGGAGTGTTTCGTTCTGATGACAGCGGAGAAACCTGGATTAAAATAAATGAAGATAGAAATCTTCGTCAGCGTGCGTGGTATTACAGCAGAATTTATACCGACCCTAAAGACAAAGATAAAGTTTATGTTCTAAATGTTGGCGGTAGTTTTTCTAGAGTCATAGCAATTTTTTCACCATTATATCGTCCAAAATGTTATAATTATTCCCTATGTCCGTCGTCTCTGTTCCGATTTTTTTAAATCCATATTTTTCATAGAAACCTATGGCTTTGGTATTTTCAAAATATACTTTCAAACGGAGTTGTTTATTATTGTTTAGTTGTGCTATCTCTGAAATTAGGTTGAGAAATTTTGTTCCAATTCCTAAACCTTGTGTAATAGGAAGAATGTAAAGTTTATGTATCATTAATTGATGCTCCGAATTATAATTAATTTCATAAGATGTAAAACCAAGTGATTGTTTGTCGTTTTCAGCCAAAATAAAATTGTGTCCTTTTTCTAGTATTTGTTTCTTCAGCGATTCTTCACTGTAAATTAATTGAAGCATATAGCTTATCTGTTCTTTGGTAATTACTTGCCCAAATGCGTTTGGCCAAGTCTCATAAGCGATTTTTTGTATTTTGGCCCAATCGTTTATTTCAATTATTTTAAATTCTACCATTTTGTTACTTTAATTTATGGTGCTTGGTTGTTAAAATTGCCGCCAACATTTAAGATTGCTCTGGCTGCTTCATTGAAGTGATTACAAAGTGTCGAAAGATGAGCATCATTTTCATAAGTAATAAGTTTTGCATTCGGTATTTGAATAACCATTTTCTTAACTAATTCAATAGGCATGTTTTTATCTAACTCACCGTGAAAGAAGGTGATCGGGAAAGTGATTTCCGATAAATTGAAATCGAACTTTTTTAGATACAACCGCAAATCCCAGACAACTCCTTTTTTATTTAAAATTGCTTCATCAAGTGCCCTTGATAAAACTTCCACTCTTCCGTATTGTATCAGGGCTTCATAATCCGGTGCAGGCATCATCTTTTTTGCTTGTGCCAACCCTTTTTCTTTTGACTCCTTTGGAGAATTTTTCATGGTGCTTAAAAGAAATGGCAATAAGAAAGGCAATTTTGCTGCTACTGTCCAGAACATACTGAAAGGGAATTTCAAATTCTTTTTTGCTTCGGGGAGGTTCATTTGCCAGCCTCCCGATACAACGACAGCAGAAAGTAATCGTTCGGGTATCATTGCTGCACAAGCTGTGACATAACATCCTCCACCAGAATTACCAAATACAGAAAACTTATCAACATTTAAATGATTGGCAAGTGAAAGAACATCTTTAGGCCAGTCATTGAATTTGCGATTTTTTTGAAAATCGGATTGTCCAATACCGGGTCTGTTTGGAGCTATTATGCGTAAGCCGTATTCAATAAATACTTCATTACCTATTAGCAAGGGCTCTAAGCAAGAAGATGGAGCACCATGAAAATAAAAGACGGGGTAACCATTTGCCTTTCCGAATTCAAGGTAGCTTAATCTGCGTCCATCAGAGAGTGTAATAAATTGAAAGTTAGTCATGGTAATTGAAGAAAAAGATTTATGAACAAAACCAAATCAGTCTTTACAGAATTTTATAATGCACAGTTGGAGTAGATAACTATTCTGAACGATATAGTTTGATCATTTCAATAATTGTAAGTCCTGATTTAATCAACTCAGTATATTTTGTACTATAGATCCAGTCATCAAAAAATTTAGAAAGGTTTGTAGTTGATACCTTTTTAGCGGTTGCTACAAATTCGTCAGTTGTACCTCCATTTAAATAATAATCTGAATAGTAAGTACGAATACATTTGTTGAAATTGTTTTCTCCCATTATTTGATAAAGTACTCTGAACATGAGCATACCTACTGAATAAGAGTTTGATTGAATTCCCATTTTGCCGAAATCAATCAGTGGTGTTACTCTCAGCAAACTATCACTATCTATTTCCTTTTTTACCAGTTTTAAATACCAATCAGATACATAATTCAGGTAAGGACGGTTTTCAAGCTTTTCTATGGTCAGATATGCGATAAATGTTGCCAGGCCTTCATTCCATCTTGGATAATACCTGTCATTAGAATTTACATTCCACAGATGTGATACTTCGTGATACAGTTGCTGCATTTGAGTGGAATCATTGAACACATCTGCTGTTTGTAAAATACATGTTTCATCTGCCTGAGAACCATAACCGCTAGGTATTTCAATAACTGAAAAAGTTTTACTCTCTTTTAATTTGCCCCACCATTTCGAATAGAGATCCAATGTTCGTTGTGCATATTTATATACCGTTTCAGCGCCTGCTGAATCTTTTTCCAAATAATATACTTTCAATAAAGGTGTTTCTAAAATTTTATATTTCCCGACAGCAATATCTATACGCCATGCAAGCTTGGTGTTCCGGTAAGTATAGGTGCTGTATCCGTCTTTTGTTTCTTTACTTATTAATGCTCCACCGTTTACTGCAACTAATGAATCTGGCACATTAATCTTAATTGTGTAATTAAAGCTTGGCGCAAAACCGGCTGCTCTGTTTATCTTTTCTGAAGGATAACCTAATTCAGGATATGCTTTGCAATCAGGCCGGAGAATAGTAAACTCAGTATCTATTTTATCTCTTACATAACCCATCCCAGTTTCAACATAACCAAAAAGATAACCTTTATATTCTATAATCAATTTACATAAATCTCCTTTTAACAACGGTTTGTTAGGAATCACTTATATAATTCGCCTGATATCTATCCCAGTCCTCAAACGACAACACCTTTTGCGTATAAACCAAAGGATTTCCATTTTCATCTTTTATGGATGAAACTTTCATCAACCGGTAAAGAAGCAAAGGAATAATTTTGCTCTCTCTCGCAGTTGTATTCATTACTGTCATACCGCATGTAGATACTATTTTCCCGTTCTCATAATCCACACGTACATCTAAATTATACTTAATGGTTTTTAACAGCTGAGATTGTTCCAAATTACTTTGAGCATTTGAATTTATTACCATAGTGACCAAAACGAATATGGCAATTGCAATTTTTCGTTTCAGTCTAAGGTTTTGGAAGGAAATATATATAAAGGACATAATCTGATTTAGCATTGCAGAATATAAACAGATTATGAAAAATGCGGTGGAATAAAGTGTTTTTTTCATGATGATTCCTTTTTTATTTATTGATTATTTACAAATTCTACAATCAATAATTAATTATAAATTTTGACGGTCATTGTGTGATTTCGGTTCAGAAACAACTATAAATTTTAATATTCTATCACTTTTATTCGCAATACAATGCTTCATCCCTTTTGGAATGTGAATACTTTCATTTGCATTTACAACAAAAACTTGTTCTTCAATTTGAAAAGTAGCAACTCCTGATAAAATATAGAACAATTGTTGAGAATTAGTATGGTAATGATATTGTTCAAAAGTGCCTGATGGCATTTCCTCTTGAATAACGCTTAAACTATTTGTTTTTAATAAATGCCAACCATCACAGTTGTCACCCCATTTATAGTTTTCTGCATTGGTTGTATCAATAATTCCCAAAAATTCCTTTTCCATTAGTCCTTACAGTTTTTATATTAAAAATTCGTTTGTGTCTGAATATACTTCTTCTATAACTGATGCAACTGAATTTGGGTCGTTTGGCATTTCAAGGTTTATCCCTTTCAAAATACCACAGTCTTTATAAATTGCTATTATCTTCATTATTAGTACTATCTGCCAAATGCCCTATATTTTTTGTTGTGTGCTGTTTTTTCTTATATAATTTCCATAAAATCAAACTTGTAATTCCATAAACTATTATTGCAGGAATTGAAGTTTCAATACCAAAATCTCCTCCATTAAAAAGAGGATTATCCCCAATATTCAGTTGAACCAGTACTTCAGTTTTTCCTTTGGTTCTGAATGCAATTAATCCGTTAAGTAATAATAAATTCCATAAAAAATGTACAATACCTGCATTCCATATGCTTTTCGTATAAACATAAATCATCAGAGACATAAATGAAAATAGTAAACCAGCTATTATAAGCTGAACAACATTTAAGAGTGAACCCGCTCCCCCAATATGAATTAAAGTGAAGAACAAAGAAGGCGCAAAAGCTGATATCCAAAAATTATATTTACTTTTTAGTAGGTTAAACAAATAACCTCTAAAGATAATTTCTTCTACAAAGCCACAAGCTAAGGACACTCCAAATGCTTTAAGAATAGCATCAAAGATATATGATTGACTTAATTGTGTATTTATGCCTCTCACGGATAAATTACCAGTGATATAAAATATTACCACAGTCAAAATTGGCAAACTCAAACCTACCAATATCCATATGCCCATATTTAGACGTTTCGCATTTAGTGTGGGTATATTTAATGGCAGCTTCACCACATACTTTGTGTACCAGTAAAGCAATATTATCGTAATAAAAATTCTAATTATTTCTGAAATACTTACTAAAAATCCAGTTTCATTGTCAAATCCTTTAATAAATCTAGGTATTGCAGCAATCGAAGCTCCAAGTATAAAAATGATAAAATACCCGAAGAAATTACCCCATACTTTCCAAGTTTTTATTTCTTGCATTAATTCTCCTATATAAATAGTATACCGTGTGTTGTGCGTTTGTTAGTGTTTGTTAATTGCTGGTATATTATTTTTTACACCCTTAATTAAAAGCCATAGCATTATTGAAATTTCTCCAATTGCTACAAACAAAAGTGTAGGTTGGTGCACAAATGCGCGGTAGCTGGGAAAAAGCAGAGATATAAAACTGTCAATCATATAAGCGATACCCGCAGTGATGAGCAATATCCCCAAAATACGGGGAATAAACCCCGACTTATAAACCAATTGACCAAATGGTATAAGCCAAAGCCCCCAGAACATTTCTAATGGCAACGATCCGTAGTCATTAATTTTAAGAAATAGCATTGCCAAATCTTGTCTCTGACTAAGTTCGAATGTTTTCAATATTTCGCCTTTAAAAATCATAAGGGAAGTAATATTGAATGCCTCCATAATAAAAACGGCAGGAATTTGCACAATCACCAATGCAACCAAAAGTTTAGACTGACGCTCGTTTACCTGTTTGAACAATCGATAAAGAACCAATACCAAAAGCACAAAAATGGTGTTGCTGATAAGATCACTAATTATGCCCGTTCGAAATAAAAATTCATTGGATAGGATATTTTTTGCAGTGGTAACAGCATCACCTAGTCCAATAATTTGTGATGGTACATATATAACACAATAGGCGCCTGTTATTACCAAAAAAAGATACAACACGCCAGCAAGTCTTGCAGTTTTTTTGAGTGAGCTCACATTTGTTTCCATACAATTTGTTCCTTAAAGTTTTTTTATAATGACGCCTAACGCCTGAGTTCAGAGGTTTACTTTACTGGACTCCGCTACCCCAGATGGCCGTAATCCCTTGAACAGAAGCCAAAAGCCCAAGGCCATTTCGAAGATAACCATTGGCAAATCGAACCACATCGGGTGAACCGTATTCTCGAAGATGGGGGATATGGTGTAAGCGAAAGCACAGAACACGCACCATGCAGACGAGATCACACCGAAGGCAGCCAATGCTCTCGGGATATACCTTGACTTGAACCACAGGTAGCTGCAAACCGTGGAGGCCAATCCCCAGAACGGCAGGCCAACGTAGTACGCGTCGTAGCTGGCGTCGAGGTGTAGCCTCGCCAACGTCTGCAACTGATCTACCCCGATGACCGACAGGTAAGCAGCGTCACCCAAGAGTCGCAGAGCGCCAAGCGTGTTGAGCGCGGTAACACTCCACATCAAGGCAACTACCAGTCTGCAGAATGCCGCAACCAAGGCAAGGTTCCGATTCACTGGCTTAAGGATCACGAAGAGCGCTGAGAGTAGCACTCCAACGGCTATACTGTAAATTAGATTGCAGACGATGTTGATACGAAACAGTGTTTCGTGCGCCATGATGTTACGGGCGGTTTCTGCAGCATTGCCTGGGACGCTGAGGCGAAAGTTGATGCCATAGTTCGCAATGACCACGATCGCCATCGCGAATAGGAAAGTGAATCCCGCGACTCTTGCGGCTTTGCATTGTGACTCGTCGATAGTGCTGAGTGTCATTTCATTTTATCCTTACTATTGTTTATATGATTTATCGATAACGTTTTTGGGTTACAGTTAATTAAAAGTTTATAATTTGCAATCATTGTTGTCAGTCGTAAATATTGTGAGTATTCATTTACTTAATCTATAATAGGGTATTTCTGCAGAAGGTATAAACCCGATTTTCTGAGCTAATTTGTATGAGCCAATATTTTCTAAACGGCATGCCCAAACTGGTTCAAAATTATTTTCAATACAATAGTCAATCAATGCTGAACATGTATATTCTGCAAATCCTTTACCACGAAACTCTTCAACAGTTTCAATACCTAATTCTAATTTGTCGTCATGAATGTATGATGAATAAGCAGTTGACGATAATTTATCTTTATAAAATAAGCTAAACCCTACACCATTTTTCAGGAAGTCATCTTCACTATCCCAAAAATAAAATGGAACAACACTTCCTTTCATATCTCTGAAAATCTGCTTATCCGTTCTGACAATCTTTATATCAGAAACAAGTTTTGTTTTCCTAAAGTTTAGATACTTGTCGTGGTTGAACTTGAAATTAACCCGGGTATTCAACTCAATTATTCCTGTTTCTTTCTTCGTCTTATTCTCTGCCGACTTAATTAAGCAGTCTTTAAATAATTCATTGAGAACATTGTCCCAATTGCCAGGAAACGCCTGCATCCATTCATGCGTATTCCGAACATGATTGATGTTTAGCGAATAGTCTCGGAAATTGCTATTGAATGCTTCGTTATTGCATTCACCAAATAACAATGTCATACCATAAGGATGAACCACATAATAAGTTTTTGGATTTTCAGGATTATCAACGAAAACCTTACCTGTTACTTTATGTTCAATTACTGAACGGGCAAATAAATTATTAATGGTTACTTTCTTTATTGGTTCAGTAAGTTTAGTGTAATCTTCTTTTTCTAAAAGTTTCATGCTTAGTTGCCAGTTAAATTTATTTTATCAAGTTGTTCGTTTCATGTGCAACAAGGGCCGTTAACTATTCTGAACGATACAATTTGCTCATCTCATTAATTGTAAGCCCCACTTTAATCAATTCAGTATATTTTGTACTATAGATCCAGTCATCAAAAAATTTAGAAAGGTTTGCAGCTGATATCTTTTTAGCTGTTGCTACAAATTCGTCAGTTGTACCTCCCTTTAAATAATAATCTGAATAGTAAGTACGAATACATTTGTTGAAATTGTTTTCTCCCATTATTTGATAAAGTACTCTGAACATGAGCATACCTACTGAATAAGAGTTTGATTGAATTCCCATTTTGCCGAAATCAATCAATGGTGTTTCTCTCAGTACACTGTCACTTTCTATTGCCTTTCTCACCCGTTTTAAATACCAATCAGATACATAATCCAGGTAAAGACGGTTTTCAAGTTTTTCTATGGTCAGATATTCGACAAAGGTTGCCAGTCCTTCATTCCATCTCGGGTAATACCGGTCATTAGATTTTACATTCCATAGATGTGATACTTCGTGATACAGTTGCCGCATTTGAGTGGAATCATTAAACACATCTGCAGTTTGTAAAATACATGTTTCATCTGCCTGGGAACCATAACCGCTAGGTATTTCAATTATTGAAAAAGTTTTACTCTCTTTTAATTTGCCCCACCATTCCGAATACAGGTTCAATGTTCGCTGTGCATATTTAAAAACCGTTTCAGCGCCTGCCGAATCTTTTTCCAAATAATATACTTTCAATAAAGGTGTTTCTAAAATTTTATATTTCCCGACAGCAATATCTATACGCCGTGCAAGCTTGGTGTTCCGGTAAGTATAAGTGCTGTATCCATCTTTAGTTTCTTTACTTATTAATGCTCCACCGTTTACTGCAACTAATGAATCCGGCACGTGTACCTTTATTGTATAATTAAAACTTGGTGAATAACCTGCTGCATTGTTTATCCTTTGTGATGGATAACCTAATTCTGGATATGCTCTGCAATCGGGACGGAGAATAGTAAACTCAGCATCTATTTTATCTCTTACATAATTCATTCCTGTTTCAGTATAACCAAGAAGATAACCTTCATATTCTATAATCAATTTACATGAATCTCCTTTTAACAACGGCTTGGAAGGAACCACTTCTATATAATTCGCCTGATATTTTTCCCAGTCTTCGAACGACAAGACCCTTTGCGTATAAGCTAAAGGATTACCATTTTCATCTTTTATTGATGATACTTTCATCAACCGGTAGAGCAGTAAAGGAATAATTTTGCTCTCTTCAGCAGTTGGATTCATAACTGTCATACCACATGCAGATATTATTTTCTTATTCTTATAATCTACACGTACATCTAAATCATATTTAATAGTTTTTAAAAGTAGATTTTGATCAAAATAATTTTGAGCATTTGATTCTGTCATCATGCTGACCAGAACGAATATGACAATAGCAATCTTTCGTTTCAGTTTAAGGTTTTGGAAGGAAATAAATATAGAGGACATAATCAGTTTTAGTATTGCAAAGCATAAACAGCTTATGAAAGCCAAGGAGAAATAAATTGTTTTTTCCATAATGACCTTTTTTATTTAGTTAATATTTAAAAATTCTGCAATCAATAATTAATTATAAATTACCCTGTGATTTTTTAAAGCTTACCGCTGTTAGCGGTATGTGCTATTTCATCGCTATTTGTTTGCGTTAATAATGTTGATTCCTTCAGTCAATATTGGGTCTTCCATTTCTTTGTATTTTGAATTTGTCAAGTCAATAAGATTAGTTGGACTAAAGATTTCTCTTGGTGTTCCGTCTATATGATAAAGTTGTTCTGTCGGAAAACTGTAAGGGATTTTTGTTTTAGAAGTTTGAAATCCATTTATAGCACCGTTAAGTCCAGCCATTTTAGTTCCAACAATTTTTGCTTTTCCCAAAGCGTCAAAGCCAATAGTTATACCTTCTCCCATACTGCCTGTCCAATGATTTACTAAAACGATAACTTGTTTGTCGTAAATAAATGCACCCCTTGGCGAAACGATTTCAAACCAACTTCTTTTTATTTTAAACTTTTTTTCATCGTTTGGCAAAACGTGTTTTTGATACGCCATTTCTGTTGATATAAATCTGCTCATTATTCCTCTTGCCACAATAGAATTTCCTCCGCTTGGTGTTTCTCGTAAGTCAATGATTAATGCTTTCGTGTTTTTGAGTTGATATAAAGCACTATCAAAATGTTGTATCACATCCGTTTGTCCTAATGAGTTGTTGAATTTGATATAACCAATGTTGTTGTCAATGGTCTTGAAGTCAAGCAATGAATTATATTTATAAGTGTCCGTAAGATTACCGTTTGCTTCGTCAAGGTTTATAGTTATTGTTTTGCCATTTTGTTTTACAACAATTACCCTTTGTGTTAAATATGTTCCTGCCAGTAATTGTCTTAAAGCATAGTTTTTAACTTCTGTGTCAATATTGATAATACATTTTCCGATTCGGTTATTTACTGCCTGTTCAATGGGAATACCATTTATTGAAACGATTTCCATTCCGTTTTTAACACCTGCTTTGTCTGCCGAAAACCCTTTTCTTACCTCTGTAATAATTGGTTTGCCGTTAATCCATTCAGCCCAAACGTCAAGCCCAGTTGGGACTAACCGGGTAGATGTTTGCCGATTAGTATTTAATGAAAAATGATTGTCATAAAGTTCCTCTAACGCATTTTCAAAAATGGTAATTAACTCATTTTCATTTTGAGCGTTTTCTGCTTGCGGTAAATAAACAGTTTTTACTTTGTTCCAGTCAGTATGCTTTTTGTCGAAGTAGGCATAATTGTCTTTTACATCAGTCCAAAATTCAAGAAAGTCGTCAGCAAATTTGGTGTTGTGTTTAAACGAAGTCAATCCAGTCAACAGAAGAATGGTAATAGCTGTAAATATTATTTTGTGTCGTGTCATATGTTTGTGTCGTTCTATTTGCTTGCCACTAACGTTTCCATGCTAAGAAATGTTGGGGAGTTCGGGGCTGCGTCTGCATCCCCCGTTAATGAGCTTTGCTGCGAGCGAAAAACTTTCCATTGCATTATCAACCCCAATATTTTTTAGCATGTGTTGTGCGTTCGTTATTCTTTTTATTTTTAGGTTCCAAAGTTATTACTACTTTTCCTCGAGCGTGTCCTTCTTCAAGATAACGGAGAGCTTCAGCCACGTCGCTTAACGGGTAACGTCTATCTATGACGGGCATAATCTTTCCGGCTGCAAGAAAATCTTTCAGAAGAACCAAATCCTTCTTGTCTATCTTCGCCCCAAAGAAACACATCTTCTTGTTCCCAATCAGTGACAGTAATGGTCCCAGTAACAGAGCTTGGAGAATTTGAGCCCAGCCACCTCCGGCCATGACATAAATTCCGTCCTGACTCAGCGCACGCCTGTAATCGAAAATCGAATGATACGCGTTCGCAGCAAGAATCAGATCGTAACGCTGCCCACTTTGCGTGAAATCTTCCCGAGTGTAATCAATGACATGGTCTGCGCCGATCGATCGCGCCGTGTCCACATTCCTCGTACTACACACGGCAGTGACTTCAGCCCCGAACGATTTGGCAATCTGGACCGCAAATGTACCCACACCACCCGACGCGCCATCAACCAGAACCTTGTGACCTCGCTGGATGCGTCCCTTATCACGAAGACCCTGAAGGGCGGTGAGTGCCCCGCCACGGGTACGGCTGCTGCGTTCTCAAACGATATGTTGGCTGGCTTCAGCGCCAATCTATCTTCAACAGCACACACATACTCGGCAAAGGCCCCAGGGCACGCGCCGAACACCTCGTCGCCTGGTTTGAACTGGGTTATGTTCCTGCCAACCCCTTCAACTTGACCGGCCGCATCTCGGCCGGGTCGCGTGTTCTTTGGTTTGCGCAGCCCCCCGATCATCAGGCGGAAAAACAGCGGCTTACCCCTCATGAGGCGCCAGTCAAGTGCATTGACGGATGCCGCGCGAACTTTTATCAAGACTTCATTGTCCCCAGCGGTCGGCTTTTCAATTTCTTCACACCGGAGAACATCGGGTGAACCGTAGTTGTAGTAGACAACTGCTTTCATATGGATATCACTGTTAAATCACCAACACCTTTATATCGGGGTAGCCCATAAGCTTGAGAATAAAATAGTTGACTGCCGCTTCACCGGGATCATCGGAAAAGCAAACGAGTTCTGCGTATCTAGGTACTCCGGCCTTTTGAAGAATTTTCCAGATCTCTTTCGCGGCTTTAGGTGTTCCGTCTGCATTAATTAGATCAGCATATGGAACATGAACGATTTTACCTTCCGGCGTTTTTGCGGGAGGAACCTTGCCAGAAGCAACAAAGACCTTATCATATATTCCTTTAGTACTTTTAGGATCTGTAATCAATATTCCACTTCTAAGATTAACGGGATAGACAGTTGGAGTTATAGACAAGTCTTGTGGTGATTTCTTTTGACCTACTGCAGTTGCCTCCTTTGTAAGAGTAATACCGCTCTGTGCAAGTTTTTCCTCTGAATCGGTGAAGACAGATATTTTTTTCTGTCCAAGGTATTCCAGCATGAGAAATGCTAAAGCTGTTTGTTCAGTTAATCCTTTAGCTGAAAACACAACAGCTTCATGAGAGGCATCAACACCTTTCTGACTAAGAACCTCAGCCAATTTTTCCGGATTGTTTAGACTGCTCTTAAAAAGATCGGCGGGAATGTTCAACGCAAAGGGTACATGTCCTTTCTCAAATTCAACAACGGGACGCACATCAACAATGCTTACTTGTGAAATCCCGTACATTCTCATCATTCGACCGCCCCAGGTCTTCAGCCAGTTTGATTCTCGCATAAGAAACGGGGCATCATATGTCCAGAATGGAAGTTCTCTTTCATCTTGCAACCATCCCATTTCGGACTCGCGGAAGAGCTTTACGTTCGGGAAATTGAGAATGAACTTAAGTGCGAAGAATGGAACGCTTGCCGCAATTCCTCCTCCGCAATAAGTATATATCTGTTGTTCTTGCTTGATGCCTAAGTAGTTTAGCATTTTAAAAATTTCTTCCGGATTCTTAAAAGTTTTGTCGGGATTATAGAATTCGGCACTGGGCAGCAGTTTGCCAAACGGAATATGTCCAGGCCGGTCAAAGACCTGCAATTCGCCGAAATGCCAGTTTGACTCCAACGCCTCCAGCAAGACATTTTTCTTCTGATCACCCGTTGCTGTCAGAAATTCCGGCAGTTTAGTTCTTATCTCTTCATTTAGTTTTATAAGGCGGAAAGAACTTTTTTTCGGAGCAGGAGTTGGATCTGCAGTAACAGGCTTTCCAGTTTCCTGCCATTTGCTAAATCCGCCGTTCAGAATAAAAAGATTTTTTACCGGAAAACCATAGTAGTAAAGGTCGAAGAAAAGTCTTGTTGCCATCATCGGTGCACCCCGATCGTATATTACTATCTTTTTATCAGAACTTATTCCCAAGGATTGGCAGCGTTGTTCAATTTCAGAAACTGGAGTTTCCTTTACTCCATACATTATAAAATCCCCATTTAGTGCTCCTGGAATATGCAGAGCCGCATACATCTGTGCAGGAGATGCGTCAATTATTATAACATTGTTATTCTTCAGATTCTTTTCAAGCCATTCAACACTTACGAGATTTCCCTTAATTCCTTCTGTAACCATTGAGGCCTGCGATAGAAGAAAAGAGTTAAAAAGAAAAAAATACAATATCATAAAGTGAATATTTATCACATAGTTATTTAAAATTCTTGCCGACTTTTTATTAGTGTTCATTTTTTCTCCTATATTTTGTTATTATGTTCAACAGTGATTACTATATTTTTCTTAGTGTGCCCTTTTTCGAAATATCTAAGAGTCTCGCTTCTTTGTTCTAAATGAAAGTGACGATCAATGATTGGTTTTATTTTTCATGACTCATTTAATTCCTTCCGATGAAGCATGTAGTTTAATTAAAGCCAGCTTTTCGTTTTTTGATGATATATCCGAACGGAGCGAATAAACTTTTTGGACATGATTTTCGAGAAACTCCTTCGTTTTTTCCTGAACAATAGTATGCGAAAGAAAAGGCGTTCCATTTCGGTTAAAAGCAAGCAGCCTGTTAATAAAGGAGTATGGTGCATTACCAATTTTTTCCAAGATCTTAATTAATCTATCCACGTCATTTTCATCATTTTCAAGACCAAAACTTACCCGAACAAGTCCAGGAAGAAAAACACGTGTTAATCGGGGTAACAGAATAAAACCCACATTCGCAGCAAAAGCTCTTGACGAATGTATGTTTAAAAGATGCTTGACCAAGAGGTGTGCGCAGAAGCAACCATTCCGAACACCAATTCCTCCTTGCTCAGCCAGTTCCTTTGCCGCTAAGTTATGAGGAACTCTTTTCAGGCTGAAGGATACAACTCCTCCCTTTTGATGGAGTTTTTTTGAATCCGGATCTCTAATTCCAAAAATCTCTATCCCCTGAATTCCGGACAAGCCTTTTAGCAAACGGTGCACTAATGCTTTTTCGCTGTCCTCAATAACAGCCATGCTAATCCTCTGAAGAAGTGTAATGGCTTTACCTAATGCAGCGATACCGACTATATTCTCTTCCCCCGAGGTTCTGATTTTTTCCAACTCAAAATAATCAATGTGTATATGTTCCTTTCTAACTATTAATGCTCCACTACCGAACGGTGCATATACTTTGTGACCGGAAAAAGCAAGGTAATCAATACCACATTCATCCATATTTACGCTACGGTGGGCTACAACTTGAGCCGCATCTACAAGTAGGCGGGCACCATATTTATGTGCAATCTTGCTGATTGCTTGTATATCATTGAACGTTCCAAGAACATTAGAAGAGCCGCTTATAGCAACTATTCTAATCCGCTTCTTCCCAAAGATACTTTCCTTATTGTATTTTTTTAAGAGAAGTTCCAGCTCATCCAGATTCACAAAACCCTCATTATCTACAGATAATCTGATCAAGGAAGCACCGGAAATATAACGCCATGGAAGCTCATTTGAATTATGTTCAAGCAACGTATTAAGAATGACCAACCCGTAATCGTCACTGAATTCATTCTGTACAAAATGAGCTGCAACATTGAGGGCTTCAGTCGTATTGTAGGTAAAGATGATATCATATTTTTCAATGCTTGCACCTAAAAAAACAGCAAGAATCTTCTTGACCTCGCGGATAATATCTGCATGCACCTTTTCTGATTGTCGCCATACCTTATTCACGACATTCCAAATCGGGGAAAAAGTAGGCGTGCTTGCAGCATTATCTAAGTTTATAAATGGCTTTTCACCTTCTGCTGTTGGGACATTGAGATCACGCCCGATTAACTGTTTTCTAATTTCCTCTAAAAGCTGCGAACCTGAGTATCCTGAAAGCTCATCCAATTGAAAAATCTCGGTTACTGAAAAAATTGCATCATCATGCGACCTGAAACAATCAGTCCCAAGTTCTCGTTTTATTCTCAATGCAATTGCAAAGGCAATGGCATTTATAATACAAGGAGTTCCTGCCTCAAACTTTTGCGGTGCATCAGCCCAGATCACAGAATCCGGAGAGACAATTTTTACAACGCTTCCTCCAGTTTGAAAAGGAATGCCTTTCGGCAAATCGTTTTTCTTTACTGCCAAAGCTCTTAAACCTATCGGCAAACCGATTTCCTGACTCGATATCATCCGATAGCTTGCAGGTTTGAGCTTGGTCTTAAACGTTTCGGCTTGTTGTGGTGTACAGAAGATTACGATATATCCGGCTTTGTCCAATCCAAGGTAATCAAGAATGATATCCCTAGCCCGCTCAAATAATTCTGTAGTGATCAGCGCATAATGACCAGTACCCCGATGAACATTGGAATAGGTTTCCAATGCCGTTCTCACACCCCGCTCAAGTTCTTCGAATGCCCGAACAAACACATCATAATTCTTTGGAGTAGGTTTTTCAACTTCTTTTAGTTGAAGAACCTCGGAAGTACCGTATTCTGTGTATACAAGGGCTTTCATATGTACTTTCACTTTTTAGATAACAATATTTATTTATGTAGTGAAGAACTTTCGGTTCCAAACAAGTCATGTGGTTTTTTACTAAAATTATCATTGAATAAAAATACTGCAAGGAAGATGTATGCAATAAATCCCAAAACAATAAGCATCTGAACCCTGGATGTTTTTTGAATCTCCTGCTTTGTATTTACAGCACAGATTTCCCCGGGGCAATGTTGAGCTTTTTCTTTATAAAACATTGAATAAAATTTACATCCTAAACAAATGCCAAACGCCGTTTCGAAGAATAAGAATATAAGGCAAATTAGACAGATAATACCCGTTATTGGGCTACGTGCATTTACTACCACAATATGAATGAAAGTTATTGTTGCCAAAACTACACCAATTATCCATGCAAATTTTTTTTGTTGAGCACCAACATATTCGGGGACTTGATTCCTAACGATCAAACGCCCAATTATTAAAGAAGGAGAAAATTTAGGATTAACAAAAACACGTATTAAAATATCTGAAAGGAATATTGTAATAGCATACTTTAGCATTAAAAATTCCCCTTTAAGAACGACTACCAGTATTGAGATAAACATAATTAAGAATAGTATTCCTGCTGCAGCTCTTATTTCCCGTTCATTTAAAACGGGAATGTTATATCCTTCTACATCTTCTCCAAATTTTATTATTTTATTCATTTTATAGTCTTTTTTTTTCTTATGTATGACGAATTGATATCTGGTTTTGTTACATTAAAATATTGAATTTTTTAAATGAATTACTCACCTTACGCAAAATTTGTAGCACGAAGCGAAGCTTCGTAAAAAACAAGCATGTTATCGAAGCTTCGCTTCGATCTACAATATAATTTCAGACTTCTGCGTAAAGTGAGTGAATTAATAAAATATTTTTTAGAACGAACTACCTTCAAAGAGCAACTAACTTTTACAACGAAACTTTATATTTACACAAAAACCGCACTTAAAATAGTTTACCCCGAACTTGTTTCTGGGCTGTCCGTGTAAAGCGGCGGGTCATATATTTTCATTTTATCTATTGTTTACTTCATTATTATATCCCAAGCTATTTTTATACTGTCCCAAAACGTATTTAAGGTAAATGCTAAAAAGCATTGTAGTGTGGCTATTAAGTCGTTGATTGAACTTTCGCACCTTTTATTAAAAGCCATAGCACTATTGAAATTTCTCCTAAAATCCAAAATGGTATTGTAAATTGTGAAACAAGAGTTTGGTAGTTGGGAAGAAGCAGAGATGTAAAACAATGTATGATGTAAGCTACACCGTTAAGAATTAGAAATACCTCCAATATACGAGGAATAAACTCCGACTTATAAACCAATTGACCAAATGGTATAAGCCAAAGCCCCCAGAACATTTCTAATGTCAAAACCCCGTAATCGTTAATTTTAAGAAAAAGCATAGCCAAATCTTGTCTCTGACTAAGTTCAAATGTTTTCAATACTTCGCCTTTCAAAATCATAATGGAAGTAATATTGAATGCATCCATAATAAAAACGACTGGAATTGTCACAATCAACAATGCAACCATAAGTTTAGCCTGACGTTCGTTCACCTGTTTGAACAATCGATACAGAACCAACACCAAAAACACGCAAATGGTGTTGCTTATAAGATCATTAATTATGCCCGTTCGAAATAAAAATTCATTGGAGAGGATCTTATTGGCAGTGGCAACAGTATCTCCCCGTACAATAATTTGTGATGGTATATACAACATGCCATAGACGCCTGTTATTGCCCAAATAAGATACAGTAGGCCAGCAAGTCTTGCGGTCTTTTTAGTTGGATTCATTATTTGTTTCCTTTAATATTAATAGTTATGCTAATTCAATACGGTTTTCACCATAACCGCTGACACTATTAGTTTATATCCTTTCCCTCTTTCAGTCTCACAATATTCATAATAGTAGTTTTGATTTAGTTTATTTTGAAATTTATTTTCTGGTGCAAGAATATGTAATCTAGCAAGTAACTGAAATAGAGGATCAACATACAGCGGGTTACGGTAAACCAACGGCGTAATTATGTCAACAGATAAACATGTAAAGAGTATGAAGTAGTTATATTGAAGGAAAAGGCATCTCAATTTATTTGGTTGACCTCCTTATATTTGTGCATCAGAAACTATAATACGAGAGTACAAAATTGAAAAAGGTAAGGATTTGTCGAAGCTTACAAATAGCCGGATGAAGATATTAATAGATAAAGAGCGTTTTAAATTTTATTTATGGGTTGGCTTTGCTTATCTATTGCTATGGCTGTTCATAGATTTAGTAAATTATACCGGTCCGTTGCTAGCAGAGGTTTTCAATAATATTTGGCGATTTGTTTACATCGTTGTTGTCCATTTTATTTTTTTCGAGTTTACCCTGCCTTTTATAAAGCAGAAAAGGAAATATTTCCTTTACAATATTCTTATCTTCCTTTTAGCTTTATGGTTTCAATTAATGTTATGTTCTTATGGCTTGTATGCCTGGAGATACATTGGGATCCAGTTGCATATTTATACTGCCTTACTAACATTCTCCTCACTGTCCCACGCAATTGCTGCTCAAGCTGCATATGGGGTGATGTCAATTTTCTTTTTTGGAATTATAAAGCATATTTATGATTATAGAAAATTAAGAGAAGCCGCACAGCAGCTGCGTATTGAAAAACAGCAGGCAGAATTGAATTACCTTAAGTCACAAACAAACCCGCATTTTTTATTCAACACCTTAAATAATATATACTCATTGGCAAGAGATAAGTCTGACCTGGCCCCGGAATCAATTTTACGTCTTTCGAAAATATTGCGTTTTATGCTGTATGAAACCGGTGGAGCGTATATAGCTATTGAACATGAATTGAAGATTATCAGCGACTATCTAGCTCTTGAAAAATTGCGTTACGATGATTCTTTACGCATTAATTTTAACTATGACGTTGAAGATATGAAACAAGCATTGCCGCCACTGTTGTTGATCCCATTAGTTGAAAATGCATTCAAGCATGGTGTTTCTGAAACAAGGAACCAGCCATTTGTCGATATTCATCTTTCGGTTAATCGGCGGCAGTTAATGTTTATTGTAAAAAATTCTACTGAAAAATTTTCTGGGGAACAGAATGTAAAAGAAAATATCGGTCTCTCTAACCTGAGACGCCAACTTGAATTACTCTATACAGATTACAATCTATCAGCTCAACAAGGCGAATCTGCGTTTACAGCTACTTTAAAAATTAATCTTACAAGCCATGTCTAAAATAAATTGTATTATAATAGAAGACGAGCCATTAGCAGTAAAAGTTCTATCGGATTATATTAAGCAGGTACCGTTTCTGGAATTACAAGAAATATTTAAAGATGCTATTCATGCAACTGACTATTTGCGCCATAATAATATCAACCTTATTTTTTTAGATATTCATCTGCCTAAATTAAAAGGTATGGCTTTTTTAAAAACGCTTACACATCCGCCAGCAGTAATTATTACAACCGCTTATCATCAATACGCAGTTGAGGGATTTAATTTAAACGTAACAGATTACTTGTTAAAGCCATTTGATTTTGAGCGGTTTTTATTAGCAGTAACTAAGGTAAAAATAGCTGAAGGAAAAAAACAGAAACCAATTGAAAGCCAGGAGATAAAAGATTTTATATTTTTAAATGTGCAAAAAAAGAAGGTGAAAATTTTATTCTCAGAGATTGTTTATATTGAAAGTCAACGGGAGTATATCAAAATCATTACTACAAAAAAAGAATATATTTCAAAAATGAGTACTCATGAAATTGAAGATCTTTTACCACCCAATCTTTTCAAACGGATTCACCGATCTTTTATAGTTTCAATCAACAAGATTCAATCATACACGGCCAAAATAGTTGAGGTAAACGGAGTTTCAATTCCTATTGGCAGAGGCTACAGCGATATTATAGAAAAATTGTAACCTATAATATCAACCCTCATTTTTTTTCTGATTCGGCGGAACCGTTTCAATGAAATTCTAAAGTTCAACAAATTGGTTGCAGAAGCCAATGTACATGCTGTAATTTTGCAAAAAGAAGAAGAGAAAAAATAGAGATTGAAGAATAAAGATTAGGAGTAATAATGATAAATAGAAACCGGTTCATTTTAATTTTTGCTATTTTTCTTTTGCTTGGATACAAATCCAATATTATACCGCAGGGTCAAAGTGTTCTTTCAAAAGACGGGATGAAAATTGTTTACGATGTTGTAGGCAATGGAGAACCAACATTGGTATTTGTTCATGGCTGGAGTTGTGATAAATCATATTGGAATGATCAGGTTAAAACATTCTCTCCTAAATATAAAGTTGTTACTATTGATTTAGCCGGACATGGTGAATCAGGTTCTGAACGGAAAAATTACACGATGGAATTATTCGGTGAAGATGTAGCTGCAGTTGTAAATAAACTTGAACTTGATAAAGTCATTTTGATCGGTCATTCGATGGGTGGCTATGTTATTATCGAAGCTGCCCGGCAATTGAAGGAAAAAGTAATTGGTCTGGTCGGTGCCGATACTTATCAGGGTTTAGAAGATGAGATGACAAAAGAACAGATTGATCAGTTCATGAAACCCTTTAAAGAAAATTTTGTTCAAAAGACGAAAGAATTTGTAAAAACAATGTTCCCCCAAACTGCAGATTCTAATTTAGTTAATAGAGTTGCTGATGATATGTCATCTGCACCACCGCAAGTTGCGATTAGTGCAATGCAAAATTTGTTTGGCTACCATGCTTTCAAAGCGTTGAAAGATATGAATGCCCCGATTATATCTATCAATTGTGATCGGTATCCGCTTAATGTAGAAGAGACTCGTAAACACACGAAATCATTTGAGGTAAAAATGATGAACGGTGCTGGACATTTTGTGATGCTTGAGGACCCTGAAAAATTCAACATGCTTTTTCAAGAGGCGATTGATGAGTTAACTAAATAACAAACTGCAAGGAAGATAGAAGATGTTTAAAACAATTAAAGATTTTTTAGATGACTGGAAGTACGAAAGCGAAGCAACGCTCAAGGTTTTCAAAAATTTAACGGATGAATCGCTTAATCAAAAAGTTACAGTTGATGGACGTTCTCTAGGTTTTATAGCATGGCATATTACTCAAACAGTTGGCGAGATGATGTCTAAGAGTGGACTGATATTTTTGGATTTTGATGAAGAAGCTAAAGTGCCACTACACACCATTGAAATTATTGCTCAATATGAAAAACTTTCTAACCAGTTAAAAATTCAAGTAGAAGAAAGTTGGAAAGATGAAATGCTGAAGGATGATCTTAATATGTATGGTCAAGTTTGGAAACGGGCTAATGTATTATCAAGCCTTATTGCTCATCAAGCTCATCACCGTGGTCAGATGACTGTACTTATGCGTCAAGCCGGATTAAAAGTGCCCGGCGTTTATGGTCCTTCTAAAGAAGAATGGGCAGCATTTGGAATGCCTACTCAAGAATAATTTTTTTTTACGTATTTAACTGTGAGTTTGCTTTAAAAAGGTCAATTTGTCATTCTGATGGAGCCCTTCAATTCTTCATGATAAACTCCGCGACTGAAGAATCTATGGAGTTCATAATAAAAATTGAGATTCTTCGCTTCGCTCAGAAAGACAGAAAATACCTTTCTATAGTGCACTCATGAATAGTGAATATTATTCTATTTTTCTAACGGCTAAATCGAAATAGAGGATTCAGTCCGTGAAGAAATTCTTTCTAATAGTATTACTCTCCTCAGCTATTTTTGCCCAGACAAAGCTTAATTCTCTTTACGCTTTTCTCAAATATTTCCGCTTCTCGTATTCGTAAACTTTTCTGCTTTCCTCTCGATAATATACTGATCTAGTTGATTTAGTGGAGTTTGTTTGGTTATGTTTATTCAAAAATATAGATGAAAGATTAAGATTTTATGAAATTTGTATTTATTATACTATTTACTTTCTCAGTCATTACCGCCCAGAGTAATATAAATGAACTTTTAACACGTGTTAAAAACCTTCCTGATTCCTCCAAAGTTAAGGAGCTGACGGATTTTTGTTGGAAGAATAGAAGTCAAGATCCGAACCTGGCATTATTAAGTGGACAAGAAGCGTTTAAAATTGCCGAACTAATTGGTGACAAAAAGTCGCAGGCTAAAGCGCTTAACTTGATAGGCGTAGTCTACCGGAATCTTGCGAATTATGATAGAGCGATTAGCATGTACAAGAGAGCGCTCCGCTTATCAGAAGAAGCTGAAGATTCAATTCAAATTGCATTTTCCAAAAACAACATTGGTGGCATTTATCGGCTCCAGGGGAATTATAGTGTTTCGTTGAATTATATTTTAGATGCGCTAAAGATTTTTGAACGGAAGAATAATAAGAATGGTATTTCATTTTGTACTATCAATATAGGCATCATTTATTGGCGACAACAAAATCATCTAAAAGCTTTGGAATATTTGAACTATACTTTACGAATAAGAGAGGAGATCAAAGACAAACCGGGTGAGGCGCTTGCTCTTAATCTGATTGCCGAAGTTCAATTCGATATGAACGACATTGAAACCGCGCTGAAATCTTATAAGCAAGTTGAAAAAAAATATGAAGAGATTGGAGATAAAAAAGGATTAGCTGCAACATGGGGTGGTCTGGGCGGTGTGTATTACCAGAAAAAAGAATATAACTTGGCTTTACAATATCGGATGCGTGCTTTAAAGATGGCTGATAAAATCAGCTATGTTGAAGGACAAATTGCCAATCATAACAACATCGGTAGAATTTATGCACAGTTGAAAAATTATAAAGAAGCCGACAAACATTTTGAAAGTGCGCTGAATTTAGCAGCCAAGACAGAAATTATTGATTCTCAAATTGAGTGTTTTAAATACTTAGCAGAATATCACGAGATTAAAAAAAATTACAAACAATCACTTTTTTATGTGAGGAAATATCATGCCTTGCGGGATTCTGTACTTAATTACCAAAATTCAGCTTTCATTTCTCAAATGGAATCTGAGTATCAATTAGATAAAATTACACGCGAAAACGAACTTCTTGTTAGAGATTTGGAATTAAATATTAGACAAAGAAATTTCTTGCTTATTATTGCAGCCATGGTAATTGGCTTTGCCATAGGCTTGTTCTATTTATATCGTTCAAAGAAAAATGCCAATTTAAAACTTCGTGAACTGAATGTAATGAAAGATAAATTTTTTGGGATCATCGCCCATGATTTAAGAAGTCCCTTTAATACGATGTTCGGCTTTACCAGCATCCTTCTAGATGATTATGATTCAATGCCCGACCGTGAGAGAAAGGAGCTAATTAAAAATATTGAGGGCTCCGGTAGACAAGCATATCGCTTACTCGAAAATCTGCTTTATTGGGCGCAGTCTCAGACAGACAGGGTGGAAATTAATAGAAAAGAAGTTGATCTATTTGAAATAATCTTAGATACTTTTTCTATGCTGAAAGAAACGGCAAGCAATAAACAAATAACTCTAAATACAACTGTAGAAGAAAATAGTCCGGCGTTTTGTGATGAGGAAATGATCAAAACAGTGATAAGAAATTTAGTTGCTAATGCAATTAAGTTTTCCTTTCCCAATAATAATGTCACTGTTAGCATAGAGGATTCGAAAAATTTTAAAAAAATCTGCATTGAAGATAACGGAACCGGAATTGCCGACGAACTAAAGGGAAAGATTTTTTCATTGGAGAATGTTTATACATCCAAAGGGACACATGGTGAAAGCGGAACGGGACTTGGTTTAATTATATGTAAAGAATTTGTTGAGAAAAATGGCGGTAAAATTTGGTTTGAAAGTAATAATGGAAAAGGAACAAAATTTTATTTTACCGTACCGCATAAATAAACATTTCAATTATGCCCCTTACCCGGTTTGTAATTCAATTAGTTTTTGCGCTGCAAATTCTTTAAAATTCCACCCAAGATTCTTACAATTTAGATGATCCGAAGATCATTATACTCTTATGTAAAGGAATATAGATTCTTAGAAATGTTTGATAACTTGGTGACGTATTGTTCGAGACATGTCCACCGATGCAATTAATACAGTATAAATCCCCTTTGAAAATATTAAAGAAAGAAAATTTAATTGAAGGAGAATATCATGATTAGGAATTCTTTATTACTCTCTCTTGTACTTATAGTTGGTTTAATGGTTTGGGGCTGCGGCAAAGGAAAAACATCTTTAACCTTAGCCGGATCAACAGCTTTTCAACCTTTTGCAGAAACACTTGCTGACCAGTATATGACTGCTCATCCTGATATTGCTATCACGGTTCAGGGTGGTGGATCAGCAGTTGGAATTCAATCTGCAAATTCAGGTGCGGCTCAAATTGGTATGGCAGATCTTGTAGTGTTACCGGAAGAAGCCAAAACCTTAACTGCTACAATTGTTGCAAAAGATGGAATTGCCGTTGTTGTTAATCCTCAAAACAAAGTAGTAAACCTTTCTACCGATCAAGTACGGGATATATTCAACGGAAAGATTACGAACTGGAAAGAAGTTGGAGGAAACGATGTTCCAATTACAGTCGTATCGCGAGAAGCCGGTTCGGGAACCAGATCATCGTTTGAACAGATAGTTGGAAATATAAATCTAAAACGAGATGCACTTATACAAGACTCCAACGGCACTATACGTGAAACTGTTGCCAATGATGCAAACTCGATCGGTTATCTTTCGCACGGATTGATCAATGAAAAAATCAAAGCATTAAAAGTTGATGATCAAGAATGTACCACAGAGTCCATCATTGCCGGGAACTATAAAATTGTTAGACCAATCTATCTTCTTGTTAAGGGAAGTTTGCAAGGAGAGATAAAGAACTTCATTGATTATATACTTTCGGATGAAGGTCAGAAGACAATTAAAGCAGATGGTCTTTTGCCGGCAAAATAAATTGGATGATTGATGAAGTTAATTAGTGAAAAGGGAGTTAAACGAATTCTAATGTTGACAGCGTTCTCTGCAATTTCTGCATTGCTGTTGATCGCTCTATTTATCATTTCTGAAGGGCTCCCGTTTATTTTCAAATACGGTATAAAAGAATTCCTCTTCTCCTCAGAGTGGCAGCCTCATCTCGGTAAGTTTGGTATTTATCCGATGATCGTTGCTTCCTTGTGGGTAACCTTAGGCGCAATGGTTGTTGGAGCGCCGTTGGGTGTTGCCGGTGCTTTGTTCCTTAGTGAGTATGTACCCAAATCAGTAATGAATATTATAAAACCAACCATCGAACTCTTAGCAGCAATTCCATCTGTAGTGTACGGATTTATTGGAGTGATGGTACTTGCGCCTATTATCCGAGAAAATTTTGGTGGTCCCGGTCTCTCTCTTCTTTCCGCTTCAATAATACTCGGCATTATGATTTTACCAACCGTCATTAGTATTTCCATAGATTCGATCTTAGCCGTACCTCAATCATACCGCGAAGGTTCTTTAGCGCTTGGCGCAACGACCTGGCAGACCATTCATATGGTAACGATTAAGGCATCCAGATCAGGAATCATTGCAAGTATTATTCTCGGTATGGGACGCGCAATCGGCGAGACAATGGCTGTTATCATGGTGGCAGGTAATTCAGTGAACATTCCTAATTCACCTTTAGATTCAGTGCGAACATTAACAGCTAATATAGCTTTAGAGATGAGCTACGCTACCGGTCTTCACCGCCAGGCTCTCTTTGCAACCGGTGTAATTTTATTTATTGTGATCATCATTCTTAATTCGATTGCCAGCGTTGCTATCAGAAAAAGAATGGTGAAGAGATGAGGATTCATCCAAGATATACTCAGCGGGGTGCTGTTGCTGTTTTGGGAGGCGCAACTGTTTTGACGTTAATGATTCTAATCTTCATTATTGTTTTCATTTTGGAAAAAGGTCTTCCCGTAATAAATCTAAAATTCCTTACAAGTAATCCGGAAGATATGGGGCGCGCGGGTGGAATCTTTCCAACATTGATCGGAACAATTTTATTGCCGTTACTCGCAATTATTATTGCCACTCCATTGGGAATATTCACTTCAGTTTATCTTTCAGAGTATACAAAGGAAAATAAAGCCACTAAAATTATTCGATTTGGTACGGATTGTCTGGCAGGAATTCCATCAATCATCTTTGGATTATTTGGATATATCTTTTTTGTAATCACTTTAGGATTTGGCTGGTCAATACTTTCCGGCGGATTGACATTGGCGGTAATGATCTTGCCGACAATAATTAGAACATCGGAAGAAGCAATTAGATCGGTACCAAAATCTTATCGTGAAGTGAGTTTCTCTTTGGGTGCTACAAGCTGGCAGACAGTCAAAAAAGTTATTTTGCCTAATGCGCTTCCGGGAATTGTTACGGGAATTATGTTGAGCATCGGTCGTTCTATCGGTGAAACTGCTGCGGTAATATTCACAGCCGGTTCATCATTAAGAATTCCCGAATCACTTTTTGATTCAACACGTACAATGGCGGTTCACTTTTATATTTTGGCGCGGGAAGGAATATCCGCCGAGAATGCATACGGAACCGCCGCTACACTTATTATTGCCGTACTGATGGTGAATTTATCCGCTTACTGGTTAATGAATAGATTCATAGCAAAGAGAAGTTAAACTAACGGTTAATGGATGAATATTAAATTTCACATACAAGAGCTCAATTTCTATTTCAATAACGAGAAAGTTTTAAAAGGAATTAACTTCGAAATTCCTGCCAACAAAATTTTAGGAATTATTGGACCTTCCGGATCCGGTAAAACAACATTCTTAAGAGCATTAAACCGTATGAATGATTTGGAAACCGGAACCAGAATAGAAGGAAAGATTTTATTAGACAACGATGACATATACCGCGTTGACTACGATGTTGTTGCATTGAGGAAAAAAGTGGGAATGGTCTTTGCTATGCCGGTACCCTTGCCGATGAGTATTTATGAAAATGTTGTTTATGGTCCCAGGCTATCGGGGAATAATGATAGAACACGTTTAGATGAATTGGTAGAGAAAAGTTTAACCGCAGCTTACCTTTGGGATGAGGTGAAAGACCGTTTGAAAACTTCAGGCATGAGACTTTCAGGTGGCCAACAGCAGCGACTTTGTTTAGCCAGAGTCCTAGCTATGGAGCCCGATGCAATTCTTCTTGATGAACCAAGTTCCGGTTTAGACCCGATATCTACAGCTAAGATAGAAGATGCTTTGACAGAGTTGAAAAAAGAATACACAATTATTCTTGTAACAAACAATACAAAGCAAGCAGCAAGAGTATCAGATAACACCGCATTTTTTCTTATGGGAGAATTAATTGAGATCGGATCTACAGAGCAAATTTTTACCGCTCCAAATAAAATAGAAACCAATGATTATATCACAGGAAGATTTGGATAAGAATGGAAAACGAAACTACTGTTCCAAATAAAATAGAAATTAGTAACCTGGATTTATACTACGGTAAATTCCAAGCATTGATATCTGTGAACATGTCCGTGCAAAGAAACATGATTACAGCTTTAATTGGTCCATCCGGGTGTGGTAAGTCAACACTGCTTAGATGTTTGAACCGTATGAACGACTTGATTAATGGAGTTAGAATAACAGGCAACGTACTTCTTGACGAAACCGATATATATAATTCATCTTTAGAAGTTACCGAACTGCGGACAAGAGTAGGAATGGTCTTCCAGCGTCCGAACCCATTTCCCCTTACAATTTATGATAACGTGGTTTATGGTCTAAGAGTAGCGGGTATTCGAAACAAAAAAGAATCTGATGAAATTGCAGAGAGAAGTTTGAAAGGTGCGTGGCTTTGGGATCAGGTAAAAGATAAACTGCATCATTCGGCTTTAGAACTGCCGTTAGATCAGCAGCAGCGTCTATGTATAGCCCGTTTATTAGCCGTTAAACCGGAAGTAATTTTGATGGATGAACCCTGTTCTTCCTTAGACCCGATAGCTACAATGAAAATTGAAGAACTCATGATAGAGTTAAAAAAGGATTACACGATTGTTATTGTAACGCATAACATGCAGCAGGCATCGCGTGTGTCGGATTATACCGGATATATGCTTCTCGGTGAGATGATAGAATTCAATAACACAATAAATATTTTTACCAGACCATCCAAGAAACTAACCGAAGATTACATCTCCGGGAAATACGGATAAGACTTATTTCAGATTTCTTTATTGAACCGTTCAAGCTTTTTTTTGTGTGCAATTATTTCTGCGTTGATATAAAAAATTAAATCTTCGGCAATATTTGTAGCATGATCGGCGAGCCGTTCTATATGTTTTGTTAATACAATTAAATGTGCGCCCGGCTCAACAAGCTTTGGTTCTGCTTCCATTTTAGCTACAAGAAATTTGAAAATAGTTTTATTCAGTTTATCAACGGTCTCTTCGGTCTGTAAAACTTTTTCCGCCTGGTCAATGCTTGAATTTACGAAAGAATCAATCGCTCCTTTAACCATCTCACGGGAATATTTTCCCATTTCGAGAATTTGTGATTCAATAATTAGAGCATGGTATTCGCTCGTTTTCTTAACACGCTGTGCTATATTAACAGCAATGTCACCGCATCTTTCTAATTGATTATTTATCAAGAGTGCAGATACGATAAACCTGAGGTCTGAGGCAACCGGCTGAAACAAAGCTAGAATATTTTCGCACTGTGTTAGTATTAAATTATCATAAGCGTTTATCTCCAAATCTTTGGCTTTAATTCCCCTGCATAGTTCAATATTGCCGGTTTCTAATGCTTTATAAGCTCTTTCAACCTGATCATCAACAAGCGATGCCATCTTTATCAGATTAGTTTTTAAACTCTCAACTTCTTTAGTAAAATGCTCTTGCATAGTTCCTTCCTTTTTAGTACACATTTATGATATGTGATCATCGACTTCCGTCGGTTTTCATTGATCGAACAAAAGTCATATTAAATTAAGCTATAGTTTTCAATAATTCCAAATTCGTAATTGGAAAATGTGTCTTATTAAAAAATGCGGAAGTCAGAACAACCGCGGTACTCAATTACCAAAATGAAGAGATCGAGAATAAATTATCAGAATTGTAGATCAGATTTATAATCTGATCGCACGGATAGAATGAAATTCTGTCCTACTTGTCAGGAGGAAAATCATTTTTGATTCTCCTCTTCAGACTTCGTTTTCCACATCGAATAAAAAATTGATACGCTGATAATTGAAATAATGATGAGCAGCGACCATACGATCGGAAATTTTCCGCCGAACAATTCATTTAGCCAGGCCATTTTCATTCCTACAAAAACCAGTACAAGCCCTAAACCATATTTGAGGTACTTGAACTTGTTAATAACGCCGGCGAGCATAAAATACATTGCGCGTAAACCCAGAATAGCAAATACATTTGAGGTGAAGACAATAAGTGGTTCTTTAGTGATAGCGAATATCGCCGGCACTGAATCAACAGCAAATATTATATCAGAGACTTCAATAAATAAAAGTGCTATCATAAGCGGTGTTGCATACAATATTTTTTCTTTTCTGATAAAGAATTTTTGTCCTTCTAAATGAGGTGTTACAGGATAAATTTTCTTAAAAAGTTTTATCACCGGATTTTTTTCAGGATCTACAGGTTTTTCAGGTGCGAATATTATCTTAAATCCCGTGAGTATTAGAAATATTCCGAAGAATATTACTATGAATTGATACTGAAGAAGAATCGAACCGAGCGCAATAAAAAATACTCTGAAGACAAGCGCCCCTATAATTCCAAAGAACAATACACGATGCTGATATTTCAACGGTATAGCAAAGAAACCAAACACAACAACGAAGATAAAAATATTGTCTACTGCAAGAGTTTTTTCAACAACATAACCGGTTAAAAACTCCAGAGCGGATTGTGTAGCCGCCGACGCGGGATTGAATCCTGGAATCGAAATCAATCTTTCAACTTGCGGAAATTTCCACAAAGCATATTGATAAAAAAGAAAATTGAAAATCAGTGCCAGAGAAATCCAGATAACACTCCACGTTAGCGATTCCTTAAAACTAACTTCATGCGCCTCACGGTGAAAAATGCCCAGATCTATTGCAAGCAGTATGAAAACAAAAAGAGTAAACGCAAGATAGAACCACCAGTACTCTGCAAACGGAAATAAAACGATGTTCTCCATTTATTATTACTGTCCTTATTTTATTGATATGATAATAAACTTAACCCAAACTTAACACAATAATTCTTCAAAAAATTCCTCAAGGTTTTTTAATTAAAAAGACTCACTTAATCGAACTATCTTCTATCTTCTTACTCCTTTTGCTATATTTGCGCAAAAAAATCAGAGGTGTATCATCGCAAAGAATCAAAATGAAACTGTTGAAAAGATTGTCTCGCTTGCAAAACGGAGAGGATTTGTATTTCAATCATCGGAAATTTACGGTGGACTAAACGGCTGCTGGGATTACGGTCCTCTTGGTGTTGAGCTTTTAAAGAATGTAAAAGAAGAATGGTGGAAAGCGATGACCTACCGTGAAGACATTGAAGGATTAGATGCATCCATTCTTATGCATCCGAAAGTGTGGGAAGCAAGCGGGCACGTTGAAAACTTTACCGATCCTATGATTGACTGTAAACAGTGTAAAGCCCGTTTTAGAGTTGATACACTTGCAGAATTAATCAGCGATAAGAATAAAGAAAAATCAATTAAAGAACTTGATGCAACTATTCTTGCAAAAGAAGGGTCGCTCGTTGATAAATTCACTGCCATTCTTGAAGATGATAATCTTGCACCAAAACTTTTGGAATTATTAGGTTGTCCCCAATGCGGCAATAAAGGTACGTTCACACAACCCCGCAATTTTAATTTGATGTTCAAAACTTTTCTAGGACCGGTTGATGACTCGGCGAACGTAATTTATCTACGCCCTGAAACCGCGCAAGGAATTTTTGTAAACTTTCTAAATGTTGTTAATTCAAGTCGTCAAAAACTTCCTTTCGGAATTGCACAAATAGGAAAAGCATTCCGTAATGAAATCAATACAAAAAATTTCCTTTTCCGCACGCGCGAGTTTGAACAGATGGAAATGCAGTACTTTTGTAAACCCGGGACAGATACTCTTCATTACGATGAGTGGAAGGAGAGAAGAATTGCATGGTTCAAATCATTAGGCATGACTCCAACCAAACTACGTTTTCATGATCACCCGAAAGATAAACTTGCACACTACGCAAAAAACGCAACCGATATTGAATATGAATTTCCATTTGGCTGGGGAGAGATCGAAGGGATTCACAACAGAACCGATTTTGATCTTGGCAGGCATCAGCAATTCTCCGGAAAATCGCAGCAATATTTTGATGAAGAATCGAAAGAAAAATTTATTCCTTTCATCATCGAAACATCTGCCGGTGCCAGCCGTTCATTTATGGCGTTCTTAGTTGATGCCTATTACGAAGAAGAAGTTAAAGGTGAAATACGAAGCGTTCTTCGTTTTCATCCGAAATTAGCTCCTATTAAGGCGGCAATTCTTCCGCTCGTCAATAAAGATGGAATGCCGGAGATCGCAAAAAAAATTGAAGCGGATCTTCGCCCATTCTTAAGAATATTTTATGATGACAAAGGTGCGGTAGGACGCCGATACAGAAGAATGGATGAAGTTGGAACTCCATATTGCATTACTGTTGATACACAAACGCTAGAAGATCAAACGGTTACAATTCGTGAGCGTGATACTATGGAACAGATTAGAGTCCCTATCAGCGGTTTGTTGAATTACTTATCAGAGAAATTGAGATAAATATTGTAGAGACTTGATTCATCAAGTCTCACTTTATATTTTATATTGGAGACTCGATAAATCGAGTCTCTACATTAGATCATCAATTAACCCCAAACCAATCGAGACAAGATTTATCAATTTGCTGATTCTCATTTTTCAATTTATATGAGGGGATATCATATTGCTCGCCGAAGATTATTAATTTTTTGCGCGAATCAATCTGCATTTTGAAACAAGGGCCGAGGGCTTCCGGAATAGTTTTGAGAACAGCACCGGAGTTAAGTGTCCGCATCATATCCGAAAGAATCTGATCGCCTGCATAAAATCGGATTAATGCGCTTAAGCTTCCGTTAGAAATTACCAACGATTCATTTCGGCAACGGGACATCAAGTCGCGCATGAAATCATCAAGTGATTTTTTCCAGGAAGAATTTTTCAAAATAACATAATTGAGATTGCATGCAAAAATTTGCCCGCGCTGATAAGGCAATCGTGTTAAATCTTTCTCGGTTCCAAATTCGTCAATTAATCTTTCATTCTTTTCTTCTCGCCTCGGGGAGGTGAAATAGGATTCAAGAACAATATTATAATTATCAACATATTCTTCTAGTGAAATTAATTTTGCGCGGAGTAAAAGCAGGTCGGTATAATAATCGGTGAATCCCTCTTTAAACCATAAAACAAGTTGTTCAGGTTCGGCAAACTGAATTTTATCTCCTATCCAGGCATGAAAAATATCGTGTGCTAGAAGACGCTTCAACCGAATATCAATTGTACGATCATTAGATAAAAACAAAGAGTAGGAATTTAATCGTACTATTCCACTTTGGTCATCACTTCCCGAAATGGGGATAACCGCTACTAGAAAATATGGGAAGTTGTGGTCGTTCCAAAAATTCCTTTCTTCAATTAAAATATCACGAGTGAGATCACTTAATTGATCTTCAGAAAATTTCCACTTACCGCGTATCGCAATATATACCGGATCGCTGGCTATGAATCTTGTTCTGATCTTAAAATCACCGCCTAAAAAAACTGCATGTCTAAATTTCCACAATGCTAGTCTCATGTCTTGATATTTTTCATTTACACCAAAACTGTTGGCTATACTCCAATTTGAGGGTAGATGATTCCATGCAATTCTAAAATTAAGCTCAATGTTTTTGTCCCATGCAGGAATTATAAAAAATGATTCACCCAAAAAATGAAAATATTGTCTGTTTATTATTGCCATCTGTTGAGTACCAAGTTCGAGATCCCCGTTTCGAATTTCTTCAACCTGGTAATAAATGCGCACAAAAGAGTCTATCGGATGTTTTACAATTTTGTATTCAGGCTTGTCGGTGTCTATAATATAAGTGTTTTGTGAAAGGGCTTTTAAATATTTAATTGAGTTCATATCAATGTTGTTTGGAAGAATAATTTTCGTTTCGCCGGATTTGTCTCCTTTAAATTCCAGCACTACGATTAAGCGAAACACATTTAAATCATAAAACGGTTCGATGGAATAGCTGATATCAATTACTTGATTGCTACGGGAGTTCGTCTGTGAATTGTTCGATCCAATAGATTCGTCTGAGAAGAGAATGGATGACGAATTTGCCATTGTCTCTACAACAAACAAAAAGAAAAATAATGTTAATAACTTCGGTAATTTTTTTCTCATCTACCCGCTAGACAATTTTCAAAGACAGTTGCATTATAATAAAAAGAGACGCTCATTTGAAATGCTATTTTTTTTACAGTGGCGGAATAAACGGTATTCAACCCCGGAGCAAACTCTGGACTCTTTTTCCGCAGCAAGCTGCGGGGTATTGAACCCGGAAGAGAATAAAAACCTGATCAATTGAAAAAATAACTGGCAAAGTCTACTAAATTTTTAAATCTATCAATTCGAATATTGAGTTTGATTTTTGAATTAGACAATTCATTTAATAAAAATTCTTATTAAATTAAACATTATAATATACCATTCTTCATAAATAACTTATTGTTTTTGAAAACGTCAAATTATTTGCAATCCAATGAGGATTTGGCTGAATATAAAAGAGTTAATCCACAAGAAACATCTAATCGAATCATTTTAAAAGGAGCGGTTTAATGAAACGCAAACTCATTTTGTTATTACTTTTTACCGGATTTGTGCTTGTTAATGCACAGAGTAGGAAAATCGATTTCGTTCAATACAAACTTGATAATGGATTGAACGTAATCTTGCATCAAGACAATACTACTCCAATCGTTGCTGTCTCAGTCCTCTATCACGTTGGAAGCAAGAACGAAGATCCTCAAAGAACAGGATTCGCTCATTTTTTCGAGCATTTAATGTTCGAAGGCTCTCCCAATATTAAACGAGGAGAATATTTTAAAATTGTAGAAGCTGCCGGCGGTGCACTGAATGCCAATACTTCATTTGACCGGACTTATTATTTCGAGAATCTTCCATCGAATCAACTCGAACTCGGATTATATATGGAATCCGAAAGAATGCTCCACTTAAAGATTGATAGTGTTGGTGTTGAAACTCAAAGGAAAGTTGTTAAAGAAGAGCGCAAACAGAGTCTTGATAACCGCCCTTATGGGACGTTAATTGAAAAAATATTTAGTAATGCATACAAAGTTCATCCTTACAGATGGACTCCTATCGGCTCGGCACAATATATCGATCAAGCTAAGTTGGATGAATTTATTGCATTCTATAAACAATACTATGTTCCTCAGAACGCAACGTTAACCATTGCCGGCGACATTGATGTTGCCAAATCGAAAGAACTAATCAAAAAATATTTCGGTGATATTCCGAAAGGGAACTTGGAGATAAACCGTCCTAAAGAAGTTGAGCCGGCAAAGACTGCTGAAGTAAGAGAAATCGTTTATGATAATGTTCAACTTCCGCTAGTTCTTCATGCATACCATATGCCCGCTCAGGGAACACCGGATTTTTACGCATTAAGAATGTTAGGCACTTTATTAACAGGCGGAGAAAGTTCCAGAATGACAAAAGAAATTAAAGATAAGCAGCAAAAAGCCGTGCAAGTTATGTCCATTCCGTTTCCATTAGAAGATCCAGGATTATTCATAGCATTCGGTTTATGTAATGTTGGTGTTAAACCGGAAGATTTAGAATCATCGATAGAAGCTGAAATTCAAAAAGTTAAGAAAGATTTAATCACAGAAACAGAGTTCCAGAAGATCAGAAATCAAGTTGAAAGTGAATATGTTACAAGAAATTCAACTGTTCAGGGAATTGGCGAAAGTCTTGCCAATTATTTTGTCTATTTCGGTGACGCGAATTTAATCAACACGGAACTTCAACGTTACATGAAAGTTACGCGCGAAGACATTAAAAGTTTTGCAAATAAATATTTGACAAAAGAAAATAGAGTAGTTCTCTATTACTTGCCGAAATCAATGGAGAAGAAATAAGATGAGTCTAATCTAAAAAGGTTATTATTGTCATTGCGAGGCGTTTTTTGCCGAAGCAATCTTAAGATTACATTGTTAATTCTAAAGATTGCTTCGCTCCGCTCGCAAAGAAGAATATTATAAATGGCTTTTTAGAGTGGACTCTAAGGTTGTTTTTCTAAAAGGTTCAGATACAAATAGAAAAATTTGAAAACATAATGGAGCTATAAAATGAAAAACAAAGTTTTAGTGTTATTGCTGATTCTGTTTACAGCATCACTCTCTCTTGCTCAGTTAGACAGAAGCAAACTTCCCCAAGCCGGCCCGGCGCCGGAAGTAAAAATTGGCAACGCAGATTCATTCGTTCTTTCCAACGGATTGAAAGTGTTCGTAGTTGAAAACCACAAGCTGCCTTCAATTGCATTTAGTCTTGTTGTTGATAGAGACCCAATTGTTGAAGGAAAGAATGCAGGCTACACATCCGCTGCGGGGCAATTATTGCGGACCGGAACAAAAAACCGTACGAAAGATAAGCTTGATGAAGAGATAGATTTTCTTGGAGCCAATCTCTCAACTTCGGCAACAAGTATTTATGCTTCCGGTCTTTCGAAACATGCCGATAAAATTATGGCAATCGTGTCGGATATAATATTAAATCCGGTATTCAAACAAGAAGAACTTGAAAAGATCAGAAAGCAAACTTTGTCCGGTTTAGCGTATCAGAAAGATGACCCGGATGCAATTTCCGGAAGAGTAAGCTCTGCAATCATGTATGGAAAAGAACACCCATACGGTGAAATGGATACCGAAGAATCTGTAAAATCAATCACACTTGAGATGTGCAATAAATATTTTGAGACGTATTTCAGACCAAACGTTTCATATCTGGCAATCGTAGGTGATATCACCAAAGCTAAGGCAAAAACTTTGGTAGAAAAATATTTTGGTAAATGGGTTAAGAAAGATGTTCCTAAAAATACATTTCAAAATCCTAAAGCACCTATCGTTAATAAAGTTGTTTTGATTGACCGCGCCAGCTCGGTTCAATCGGTAATTTCGGTTTGTTACCCTGTAGAGTTGCCAATCGGAAGCGATGATGCAATGAAAACAAAAGTTGCTAATTTAATTCTTGGCGGCAGCGCAACCGGAAGATTGTTCATGAATTTGCGCGAAGCCAAAGCTTACACTTATGGGGCTTATTCAAACTTAACGCCCGATAAATTGATCGGTAAATTTTCCGCATCTACTAAAGTAAGAAACACTGTTACGGACAGCGCAATTACAGAGATAATGAATGAGATGAAAAAAATTAGAAATGAAAAAGTGAGCGAGACGGAACTTCAGAATGCGAAAAACTTATTAGCCGGTGGATTTATAAGGAGCTTGGAACAGCCGGCAACAATTGCAAACTTTGCAATAAACATTGCACGGTATAATCTTCCAAAAGATTACTACAAGAATTTTCTTAAGAACTTGAGTGCTGTTACGGTCGATGACGTTCAAGCGATTGCTAAAAAATATATTAAGCCGAATAACGCAAACATTGTAATAGTCGGTAATGCAGAAGAGATCGCTAAGAACATTTCTAAATTCAGTGTCAGCGGAAAAGTTGATTATTACGATATCTACGGCGAAAAATACGATCCAAACGTCAAGAAGGTTCCGGAAGGATTAACAGTTGACCAGGTTCTCAACAAATATGTTGAAGCAATTGGCGGCAAGGAAAATATTCTTAAGGTGAAAGACAAAACAACAAAGATGTCCGGCGCTATGCAGGGAATGAATATTACAATGACACAATCACAAAAAGCTCCTAACAAATCTCATACGTTAATTGATTTTGGAGTTGGGAAGCAAATAATGGTTTTTGACGGAGAGAAGGGAAAGATTAGTGCTATGGGACAGGAACAACCGATGCCGGCAGAACAAGTTGAACAAATGAAACTTGGCTCTCTCTATTTCATGTTGGAATATGATGAGAAAGGAATAAAAACTGAATTGTCGGGAATGGAAACCATTAACAATAAAGATGCTTATCGAGTTACTCTTACATATCCATCCGGTAAGAAGGGAACTAATTATTATGATGTAACTACGGGATTACTCATTCGACAAATAGCTGAGCAAGGTGCTGGTATGCAAACTGTTGATTTTGATGATTACCGCGATGTTCAAGGAGTTAAATATGCCTACAAGATGAGTGTTGGAACACCGAATGGTGCACTCGATTTAATTGCTTCATCGGTTGAAATAAACACCGGATTAGCAGATTCTCTCTTCGAAGTAAAATAAATTTTTTACCCGGTTCAGTTTTATAGCCGCAGTTCCGAAAAGGATTGCGGCTTTTTTGTTGCTCAAAATTTTTTAATTGATGGATTTTTAAAATACTTGACTATCTAAAAAAAAAAAAAGTTATTTAATCAGTGGAATTTTGAAATAACTGTTAAATAGCTAAAACCGAGGGAACATTGAAAACCTTCTTAAAAACAGCAACACTTCTTTCTTTATTTGCAATTCTAAATTCTTGCAACAGCAACCCAACAGAACCCGAAGCCCCGCCCGGCAGAAGAGATTATGTATGGAATGTTGATACAATTAATCAGGTACTCCCATACTTTTGAAAAATATATTTAAGAGGAATAAATGAAACTGATAAAAAAACTTGCAACACTATTTGTACTTGTCATAGTACTCTTTTCCTGCAACAATAACGCTGTTGAACCTGAACCCAACTACGAACCGGGAAGAAGGGATTACACTTGGACAGCAGATACAATTAAAGCATACTACATTTACTTTAATTCAATATGGGGAAAAACAGTAAATGATGTTTGGGCTGTAAGCAGTGTCGGTTCAGTATTTGAAAATATTTACAGGTACGACGGAACAAAATGGTACAGGGAAACAAGAACACCTATTGGTAACACAGTATCCCTCTGGGGGACGGATAATAGCGTCTGGATTTGTTGTAAAGATGGAAGAATCTGGAATTATAAGAATAATGTTTTTTATTCCTCTCCTCAATTTAAATACGAAGACAAAGAAATTCTTTTTCTTTTCATGGCTGGGAAAAGTGTTAATGAAATTTATTCTTGCGGAGGTAAACGTGTTCCGTATAATCGAGATGGTATTCTTTACAAGTTCAATGGTGCTAATTGGGCGTCAAATCAGGTAATTAAAAACAGTGGTAATGTAATCCGGATGATGTATAGCTCAGAAAACAATAAGTATTACTTATTAACATATTTAGACAATGAGGACAAACAAGATACAGTAAAGATATATGAATATGACGAAAAAGAAATGAAACTTGTTTTAGAAAATACACCAAATGGAAATAATTCAACTACAATTAATGAGATAGATGGCTGGTTGTATATAACAATTGGTGAAAAAATATATCGATATAAAAATGGAAAGTTCAACGATTACCTAGAAGTGAATCTTTCTAATTTTGGAGGACAGATTTGGGGTAGAAATCGAAATGATGTATTTATACGAATGTTTGATGGTCTAGTACATTACAATGGCTCAAATTTTAAATACATTTTAAAGTTTTCTTCAAATATAACATTTGGTTCTCCTGCAATTGTATTAGAGAAAGATATTTTTTTACATGCTTTTGATGATAAGACGGGATATAATATTATCTATCATGGACAATTAAAATAGGGAGAGTAATTGCAAATGAAATAGACGGCAGTACTGTCATACTGCCGCCCTTGTAACAAAGATGCGCCTTTCAGCTCTGCAAGCTTAATAACATTTGGATTACCAAATGTATGGGCACATCTCTTTTTAAAATTACTTAATTCCACAACAATTAATTAGGAGTAGAAAATGAAAAAGCTGTTATTTCTCGGACTGGTATTTTTTGCAGTTTTAACAACTTTTGCACAAAAAACAGAAAGTTATACTAACAAAGTAATTCAACCGACTTATGTCCGCTCATTAATACGTATAGGCACTTCTACTTACGATTATACAGAAAGTACAAGTGTAAGTGAAATTAAAATTGGATTATCAACTCCAAATCTTTATGGCTGCGGATTTGTTGTTTATGACCTTGCTTCGGTATTAGGAATTAACCCTAATGCAACCAGTGCTGTATTACGTGTAAAATTATATAATTCTGTGGGGCAACCACCATCATTAATTTATGGGATTATAACCCTAGATAATGGAATTATTAACTCATCTGTAAGCCAGCAATGGCAAACAATAGCTCAAGGTTCTTCAACTACTTCTGCGAACTATAATCAGGTATTGGAATACAATGTTACATCATTAATAAATTCAAACTCCACAAGTGGAAAAATAACAATTGGATTTAGATCGGCAAATATCGATCAAATATATGATGCAATTGAGTATGCAGATATAACCTTTACCGGTACTGCAACTGTACAAGAACAAATATCTATTTCGGTAAAAAACAATTTTAACGGCGGTAAAATAAAAGCAGGAGTAGATACCCCGCCAACAAGTATTTCGAATAGTCCAGTTACTATTACCAATATGACCAGTAAAACACTCTATATGGAGGCTGTTGAGGGCAGCAGCCAACCGGTTTTCGAAAATTATGCGCGTGTATTTAACGATACGGAGGGATCGAACAATAAAAGTAATTGGCAGAAAAGAGATGCTCAAGGAAATTACTTGTATGAATTTTCTTCAAATGTAAGCACAAGTGTAACGCTATCTTCTTCAGAAAAAAATTACAATTACGTGGCGGATATGAAGAGATTGTGCAATGTAACTTTCGTCAGCAACGGTGGAACTGTTTATGTTGACAATTTACAATACTCATCACCCAAAACCGTTAATGTTGTTGAACAAAATAGTGTATCAGCAGAGGGTCAATGGTATTCCTCCAACGGAATAGAATATACATTCTCTCACTGGACAGACGGCAGTCAAACATATTCAAATAGTATTACAGCAAATACTCATAATACATACACAGCCGTTTACACAGGCAAACCAACAAACAGCGGGGAGGGAGTTAGTGCCGGTGCACCGGTTGGACAGCCAATTGTTGTTACGTGGACAGATAACCCCAACACGGCAGTAAATCAATTCCAAATATGGAGAAGGGTTAAACATAATGGTGTAGTTGGAGGCGATGTATTATTAACAACGGTAGGCAGAGGAGTACAATCTTATACGGACTATGAGTATGTTGCTACGGATGGCTATACACATGATTTACTATGGTATGATGTCCGTGCGTATTATTCTACCGAAGGGACGTATTCAGTTCCAGACTTTACCGCTGCTTTTGGAAGAATTGAAGCAACCATATTAGAGAATATACAAATAGCCTCAATTGCAAATGAGCTGCCAACAGAGTATTCAATTACTAATTACCCAAATCCATTCAACCCAACTACGGTTATCGGTTATCAGTTGCCGGTTGCAGGGTATGCTACGCTAAAAGTTTTTGATTTGCTGGGCAGAGAAATTGCAACTTTGGTAAATGAGAACAAATCCGCCGGATATTACAAAGTAAATTTTGATGCAAGCAGATTAACAAGCGGAATCTACATTTATACAATTAACGCCGGCAGGTACACTCAATCAAAAAAAATGTTGTTGGCGAAATAAAATTTATAAATCCTTTCTCAAAAAGCCGCAACCAATCTGGTTGCGGTTTTTTTTATGGGAAATAACGGTAAATATCCTTTCGGTGTAATACTCTTTCAAACGTTACTTTTTCATCAATGATTCTTAATCCAACTCTGTATGAACCAAATCTTATTTTGTAATATGTCGGAAACCCATGCATAGCTTCTACTTTTCTTGAATCAAATATTGAAGTAAGACTATGAGCGTACTCGAAGACAAATTTTTCTATTGAATTTCTTTTGGAGGATGGAATTTGTGAAAGATCTTTTAGAAAAGTTTTTCGATACTCAATTATCAAGCTTTTTTATTCAGTTTGTTGTAGTATTCTTTAGCCTCACTTACTTTTAAAGAATCTGCGCTCGAAGTTTCTTTAATAAGCTGAACCAGTCCGTAATTTTCCAGCACCTCTTCAATCTTGTCGTAAGTATTGATATCAAGTTGTACGGCGATTTTTCTTTTTTTACTGTCAACGATGTATTTCTTTTTGATTTTTTCCATGCGCTTTATATAGTTGATTTGAATGCTGTCTCAATCTAAATAAGATTTTCTACCCGTGCAATTGTTTTTTATCTTTGAATACCATTTACCAAAATTTGAGGAAATATGTATTCTGTCATTGTTTTCGATCTTGGCAACGTTCTCATTCCGTTCGATTACCAAATCGTGGTTAAAAAGTTCAATAGAATAAAACCGGGCTTGGGCGATAAATTCTACAAACTCTATGAAGAGAACTATAACATCCACCGCGACTTTGAAAAAGGAATAATTAATACAGAACAATTCCTAACAATTATGTTGGAATGGCTTGAAGGAAAAGTGTTCGGTAAAAAATTCTGCAGAATATATTCAAGTCTGTTTTCCGTAAACCAAAATGTTGTAGATCTGCTTCCTGCTTTAAAGAAAAAGAAATACAAGCTTGTTCTGCTTTCAAATACAAATCCAATACATAAAAAGTATGGGTATGAGCATCTTGATTTTTTGAAGTTCTTTGATAAACTCATTTTGTCTCATGAAGTGAAATCCCTCAAGCCGGAGAAAGAAATTTATAAAGCGGTTGAATCCTTTACCGGAAAACCATCCAAAGAACATTTCATTATTGATGATATTAAAGAATATGTTGATGCAGCAAAAAAATGCGGTTGGGATGGTGTTCAGTTTAAGAATTATGTACAGCTTATAATTGATCTTCGGAAGAAAAATATTTTATTGCCATGAAACCCAAATTGATGGTTGATAACCGACCGTTACTTCTTTTCCATTTCTAACGATAGGTGTTTTGAATAATAAAGAATCGTTAAGCAGTTCTTCTTCCAGATTAAAGACCATGTATTGAAGATTGCGTTTTTTGAATTGCTTTCCTTCACGGTCGATCAACTCTTCAAGTGGATAAACACGCGTTATGTTATCGAGTTCACCTTTGGCAATTCCTTTCTCATTCAGATCCCTAAAATGGAACGGAATTCTTCTCTCTTTAAAATACCGTTCGGCTTTTCGTGTATCGCTGCAACCCTTTGTCCCAAAAATTTGAATATTCATAATATTTCTATTTCAGTGTGATTAGGATTCATTGTTTGGTGTTGTCAAAAGTTATATTTTTCTTTTGAACAATAATAAATAAACTGTGGAATACTTATGCGATACATCAAATATATTTTATTCATCACTTTGGGAATCATAACCATGAGTTGTAGTTCTGAAAAAAAACAGGAGGCGGATAATTTTAAGTATTTTAGCGAGCAGTTTGCTGATCTTCGAATTCAGCGGTATCATGTGCCCGGATTTGATGAACTCACGCTCCAACAAAAACAACTCGCTTATTATCTCTACCAGGCAGCACTATCCGGACGTGACATGATCTATGATCAAAACTACAAACACAACTTATACATAAGGCGTACACTTGAGGCAATTATAAAAACCTTCACAGGCGACCGCAAAACTCCTGAGTTCGAAAAATTTATGACCTACACGAAGCGTGTTTGGTTTTCTAACGGAATTCATCATCACTATGCTAATAAGAAATTCTTACCTGAATTCTCTAAAGAATATTTTACTGAACTTATTGCAGGCAGCGATGAATATGAACTGCCAATGCAAAATATGGAAAGACCTGACGACCTGATTAATAAACTTATACCGATCATGTTCGATCCCAAAGTTGATGCGATGAAGGTCAATAAAGATCCCCAAAATGATCTAGTAAAATCTTCTGCCGTAAATTTCTATGAGGGTGTTACACAAAAGGAAGTGGAAGATTTCTACAAAAAGATAGTTGATCCAGCCGATCCCACACCCATTTCTTATGGACTGAATTCTAAATTGGTTAAGCTCAACGATGAAATTATTGAGCGCCATTGGAAAGCAAACAGTATTTATGCGGCTGCAATTCAGAAAATTGTTTCATGGCTGGAAAAAGCGGTTACTGTAGCGGAAAATGCGCAACAGAAAAAAGCATTGGAATTATTAATCGAGTATTATCAAACCGGCGATCTTAAAAAATGGGATGAATACAATATTGAATGGGTTAAGGATACCTCTTCTGTAATTGATGTTGTAAACGGTTTCATCGAAACATACAACGATCCTCTTGGTTACCGCGCGAACTATGAATCATACGTTTCTATTCAGGACATGGAAGCTACCAAACGTATTAAAGCAATAAGCGATAACGCACAATGGTTCGAAGACAATGCTCCGATAATGAGCGAGCATAAAAAGAAAAGTGTTAAAGGTATCAGCGCTAAAGTTATTACTGTTGTTGTGGAATCGGGCGACGCGTCTCCTTCAACACCAATCGGTGTAAATTTGCCAAATTCTAACTGGATACGTAAAGAGCATGGTTCTAAATCTGTTAACATGGGAAATATTGTACATTCATATAATGTGTTCTCTACGACGAGCGGAGTTTTGGAGGAGTTTGCTTTTTCAAAAGAGGAGATTGAGCGTTCAAAAAAATATGACGCTTTATCAGATGACCTTCACACGGATATGCATGAAGTAATTGGACACGCATCCGGACAGATGAATACGGGAGTACCTGAACCGCATACTACATTAAAAAATTATTACTCTACTCTTGAAGAAGCGCGCGCAGATCTGGTTGCGCTATACTATTTGCTGGATGAAAAATTGATTGATATTGGCGTTATGACAACAACCGATGCCGGCAAAGCAGCTTATGATCAATACATTAAAAATGGATTACTGATTCAGCTCGCACGCGTAAAACTCGGCGATAATGTTGAAGAAGCACATATGAGAAACCGTCAACTTATTGCTATGTGGGCTTTCGAAAAAGGTAAGCAAGAGAATGTAATCGAGAAAAAGTTAAAGGATGGAAAAACATATTTTGTAATTAATGATTATAACAAACTGAGAAATTTATTTGGTCAATTGCTGAAAGAGATTCAAAGAATTAAATCGGAAGGGGATTACAATGCCGGAAAAAATTTAGTTGAGAATTACGGCGTTAAGGTTGATCAAGAAATTCATAAAGAAGTTCTGGAACGTTATAAGAAATTAAACATAGCTCCATATGCGGGATTTATTAATCCAATGCTCGTTCCTGTAATGAAGGGAGCTCAGATAATTGATGTGAAGATCGAGTACCCGGATGATTTTACAAAGCAGATGTTGTATTACGCTAAAGAGTACTCGTTCTTACCGACTTATAATTAGCCCCATCCCCGGGGGCTGTCCAAAAAGTCTCTGTGACTCCGTGTCTCTGTGGTAAAAGATTTGAAAATGAATAAGAAATAAACCACAGAGGCACAAAGACACAGAGAAAATTTATTTTTTGAATAACCTCATTTTCCCGAAAGAGATGCATTCGGCAAGGGATGGGCTTAAATTGTTGCTGCAATTCTTCTGAAGTGATATCCATAAACTACCAACGTCATTGCAAGCGAAAACTTTTTAGGATATTTGATCAAACTATAAACCAGTGTTTGCCAAAAATATCTTCTTCCTTCTTCAAGAATACCAATCAACCAAAGTAATTTTACAAAAGCTTTGATCTCGGTAATAGTCAGCATCTGTGATTTCCACGAAGGAACAGTGTATTCATGTAGGAATACTTTTAGGCGGTTGTAATATTCTTGAGGTGAATAGATTGTATGAATAATTTTTGAATATCCGGCAACGAGATCCCGATAGTTCATCTTGGGAATGAAATTGGTTGCGCCATCCATGTTGTTTCCGCTCCATCCATCCAATAATCTATTTTCTTTTTTCAGACGATTAAATAAATGCGTTCCGCTCGGTGCATTTAATAATCCGACCATTGCCGCGGCAATTCCGCTTTTACGGATAAAATTAATTTGTTGAGTAAATATATCCGGCGGATCATTGTCGAAACCAATTATAAATCCCGCCGAAACCACCATGCCGTGCTGTTGCAGTTTTTTGACCGAAAGAATCAAATCCCGCCGTTGGTTCTGAGCTTTGCCGCACTCAGTTAAGCTATCATCGTTTGGAGTTTCGATACCAACGAAGACGCTGTAAAAACCAGCTTCCACCATTAGATTCATCAACTCTTCATCATCCGCCAAATTGATTGATACTTCGGTAAGAAAATGGAACGGATAATTTCTCTCCTTCAACCAATCAATTAATGCGGGAAGAATTTCATCCTTCAATTTTCTTTTATTGCCGATGAAATTATCATCCACAACAGAAATGTCACCTCTAAATCCTAAATCATATATTCGGTTAAGTTCCGCTAAGTATTGCTCTTTACTCTTGGTTCGCGGCGTTCGACCATTCAACATTGTAATGCTGCAAAACTCGCAATCATACGGGCATCCTCTTGAATATTGAAGACTCATAGAAGCATATTTTTTGATATCCAACAGTTCCCACATCGGCATTGGCGCGAGTGATATGTCCGGGAATTCAGCAGTATTGTATAGAGCTTTTGGTGTTCCGTTTTCCAGATCATTTAAAAATTGAGGCAGTGTGATCTCAGCTTCATTTAGAACGAAATGATCTATACCTAAAAAATCTTGATGCTGAGTTGTAAATAGTGGACCTCCTGCAACAATTTTGGTCCCGAGCTTATTACATCGTCTAATTATTTCTTTCACAGAATGAGCATGAACGTTCATTGCACTCATGAAGACATAATCTGCCCATAGCAGATTTGTATCATTAAGTTTTGATACGTTCTGATCTATCAATTTTATCTCCCAATTTTTAGGAAGCATTGCCGCCACTGTAATTAAACCTAAAGGCGGCTCGGCTGACTTTTTAGAGACAAATTTTAACGCATCCTTAAAACTCCAAAACGTAGAGGGTGTTTCCGGATAAACCAATAATATTTTCATCATTAACCTCTCAATAATTATGTCGAAAAAAACAATACGTAATTTCTCGCTTTGAACGAGTTAAACATGATCATTTTATTGTACCTGCATTATGGCGAATTTTTTATTGTATGTTTGTAAAAGAAGTGTAAAAAACAGAAGAGAAATATTTGACAATTGATTTTAATAGAGGATATTTGTGTAAGAATGATATTCATATTTGTTTTTTCTTTAACAATCAGAATTGCTAAATGAAAAAAAGCCGTTCTCAACTATTTTTAGTATTAGCTTATGTATTTGCACAGTTTGCATGGCTTGGCTTGCTTGGGATGTGGATCTATTGGTACGTATCCAATTATCTAATCTTTAAGCAGGTAGGCGATAAATTATCTCCCCAGATTGTGATTGATAGTCCTAACGTTTTTATTTTTGTCGTTGGGATTATCTTAATAGTTTGTCTAGCCGTTGCAATGTTTTTGATTTTTCGAAATCTTACTGTTCAATTGAAGCTGACAAGACTGTATGATAATTTTATTGCAAACGTTACGCATGAGCTGAAATCTCCGCTTGCCTCAATTCAACTTTATTTAGAAACGCTTTATTCAAAAGACGTTCCGGCAGATAAACAAAAAGAGTTTTACGGTTTGATGTTGAGAGATTCGAAGCGGTTGAAAAAACTTATTAATTCTATCCTGGAAATATCGCGACTTGAGAAAAAAAGAATTGCACACAATTTTCATATCTACAACGCCGATGAAGTTGTTCGTCAACTCATCAAAGATTCAGTTGAACAATTTAGACTTCCGGAAGATGCTGTTAAGGTTCTAGGGGAAGCACCATGTAAATGTGTAATTGATAAAGATGCTATGCAAATTGTATTTGACAACTTAACCGATAATGCAATCAAGTATTCTATGCATCAAGCAGAGATTACAATAGAACTCTCATGTGCAAAAAAATATGTGATGATTGATTTCGCAGATAAAGGGATAGGGATTAGTCAGAAAAATCAGAAAAAGATATTTTACAAATTTCAGCGAATTGACAATAAGAATATTCCAAACGTTAAGGGAACCGGACTTGGATTGTATTGGGTTAAGGAGATAATAAAATTTCACGGCGGCAGAATATCTGCTTTTAGCGAAGGTATAAATAAAGGAACAGCTTTTAAAATTGAATTGCCGATATATCAATCATCAAAAAGATTTTATATAAATAGATTATTGAGAGAAACCGCCAGAAAACAAAAAATGCTGGAAAAAGAAGATGGAGAATAATCTTTTTAAAGGTAGAAGAATATTACTCGTAGAAGACGAAGAGACCCTTGCCGTTGGTCTCGAATATAATTTGATTGATGAAGGCTACATAGTGGATTGGGTAAAAAACGGCAGAAAAGCTTTAGAGTACTTCGGAGCGAACGAGTACGATTTGATTATTCTGGATATTATGCTTCCCTATTATAACGGTTTTGAAATCGCAGAGCGGGTACGCGTAAAATCTCCTCAGATGCCGCTATTAATGTTAACTGCCAGAACCAATGCTGAAGATAAAGTTAGAGGACTTGAAGCAGGTGCGGATGATTATTTGACTAAACCGTTCAATCTACAAGAACTGTTGCTGCGTGTAAAAGGTATGCTAAGACGTAAAATGTGGTATCAATCGTCTTCGGAAATTGAACCGTTATATCGGTTTGGAAGCAACATCGTGAATTTTGAAAACCTAAGTTGTACAAGCGGATTAAGAAAATTCGTTTTAACTCAGCGCGAGGCAATGGTATTGAAATACATGATTGAGAAAAAAGGGAAAATAGTTTCCCGTAAAGAGCTTCTTGAAAATGTTTGGCATCTCAGTTCCGAGATTGAAACCAGAACGATTGACAATTTTATTTCACGACTGCGAAAATATTTTGAGCCGGACCCGGAACATCCGGTGTATATAAAAAGTATCCGCAGCGCCGGCTATTCTTTTAATGATGAAAAGTAACTGATTCTTCTTTTAACATAGCAAACCTTAAAGGTCAAACAAAAACTGAATTGTCTTTGCGAGTATCCGGCATTAGCCGGATACGAAGCAATCTCGATTCTTTTAATGAGATCGCTTCTCCCAACTCTTCGCCTTCGCTCAGAGTCGGAATCGCGATGACAAATGTGGGATCAGAGGATTTTTAGGTGGCAAAAGAATAGTTAAGTTTAAGGAGTAGAAA
>CAYVBQ010000023.1:0-59525 GCA_964449775.1 uncultured Melioribacter sp. | reverse complement strand
AAGGTAATACTAACAAAAAGCGCTTAAGGAAGTCTGTTTTCGCATATTTTTACAGCTCATATCATACAGTAATCTAAAAAATCATAAAATTAGGTTGACGCCTATGCGTAAAGCGGGAATCCACCGATAATGAATGAGTCTTCTCTAAAAAGGTAATATCATTATAGAAAAGTTTTGAATTCGGCTTATTTTCACAATCCAAAATAACGGAATAGACCTTTTTAGATACGCCTCATAAATGAAGCAATATTACGTTTACATATTAGCAAGCAAGAAAAACGGAACACTTTATATTGGAGTCACAAATGAGTTAGTAAGGAGAGTTTATGAACATAAGGAAGGTTTGATTGAAGGATTCACAAAAAAGTATGACGTAAAAAATTTTGTCTATTATGAAATTACAAATGACATAAATGAAGCAATCAAAAGGGAAAAAGCTCTGAAGAAGTGGTTAAGAAAATGGAAAATAGAATTAATTGAAAATATGAACCCGGAATGGAAAGATTTATATGACGAAATAACGACGTAATGGATACCCGCTTACGCGGGTATGACAAAAACAAAATAAATGTCATTCCCGCGAAAGCGGGAATCTATAAAACATAAAGAATGGAAAAAATATGCTAAACATCAAAGTGCTTGGTCCGGGTTGCGCAAACTGTGTAACCTTAGAAAAGCTCTGTAAAGAGGTTGTTGCAGAAAACAATATTGAAGCGGAAATAGAAAAAGTAACCGATTACAAAGAGATAATGAGTTACGGAATTATGAGCACACCGGGCTTGGTTGTAAATGGAAAAGTTGTTCACAACGGAAAGCTGCCGATAAAATCTACTTTAACACATTGGTTAATGAATGCATTGGTAAATCAATCAAGTAAAAAATGAAAGGACAAAAAAGTGAAAATTGAAGTTCAGCATTTCGAAGGTTGTCCAAACTCTGTAGAAATGATCGCAAGAGTAAGAACAGCTATAGAAGAATTTAATGAACGAATAGAATACAAAGGAATACTTGTCGAAACGCCGGAACAAGCACAGCAGATAAAATTTCGAGGTTCTCCAACAGTATTAATTAACGGAATCGATTTAGAAAATCTACCCGAACCGGCGGATGCTCATCTTGCTTGCAGATATTATCTGAACGGGTTACCCTCAGTCAGCCAAATAAAAGAATTCATCACAGACCAATTAAAGAAAGAGGAATAAATATGAGTTCAATTATTAAAAAACTTTCATTCTTAGACCGCTATTTAACTCTATGGATATTTCTTGCAATGTTCATTGGTGTTTTTTCCGGTTATCTCTTCCCGGGAATTGCAAAATTCTGGGAGTCACTTAAATCATCCCCAGAAAGTACCACTAACATACCCATTGCAGTCGGATTAATTCTAATGATGTATCCTCCGCTTGCAAAAGTAAAATATGAAGAACTTGGCGATGTATTCCGCAATGTAAAAGTTCTATCTCTCTCGCTCGTACAGAACTGGATTATCGGACCAATCTTAATGTTTGTTCTTGCAATAATTTTTCTTCAAGACTACCCGCATTATATGGCTGGTTTAATTATGATTGGTTTAGCTCGATGCATAGCTATGGTAATTGTCTGGAATGAACTTGCAAAAGGTGATACGGAATATGCAGCGGGTTTGGTTGCGTTCAACTCAATTTTTCAAGTGCTCTTCTTTTCGATATATGCTTACGTGTTCTTAACGGTATTGCCTAACTGGCTCGGCTTACAATCATTCAAAGTTGATATCACAATCGGGCAAATTGCCGAGAGTGTTTTTATTTATCTCGGAATTCCTTTCATAGCCGGAATAATTACGCGCTTCACATTGATAAAACTGAAAAACAAAGAATGGTATCAGACAAAGTTTATTCAAAAGATTAGTCCTATAACACTAATTGCATTGCTGTTTACAATCATCGTGATGTTCTCTCTTAAAGGGGAATACATTGTAAAGATCCCGCTCGATGTTGTGCGGATTGCAATCCCACTTCTGATATACTTTGTAGTAATGTTTCTTGTCTCATTTTATATGGGTAAAAAGATCGGGGCGGATTACTCAAAAACGGCAACACTTTCTTTCACGGCTGCGAGTAACAATTTTGAATTAGCAATTGCTGTGGCAGTTGCAGTCTTCGGCATAAACAGCGGTGAAGCATTCGCTGCTGTTATTGGTCCACTTGTAGAGGTGCCGGTATTGATCGGCTTGGTCAATGTTTCATTGTGGCTTCAGAAAAAATATTTTGCTTCGGCTGAAAATGAAGCTGCTTAACAGTACTCTCTGTGGCTTTACGTGTAATAAAACAAAATTACATAGAGAGCCACAGAAAATATCAATTAGGCTATCGCAGCTCAAAAAAGAAATTCTTAGTTTTGATTTGCATAATGTTCTGCGATTGTTATCTCTAGAAATAATGGCTCGTAATAATTTGTAACTTTTACAAAGGAGCAGTTATGGGCTCACGTTATCAAAAACTCGTTGAAGATATTTTATCTCTTGCCGGAGTGAAAATTAACGGCAGTAATTCTTGGGACATTCAAGTTCACAATGATAAATTTTATCAAAGAGCAATTACAGAAGGCGAGTTGGGTATTGGCGAAGCTTATATGGATGGCTGGTGGAACTCAGAAAAAATTGATGAATTTATCTTTAAAGTAATAAGAGCCGAGCTTGATCAAAAAATAAAACGTAAATGGTCAATCCTTCTTAAGTTATTAGAAGCACGAGTGTTCAACTTACAAGCAAAGCATCGTGCTTTTATCATCGGCAAAAGACATTATGATTTAGGCAATGAACTGTTTCAAAATATGCTCGATAAACGAATGAACTATAGCTGCGCTTATTGGAAAGATGCAAATACATTGGACGAAGCACAAGAGAACAAACTCGATTTAATCTGTAGGAAGTTAAATCTTAAGCCCGGAATGAAAGTGCTCGATATAGGATGCGGCTGGGGTGCATTTGGTAAATACGCTGCTGAAAAATACAATGTTGAAACAGTTGGAATTACAGTTTCAAAAGAGCAAGTAGAACTTGGCAGAAAGTTATGCGAAAGTCTCCCCGTTGAATTCCGGCTAAAGGATTACCGCGATGTGAATGAGAAGTTTGATAGAATAGTAAGTGTTGGAATGATTGAACACGTTGGCTATAAAAATTACAGAACATTTTTTGAAATCGTTAATAAATGTTTGAGCGACAAAGGATTGTTTCTGCTTCACACAATTGGGGAAATCCGTTCTGTTAAATCTATAGATGCATGGACTCATAAATATATTTTCCCTAACGGTATGCTGCCTTCGGTAGCCCAACTCGGTAAAGCAATAGAAGGTTTATTTGTGATGGAGGATTGGCATAACATCGGTTCAGATTACGATAAAACATTAATGTCTTGGTATGATAATTTTAAAAACAGTTGGAATAAAATTAAAGATAAGTACGATGAACGCTTTTACAAAATGTGGGAATATTTTTTACTCTCCTCCGCCGGTTCATTTAGAGCAAGACACAATCAACTTTGGCAGATCGTTCTATCAAAAAACGGAATTTTGGGAGGTTATTGTTCCGTGAGATAAAGTAACGGCTTACAAGTCTCTTACGGTTTCCTCCTTTTTATGTTGAGAGTTTATGAAATATTTTAGTTGTTCATTTAGTTAAAGATTATTCGTTCACATAAATAAAATTATAATGTCAAAATTCGGTTTAGCGCTTGGCGGCGGCGGTGCAAGAGGTTTAGCTCATATCGGAGTTCTCAAAGTTCTTGATTCCGAGGGGATTAAAATAAATTATATTACCGGCTGCAGTATGGGTGCTGTGGTTGGCGGTTTATATGCTTATTTCGGTTCCGCAAAGGAAGTTGAAATTTTTATACATGACTTAATTGAGCATCCCAAATTCATAGAGCTTGGAATTGATAAATTAAATAAAAAGACAAAGAAGCCGGACAAAAATTATTTTGAACAGTTTTTAGATTATATCGAAGTACGGTTTCAAGCATTGAAATCATTGAATAGTCTTTCTTACTTTGATGAAGAGTCCACTAAAAAGATTTATCAAATATTTCCTGATGTCCCAATCGAAAATCTGCAAATTAAATTTTCCGCTATTACAACTGATCTGCTTTCCGGTGAAGAAATTAATTTCACCAAAGGCAACTTAAGAGATGTAATCCGTGCAAGTTCGGCAATCCCCGGTATTTTCCCTCCGGTTAAATACGAAAATTATTTTCTGGTTGATGGAAGCGCATCGGAAAGTGTGCCCGCCGGTAAAGTAAGGGAAATCGGTGCCGATAGAGTGTTGGCGGTAGATGTTACACGCAGTTTAAAAGTCGTTGAGGAACCAAAAAATATTTTTGAAATTCTTTTCAGAACCGAAGATATCACTTCTTACCATCTCTCTATTTTACGATTAAGGGAAGCAGATTTAATTATTCGCCCTCAAATAAAACAACTTACCTGGGCTGATTACGATAAAGTAGATGAGATTATCTCCGCCGGGGCAATCATTACAAAAGCATATTTGAATGATATTAAAAAACTTCTGAACCGCAATTCATATTTATTAGAATTCGAACATTACCTTAAGAAGCTAAAAGGAGATGCTTAGGTAGAAAGCGATAGCTTATGAATAATCTTTTGATCGTTGCACATCGTGGCGCATCTTACGCTGCACCTGAAAACACTATTCCTTCTTTTGAGCTTGCGCTTAAAGAAAATGCAGATTTTATAGAAGGAGATTTTTGGCTTACGAATGATAATGAGATTGTTTGCATTCATGATCCGAATACTAAAAGAGTAACAGGAGGGAAAAATAAATTGAATGTTTGCAGATCAACTTTATCCGAATTGAAAAAATTAGATGTCGGAATTTGGAAAGGAGAACGATACAAAGGAGCAACAATACCGTCTCTTCAAGAAGTTTTACAAATCATTCCTAAAGAGAAAGGGATTTACATAGAAATAAAAGACAATCGTGAAATCTGTGTAATAAAACTTGTAGAAATCTTAAAACGGTTTTCCATTTCACCGGATAAAATCAGAATAATTACTTTTAATCCGAATACTGTTCAGTTAGCAAAAAAATATTTACCGGAAATTAAAGCTTACTGGCTTTTCAGTTCTTATTTTCAAAAAAAGAAATGCTTAAAATATCTTGCACAAAAAAGGTTGATTCAAACTCTTCAAACAATTAATTGCGATGGCATTGATGTTAATGCAGGACCATATATTGATATGAAACTTGTAAAATTATTTCGCGATTCCCATTTGGATTTTTGTGCTTACGATGTTAATGAACTTGATGATGCTATTAAATTAATAAATCTTGGTGTTGATTCGATCACTACTGATTTCCCATTGAAGATGAGAAAAGAAATTGAAAAGCATTTATTTTATTTACTTCATTCTGATTACAAAAAGTAATAAGATAGGAAGCTTATGAGATTGTAAAAGAATCTGTTAATGTGGTTATAATGCCCTCGCCGGAAGGAATTAATCTGAATGAATTAACAAATTTGGTGGAAGATATTCCAGCTAAGAATTTGCAGCGGTTATCGGCCCGCTTGTAGAAGTACCGGTTTTGATAAGGTTGGTCAATGTAGCACTGTGGTTTCAGAAAAAGTATTTCAAAAATGTAGAAGAAGGAACTGTTAAAGCTCCTAATGTTTATCCATAATAATTGGTATAAAAATGAATTCGCTGGTTGGAACAGAATTATTGAATAAAGTAAAATTTAAAATCCTAATTCTGATATTGTTACTTCCTTTATGGTTACTGCTCTATCTTAACTTAGAGAAGCTCACTGACCTATTAATTTTTTCTTTGATTGGCTTTACGCCGAAGACTCATTTAACCGATGCAGTATGGTTTTTCGTTTTTGAAGTCCCGAAAGTTCTACTGCTTCTTACTTTAATTGTTTTTGTAGTGGGAATTATCCGCTCATACTTTTCTCCTGAAAGAACAAGAAAAATTCTTGGCGGTAAAAAACTTTTTGTTGGGAATGTTCTTGCCAGTATGCTTGGAATTGTAACTCCTTTCTGTTCTTGTTCAGCAATTCCTCTTTTTCTTGGATTTGTTGAAAGCGGCGTTCCGCTTGGTGTAACATTTTCTTTTCTAATTGCTGCGCCGATGATAAACGAAGTCGCACTTGTTTTATTGTTTGGATTGTTCGGATGGAAAACTGCTCTCTTGTATATGTCAACCGGATTAATAATTGCGATGCTTTCCGGTTATATAATCGGCAGATTAAAATTAGAAAGATATGTCGAACCGTGGGTTTATGAAGTTAAAGCTGGACATCTGGAAATGGAAGATGAAAACATATCTTTCTCACAAAGAATAACCACCGGCATTGATGCGGTTAAAGAAATTGTCGGCAAAGTTTGGCTCTATATTATTATTGGAATAGCTGTGGGAGCCGGTATTCATGGATATGTACCTGAAAATTTTATGGCCGGATTAATGGGGAAATCAGCATGGTGGTCAGTACCAATAGCCGTTGTGTTAGGCGTTCCCATGTATTCAAACGCTGCGGGAATAATTCCAATTGTTCAAGCATTACTTGAAAAAGGCGCTTCGCTTGGAACAGTGCTGGCGTTTATGATGAGTGTAATCGGTCTCTCACTTCCCGAAACAATCATTCTTAAAAAAGTACTCAAGCTGCAACTTATCTTTGCTTTTGTCGGAATTGTGGCTGCGGGAATAATAATTGTCGGATATATTTTTAATATAATATATTGAAATACTTGTTCGTGCTAGCATGAAGACCGGAAACCAGCGAACCATAATCTCTCGGCAAATTTCAAAATATAACTTTAACTTTGCCTCAGTTAATTTGTTAACAACATCAAAGAAAGTAATTAATATGAAATTCCAAGAAGAGTTTTATAACAAGCTTGATAAACCGATAACAACGTGGATGGCTGATAACGCAATCAAATTTTTACGGATCAGCCTCGGAATAATTTTTTTCTGGTTCGGATTTCTGAAATTTTTTCCCGGTGTAAGTTCAGCGGAAGGATTGGCAACCAAAACAATTTCTGTAATGACATTCGAGTTGCTTCAACCAAGTGTTTCAATAATAATTCTTGCTGCATGGGAAACTTTGATTGGTCTCGGACTGCTTTTCAATAAATTTATTCGAGAAATTCTTTTTCTCCTCTTTCTTCAAATGATTGGTACGATGTTGCCATTGTTTTTCTTTCCGGCAGAAACGTTTAAGATGTTTCCATTCGTGCCTACACTTGAAGGACAATACATCATCAAGAATTTAATTCTGATCAGTGCTGGATTAGCAATCGGGGCGACGGTGCGCGGAGGGAAAATAGTCCCCAATACGAATTAGAAAATATTACGTATTAATAAAATGCTCAAACCAAAACTCTTCACTATTTATAAAACCATCACACGCGAACAGCTTCTTAAAGATATAACTGCAGGAATTATTGTAGGTATTGTTGCCTTGCCGTTAGCAATTGCGTTCGGTATTGCAAGCGGGGTTTCTCCTCAGCGAGGATTAATCACTGCCGTTATCGGCGGTTTCATCGTTTCATTTTTAGGCGGAAGCCGTGTGCAGATTGGCGGACCAACCGGTGCATTTATAGTAATTGTTTATGCGATTGTTCAGGATTATGGAATGAATGGTTTAATACTTGCCACTTTAATGGCGGGTGTCATTCTATTAATAATGGGTTTCGCGCGGTTCGGTTCATATATCAAATTCATCCCCTATCCGCTAATTGTTGGATTCACAAGCGGAATTGCAGTAATAATATTTTCTTCTCAGATAAAAGATTTGTTCGGTTTGAGTATTCCTAAAGTCCCCGCCGACTTCACGGAAAAGTGGATCGTTTATTTTTCCAACTTTTCATCTATAAGGATGGTTCTAAAAATTTCTCACGAAGTGATGGATACCCAAATATTCTCTGCGGACTCGGCGTATTCTTTTCCCGAAGGGATGGCTTCGCCAGCGTTCTCTGCGTTAAATTTTTATAAAAGATAATTTTTGGAACTACCCTAAACATCAATGGAGCTACTGTTATATTTACCCGACTCCAATTTTTATTTCGCAAAGGTCATTATTCTGATAAATAAAGGCAATGCCTTTTTTAGGAACTCGCAATGACAAATGCAAATGATACATTATTAAAGTGAACTCAAGTTTCTTTTATCCCGGTAAGTGTGGTTTGATAGTCAATGCGGTTTTCTGTAAGTTCACCCAAAAATTATAAGGAATTATCAATGAAGACAGGTGGATATATTTTTGTGTTTTTAGCCTGGGGCGCGATTATAAGTTTGACGGTTTACTGTCTTTACAAAATATTGCGAGTGAAAAGTAATAAAAAAACTGAATAAAATTTATTTAATGTTTATTCACTTTTAACCCACTTCAAAAAGAAACATTTCATTTATTAATATTATTTAATGAGAGAGCTATATGATTGAAAATTCTGAAGTTAAGAAATCTGTATTTCGTTCCTTCTCTAAAAATTACTGGACAGTAATTGTAATGGAATTTTTTGAGCGAGGTTCTTATTACGGAATGATGAGTATTCTATCTGTATATATGGTAGACCAACTAAATTATAGTAAAGAAAGTGTTGGCGTTATTAAGAGTACTATTCAGCCGCTTCTTTATATTTTGCCCATATTAGCCGGAGCCATTGGCGATAGATTCGGCTATAAAAAAACCCTCACATTTGCATTTATCTTTTTAGGGCTTGGATACTTTCTTACAAGTCAAACCACAGAATATTCAATGGTTTTTGCCAGTCTAGTAATAATGGGCATTGGCGCTGGCGCATTTAAACCAATGATCTCCGGTACAATTGCGCGCGAGACAAATCAATCTAACAGCACAATCGGATTCGGAATTTTTTACTGGTCAATTAACTTGGGCGCGTTTTTATTCCCATTAATTCTTGTTCCTTATATTAAAAACGCATTCGGTTGGCATTATGTAATGCTTGCTTCTGCAATCGGAACAACTGCTATGCTTATCCCAACTTTATTTATCTATAAAGAACCGAAAAAACCCGCAAGCACTAAAAACTTCGCCGAAGTTCTTAAAGGGATGGTAATGGTATTAACCGATGTTAGGTTTATCAGTCTAATAGTTATCTATTCAGGTTTCTGGATTCTCTATTTTCAAATGTTCGATTCAGTTTTGTGGTATGTGCAAAAATATGTTGATGCAACTTCGCTCAATAACGGAGTGAACGGACTTTTTGCATCGGTAGGTATAAATCTCAACTGGAAATTTGATATTGAGCATGTAACAGTTATCAACGCAGGCACAATTATCATTTTGCAAATAGTTGTCTCCAATATTGTGAAAAATACTAAAGCTCTCCCCACAATGATTGTCGGTATTACTATGGGAACAATAGGCATGGCGGTTCTTGCTATCTCTGCCAACATCTGGGTATTCATGATAGGAATTATCATTTTTTCAATTGGTGAAATGACGGCTCATCCTAAGTTCATTAGTTATGTTGGTTTAATTGCACCGGAAGATAAGAAAGCTCTTTATCTGGGGTATGCTTTCTTGTATGGCGTTCTTGGCAGTGGTATCGGCGGAATTTTAGGCGCTAATTTATATGTGCACTTTGTTGATAATTTAAACCAGCCGGGCACGCTTTGGCTTGTTTTCAGTATGATCGGCGTAGTTACTATTATTGGCTTAATTCTTTATAATAAATTTCTTGCACCAAAAAATGTAGATGCCTGATAATGAAAATAAATAACGCTAAAATATTCTTTGTAGTTCTACTTACTACTTACTTCTTACTACTTACTTCTTACACATTTCCCCAGCAAGAAAATGTGCCGATTGATCATCAAGTTTACACTTTCATCAAAGAGATGAGTGTTAAAAATATTCTCGGGTTTATTCACAATGATAGCCCCGGCATGTCTCGCTCAGAAGTAAGAAAGAATCTCGAGTTAATTGCTTCCCACTCAAATGAGATTAGTACCACGGAAAAGAAACTACTCAAGAAATTTCAAGATGAGTTTTATGACGATCTTGCCGACAGCACAAATACTTTTCAGTTTTTTGGAAAAGACGCCGGATTTTCTATTAACAGAAGCAATCTCTTTTCTGACAGAGTAAAATATCTTTATGCTTATCGAGCAGACGGTGCAAATTATTATTTGAATGTTCTGGGAAGAGCTATGTATGGACAGAACATCAAACCGTTTGTTAATAATTCATGGTTGTATGATACCGGGTTTCGTTTTCGCGGAACATTGTTCAATAAACTCGGCTATAGTCTTACAGTTCAAAAAGGAGGTGTTAGCGGGTCTTCCGATTTTGCACCAACTCTTGATCCACGTTTAAGATATAATTTTAAGTACGTTGAAAATTTTGAGAATATCAGTAATTACGATTTTACAGAAGGTTACTTGCGGTATCACGCCGAGCCCTTAAAAGATATGTCATTTTCATTTCAAATCGGAAGAGAGAAGATCAAATTCGGCTATGGTTATGGAAGCAAGTTGATCTTATCGGGCGACCATCCGGTTCTGGATTTTTTCAAAATGGATTTTAATTACGGCATTTTCAGCTTTACATCTTTGCATGCGTCAACTGTCGGTGATTTTAGTATTGAACGTGAACTTAACTATACTAAATTCATCGCAATCAATCGTTTTAAACTCCACTTCAATAATGTGATCGAATTTGGGCTTGGTGAAAATATAATTTACTCGGGCAGAGGAATTGATCTTGCATATTTTAATCCATTCGCTTTTTACAAATTTGAAGAGATGTCTTTGCAAGATAGAGACAACGGCGCGCTCTGGCTGGATTTTCAGACTCATTTGATCAAGGACCTTGAATTACAAGGAACATATTTTTTAGATGATAATCCGTTAGGCAATTTGCAGGATTTCTCGAACTTCATTAACAAAACCGGTTATCAACTTGGCGCATTTTGGTACTCGCCGTTTTCAATCAACGATCTGTCAATTGTCTTAGAATATACACGAATTCGTCCGTACGTTTATACACATAAGAATCCAAAAAACACTTACACCGCATGGAATCAAATACTCGGTCATCAAATCGGTCCAAACTCGGATGAAATATTTACACGCATTGCGTACAATGTAAATGAATGGATCCGGCTAAATTTTGAATATCAGTACATTCGTCATGGAGAAAACATTTACGATTCACAGGGAGCTCTCTCGTTCAATGCCGGAGGCAATGTTTTCGTCCCGCACCGCGGTGGTATCGATCCTGTGCAGATAGAATTCTTAGATGGGGAAAGAATTAACACAAATATCTTTACACTCGGTTTTAGATTTGAACCGGTGCGCCAATTCGTGTTCGATTTGGTTTTAAAAGAAGTGATGAAAAAAAACATCACACACAATATTTCGGATAACTCAAGTTATGCGTATCTGAAAATGATGTTTGAGATGTAATTTAGAGAAAGAAAAAAGAGGACAAAAGAAATAGAACACGGATTACACAGATCCACCCCGTGGAATAAATTAAGAATCAAATTGTTTCAAAAACACAAATGCTATTCCACGGGGTAAACTGATAATCGCGGATTTTATCCGTGCAAATCCGTGTCATCCGCGTTCTATTGCGTGTTATGCGAAATTCACAGTCAAATTTAGTATAATTAAGATAAACGAAAAAGACTAGGAGGAAGATATGCATACAGCCAAACAAGAGGTCAGTGAACTCCTCAATCGTTTGCCAGATGATTGCACCTTAGAGGATGTTCAATATCATCTTTATGTTCTTCAAAAAATTGAACGAGGGTTGAAGGATGTAGAGGAAGGACGAGTTTATACACAAGAAGAAGTTGAGAAAAAGATGTCAAAATGGCTCGAAAGGTAATTTGGTCTTTTGAAGCCACTGCTGACCTTGAAGCGATTGCCGACTATATCGCGAGGGATTCTTCTTTCTATGCAGCATCATTTGTTATAGAAGTCCGTGAAGCAAGCCGTTCCCTCAGCGAGTTTTCAGAAAGAGGACGTATTGTTCCTGAATTGTCAAATTCTTCTATCCGTGAACTTTTCATTGAAGATTATCGTCTTATTTATCGCATAGAAAAATATCGTGTTGATATTTTGGGTCTTATTCATGGAAGAAGAGACTTAAAGACATTATGGAAAAAAGAACAAAGGGAAAATTGACCGTGAACTATCGACTAACAACAGGCTAAAAGATAAAGACTGAGCTGGCAAATACTATCGCACTTCTTTTATCCTTAAACGTTAAGTTGACAGCATCTATATCTTTCCCTAAAAACTAAAATCCATTCCCACTTTCATTTCAGAAGCTTTTTTGTAAACATGAAACGCCGTTGACATATCTTGAATTGCAATTCCAACACTCTTGAAGAGAGTTATCTCTTCATCATTCTCACGACCAACAATTTTTTTTATGATCACATCTCCGAGTGAGGCGTGAACTTTATTCCAGTTCCATTTACCTTCTTCAACAGGAATAATAAAATCTCCGGCTTCGGCTTTACATGCATCTACCAGATCGCAAACAACTTTTGATTTCACCACTGTCTTAGTATCAATTTCACGCATGGCAGGTGCATGCGAACCGGCACCGTTGATGTGCGTGCCCGGTTTAATCCAGTCGCCATCAATGATCGGATCCTTCGCGCTTGTAATTAATGTAACTATATCTGCCTGGCTAATCGCATCTTTTGCATTATCAGCTAAGACAATTTCGCATTTGATTATTTCTTGAAGCGACTTTTTAAATGCTTCTTTCTTTTCAACTGGATCGAGAGAGAACAGTATTAACTTCTCGATAGTCCGGGCACAATCAATTGCCCATGCATGTGTTCTTGCCATTCCTCCTGTTCCAAAGAGTGTGTGAACTTTTGCATCTTTTCGTGCGAGAAGTTTTGTTGCCAATCCCGATACTCCGCCTGTTCGCATTGCGGTTAAATAACCACCATCCATTAGTGCAATAGGAGCCCCGGTTTTTTCATCAAGAAGAATTATTGTCCCAAATATTGTTGGTAAATTATATTTAGGTAAGTTGTCCTTGTACACTGTAACAACCTTTGCGCCCAGAGCGCCTATTCCTTTTAAGTATGCAGGCATAAAAAGAGCAACTCCATTGTGCTCTGGTGTAAGAATTGGTGTACGCTGCGGCATAATAGCTTTTCCTTCGGAAAGATCTGTAAAAGCTTTTTCGAGAATATCAATCGTATCGTTCATGTTCAACACTTTCATAACGTCATTTTTAGAAAGTAATTTGGTCATTGCTCACCTCGCATGTTTTGAAAAGAAATGCAAATAGAAATTATCAAAAACTATTTTTTGCTGCAATATTTTTGTGTGAATAAAAATCTTTTCTTTCTTCGTGTCTTCTTCGCGTGCTTCGTGTAATGGGTTTTGGTTTCTTTCACGAAGAGCCACGAAGAAATATTTTTCTTTACTCAGTATGTGGTAAAGTAAAAATAAATATGCTTCCTTTGTTTAATTCGCCTTCAACTTTGATAGTCCCGCCATTCCTTTCTACAAATTCTTTGCACAAGATCAAACCCAATCCCGTACTGGCTTCGTTATCAGTGCCAAAGGTTGTTTGTTCACACAGCTTGGGGCAGAGCCTGCTGCACGAAGGCAATTCTCAATAACTTCCATGGAAATAGTTTGTTAGATAAGGTGTGTACCGTTCTTCTCTTCTAAATCCTACATGGGAAATGTTAATGTGAAAATTGTGCCTTTCATTTTTTCGCTCAGAACATCAATTTGAATGTTGTTCAGTTCGCAATATTGTTTTACAAGAGCTAAACCAAGACCATTGCCATCAAATGAACGGGAATAACCATGATCTTCCTGCGTGAATGGAGAATAGAGCCTTTTCATATATTCTTCACCAATTCCTACACCTGTATCTTCGATTTTGATGACAGCATTACCCGTTTGATTTTTATCAGCATAGATTAGTACATGACCCTTCCCGGTAAATTTTATAGCGTTATCAATAATATGAATAAGCACTTGTTCAACGGCATATTGGTCAATGCTTGCAAAAAGTGAATCAGATTTTTGTATCAGATCGAACTGCAATTTTTTCTCGTCTGCCGATCGATATAACTGATGGAAGACATTTTTAAGAATCTCTTCATAAATATCTGTAGGCTTAGGATTGTTTACAAAGCTGCCGGATTTAAGATCAGACATATTCAAAATTATTTCTATCGTTCTAATAATTCTTTTTCCGGCAGCGCTGGTGGCTGAAAAATACTGGTCCAGATCTTCGGTGAGATGCTGTTGTTCTTCCAATACTTCTTTGATATAAGTTGAAAAACTCAAAAGAATATTTAGCGGTGTGCGGATTTCGTGAGACATTTGTGCAAGGAATTCGGATTTCAGTTTATCTGATTGCTCGGCTTTTTCTTTTGCAAGAATTAATTCTTCGGTTAATTGTTTCTGTTCGGTTATATCTTCTTTTACTGCTAGCAAAAACAATCTATCATTTTGAATCGGTGTAATTAGAGCAGATTCCCAGTAGAGCTCGCCGTTTTTCTTTTTGTTATGAAATTCACCTTTCCAAGTGTTGCCCGATTTTATTGTGTTCCATAATTCTTGATATTGATCTTCAGTAGTGTAACCGGATTTTAATATGCTTGGCTTTTTACCTTTTACTTCTTCTAAAGTATAACCGGTCAATTCAATAAATTTCTGATTAACGTATTCAATATTACCCTCTTCGTCGGTTATCATAATAGTAGCCGGACTTTTTTCTACAGCGCGTGACAGCAATAAAATTTGTTCTTCTGCTTCTTTACGGTCGGTTATATCAGTTGCGACGCCTACTAATGCTTCCGGATTGCCGTTTGAATCCCGGATAACAGAAGTAGAGAGGGCAACGGGAAATTCAGTGCCGTCTTTTTTCTTGTTCAAAAGTTCTCCCTTCCAGCCGCCTTTCAAAGTTTCGGGCAAGATTCTTTCTGTTATATCCGGCTGACTTTTTGAAGATCGAATTTTAGAGATGGGTTTATCCAGAAGCTCAGTCTTTGTGTAACCGTAAGTTTTTAAGAACGCATTGTTCACAAACAATGTTTTATCATTCAAGTCGGTTATGCTTACGCTTTCGCTAATACTCTCTATAGCATGAGCTAGTATTTTAATTTCTTCCTCAGCTTTTTTGCGATCGGTTATATCTAACATATAACCGGCTATCTCTTTCAGTTCGCCAGTGTCGTCAAATATACCGAGCACATTTTCAATAACAGTCACTTTAGATCCATCACATGCCTTTAGCGTTATCTCTATATTGGTAATCTTCTTTTTCTCTTTCAATTCATTTAAGAAAGATGTTCTATCTTGTGGTTCCCAATAAAAGTCGTTAGAATTTTTATTTAACATTTCTTCTTTGCTTTTACACTTTAAGATTTTTACAAAAGCATTGTTACACATTAGAATTCTTCCATCCGTTGTGGACGAGAAGTCCCCGGTTAAGTCCTTCTCAAAAAAGCGGTGGAATCTTTCTTCGCTTTTTTGTAAAGCTTCTTCTGCCAGCTTGCGATCGGTAATATCTAAAGCGGTTGTTAAGACTGTTGTCTTTCCATCTATAATAATTGGCTCTGCCCAAATAATTCCAACACCAATCTTTCCGGACTTTTTCCGAAAACTGAATTCAAAATCTTGAAGTAATCCGTTAAGGTGATAATCATCTTGCGCCCGGTTACGTTCCTCTTGATCAGCCCATAAGTTTAACTCTTTTCCTTGATATCCAATTACTTCTTCTCTGCCATATTCGGTCATTCTTAGAAAAGCATCGTTAACGTCGATGAACAGATCGTCCGAATTCTGAATTGCCATTGCAATAGGTGAGGATTGAAATGCACAGTTAAATTTTTCTTCGGATGATTTTAAAGATTCCTCCGCATGCTTGCGCTCGGTTATATCGATAATAATTCCTCTTAAACCAAGAGTCTCTCCATTACGCACAATCGGATTAGAAAAGATCAATGCAGGGAAGGTACTTCCATCTTTTTTTAGCAGACTATATTCATTGTCAGTTGTTTTTTTACCACGCAAAACAGCATGAATATTGGAAAGTGCTCGCTCCCTGTCTTTTTCTTCAATCATCTGGAATGCAGTCAGATTATTCGTGAACTCTTCTTTGTTATAACCGAATGTTTGGAATGCTAAATCATTGGCAAAAGTTAAATTTCCTTTTACATCCATCTCAAAAACAGTTTGAGGAAGAAGGTTTACCAGTTCTTCGTATTTTTTTTCACTTTCATTCGCCTTTTCCAAACCATTTTTTCGTTCTATTGTGTAGCGAAACATTCTTAGAGTCAATTCATGGTTTAATGAATCTTTCAATAAATAATCGTCTGCCCCGACACTGATTGCCAGAAGGCCAAATTCTTTGTCTGGAGATTTTAAAAGTACAACAATTGGTAAAGAAGGTGCAATTTTGCGTGTTCGTCTAACCTTTTCTAATTCATTCACATCGGAATGATTCATAACGAGAAGAATGATCGATGCAGAATTATGCAAAAGATATTCCCCGGCTTCATTTAATTGCGTAAAATGTTCCAAGCGAATAGAGAGTTCTTTAATGCTTGTAAGGTGTTTTTCTATCAACGAAGCGTCTTTAATGTTCTCTTCGATCAATAGTATATTCATTACTTCCATTTTCAACCCGGCTTTCTCATAATTTTTCATTTATCGGCGGATTATCCGCGAGCGTTTTAATTGTATTAACCATCTCTTCAAATTCATTAGTTTTATCAAAAAAATAATCAGCGCCGGCGTTTTGACATGCACGTTTATAATATTGTAATGGAAAATTCGTCAATATAAAAACAATCGTTTTTGGATTCTTTCTCTTGATCTCTAATAGAACCTCTATTCCATTCATCCCAGGCAATTTAATATCAAGTGTAACGAAATCCGGTTTCAGTTTGTCAGCCATCTCTAAAGCACTAACTCCATCGCTGGCTTCACCAACAATCTCTATAGATTGTATCCCCGATATGAATCTTTCTAATCCCTCACGAATTTCTTTAGAGTCGTCAACGATTAAAAGTTTTTTTCTGTTCAGTTCTTCCATTTTCATGTCCAAAAATTTATTCTCAGTTTACTCTTGAAAATTCAGTATAACTGTATGAGTCACTAAGGAATTGTATTGTCCTTCTCACATTGTCGGAGCGATTACAAATTAATACATTCATTTTTTCCTCTTGGATTTCTTTAGGTAAGATAACCCATAAAGCGTTTTAAGTGTATAGTGATAAAAATGATTGTGTTGTAGGAATAAAGTATTGTCTCTTTAGTCTAAATCATTACACTATGTAGGATCAATTGGATACAGCAAGCTTCTTCAGAATTTCAAATAGCTCATCAATGTCTTCGTTCTTATCAAAGAAATAGTTCGCTCCAAGTTTTGCAGCCGCTTTTTTGAATGCATCTTGAGAGTAGTTTGTAAACATAATTGTTGTAGGTCTTGATCTATTTTTTTTCATCTTAGTTAAAACGTCAATTCCATTCCCCTGGATTAAATCAATGTCGAGAATTAGAATATCCGGCTCGAGTTCATCAACCAATCTGAGAGCTGTGGCTGAATCTAAAGCTTCACCTACAAGATGTAAATTAGGAATAGAAGAAATAATTCTCTTCAGATTATCGCGTAATAAACCGGAATCATCAACAAGCAATACATTCTTCACAACATTTCCATTTGATAGATAAAAATAGAAATCAACGAGTAAATGTGTGTAGCAATGTGAATGATTATGTTGTAGTAGTATTACGACAGGCTGTCGCTACTTGATTAAATTGTTCTGATAAGCAAAGTGAATCAATTCTGCGTTTGTCTTAAGATTTAATTTTTTTAAAATTCTACTGCGATAAGTATTAACAGTGCTTACACTAATCGATAACTCAATTGCTATGTCGGTTTGTGATTTTCCCGAAGCCATCATTTTCATTACTTGAAATTCCCTATCGGAAAGAAGATCTTGAATGGGCTTCTCCGCCGTGTCATCCAAATCTTGAGCAAGTTTTTCGGCAAGAGATTGACTAACATATTTTCTTCCCGAAGCGATTCTCCTGATTGCCGTGATGAGTTCATCGGGTGCGCTTTCTTTGGTTAGATACCCGGAAGCGCCGGCTTTTAAAGTCCGCTTTGCAAATTGATCTTCAGGCATCATAGTCATTATTAGAATTTTTGTTTCAGGGAAGATGCTTTTGATTTCTTTAAGAACATCAAGACCGTTTTTACCCGGCATGGAGAGATCGAGAATTAAAACATCACATTTATTTACTCTGATTTGTTCAATTATTTCAAAAGAATTTGCTGTCTCGCCAACGAGTTTTATATCGCTTAAGGGACTCAATAAATTCTTAATCCCTTCCCGAATCAGCGCGTGATCATCAGCTATAAATACTTTTATCACAGTATTCCTGCAACTTCTATTTTAATATACAATTTTATTTGCAAGCATTCAGCCGTCAGATTTTTTAATGACGTTACCCAATAAAGCACAAAGAGATTGTGTGAAAATTCAAAAATGTCATTTCGATGGAGCCCTTCAATTCTTCATGATAAACTCCGCGACTGCAAAACATAACCTTCGAGGTTTACACATCGTTGGTGGTATTATAACCTCTAAGGCTGCGTTGCTTATAATCACCAATCACTAATCTAACAGTTGTTCCTTTTCCTGGAGCCCCAAATATTTCAAGATTTCCGCCTATTATGCTTGCTCTTTCCCGCATACCCAATAATCCAAAAGAAGTTGTCCCATCCAACTCAGTTTCCAAAATTCCTTTTCCGTCGTCAATTATTTCTATTGAAAGTTTATTTTCTCTTTTTCCGAGCATAATTTGAACTGATTTTGCATCAGAATGCTTTGCTGCATTTGTCATTGCCTCCTGTACAATTCTGAAAACAGCCAGTTCCAAATCATGGTTTAGAAAAAGTTCTTCAGAATCAGATGTGAACACACAATTAATTTTAGTGGTTTTCTGATACTCTTCCGAATACCATTCCAGCGCGGCAATTAAACCGAGTTTATCAAGAAGTTCAGGGCGTAACTGTGTTATTAGTTTTCTAACCTCAGACACAGCTTTATCAATAGTCAAATTCATCGCTTGAAACTCACTCAACATTTTATTTTTTATTTCGATTGATTCACTTTCTTCCAGCTCTCTTCTTGTGAATGCAATATTCATTTTAAGTGATGTGAGAATTTGACCGAGCTCATCATGCAATTCTCTTGCAATAGAGGCACGTTCATCTTCTCTAATTCTTTGAAGATGAGCAGAAAGTGCGCGGTATTCCTGACGGGATTTTTGTAGTTCTTCAAATGCACGTTTTCTTTCTGTTATATCTATTGCAGTTCCAATTCCAGAAGGCTCGCCTTCAAATTGAATTAAGCCGGCTGTAAAATCTAACCAACGCTCCTCACCGGCTTTAGTTACAATTTTAAATTCATAACGCGATGCAACAGTTTCACCCCGAAGACGAGCAAGCCCGCGCTCTTTTATTAGATTACGATAATCAGGATGAACAATTTCCCAGAACTTTTTATTTATAAGCTCTTCCTTTGTATATCCGGTTAATAATTCCGCATAGGAATTTAAATAACGGAACTGTTCACCCTTAAAAATAAAAATTGCAGCCGACGTTGATTCTGTGAGCACACGGAATTTTTCTTCGCTTTCACGAATTGCTTCTTCTGCTTCTTTTTGTGCGGTTATATCGGAAGAAATAATTAAGAGGGAAATAACCTTGCCATCTTGTTTGATTGCGCCTACACGGCTCGAATACCATGCTGATTTTTTATCAATGCCATCACCCATAACAGAATAATTTTCGGGTTCGCCGGTTGCAAATACTTTTTGAAATGATTTGCGCATAACTTCAACTGATTCAGGTAGAACAAAATCAAATATACTTTTCCCAATAACTGTTTCTAAATCGAAACCGGGCATTACTTTATTAATAAATGTAATTTTTTCATTTTGATCAATAGAAAGAATTATGTTTGGTGCATTTTGAACAAGTGATCGCCAGCGTTCTTCACTTACGCGAATTGCATCTTCTGTTTTTTTACGCTCTGTTATATCTCTCAGAATCACAAGAGTATAGAGATTGGAATGCAAATGATAACTAGATACATTAACATCCATATCGAATTCTGAACCATTTTTTCTTAGCCCAACTGTTTCGTAATTAGATGGAACAACCTCTCCCTTTGCACGACGCGTAACAAAATCCAGAATATGTTCTCGTTGGCTCGGTGCAATGAGATCTATGACCGGCTTGCCGACCAATTCATCAATATGAGAATAACCGAACAGAGCTAGATAAGCAGGATTGACAAAAACATGTATTCCTTCTTTCGAAACACCAATGGCATCAACAGAATTTTCGAATACCGATCGGAATTTAATCTCACTCTCAATTAATTTCTGTTCAACGGTTGTTACTTCTATTAGCGCTCGTCGTATTAAATGATAAAGTAAAAGAGTTGTGGCAATTACAAAAAACCATCCCTTGATGGAAGAAACCAAATTTTGAGTTTCTGCATCTGAGATGAAATTAAACACTAATTTATCTGTGGAAAAAATCCAGAAAAGACTTAGAGCAAGATATATGGAGACTATTCGAAAGGCTTTGGTGGAAAACAAGAATTTGAATAAAGAATTTATCTTTTCATACATAATAACCTCTGGGGCACAATTTATTTTCTTTTAGTAGAGCAAACTGAATTCCTTTGTGTGACAAAAATGTAAGATCTTTTCTTTGTGTAAAAAAAATTCTTTCACGAAGGATCAGGAAGGATTTCATATAGTTACACAATTCGCTATGATTTTCTCCTTTGCGTTCGTTGCGACATTTTTGCGAACGTTGCGAGAGACTGTATTCTTTTTTTTCTCGCCAAGCACGCCAAGAACCGCCAAGTTCGCTACAAATCCAATCTATTTACAATTCTCACTATTCCTTCCTTAAGCAAAGAAACATTGAAGTTGATCAACAATCCTAATTTTAATCCGCTAAGTTTCAAGTAAGTAAGCAGTATTTTTTTATGAACATCAAGAATTGTCTCAATTGATTTTAATTCAACAATCACATTGTTTTCAACAATTAGGTCTGCTCTAAAACCTATTTCCATTTTTATGCTTTCGTACATTAATGGGATCCCGACTTGTCGTTTTACAGATAAACCAATTTTTTCCAATTCAAACGCAAGTAATTCTTCATAAACAGATTCCAGCAATCCCGGTCCGACTTCTTTATGTATCTTAAAAGCAGCGTCCAAAACTAATTTTGCTATCTCATTTTCATGCATAAATTTTCCCTTTGCGTTCGTTGCGACTTCTTTGCGAACGTTGCGAGAGACTGTATTCTTTTTTTCTCGCCAAGCGCGCCAAGCACCGCAAAGTTCGCTACGTTTTTTTCCCTTCGCGTGCTTCGTGTAATGGGTTTTGGTTTCTTTCACGAAGAGACACGAAGAAATCATCTCACGAAGAAACACGAAGAATTACATAACGTACCGTTTGAGTCCATTTTTTAAGACCGTTACATTGAAGTTGATCAACAGTCCAATTTTCTTCTGAGCAAATTTCATATAAGTTAGTATCTGTGCCTCGTGGACAGGGTGCAGGGCATCAACAGACTTTATTTCAATTATTACTTCATCATTTACTAAAATATCTATGCGATATCCGCAATCAAGCTTTACTTCCTTGTAAACTACGGGAACCGGCTTTTGTCTTTTTACAAACAATCCATTTTCAGTGAGTTCATAAGCCAAGCATTCTTCATAAGCAGATTCTAATAAACCAGGACCCAAATGTTTGTGCACTTCAATTGCAGCGCCAATAATTTTTTTACTTAATGGTTCAAAATCCATAAATACTCCTTTATTTTTTCTTCGTGTAACTTCGTGGCTTCTTCGAGCGCTTCGTGTAAAAATATCCTTTCACGAAGAACCACGAAGTATTTTTAAAAATGGGATACAAAGTAGGACAAAACCTTGCTTCAAGCGGGGAAATGAAGAAATATTTTTTATTGAGCAATTGGTAACGTAAAGCAAAATTTACTTCCCTTTCCAACTTCGCTTTCGACCCAAATTTTGTGACCGTGTTTTTCAACAAATTCTTTACACAAGATTAGTCCTAATCCGGTGCCGGCTTCATTTTCGGTTCCAAAGGTTGTTTGACTTACATCCAATCTGAACAGATTCGCTTTTACCTTATCACTCATACCTACCCCGGTATCTGAAATGCAAATCTCAATATTTTCAGGTCGTTGAAAGCAGTTAATTTCGATTAGCCCGTTTTTGTTTGTGAATTTTAACGCATTAGTAAGCAGGTTTCGTATGATAGTGTTAAGCATATCCTCGTCGGCAAAGATAAAAGTATTTGGAGGGGTGTCTGATATTATTTTGATCTGTTTTCTTTCTGCGGAGGGTCTTAGTAGTTCGATGTTATCGGAAACAATTTTTTGAAGATCAATTTTGAGCGGATTGAATTCGATGCGGCCTGTTTGAGCGCGAGACCACAACAGCAAATTTTGAAGCAGATTATGAGATACTTCAGCAGATTTTTTCATCTCTGTGATGTAATAAATTTTTTCTTCGTCGGTGAATTCACCAAAATCTGAAATAAGAAGATCAGAAAAACCAAGGAGAGTAATAAAGGGGTTTTTAAGATCGTGAGCGATGATAGAAAAAAATTTGTCTTTGGTTGCGTTTAATTGCTTTAGCTCTTCAGTGTATTTTTTAATGGCTTCCGAACCCCTTTTCCTCTCAATTACTTGTGCAATTTGCTCTGAAACGAATATAAGAATTCGCATCTCTTCTTCGCCATAAGCTTTTTCGTTTTCATAATCTTGCACAACAATGACACCAATTGTTCTACCTGCCAGTTTTAAGGGAACGCCAAGCCAAATAGAAGCGGGCGCGCCAATTAATTCAACTTCGCCGGCTTTTCTTAATTCCAAGTCTTTTTGAGCGTCAATAAGTTCGGCTTCACCTTTTCTTAAAATATATTCTGTTAGACCTTTACCAAGTTTTTTAGGCATTTGAGGAGGATCATATTCATCAACAAAATATGGGAAGGAAAGTATATCGGTTTTTTCATCGTACAGAGCAATATAAATATTTTTAACCGTCATCAACGATGCTATCTCTTCATGGATGCTCTTATACAAAGAACTCATATCGGAAGCGGTATAAGCTATTTCAGAAATATCGAGAAGAGCTTGTCTAATTTTTTCGGATCTTTTCCTTTCTGTAATATCACGCACAACAGCTTGAATCAATTTGCTGCCGCCGATTGTTATTGAGTTGAGAGAAACTTCCACATCAAACAAAACATTATCTTTGGTTTTGTGCTGCCAGTAAAATCTTTGAGGTTTTCCGTTTAGCGCTGCTTCTATTTTTTCACTTGCAGAGGAGAGAGAATTTCTTCCGTCAGGTTGAACTTCCGGTGAAAAATCTACCGGCGAATGAGCGATGATATCGTTGCGGTCGCACTTAAACAAATCGCACACGGCTTGATTGCAATCCAAAAAAACATCGGTCATCAAAAACATTCCGTCAACAGAATTCTCGAACAGTGATCTGTAAACTTGTTCGCTTTCTTGAATTCTTTCTTGAACGAGTTTCTTTTCTGTAATATCTCTTGTAATACCGAATGTGCCAATAATATTCGCCTTGTTATCATATAGAGGCATTTTAGAGGTTGAACCCCAAGTAGTTCTCCCGTCAGGCCAGTCTTCTCTTTCCTCTTGTCCTATAATTGGCATTCCGGTTTTTATAATATTTTGCTCATCCATGTATGCTTGAGCAGCATGCGCGGGCCCAAACGAATCGGCATCGGATTTTCCCACAATTAATTCCGGTTTTACAAATCCATGTTTTAACGCACAAGCTTTATTAGCTTTTATAAACCGGCTGTTCAAATCTTTGAAATAGATACTATCCGGGACGTGCTCTAAGAGAGTGAAAAATAAGTTCTGCTCGTAAGCCAAAGTTTCTGTAATGTGCTGTTGCGCGGTGATGTCTTCAATAAAAGCTATTATGTTTTTTGATCTGATTTTTTTGTCACCAATTTTTGAGACGGTTAGTTTAGCGTATTTAATACGTCCGTCTTTCGAAATGTATCTTTTCTCTATTTGATAATCTTTTCTTTTCCCTATAACAATCTCATTAAAAAGTTTTTGTGAAGTTTCAAAATCATGGGGATGGGTAATTTGCTGTATTGTTAGGTTTAAGAATTCTTTTTTAGAATACCCCAGAAATTTTGCAAGTGCTGAATTAACAAATAGAAATTGACCATCCGGTGATAATATTGTAATGCCGATTCCGGCATTTTCGAATACAGTTATAAAGTTTATTTCGTAAACTGATTCACTTTGTACCATAGAAGTCTTTTCAGCCTTCTTTAATAAGGAAACATTCTCTCTAGATAACCGCTTAATCTCTTTGATTAATTCTGCTTTTGTTTTTTCTTTCATTCTATTTTTGGAGAAAAACTCCGTTGTTGGTAATCATTGTAACGTCAATATAAAAAAATATCTGATAAGTTCTAATTGGAATTAACATTTATTAAAAATCTCGATTTGGTAGACTATGTGTTTATCCGCGTTCGATTTTTCTAAAGGTCGTTTGCGTAATTTTTACATGGCAAATTACAAATCTTTGTTCTACTATATGAATGTTAAATTACAGGACAATTTTTATGAGAAAGTTTGTTGTAAATATTACGTTCATTCTTCTGTCAATTACTTTCTTCAAATGCGGTTCTGATCTTAAAGAGAAGGAAAGTCCGCAGTATATCTCTGAAGTTAAAGAATGGCATAAAAAACGAATTGAAAATTTGAAAAAAGAAAACGGTTGGTTGAATTTAGCCGGACTCTATTGGCTGAAGCAAGGAGATAATAAATTCGGAACGAATAAAAGTAATGATGTGATCTTTCCGGAAGGAAAAGCCCCCGAATTTATTGGTTCACTTATACTGAATGAGTCAGTCGTAACCGTCAAAGTGAATAGCGGGATAGAAGTTAAAAGCAATGCTGTAAATGTTTCTACGCTTGAATTAAAAAATGACACTCAGGGAGAAACAATTTTAGAACTTGGCTCTCTTCGTTGGTTTATCATTAAACGTGGCAATAAATATGGTGTACGTTTACGTGATCTTGAAAGCCCATTATTAAAATCTTTTAAAGGGATTGAAACATTCCCGATTAATTTAGATTGGAAGTTTGAAGCAAAGTTAGTTGAATACAATCCACCCAAAAAAGTTGAGGTGCCAAATGTGCTTGGCATGATTGATACATCACTTGTTTCTGCAGCACTTACATTTGAAAAAGATGGGGTAGTTTACAAACTTGATCCAATCGATGCCGGCAAACAATACTTCATTATTTTTGCAGATGAAACCAGTGGAAACGAATCATACGGCGCCGGGAAATTCATATATATTGATAAAGCAGACTCTACCGGAAAAATTTATATTGATTTTAACAAAGCGTTCAATCCACCATGCGCTTTTACAAAGTACGCAACGTGCCCTTTGCCGCCCAAGCAAAATCATCTCAAATTAAAAATTACGGCGGGTGAAAAAATGTTTCATGGGAGCAGGCATTAAATTTAATTAACAACTTTAAATATCTCACTGCGTACGCCTTCAATCTTCAACTTCATAGTGGAATCGAGTATAACTTCTTCTTGGGTTCGCAAGTTGATCAATTTAGATTTTTCAGAAACAAAATTTTTCATCATACTTAAATCTGCAGAACTTGCCGATCGGTTGTTGTTCACAACGACCATAATTATTTCTTTTTCCAGTGTTCTAAAATATAGATAGATATCGTTCACGGGGGGAAAGTGAATCAACTTGCCAATTGAAAGTGCCGGATAAGTTTTTCTAAGTTGAATTAAATCATGTAAGAAAGTAAAAATATCATTTTCTTCTTGTGTTCTTCCTTCGGGTGTGAATGCATTCCGTTTATCGTTTGGAAATCCGCCGGGGAATGAAGCGCGTAACTTTCCATGATCATCTGTGCCGACAATACCAATTTCCGATCCGTAAAAAATTTGCGGAATGCCTCGTGTTGTTAATAAAACTGTGTAAACAATTTTTGCTTTATCAAGATTGCCTTTTGCATAATACATTACTCTCGCAAGATCATGGTTGTCGGCAAACGTAACCAAGTTGTTCGGATATTTATATAAAAAGTCTTTTGCTATAACGTTGAAAATATTATACAGATTGTTCCGCTCCTGTAAGTAGCCGATTAATACATCACGCAAAGCAAAATCAGTTATAGCAGGCAGGTAAGTATTAAATGATCGTGGTAGGAAAGTATCTTTCTGATAACCGGCAAGGAAATCTGTTTCGCCAGTCCAAACTTCACCAACTATATTAATAGTAGGATATTCATTAAGAATAACTTTTCCCCAGCGCGCCATAAATTTTTGATTGTTGTACGGATAAGTATCTTCACGAATACCATCGAGACCGGAATATTCGATCCACCAAATTGTATTTTGAATTATATAATTAGCAACAAAAGGATTTTCTTGATTCAAATCCGGCATCGAATCTACAAACCATCCCTGTTCTACATTCTTAATTGTGGAACTATCAGCATGAATATCTGTAAAGATCATTTTGTTGTGATTTGCATTAAGATGATTTTCTTTTGTTCCGTTTGTCCAATTAGGCGTAGGCGGATTTTTCATCCACACATGATCATCACTAAAATGATTTGAAACGTGATCAAGAATTATTTTCAATCCGTGCTTGTGTGCTTCTTCAACAAATTTCTTATATAGTTCATTTGTTCCGAGACGTGGATCAATCTTATAAAAATCTGTTGCCGCATAACCGTGGTAAGAACGGAACGTATTATTTTCAGTAAGCGGAGTAGACCAAATCGAAGTAATTCCCAGATCTTTTAGATAATCAAGTTTGTTGATCATACCTTGAATATCTCCGCCGGCGCGATTTTGCCCGGGAATTTTATTCATATAATCCGAATAACCTGGAATGGAATCATTCGTAATATCTCCGTTTGAGAAACGATCGGGCATGATCAAATAAATAACATCTTTGCTTGAAAATCCTTGGAATTGATATTTATCTGCTTTTCGTTTTAGAATTGGAAAAGTGTATGAGGTCTTATTGTTACCGCGTGATAATATAAGCTTGTAATCTTTAGGAGTTATGTTGATAGGAATTTCTATATCAATAAATGCATAGGATGGATTTGCAGTTTTATTAACTCGTTTAATTTTGATTTTGGAATCATCAAATCTTGCGGAAATGTTGTTAAGGTTTTCGCCGTAAACCATCAATTGAATTTTGTTCGTCTTCATTCCCGTCCACCAATTCGGCGGCTCGATTTTGTTAACTATAATTTCCTGCGCAAAGAGAGATATGGAAAAAATTAGAGCAAAAAGAATTGAAAAAAAAATTTTCATTTTTATTCCGCTTGATTAAAACATCGGTGTATTAATTCCAAATACAAAGTTATTAGTTCCCAAATAATTAAGCTTCTCCTATGTGATTGTTGTCGTATATTCTTCTTTGATTGAATTACTTTTTATAAAATTAGCCAGAACTTTGAGGAAAGGCAATTTGAAGCTGAAATGTAAAATTACTTTGATGTCACCGGCCGGTCGGTGGCAACAACGTAAACGCGCATATCGGATTTAAGATAAACTTCCAACAATCATTCGATTGAAATAATTGATTTACTAAGTCACCTTACGCAAGGTGTCATTCTGAACGGAACGAAGTGGAGTGAAGAATCTTGGGATCGAATAAAAAAGAAGTTTTTAGATTCTTCGCTTCGCTCAGAATGGCAAATAATAATGTCTTTGCGTAACGTGAGTTACTAAATTATATTAAGTCATATAATTTTAGAGGTATCTACGTATGCTTCTCTACATCGACCCAAACATCGGCAGTTTGGTTTTCCAACTCCTCATTGCATTGATCACAGGGGTTTTATTTTTCTTTTCAAAAGTACGGCTCTTTTTTTCGAGATTTTTCACCGGCTATTACTTTAGAAAAAAAAACAATGATAGTTGAAAAAAGTTCTTTCCGTGATAATAGCGGATTTGTTTTTTGCGAACATGGAGAAATCTTCAGAGCAATCACTTATTCATATAAGGAAAATTATGAACACTTAATTGAATGCGGACTGTATGATTATTTGATTAAAGAGAATCTGCTTATCTCTCATACCGAAGAAGTGTTGAAAGATAAATTGAACCCGGACATCTATAAAATCATTAAACCAAAAAAAATTGATTTTATCTCCTACCCATACGAATGGTGTTTCTCCCAGTTAAAAGACGCAGCGCTTACGACTCTTCGAATTCAAAAAGCTGCATTAAAACATGGCATGACACTGAAAGACAGCAGCGCATATAATATTCAGTTCTATCGCGGGAAACCAATTTTGATTGACACGCTTTCATTTGAGATCTATAACGAGAATGAACCCTGGATAGCATACAATCAATTCTGTAAAAATTTTTTGGCACCTTTGGCTTTAGCCGCCTTTTGCGATGTCCGTCTTAACCTGTTGCTGAAGAATTTTATTGACGGAATACCATTAGATTTATCCAAAAAAATTCTAGGCCCGAAAGCTTTTTTAAGTCTAGGTGTTTTCATTCACGTTTATTTGCACAGCAAATTTCAAATTAAGTATAGTGATAAAAATGAAGCTCTATCAGTTAATAAAAAATGGATGAATAAAGATTCTCTGCTTCGTTTAATAGGAAACCTTGAGACGACTGTTAATAAACTTAGAATAAAAAAAGACAAAACACATTGGAGCAATTATTATTTCGATCGGTATCACAGCAAAATTTACTTTGATGAAAAAAAAGAGATAGTTAAAACTTATATCGAAAAGGTTAAGACAAAGAGGGTATGTGATTTTGGCGCTAATGATGGGGAGTTCAGCAAAATAGCTTCTGCTTGGAGCGATGTTGTATTAGCATTCGATAGCGATCACAATTGCATCGAGGAATGTTATAACCACGTAAAGGAAAATAATATCCAAAACTTAATACCGTTAGTTGTAGACTTATCTAACCCAACTCCGCCCATTGGTTGGGCAAATTCGGAAAGAATGTCACTTGTAGAACGTTTGAATGCTGATTTGGTTTTAGCATTAGCATTTATTCATCATCTATGTATTTCCAATAATTTACCTTTTAATTTGATAGCGGAGTTTTTTGGTAAAATCTGTAATTGGCTAATAATCGAGTTTGTGCCTAAAAGCGATCCAATGGTGAAAAAACTTTTACTCCACAGAAAAGATATTTTTGAAAATTATTGTGTGGAAGACTTCGAGCGAGAATTTCTGAAATACTTTTCTGTAATTGATTATAAAAAAGTTTCCGGTACGGATAGAATCATTTACCTGATGAAAAAGAATTAGATTTGAACTTATTGAGTGAAGGGGTATTTGTTCCGGGTATCCACAATAATTTCATACTGAAAATGTCTGAAAAAAAATGATGGTAATTAAAAAATATTCGTATAAAATTTTCAATAAAGAATTAATCGTTCACCCTTTGAACATAATTCTTCTTTTTTTCATTAATACAAGCTTACTAAAATTTAAGGCGGGTATTTCGATCAACTTTTACGAAGCGACAATTTCGTTTCTTATCATTTTTGCTTTAGGGCTCGCAGCATTTTTTGTTATTGAATGGATGATCAAAGACCGTATAAAATCATCTTTGATCTCAAGTTACATATTGTTTGTTACACTCTTTTTCAGAGATATAGTTGAAGTTCTTGCTTATGTCAAAATTACAAACGCACTCAGTCTATTTTCAATTTTTATTGGAGAATTGTTTTTTACTGTTGCATTAGTAATTATTTTATTAACTGCTTTAACTTTATGGCTTTATAAAACTAAGCTGAAACTATTAAAACTGAATTCCTACTTAAACTTATTGACCACAATTTTTTTATTTATCGAAATTATTGGATGCGGTTTTTTAGAAGTATCTAAAGTCGAGTTAAAAAACAAAATAGAATTAAAGCATCCTTTGAATAATATAACAACTAAACCGGATATCTATTTTATCATACTTGATGGTTATACCAGTTTTAGCGGCTTACAAAAACATTGGAATTTCGATAATGGCGAGCTAAAAAAATTCTTGGTTAACTATGGTTTCTTCGTTGCAGAGAATGGGAAAACAATTTACAATGTTACCAATTATTCAATAGCATCTACATTCAACATGGCTGAACTCAATATCGATACAACTGATTTATATGCCAAGAGCAGCTACTTATCCTTGGCTGAACTTATCAAAAACAATATAGTCGTTAAGCGCTTTTATGGATTAGGTTATGATTTTATTAATCTATCATTTTTCGATATTTTGGATAAGAAGAAGTTTTATCAGGACATCTACTTCTTAAAAAAAGGGAATATTTATCAAGCCCGTACTATATATGGTCATATTTATGAGATTTACAACGAGAACACAGCTGACATGGCTAACATTAACCTCGATATTTTTAATAGATTAAGAACGATACGAAGCACATTTAACGAAAAGCCAAAATTTATTTACGCTCACATAATGATGCCGCATCCACCATTTTATTTTGATGCGAAAGGGAACAAAACCGATTTTAGTTATGCAAACGACAATAAAAATAAGGACAACTACTTAGAGCAATTAAAGTACTGTAATAAACTTTTAATGGAAACGTTAAATAGTATTTTAAATTCCACCGAAGAGCCGCCAATCATTGTAGTTCAGGGCGATCATGGCTTCAGGGCATTTGAAGGGGGAGATAAAAGTGAAATAGAATTCTCAGTGTTAAATTGTTATTATTTCCCCGACAAAGATTATTCGTTACTTACCGACTCGTCGGAAACAATAAATACATTCCGAGTAATATTTAACAAGTATTAATCTGAGTTATAAACTGACCTACCAAATAATGAAAGAAACCGGATTATTGGTTAATGTAAAACGGTATAAAGCCACGAGAGTCGCTCAAAGAGAAAAAATACGAGCAGAAAAAGTAAATCAAGTTTGGGGAACGGATATGACGAAGTTCTATGTCGAAACAGTTGGTTGGCTTTATTTTGTAGTAGTTCTTGATTGGTACATTTTTGTTTAGAACAAACCGCTGTTAATTCCAACAACAAAATTATTGTTTCCGAAATAATTCAACTTCCACGTAAATTCCAATCGGAACGGAAAAAGCGCTTGACCAATTCCGAATCCTATTTCATAAAACGGTTTTTGGAATTCAACAAACGGCTGGGTGATAATTGATCTGCTTTTTGGAGAAATTTCTAAAAGAGCGGCGTTGAAATATGCGCTTAAGTTAACCTGCCAATCTATTAGAAAAGTTAGGTTAAGTAATCTGAAAATCTCATCGTTAAAATTGTTGTTGATTGAAAGCGTTAATACTCTGTCTCCGAAGACTTCGCCGATTCCCAACGTTCGGAACGTAAAAGATTGACCTAAATTTTGAATATTGCCCGGCAGCGAATACATCATTTGAAAAGGAACGGGACCATCGGAGTAAATTCCGCCAAGAACAAAATTCATACTTGCCGATCGGTTGTTGTTCACAACGACCATAATTATTTCTTTTTCCAGTGTTCTAAAATATAGATAGATATCGTTCACGGGGGGAAAGTGAATCAACTTGCCAATTGAAAGTGCCGGATAAGTTTTTCTAAGTTGAATTAAATCATGTAAGAAAGTAAAAATATCATTTTCTTCTTTTGTTCTTCCTTCTTGTGTGAATGCGTTGCGGGTATCATTTGGAAAACCGCCGGGAAAAGGGGCGCGCAACTTTCCATGATCGTCAGTTCCAACCATTCCAATTTCGGAACCGTAAAAAATTTGCGGAATGCCCCGGGTAGTCAGCAAAATTGTGTAGAGGTTTTTTGCTTTATCTATATTTCCTTTTGCAAAATAGATAACGCGCGGAAGATCATGATTGTCTACAAAGGTCACCAAGTTATTTGGGTTTTTATATAAGTAATCTTCCGCAAGAACTTCAAAAACATTGTACAAACTATTTTCACTGCTCAAATATTTAATTAATACATCACGCAAGCCGAAATCCGTTATAGCCGGAAGATTGGAGTTAAAGCTTCGAGGCAGAAAAGTATCTTTCTGATAACCAGCTAAAAATGCGGGAATTCCGCTCCACACTTCACCAACAATATTAGTCGTTGGATATTCCTCCATGACGGTTTTTGACCACCGCGCCATAAATTTTTGATTGTTGTAGGGATAAGTATCTTCCCGAATCGCGTCTAAGCCTGCATATTCCATCCACCAAATTGTGTTTTGAATTATGTAATTGGCAACAAAAGGATTTGTTTGATTTATATCAGGCATCGAGTTGATGAACCATCCTTGCTCAACATGTTTTATGGTAGAGCTATCAGCATAAGGATCAGTGAAAATCATTTTGTTGTGATTTGCGTCGAGATGATCTTCTTTTGTCCCGTTAGTCCAATCAGGTGTTGGCGGATTTTTCATCCATACATGATCGTCGCTGAAGTGATTTGAGACGTGATCAAGAATAATCTTAAGATTACGCTTATGTGCTTCATCTACAAATATTTTGTAAAGTTCATTTGTTCCGAACCGTGGATCTATTTTATAGAAGTCGGTTGTTGCATAACCATGGTATGAACGATATGTGTTGTTTTCCGTTAGCGGTGTCGGCCAAATTGCTGTAATACCCAAATCTTTGAGATAATCAAGTTTGTTGATCATTCCTTGAATATCGCCACCGGCGCGGTTTTGATTTGGAGTTTTACTCATATAATCCGAGTATCCGGGAATAGAATCGTTTGATGGATCACCGTTAGCAAAACGATCGGGCATAAGCAGGTATATAACATCCTTACTTGTGAATCCTTGAAAGAGTCTTGTATTAACTTCGCGTTTGAGAATTGGAAATTTTACAGATGCTTTTTCTTTGCCACGAGTCAGAATGAGTTCATAATTATCCGGTTTTGTGTTTGGGGGAATTTCAATATCAATGAATGCGTATGATGGATTGGCAAGTTTATTCACTCGTTTAACAATGATCGATTTGTCTTTGAATTTTGCCGTAACATCTTTCAGATTATCGCCGTAAATCATCAACTGAATATTATTGTTTTTCATTCCCGTCCACCAGTTAGGCGGTTCAATTTTGTTTACAATTATATTCTGCGCTGAGAGAGCAGTGGAAATAATAAAAACAAATAGAATTGAGAATGAGTATTTCATCTTTATCCCATGCAATTATAGAATTGGAGTATTTATTCCAAACACAAAGTTATTGTTGCCAAAGTAATTCAATTTCCATGTAAATTCTAATCTAAATGGAAATAGTGACTGTCCAAATCCAAATCCTATCTCAGCAAAAGGTTTTTCAAATTCTAAAAATGAATGAGGAAGAATACTTTTACTTTCCGGAGAAATTTTTAACCAGGCTAAATTTACGTGCATCGATAAATTCACCTGCCAGTCAATTAAAAAATTAAGATGGAGCAGTCGGAAAATTTCATCGTTGAAGTTATGTTCTATAAATAGAGTGGCAACTCTATCTCCAAATACTTCACCCGCTCTTAATGTTCTAAAACTATTTGATTGACCTAAATTTTCTATACTTGCTGGTAAGGCATACATGGATTGAAATGGTATTTTCCCGTTGGAAAAATTTCCGTATGCGCTAAAGCGTAAACTGGCGGATTTAAATGTTGGGAAATATCCATGTAAATAAAACCGGTACATTTGAAAATCCAAATCGCTCTTTAGAAAATCCGAATTGCTGAAGGTAAAGTTTCCACCTAAAAATATATACGAATTTCCACCTACACGAAGTTTCCTGTATCCATCTTCGGCAATTCCTCTAAAGTCAAATTGAAAATTTGTTGTTATTGCATTAATCTTTGTTTCATAAATAGTTTTATTAACCGCGTAAGTTTTTGATTTGTTGAGGAAGGAGAAATCTGTATTCACAAATCCATTGTTATCTGTTCTGTTAAAAAATCCAACACCAAAATAAAGAATAGGAAAAACTTGCGAGCGGGCATTAACGGAAAATCCTTTTGTATAGTAATAATTGCGGTAATCATACTTTCCGAATAGATTTGTAACAGTAGAAGTTAATTTGGTAAAACGCATTGCATCGGAGAACAAATCGGTTGATTTGTCAAATAGCCTTATGCTCAAATTTGTTGTTCTATACTCGCCAAATAGATAATTAGCTGTTAATTCTGCTTTCATTTTTTTATCGTTAAAGCCATAGGATAAATCTAAATTTCCATTAAATCGTTTATCAAATAATTCGCTTGTATTTATTCCAAAATTCAAAGTGTGTCCTTCAACTCTGTTAAAAGAGTAAAGGGAAAGAGGACCGCTAATCGCCCAGTTTTTATCAAGTGCTATGCTTGTTGCAAGAAGTGAAAAGTTTTCTGCAAATCCTTTTGGCACGGCTTCTACACTATCAATTCTTTGATATGCTTTCAATTCTTCGGTGGTATTAGGTATTGTTTGTGTCGATTTCCAATAAAGAGAATCTTTCTTATCTGCATCTGAAGAAACCTTTATTACTGTCATATCAAAAAAGTCTTTGTCGATAGGCTCATTGATTTTATAATCATAAAAAATGGAATTTAATTCTCCACCGAATTTGAATATACCCATTGCATTGCCTTCAGCTATTATTCTATAATCAAATGGCATTACAATATCTTTGTATAGGGCAAAGTTTTGAATAATATTAATCTTACTAAACATTTTACCAGGATTAGCAGGCCCGTTTAACCCTAAATCCAGTTTAACAAGAGAGTATGATTTATCGGCAATATAAATTGTTCCAGTAAAGCCGGGATCAATTTTTCGTAACGGTTCTATTCTAATTTTAAACACATTCTGATTATCCATCGCTAAAGTATCTTCAATAAGATAATCATAGTATTCAATTGCATCTTGGGTAAAAGGACTCATAAGAGGGCGGTTGAAAAATCTAATATCATCATCGTAAAAATTTGCGAGTAGTCTTCCTCCTGTTAATACATTCAATGCAGAGGTTGTGTTTTTAGTTTGCTTGCGTGCTATAATTTCATCCTTGTATTTGTTCGGCTTGAGAAAATATCCCTTGCTTTCATTTTCGATAATACCTGTAATTTTTAGCGAATCATTTTTCCAATCTACCGAACTCGATACCTGCGTACCCTTAGATGTAAAATCTTTTGTTGTCCTAATAATACCTTTTGTATAAGCATGGAATATGTAAGAATTCAAATTTGCTAATCTTTTTGCCTTTGCTTCAATTGCTCTTCTTATAATTTCCAATGCAGGGTTTTCACCTGGTAATACCGTTACTTCTGGTAAATTAATTGGTACCGGATTTAATAAAATGGAAATTGCCGAATTCGATTTTACAGCTACCATCAAAGTATCGGAAATATAACCAATGCTGGAAGTGATTAGTGTATATTGACCTTGGGTAACCTTTAATTCAAAATCCCCATTAATTGAGGTTGATGTTCCTGAAAAAGTATTGGCAATTCTGATGCTTGCATAACTAATTGGTTTTGAGGTGCTCTTATCGGTTACTAACCCTTTTAATGAAAAGGTTTGCGCTTCTACATTGGTAATCGCGAGAGCTATTATGATTAAATAAACGAATTTCATTTGTATCCTCTTTTAGATTGCAATTATGACGAAATTAATTAATTCACGTTACGCAGTCCACATGAAAAAACTTAGCCACTAAGGCACAAAGACACAAAATCTTCACAAAGTTTATGTTTTTCTTGGTGAAACCTTTGTGCCTTAGAGTCTTCGTGGCGAATCTTTCCTTTCTGCGTAACATGAGTAATTAAGTTACATGATGAGCATATCTTAAACCAATAACCGTTCCAAAGGTTTCAAACCGAATTAAGTATTTTTATGATATAAAACTTATATTTTGCATTAAGTGTTGTCTATTATAAAAGAAAAATATGAATAGAAAAATCGTCATAACAGGCGCTACCGGTTTTATAGGAAAGAAGATTATCAATGAATTAATTCAAAGAGGCGATGAAATAACAATTTTCACACGTTCTATTGATAAGGCAAAACAAATCATTCCCGATGCCGCGGAATATGTGGAGTGGAATCTTAACTTGGATAATTGGCAAGCGGCACTCGAGGACAAATACGCCGTAATTCATCTTGCAGGTGAAAATGTTATGGCTAAGAGATGGAACGAACTGCACAAGAAAAATATTTTTAACAGCCGTATTGATACAACAAGAGCGTTGGTAAAGGCAATTGAAAATGCTGCGGATAAGCCAAAAGTTTTTATCTCGGCATCTGCGGTCGGTTTCTACGGAAGTTCTGAACAACCGGTTACAGAAGAATCATTATCCGGGAAAGATTTTCTTGCAGGTGTAGTGAAAGCCTGGGAAGAAGAAACAAAAAAAGTTGATCTGCTCAAAGTTCGCAGGGTGAATGTGCGCACCGGAATTGTTCTTGACAAAAACGAGGGGGCTCTTGCGCAAATGATTACACCATTCAAATTTTTTATTGGAGGACCATTGGGAACAGGAAAACAATGGTTCCCCTGGATTCATATTGAGGATGTCGCCGGAATATTTTTGCATGCGTTAGATAATGAAGATGTTGCCGGAATTCTAAATGCGGTCTCTCCTAATCCATTGCGGATGGATGAATTTTGCGTATCACTCGGGAGCGTGATGCACAGACCTTCATTGTTTAAAGTACCTGCCTTTGTTTTGAAATTAATTTTCGGAGAGGCAGTGGCTGTTTTGTTGCAAGGGGCTAAAGTAATTCCTAAAAGAACAATTGAATATGGCTATAAATTTAGATTTGAAACCGCAGAAGAAGCTTTAAAAAATCTTTTGAAATAAAAACTTACTCATACCAGCTAATAATACCCATTCTATACTCAGCAAAACCGTAGTTAATCTTTTTAACAACTTCTCCAATTCCGTCTGCTATAGCTTGTCTTGAAAAAAGTACTTGACCGCTACCATTACCAATGGTGTTGCCTGAAGAAGGTGACGGAGTTATAGAAATTATTGCCCCAATTACGGTCGTGTGAAGATGAATAATATCATCAGCAATAATTATTCCTTTAAACGTACCCAGATTTTCATTTTTAATAACGGCATTTAGTGTGTTATTGTGAATAACTAAAATTCCTGTTCCCTCAATATTTGAAGGACTCCAGATGCCTCCAGATGGCAGTTCAACATAAGTAACACCTTTCAACGGGTAAGTTAAAAAACTTGGATTAGTTGTATATTGACCTCCGTTTACACGACTTTGAGCTAAACTTTTTAGTGTGCCTGCGGGAAACCCTTTTGCGCTGCCGCCCAATACACTATCGGGAGTATTCGGGTATCCACCCGCATAGGGTTGCTCTTCTTTAACAATATTTGAGTTGGCGGGTTTTGCCGGTACATAATCAGTTCCGGAAGAAGTTCCGCCAATTTTTGAATTACCAGTCTGATTGATATCTTGTGTGGACCAAATACCAAGCGTTCCCTGACCTGCAATTAAGTTTCCGTTAATATCATGATCTCTGCCGTCAACAGTTAAAGTACCGCTTGTTTCAACATCATTGTTAGTTGAAATAGCAGCTTTAACCGTTGTTGGAATAAAACCACCCGAAGCAATTTCTGCAATTACAGTAGTGGTTCTAAAAGTTCCTAAATAATTGCCGGTTGATATTATTTTTATATAAGATTTTAAGCTGATTGTAGTATCTATAACGCGATATGTTGCCGAACCGCCTAATACGGAAGACATACTCTGCGTTGAAGTTGCTCTATAAGTATTGGAATCTCCAACTTGCGAAACCAACATTGATGCAACACTGTTTGCTATATTACGCGCAGAAGTTTCTTTGAATCGGTCAATTGAATTTTGTGCAGTAGTCCCAACAGAGTTGTTCATATTTATATTTACAATCGAGAAGAGTGCAATGCTTCCCAAAACAAATATTAAAACTGCTTTTCCCATTTTGATCTCTTTTACAAATTTTTTGGTCGAATTATTTGGCGCCATTCCACCGGATTATAAAGATTGTTTATTGCATCCGTCAATTCTGTCTTAACATAAGTTCTTATTCCCCGTATCTTTAATCTTTGATCTGAACTTGAAAGAGAGAGATAACTTAATTGATTACCGATCGAATCATAATAAACAATATTAAAACGAGTAATAATGGAAACAAGATTGGCTGATTGGCTGTTTATTCTTCTAAAAAGCTGTTTATCGTTAGGATTAGAAGTTGAAGTCATGGCTGATGTAGCACCTGTGTAATAATAAATTGTGTCAATTGTTCCATTCTTATCAAAATCTGATTTGAATTTAATGCCATTCGAATCAGCCTGCATTACTTTTTCTCCGGTTACTCCGTAACCGGCTTTGTATAAATCGTACTCAATTACTTGTGATGCAGTAATTGCGCTTCTTTGATTGTGAGTACTTTGAAATATTTCTCTTGACGAATCGGAAATTTGCATATTTAATGCAAGAGCGATAAGCATTATGAATCCGCCAATGATTGACGCGCCAAGTAATTCTAAAAGTTGTCCCATAATAATCTAATAAGTAATAACGTGTTTAAGTTTTAGTGTATCTTGTAAATATGTATTTGTAACAAAAACATCTATTCTTTTAGTAAATGTTTTTGATAAAATATTAACATCCGGATTCATCTTGGCGGCATATTTAACATCAACACGTGTCTTAAAAATTCCCATTACACTCAGAGTATCATAACGAACATAATTTTTGTAGTCATCAGCGTCGTTATATTGGGTTACTGAATTTTCTCCGCTTTCAGGACCCAAAGAGCCGACTGCTGTTAGAGAATCTTTCGAGGTAATTGCATTAATAGCGGTTTTTTGATCAAACGCTCTCGTTTGAATTTCATCAATAATGGATTGACCGATTCCGGTTCCTGTAATTAAAGCTTGGCTATAAATATCGAGCTCAGATTTACTTCTATAAGAGCTGTAAAAATTTAGAGAAAGAAGAACTAGTAAGATCAAACTTCCCATCAACAATATTATTTGTGCAGAGCCCATAACTCATTTCGCTTAATTATCATTAACCTTTTGAAAAAATAAGTAAAATATCAAACTATATCTAATCAAATATCGTGCAACAAAATTGGATCGTGTTTCCAATTATATTCCCCATTTTCTCTGATAACTCGTAATAGTTACTTGTATAAATGTCCCGGAATGCATGAAGTGTTTCAAAAGAAATTCTTCTAAAGTTGTTATATTGAGCTCAAAGATTAAGAAAGTGATGAGCTAATATGGATTCTCAGAACGCCATTAACATACTTGTGGCAATCAATTTGTTAGTTTCTATGAGCGCAAATTTTTCGGGCGCACGGAAAGGTTTAAAAACTTTAATAACAAAAGTTGTAGAACGCCCGGTCTCCCTTCTTCAAAAATTTCCTCCAAACATTGCCGCATTAGTTCTGATATTCACAATAATTTCGATTTTTAATTTGGGTACATTGACAGAAGAGTTTGAATCAAAATTATATGGAGTTCGTATTGTAGGATTAATAATGTTTGTGATTTTCTCCTGGCTTCAAGTATTTGCGTATAAATCTTTGGGTAATTCATATGCTCAGGATGTAGTTATAATGAAAGAGCATAAACTAATCACCGCGGGGATTTACAAATTCATGCGGCATCCGCAATATCTTTTTCAACTACTTAGCGATTTGGGCGCCGGGCTTGCTTTATTAAGTTACCTCGTTGTTCCAGTAGTTATTCTTATTGAACTCCCGCTTTTTATTATGAGGGCTGCATTAGAAGATAAACTTCTCAAAAAACATTTTGGTGATGAATATTCGGCTTACAAAAAACGAAGCGGTTTCATGATTCCGTTCGTCGGGTAATTTTTATGGTAAACAAATTCGTTTTTCTTTTTACATTTTTAATTGTTTCCGTTTCTTTTGCTCAACGACTGTATAAAATTACCGTCCAAATAGACAGCAGAGAGGAAACACTTTCATACATTGTGCGTAACGGAGTTGATTATGTATCTGCGAAAGAGATTGCCTCGTTGCTTTCCGCAAATCAATTTTACAATACAGAAGCGGCAAAAATTGAAATCAAATTCAAAGATTATACTCTTAAATTCACCGCAAAAAATCAATTTGTAGTTCTTAATCGTAAATTAGACGGTGCGCAGAAAATTTTTCAGATTCCAATTTCAACTCTTTTTATTAGAGATGATATTTTTATTCCGCTGATTTTCTGTACTGATTATTTAAACCTCGCCTATGGTTACAAAATCTCATTTAACGACCGGACAAAAAATTTAGAAGTTTCTAACGAACCGTTTACAGCGGAAACTTTTGTGCTTCCGAAAGCGGCTATCTCAAAAGAAGAAAAACCTGTTGAATCCGAACCATTAGTTGAAAAGCCATTTGGCAAGTATGATATCAATTCAATTTCAGTCGAAGATAAATCAAACGGGACTCTGATACGTTTAAAAACCGGTCGTAAGATTTCGATTCCAAGGCACTCTATTAATGAGGGAAATTTGTTTGTGTTTCTTTCCGGAGCAACTATAGCTCCTGATATTGCAAATTTTGTAAAGCCTGCTGGACTTGTAAAAAGAATCAAGAGCACGGTTGTCTCATCCAAAAATATACAGCTTGAGTTTGCACTTGAGGAGGGCTATTCGACTTCGGAAGCTTTTCAAGATGTCGAAAGCAGCGATATTTTAATAACTATTCACAATAAACTGTTTCGTACCGCTCCGCCAAATATGGATGACGTAAGATCAAAATGGATTTTTGATGCGGTTGTTATTGATGCCGGACATGGAGGAAAAGATCCCGGTGCAATTGGGGTTACCGGTGTTCGAGAAAAAGATGTGAATCTTGCTATTGCTATTAAGCTTGGTAAGTTGATTTCTAAAAATCTTCCCGGCGTTCGTGTTATTTATACAAGAGATAGTGATGAATTTATTGAGCTATATAAACGCGGAAAAATTGCTAATGAAAACGCCGGCAAACTTTTTATCTCAATCCACTGTAATTCAACAGAACAGAAAGATATAAGCTATCGTGGATTTGAGGTGTATTTGTTACGACCCGGCAGAACACAAAGAGCAATAGCAATTGCAGAATTTGAGAATAGCGTAATTAAATATGAGGATAATCAACAGCGTTATCAAAAACTAACGGATGAGAATTTTATTCTTGTCAGCATGGCTCATTCACAATACATGCGTTACTCAGAATCATTTTCGGATATTCTTAATCAAGAATGGAAACAAGTTGTTAAGATACCGTCATTGGGAATAAAGCAAGCCGGATTCTATGTTTTAGTGGGCGCTTCAATGCCGGGCGTTCTTATTGAAACCGGGTTTCTTTCCAACCGAAAAGATGAAGCCCACGTTAAAAGTTCAGAAGGACAAGCAGAAATAGCCCAAGCTGTTTTCAATTCCGTAAAAAAATACAAAGAGAATTACGAGAAAGAGTTTGGCGATTAGCAATTAGCGATCATCTGTCAGCGATCAGCTTTTAATTAATTCATAAAATAAATGAAGAGAATAGTGATGAAAAACTTTCGTGATTTAAAAGTTTGGACAAAAGCTCATCAACTTGCGCTGAATATTTACCATGTGAGTAAATCATTCCCTAAAGAAGAACAATTTGGAATTACTTCACAAATACGAAGAGCGGCATTATCAATACCAACAAATATTGCCGAAGGTTGTGGAAGAGGAAGCGATTCTGATTTTGCTCGATTCATTCAAATAGCTTTTGGTTCTGCAAGCGAAGTTGAATATCAGATTTTCTTTTGTAGAGAGTTGCATTTTATTCAAGAAAACATTTATTCAACACTTAGTAATGATGTCATTGAAATCAAAAAATCTCTAACAGCATTATTAAAAAAGCTGAGAGCTGACAGCCGATAGCCGATAGCCGCATAAATTTGTTATTCAACCCTCATCGCACTAACTTTGCCAAACAAAATTTCAAAAGAAAGGTTTTTAATATGACTAATGCTCAAAAATGGGTTGCCGCATTTCTTGGTTTGTTCCTTGTCTTATTTTTACTTGGGCGACTCACACGCAAAGAAGAAGAACTTATGCCGCAAATGATGGGACAGCAATCAACCCAGCCATCCGGCGATGTTGACGGATTAACATTAATAAAACAAACCGGTTGTATCTCTTGTCATGGTGATAATCTGCAAGGTTCTAAACTTGCACCCGCGTTAGTTAATCTCAAGCAATTCTGGTCGCGTGACGCTTTGATTAATTATTTACGCAATCCGCAATCATACAGTCGCGATGTTCGTTTTGATGACTACTGCGCGAAATATAGAAATGTGATAATGCCATCTTACGGTAATATTGATGTAAAGGAATTGGGAAAGATTTCTGATTATTTATTGACCCGATAATTATTTCAGATATCTTTCTTTAATAATACCGAGATGATGATTAACGTGCCCCGCCATAATATAAGCCATGGCGCGGACAGTAAATGAATTGCTGTTGGCTCTTCCTTTCCGCAATGTAATTTCATCTGAAAAATTTTTGAACATCATTGCGTTAGATTTACGAAGCGCACAAAATTCATCAACCAATTCCTTGAGTTTAATATCATTATAGTTCGATTGACGGACGTATTCGTTTTCATCAAACCCGGGGAGGTCGTTTTGATCGTTGCGGGCAAAACGTAAAGCGCGGTAAGCAAAAACTCTTTCAGTATCAATCATATGTCCAATAATTTCCCTCACGCTCCACTTACCGGACGAGTAACGGAACAATGCTCTTTTCTTAGAAACATTCTTTAGAAGTTTTTTAATCTGGTCGCTTTGCCTTTTCAATATTTTAATGATGTCTCCATTCGGCACTTTATCCACATAAGTGTGATAGTATGCCGCGTATTCGTCTTTTTGCGGGTGTTGCATAATTCTCCTTTTTAGATGCTCCTATCTAAATAATCGTTATAATCTAAAATTATTCGCGGATATTTTTCTTTCATAAGATGAGATGAAAAAATAAAATCTGCCGATGCTCTGTTACATGCAATAGGAATATTCCACACTACGGCGATACGTAATAGTGCTTTAACATCAGGATCGTGTGGCTGCGGCTCCAATGGATCCCAAAAGAAAATTAAAATATCAATTTCGTTTTCTGAGATTTTTGCGCCGACCTGCTGATCTCCACCGAGCGGACCGCTTTTCAATTTTTTTACGGTCAATCCTAAATCTTGTTCGAGCATTTTTCCGGTAGTGCCTGTAGCATAAATTTCATGTTCGCCAAGATTTCCACGATTATATTTTGCCCACTCAATTAAATCTTGTTTTTTGTTATCATGGGCGACAAGCGCGATCCGTTTTTTCTTTTGCATTTCTATGTTAACAAATTTTTTCATCTTTGTTCTCTCAAATAATTATTTTTTATTGCAAACAAAATTAGTGAAAGAAAGGGAAGATTGTTTAAACAAATTTGATTAAGAAAAAATGTTAGCGACAATGAACTTTGCTGAAATAGATTTTGAATTTAAGGATTATCGGAAAACTTGCGGGGAACCGGAAGTTTATCTTCTTCAAGAGTGGAAACATAAACTTGAATTGCTTCGCGGATATTTGCTATTGCTTCTTCTTTTGAAGTGCCTTGGCTAATGCAGCCGGGAAGACTTGGGTATTCGGCAACCCAAAACTTGTCTTCACCAGGATAAACAATAATTTGTCTCATAACTTGTGTAACAACGGCGTTTTAATGATCCTTGTTACGCTTGTTAGCGGAGGTGCCTATACAGTTTCATATTGAAGAACTTTTAGCTGCTCAGGTAATATTCTGTCACTAAGATTCAACATCTCAAAACCAACTACTTTGCCCTCTGCGTTAAAGTCTAAAATTATACCTGGCTGCACTTCTTCAGACTCTACAATAGATGCCTCATCAAGTCTAAAGTAAAGAGCGTCATTTTCTTTATCTACCTTCAGTCTCATTTTTATCTCCTTGTTCTACGGTCAAAGAACACCGTAACCACTTTTTTGGGTAACACATTATGATTTACAACCACATGAAGAATTCGTCCTCCATGTTCTGGAATACTCTTGAAATAATGAATATTGTTATCGTCTCCTTTCTTTGTCCAATCAGGATTATCAACTGCCAGCCATACCCATTCTTCTCGAATCTCACGTTCTTTCAACATATCCCGAGTATGTAATGATAGCTCAAAACCCATATCCATAAAATAATAACTCTAAATCTGCTTTCCTAAAAATATTGTCGGCAATTTAATGTTAGCAGCATACCCTTTTTCTGTCTGTCCGTAGTTACCATATTTTTTTAACCAGCAGTGTCAAACCACCGAGCACAAGTCATGTAAAAGCTCCGATTATTTGATAACGGACAAATTTTACACATCGAAATTAATGGAAGAAAGGGAAGATTGTATAGATAAATTTGATTAGAAAAAATGTTAGCAACAGTGAACTTTGATGAAATAGATTTTTGAATTTAAGGATTATCGGAAAATTTGTGGGGAACCGGAAGTTTATCTTCTTTAAGAGTTGAGATATAAGCTTGAATAGCTTCATTGATGATGCGATTGCTTCTTCTTTTGAAGTGCCTTGACTAATGCAACCGGGAAGACTTGGACACACAGCAACCCAATACTTGTCTTCACCTGGATAAACAATAACTTGTCTCATAACGGTTCTCGGCTTGGCGAAGGCAGGGATTTTTAGCGCTAATGTTCATAAGAATTCCAAATGTTTATGCGGGGCAGAACGCTTGAATTACCACTGAACTTCATACGAAGCACAAAACTTTGATTAAGCACTTCACTGTCGTAGAAGCACGTCAGCCCCGCTTTTGGCAATACCATGTTAGCGGTTCGTTGTTCTTATGTCGTCATCAACGTATTCCAAAATGTCACCAGGTTGGCAGACTAAGGCTTTACAAATTGCGTCTAAGGTGCTAAAACGGATTGCTTTTGCTTTACCTGTCTTTAATATTGAAAGATTAGATAATGTCAAATCAACTCTTTCAGAAAGTTCATTCAGGGAAATTTTCCGTTTGGCCATCATCACGTCTAAGTTTACTATTATGGGCATAAGCTATATGGTTAAATCGTTTTCGTTTTGAATTTCTACTCCTCTTTTTACAATCTGTACGATTACAAAAAGTATAACCGCCATAAAAAGCCAAACATCAGCTCCTGCTATGTGCAACGATTGCAGATTGGCTGTTGTGAGCCCTTGTTTAGTCAGCCACACGGAATATTTAAACCCAAAATGAGAGAACAGACCGATACCTAACGCCAAATAAGATAGCTTTAAAATGAAACGCCTTAATTCCATACTGAAAGGCTGGGAAATGTTCAGCTTTTTGTCAGCAAACAGTTTTACGATAAGGTAAAACATTATTGCTTTCAATACCGCTACAATAATCATCGTCAGCGTGATGACAAAAAAATGTCCGTTGTCAAACGTGTAAAGGCTTGATAAATAATCTGCCCCATCCCAAAAATTTTCAACGCCAAGTGGGTTTATGAACAGTGTAATAATAGTATTGACAGCAATGCCGCCAGCTTCAATACATAAGCCAATAAAAATTATCCACGAAAGTATTTGCAATACTTTTAAAATCTGATTGGTTGTGATTTTAATTTCCATAATTAGTTACCTGTTTAAAAATGATAACGCAAATATAGGTAAATAATTATTGATAAACAATAAAATTATTCTGATAAACGAAAAAATGATTGTCGCATCCTAAAAATCAGGAAGATAACATTGTCAGAGATCTTGTGAAGTCTATTAAGGGGTAGTAATGTCGGAAACTGTCAATCGTTACGAGAGGGGCCGGAAGCCTGACCGCTAACGTTTCATGCTTGCTGAAGTTGCCGCATTGCCGACATGACGCCGCCCGAGCGTAGCGAGTGGACGGTGACGGAGGCATCAAAGCGGCAATTTGCGGCGGCGCTTTTGCCGCCCAGCAAGCATGTGTTAGCAGCTGTAAAATTGACCGCTACCATAGTGTAATTCTTGTTTGCGCCGCTCTTGGTTTTCTCTTCATGCCACGCTCTTTTCTTGAGCGCATTTATGCGCTCCTTGTTATTAACGGCAAAATCAGCGGTGCGGCTTTTTGTGTCCGCTGAATTTTATTGTTGGGCAATCTCTCCCGATAAACGTCCTTTTTGCCCTGGGAACTTAAATAATCGTCCGTTTTAGGGTCATTTTACATTTTCGTCGGACTGCTTTTGTTTATGACCTATTTCATTGCTCGGCCCTTGACCCTACTACATCCTCCAACTTTTCCCTAATCCGGCTCCGCTCATTGCTTCCAATCGTTGACAGGCGTAGGATAGGCATCCCGCATTTCTTTAACACAGAGTCCTTAAGCACATCACGTTCAGCTTGACGCGTTCCTTCACGATGGAATGCATATCCATCAACTTCGATGGCCAACACGGGACTTTTGTCGACTTTACGATAAATCAGAAAATCGGTTTTAGTCCAGGGATGAGTAGCATAGGAGGATTCCTCAATAGTCAAGTGATTTGTATCCTGAACAAGCATTGATAGAGGGAATTGAAAAACGACACCGTAGCCCCGATAAACTTTCTCTTGAAGGACCGCCTCGATTTCACCGTGGGCAAGGTTCTCGGAATCATATTTCGAACCTCGTTTCCGCTTTTTCAATACCTCTAAACGCGCTTCCGTGTAGTCACCATAAAGGAGATCAAAGATGGAGCGGACCTTACCGGGAACGACCTCACAATTGCTGTACCGAATATAACGGACAAAATCCGCGATGTTGCCGTTGCCCTCGGCCATCTCCTTGGAAATGACCAACCGTAGTTTCTCTTGCGCGCGGGATATTGCAACGTTCAGCAGGTTCGGATTATCGACAAAGTCATTGGCTTCGTTCGATACCGTCGTTACGATCATAACACGTTTTTCTCTGCCTTGATATTTATGCACCGTGTCGATCTCAATATCCTTCGAGCCGACAGACAACCGCAAATGGCTGGTCTGTGCCCTGTATGGCGAAACAATGCCAATGTCGGCCGGCTCAATCGAGCAAAGTTCGGGCAAAACATTCTGTACAATTTCATCAATCTGCCGCTGATTAAACGTACCACGGGCATGTTGACCTTCGACGGTCACATAAGCCTTTAGAACGCCGGGCTCGCCTTGATCGCGCGTCATGATGAGCAGTTCACCCCCATAGAACTTTTGGTTGCAAAACTGAATGATTTTCGGGTGACACCGATAATGCTCCCGAAGTAGCGTCTCCGGAATTTCAGGAAAAGCGGCACGCACGGCAGAAAGCAAGTTATGTCGATCAAACCTGGCATGTTCCGGCACTTCGTACCGTTCCGCGACCTGTTTCGATAGCTTTTTATCCTGCTCCGTCAATACGTTAGGAAGTTGCATAGGATCACCGACAATTACGAGCTTTTCTGCGCAGGCCATCGCGAGAATGCCATTGAGTAAATCGACCTGGCTTGCCTCATCCACGATGACGCAATCGAACAAATACCCGTTCTTGACCGATGTGATAACGGAAAACGTCGTGCTCAGTACAACGGGATATTCATCGAGAAATTTCTCCGGTTGCTTCCAGAGGTCGTCGAGAGTAAACACCTTTCGCGGACGGTTGTTATAGCGCTTCGCAAGGCAATGCTTTAGTAGTTGCATTGAAAGCTCGGTCAACTGTTCCAAACGCTTATCAAATTGGAATCCTTCGAGCGAAACCTCAAGCCTTTTCCTCCTGTCCTCCAATTCCTCAAGCTTGCGCAGATAATAGGACTTCTGCAACAATGGAATACGTTCCTCGATGCTGAGCGTGAAAAAAACACTCCCTGCCATACCAAACCGTAGCAGGAGGAAAATCTTTTCCAGAAGACCGATATGACGGCTTTGTTTGTTTGTGGGATGCGAAGTAAAAGACGCGTTCGATGAGATTTTTGAACTCGAAGAAATTAGTACATCCGTGTTTGCATTGCGTTTTGCTTTCTGCTCACAAGCCAACCAATATTTCATCAGCTTCCGCGCTGATACTTTAGGGAAAAACCTACGGTCCCTCCCATTCGAGTTACGGCCCTCCGTTTCCTGCTGGAATCTTTCAAAGTGGGCAAATTCAAGCCGGAGCGCATCGATCTGCTGAATCACAGCAGCCAACTCATTTTTTGTTTCAAACGCCTTGTCAAGTTTTTGATTCAGGCGAAGGATTTCCCCACGAACGGAAGCTTCCTTGCTTTCTTGGAGTGTAGGCATCCGAACCGCTTCATCGGTCTGCCCCTCGATAAACGCCATTATATTTTGGGCGTTGCCAAGAAATGCAGTCACGAAATCTAGATCGTATTTCTTAAGCTTTTCGAGCACATTAGCTGTTGCGGAATTGTTGCTGGAAACCACAGCTATTCGTTTTTTTTGTAGCAGCATGTTAGCTATCAAGTTCAGGATCGTTTGTGTCTTACCGGTACCCGGCGGCCCTTTAATTAAAGTGACAGGGTGCTGAATCGCCTTCTGGACTGCCGTTTTCTGGCTCATATTACAGCTGAATGGGAAGATAAGGCCCAATGTAAGCTCAGACAAAACCGGCCCCGAATCAAGAGATTGGGCTTGTAAAAAGCTAGAGAGGATGCTACGATGCGATACGATATCCAGTTGTCGGTATTTCATCGCCAGCAGTGAATCGCCTTCGTTTGTCCTGAGTGCAGCGCCTTCAGCGAGTTCTCGAAAATAGGCGAAAACATCTTTACTCCGTCCATTACATAATTCCATCCGCTGGACGGAAAGCGCTGAGAACGGACAGCATCTGGTAACCCCTGTGTTGTGGAATATTTTCACCCAATTTTCAAAGCGTAAAGCCTCCGCAACACCTGACAACATATCTCCGGAGATGAACAGACGGTAATTTTCGATTGGAATGCGTTTAGGATTTGAAAGCAATTCAACATTGCGCAGGGCAAAGTGATACACCTTTGTGTTTTTGTAAGTTACGACCATACGCTCGGCCTCTTGCGCGACTCGCAAGATATCATCCGTATGGTCCTTACCTTTGATAATGACAAGGTATTGCTTTGGATTTATGGTCATGAGGATATCTTTTGCTTCATAATATATCGCCGCTCTGAAGGCGGCTTGTTTTGACTTATCTTGCGTGGCATGTCTTTCTTTTACTCTCGTTTGTCTTCGGCGCAAACACTATCAATTTCATTCGGTCAATTTTATTGCTGCTAACATAGGATAACCGCAATTAATTTATGTTTTTTACAAAAATTGCGTTTATCCTTCTAATATGGTTGGATAGACGCCATAAATTTTTACTTATTTTGTTTTTGTATAGCATGATCTAAGGGATTAATAATTTTTCCAAGTCATTTATTACTTAGGTGCGTATTCACCCCGTTGGATATTTGGTTTTTATTTTTCACTCCATTCTTCAATGGCATTATCCAACGGGGTAAATATTTACTCTGTAAAACATATACATAATATCTCACGAAGTAAATTTCAGTTGTTTTAGAACTAGCATATCCAAGCAACGGTTTAATATATTCTAAATCCGTACCACTTTCAATAAATATGTATTGCTAATGAACCTCTTCTCATTACAGCCAGGCGATTCAAAAATAAAATTGATTTTGAAAAGGGAATTGTGAAATTTGCAATTAAATCAATCTAGAAAATCGGGAGACTATCAAATGTACTCACGTCGTCAATTTTTAAATCGTTTTATCGTTTCAACCGGCGGTGCTTTTGTAATGATGAAAGCAGACGCACTTGCCAGAGCTACAGAAGCAATTGGTAATCTTAATCCTGCATTTAATGCAAATACAGTTGCGAGCGACGAGGACTTCTGGGCGCATATTCAATCCGCTTTCGATGTTGACCGTACACTCATCAATTTAAACAATGGTGGTGTGTCGCCATCTCCTACAGTCGTAATGAACGCTATGAAGCGTTATCTTGATTATTCAAATCAAGCACCTTCATATTATATGTGGCAGCATTTAGAACCCAAAATTGAAACTGTGCGTGAAAAACTTGCGAACGTTTTTGGATGCGATAAAGAGGAGATAGCAATAACGCGCAATGATAGTGAATCTCTTCAAAATGTTCAGCAAGGATTTGACTTCAAAGCCGGGGATGAAATTTTAACTACCACACAAGACTATCCTCGCATGCTTACAACATTTAATCAGATGGAGCGGCGTTTAGGTGTGAAGATTAATAAAGTAAAATATCCGGCTCCATTGATGAATAAAAACGATTATGTTGAAGCACTTGAAAAAGGAATTACACCGAACACAAAAATCATTTTAATCAGTCACGTTTGTTTTCTTACCGGGCAAATACTTCCGGTGCGGGATGTATGCCGCATGGCACATGAAAAGGGAATTGAAGTGATTGTTGACGGCGCTCATTCGTTCAATCATTTTCCATACAAACTTTCTGATCTTGAATGCGATTATTTCGGTACATCGCTTCACAAATGGACTTATGCCCCTATTGGAACAGGAATGTTGTATGTGAAGAAAAATCTTATTAAAAAAATATGGCCATTGATGGCTGCGCCGAAAGAGATGAATAATAATATCCGCAAGTTCGAGGAGATCGGAACTCATCCGGCTGCAAATCACAATGCAATTGCAGAAGCGCTTGCGTTCAATGAGCAGATAGGAATAGAAAGAAAAGCTGAACGGCTTCGCTATCTTCATAAACATTGGATCAACCGCCTAAAGAAATTTGATAATGTTAAATTCATGCTCGATATTGATAATGATTCTAACTGGGCGGGAATTGTAAATTTTGCAATTGATGGAGTTGATGTCAGCAAACTTGCAAGTTATCTCTTGAATAATTATAGAATCTTTACGGTTGCAATTGTCTTTGAAGAATTTCATGGAGTACGGGTTACTCCTAATGTCTATACCCTTGTTTCAGAAATGGATCTCTTCGCCGACGTATTAGAAAAAGTAGCAAAGGGTGAAGTGAAGGAAGTTTTGAAATAGGGGCGAGCAATTAGTTATGTGCCATGGCCGTGCGGTTGGCCAACCAGGTGAGCAAACTTATTGCTGCAGTAATCGGAGGGATTTACGGACGGCTTCTTCGTCGACCAATCGATCGGTCACATACTTATGAAGAATGCTGGAAATCAACGTCTGGTACGGAAGTCCTTCTCGCTGGGATCGTCGTTTGAGTTCTTCCAGGACGCTCTCTGCAATTCGTATGTTTACTGTGCGGCTTTTGCGTACCCGAGCAATAATCGCTTCTACCTTCCGCTTCTTCTTCTTGGAAAGCGGGCGATATGAGCTCGCAGAAGTCTCGATCTGCTGCTCGAACGAATCAAGTTTTGTTTTCATGGCTTTTTCTCTCCATATAGCTTATGAAACTTCCTGCTCGGGAAAACTGTCTTGAGCACGATATTGTCGTCAGCGTCAATGACGAATGGAACCACGTACGTATATTCTTTGTACTTCACAACGAAGATCATCTGCTCCGGATGTACCGGATTCTCGAGCACAGCCAGATACTTCTTGTCGAGAATGATCTGGGCGACATCCTCAAACGAGATGCCGCGTGCTTCTTTGAGCTTCTTGTTCTTTGCTTCGTCCCAGAGAATGTCCACAACTTAATATATGGCAAATGGTATACATTGTCAACATCGCTGCACGGCCACATAACAACCAAAACAATGACGCTCCTTCTTTTGAATATTGTGGTCGCTCAATGCCCCGCCTCGCGGGAAAATGAGTTGTTCATAGCTCGGCGGGGCACTGCATTGTTTTGGTGAACGCTATCAGTAATCAGTATTCAGCTTTTAGATAATAACTGAATACTAAAGTATGTTGAATAAAACGCCGGGTGTTAATGTGTAGTTTTTAATTGCGGTCTATCCGGTACATTAAAGAGATCTCGTAAGGCGTATCCTTTATCTATCAATTCCTGTTTGTGATCCAAAATAAAATTTCTCACTATTTCTATTCCAATAACCTTTGTTATACCTGTCCTTAATACCTGCTCACGATCGACGTAAGCTTCTCCCTTAAATGGTAACATTGGATTAAAATCGAAGTCTTGTTCTTTTGTTAAAGGACGAAGTGTGTATTGGTATTCTGCGGGAACGGAACGAACTAATCCAACCAATTCAAAGTTCGGTACACCGTCACGGATTGCTAGAACAATTCCTCCGCTGTAACCACGATTGAAAACCGCATCAATTAGAAATGAATACCTCTCTTTGTTGGGACTGCTAACAATAGCTTTAGAAATCATTTTATAATTCATCGGAAAACCGAATACATATACAAAACTTCCCCACTCTAGTTCACTCGATTTTCCCCATGGATATTTGAAGGATGGTATCGAGAATGTTTTTGCCGGGGGAAAATGTCTTCCAAGCAGAGCGACATCACGGGTTCTATCCAACAGTAGAATTTCTACTTCTCCATTGTCCGGAAGATCGGGAACATAGTTCGTTTGCTTAGTTTTGATTGATACGCTCTGAACGTATTGTGAAAAAGATCCATCAGGATTTACAAAGTGAGAAATAATCGTATCCGGAAAAGATACAACATGCGCTACAGTTAGAAGAGCAACGGTTCCTTGATCTTCTAAAATTAATGTTGAAGTGCCCGAAGCAGAGCGGTTAAAATTAACCTGTTCAATTGCGGCTTTATCAAAATTTATTTTACTAACCGAACTTGCTATAAATTTACTCGAGGGATCAAATACATAACTTGTATAGAACGCAATGCTGTTTATAAGTCTAATTGACCCGCTTATTTCCTCAAGTTGCATTGAAGAATTTCTGTAAGGAAACTCACTGTCGTAAACGCCGTCATTTAATGTAGGATAGACTTTATCAAATACCGATGTGGATGAACATGATAGATTCGAAATTAAAAATAAAACGGCAATAATAATTATGAAGCAGATCTTTTTGATCATATTATCACCTTAGCGGTTATTTATTCTGAAGTAAATCTAATTGAAAAAGAACTCTAAGGAAAGGGAGATTATTTATCTACACCTCACTAGAGCAATACTGTTAACTTAATATTTAATAGAACACTGATCATTATGATTATTATGTTAAGCTATGATAAATCATAAAAAATCATAACCATCTTAATCAATCCGCGTTCTATTTTTTTTTATCATCTTTTTTCTCTCTCTAAGTTGACAACATTGCTCATTAGTGTGAAGAAGGGGAACTCAGAGTTAATAAAATTACAAATTCTTCATCCACGCACTCCTAAGTGTAAGCTGTTCTTCCGTTGCGTTCTCAATAATATTAAATTGATGCTTAATTAACCGTGGCTGCATAGATACTTTTAGCTCTTTCTGCTCAGCACCTCTTTGTGCGGTTAAATTAAAAGATTCACCAACTTTCAATTTGCTCATAAATGCAAATTTTGACTGGGCGTTTTGAAGATCAACCTCTTCGCCATTCACTTTTAAAATGTGATCTCCGGCTTTAATACCATCATCTGAAAAATTTTCTACACGAGTAACTATAAATTTTCCATCTTTCACTCCTATTCCAAATCCAAGTGAAATCCTTGTACTATCAATACCAGCAAAATCTTTGTACTCTATACCGAGCTTTCCATAATACTCCGCAATAGGAAGTTTCTCCGTCCCTTTTATGTATTTGTTAATGAAGTCGGAAATTTCCGGATAAGTTCTGTTGGTAAACTCATCAAAAAAAGCTTTTTCGCTAAAAGCTCTGGTTGCCCCGTAATCTTTATATAGTTGATTGATAACTTCGCGTAATCCTTTTTTCCCGTTGGAAAGTTCAAGCAGACGAATATCCAGAAGCCCGGCAACAAGCGCTCCTTTTTGATAAATATTGGGATATTGATCCTGCCTTTCGGTTGAATGGAGCGAGAGTTCGGTTAGAGAAATTGATTGATCGAAATTATCATTACCTGTTAATTTGGCCTTAACTTGTTTTACATATTCTTCTAGAGTCATCAGATAATCGCGAAGTTGCAATATGTCCGAAGCCCATTCGGTGACCCCTTCATAAAGCCAAATATGCTGAGACATTATTGGTTTTTCAAAATTAAAATTACCTACCAACTCGCTGTGAATATTCAAAGGAGTTACAATGTGATAAAATTCGTGGGCGGCAACAGATTTTAATTCCTGTACCATGAAGTCATTAAGTTCGGTTTCCTGGAAAACATAGAAGGAACTATAATTATGTTCCCACGCACCCGCAGAGAAATTTTCGAAATGAAAAAGAAACGTGTATTGGTCAACCGGCAATCCTTGTGTAAATTGACTTGTAGCGCTAATTATATCTTCGAGTAAAAGCAAAAGTTGATCGGAATTTATTTTTCCTGTTTTTGAATATGTTAGTACATCAATAGTGGTATTTTCAATTTTAGTTGTCGCTTTGGTTAAAACGCCGAGTAAAATTGGTGAATCAACTACGTAATCGTAATCCACTGCATCATAAAATCCGTCGGCATTTAATTTTAGGGAAGTTCCAACTAACCACTGATTAGGATAATCCAATTTAATTTTGACGGGTGTCTTGTTCATCTCATGAAAATATCCAAACACACATTGCCCGTTAATTAGAACATGATCTTCTTCGATTGAGCTGCCACTCATTGCATAAACGGGTTTCTCTTTCACGGGAGTATCCCAAGTTTCAGCCACGGTGTAAATCACTTTAGCGGTTTTTGTTGGTTCAGCCAATTCCCACTGATTTGTAGAAATTTGTTTTGTTACGAGTTCTGTACCTTTGGAATCATATGCCTTGAATGAACGCACGAATCTACCGATATCCATTATCTGATAGGTGCCGGGTGCAGTCGAAGCAAACTGATAGATTTTGTTCTGTTCGGAAAGTTTTTCCGGAATTAATGTTACTTTGAATAGATCATCACTGCGGTCGTTTAGGTTCACGTAAAATTTTTGCTGTGCGAAACATGAAACAAATTGTATGAGTAACAGAAGAACTGCTAATGTGAAAAAAGTATTTCTATTTTTCATGGGCTGTACATCCTTACAGTTAAATTTACTGCCAATTGAGACGATTTGGTATTACAAGAGTTCTACAATTTAACCCGTCTACGGAAAACCATTTTTGTGTTCCATTACAATTTGCTCTAATCGCTACGGGGTAAGTTCTCCGCAGCTCCGCATACGTGCGGATTGCGGCGAGGAGGTTCATTTATTTTATTTTTTCAAATAATAATTCTGTAAAGATAAAATCCGGTGAGTTCGGCACTTCGAAAGTCATCTGCGTAACATCTCCTTTGAAGTTCATGTCGAATTTTAGGTAACCGCGAGTTAAGAACTCATCTTCCCAATCAATCTGGAACATATCATATTGATAATGTTTGAGTTCCCCACAGAAAGTTGGCGTTGGAATAAATTGGAGAAATAGCTTACCATCTTTTAAAGAGACCTCGGCTTTACCGTACATTTTATCTTCGTACGTTCCGCAATATTTTTCTAATGGTAGAGACGGTTTAGAATCTTTTGCGCGGATTTCTTCGCGGCGTTTGATCTCTTTGTCAAATGCTTCTTGCCGTTTTGCGTAACCTTCAAGTGTCATCTTCTCGTAATCTTTCGGTTCAACGTTTGTCATGATGTCAAAAATATAATTGTTAACTGCACCCACCATTCCAACTTCCAAGTTGCTCAACAAAACAAATCCAAATTTTTCTTCTGGAACAATAGTTACTTGAGAGATCATCCCGGGCATACCTCCGCCGTGACTGAGAGTCTTTTTACCATTCCTGTAATTAATTCCCCAACCCAATCCATAATTTCCATTTCCCGATACTGTCTGATTTGACCACATCTCCTGTGATTGGCGTTCACTGAAAATCTTATGTCCATTATAAGTCCCTTTTCCAAGTTGCAAGCGAATCCATTGCGCCATTTCAATTGCGCTAGAATTTAAACCAAGAGCCCCGTGAGCATTATCTTGTTGAACATCGCTATAAATTTTCATCTCTTCATTGCGTTCGTAATGAGCTTTAGCGGCATTATCGTCTTGGTTGAATAGCGAGTAACTGGTGTTTGTGTGATTCATTCCCAGCGGAGTTAGAAAATGAGCACGTACATAGTCTGCCCATGAAGTATCTGTTACAGCTTTGATAAATTCTGCGGCGGTTATAAACATTATATTCTGGTATCCGTACCGGCTTCTAAAACTTGATGTTGGTTTTAAGAATCTTGCCCGTCGGATAACTTCTTTTTGATCGTATGTAGAACTCAACCACAAAAAATCTCCGCTGAATGTTGCTAATCCGCTTCGATGAGTAACGAGATCGCGAACCATCATTTCTTTTGTTACCCAAGGATCGTACATCTGGAAATCGGGAAGATATTTTGTAACCGGATCATCCCATTTGAGTTTGCCTGCATCTACCAATGTTGCAAGCGAGGCAGTTGTAAATGCCTTGCTGCATGATGCGATTACAAATAGTGTGTTCTCGTCCACTATTTCATTTTTACGAATATCTTTAACGCCGTATCCTTTCGCGAAGATGACAGAATCGTTTTTTACAATTGCGAGGGAGAAGCCAGGCATTTTCCAATCGGTCATTGCCTTTTTGATGAACTCATCAATTTTTTGAATCTTGTCCTGCTGTGCGTATGAATTTGTGAAGATGAATACAAACAATAAAAGGAAAGAATGAAGAAAAAGTTTTTTTGATTTCATGTTATGGCTCCGAATATTTGTAGGGATGAGTAATTGAAAAAGAACAAGAACAAGAGCACGATAAGAAAAATCATAAGCGATTATCATTCGTGCCGGTGATCTTAATCGTTATAGTGAACTCCCGAAATAATTTCTCTTTTTTGTTCTTTCCGCTCAAAGCGGCTCGAACTAAAATATGACCTTTTAACGAAGTGGGCACTATCTCATTAACCGGAACGCTATTCGGCTGCCGTCTCTTTAATCATGCACGAGAAGAATTTAGGAAATTTTCTGATGACACAATGCCCTATCATTTCAGCTATCTCTTCGAACGCAAGAAGGTTAGTATTAATTACTGAATGATAAAGTAAAGGGTCGTCTATGTTTTTGTGAAAATATTTCCAAAAGTAATTTTTTCTTTCCTCGTCTTTATGCTTAATGAACTCAGCTGCTGCTTTATGATCAACATTATAAAGCCTTGTCGCGTTCTCAATTCTGAAATTTAATGGTGCAACCAGACGAACATGAAACGCGTTCGGTTTATTTAATAAAATAATGTTTGACGCTCTTCCAACAATAATTGTATTTCCAAATTCCGCCAATTTCATAATTGTGTGAGCAGTTTTATGCAGCAAAGAAATATTTGAAGGAGATATTCCCAAAATTTCTCCGAACCATGAATCGATTGTAGTCGGCTTTTCTTCAGATAAAAATTTTCTAAAGTGATCAGGAAGATTATGGTCTTCCATAATCTTTTCGATTAGATCACGATCGAAAAATGTCCAATCCCTGTAACCTGTAATAGCGTATCTGTTGAAATACTCTGTTAAGTTCTCGCAAATTGTCGTGGCACCAATACCTGTCTCACGTGAAATTGTGATTATCGGTCCGGGATTCATTTTGCGTTTGTGAAATTTTGCTTCGTCTGATTCTTGATAGTGTTTGTCGATGTAGATGCGAGCGCGCTCGTACGATCCTAAGACTTTCATATTTCACCTTCCGTGGTAATGATTTAGAGAGATAGGAAATATTCTATATTCAAATTAAGTGTAGAGACTTGATTTATCAAGTCTTTTCACTTAATCAAGTCTCTACACTTTAAGCAAGCTATAACTGCGGATGTTTTTTATGATAATCGGTCGCATCTTGAAATGCTTTCGCAACGGCTATTACTTTCCCTTCATCAAACAGACGCCCCATAAAGGTTATGCTTGTAAGTTCTCCCTTATCATTGAAGCCGGTTGGAACTACAACGCAAGGATTACCAGTGAGATTTGTCAGCAGTAAATTATTTCCTTCCCATGACGGCGCGATGTATATATCAACTTTCTCCATCAGTTTTTGCATTTCTTGGATCAACGTATAACGGATTCTGTTTGCGTTGATATATTCAACTGCCGGAATAAAGCGCGACGCACGAAAAATATTCGGCCACGCTCCTGTGAATTGGCGCGCAAGCATATCATCTTTGTTTGTACGTGTTAGTTCATCAAATGCGGCGCCGGCTTCTGCCGTTAGTATTATTGCGATATCGTTAGTTGCAATATCCGGCAGATCAATAGGAATAAGATTAGCGCCAAGTTCTTCAAGTTTCTTTAAAGCAAGAGAATCATTTTGATGGAAAGAATATTTTTTCGCAAAATCATTTTTTAAGTAACCAATCTTTAATTTCTTCAAATCAATTTTCGTTTGATAGTTAAACGGTGCATCATAAAGAGTCGGGTCTATTCCATCGTTACCGTAAATAGCGTTGAATACAATTGCAAGATCTTCTGCGTTACGGCATATTGGACCGATTTTATCCATCGACCAGCTCAACGCCATAGCGCCTGTTCGGCTTACACGACCGTAGGTTGGTCGCAAACCTGTAACACCACAAATTGTTGATGGCGAAACAATTGAGCCCCAAGTTTCAGTGCCAATGGCAAATGGAAGCAATCCCGCCGAAACCGAAGATGCCGAACCCGCAGAAGAACCGCTTGATCCTTTTGTAGTGTCCCATGGATTGCGTGTCATCCCGCCGAACCAAACGTCGTCCATTGCAAGTTCACCCATTGAAAGCTTTGCGCATAAAACCGCACCAGCGTCTTCTAATTTTTTTATAACAGTTGCATCTTCATTTATTAATTGATCCTTGTAAGGGGCGGCACCCCATGTTGTATTGTATCCTTTTGAAGTCAGTAAATCTTTTACGCCGAACGGAATTCCGTGAAGCATTCCGCGGTATTTACCTTTTGCAATTTCATCATCGGCAATTTTTGCCTGTCTCATCGCGCGTTCTTCGGTGAGGGTTACAACGCAGTGAAGTTCAGGACCATACTTTTTCAATCGCTCGATATACATTTTTGTAAGCTGGGTTGATGTTACTTTTTTTGTCTTTATGAGCTGCGCAAGTTCGCCGATTGAATAAAAAGTGAGGTCTTCAATCTTAGAAGGCATTTTTACATTAGAGTAGTCGCTAAACTTTAGCGGTTTTTGTTTTTGTTCGAACTTGAATCCTACCGGAATAGGATTGAAAAGAATAGCAGGTGGGATGCTGTTCTCAAGATGAATTTTGTGAATGTTCTCGTAGTTGTCCAGTTGATCATTAAGCGCATCCTGCATTGAATCGCGCTCCGTATCTGTGAATTCCAGCCCGATTATTTTCTCTGCGGAGGGAATAAATTCTTTTTTAATCTTGCTTTCTTTCTTCTGCGCCAACACTAATGTTGCGGAAAATATAGCTAACATGCTCACAAAAAAGATTGTTTTGTTATCTAGTGTAGCAACAATATAGTTATGCAACATAATGTTTTGACAGTTTTTTATCAG